>JBEKBJ010000001.1:0-144290 GCA_050015455.1 Binatia bacterium
CTACGCGCTTTAAGAAAGCTAAATAAAGAAAACCAAAAGAATCGCAGACAACTCCCCCTCTAACCGAGCGGACATCTGTAACTGCTAATGACCCGGACTTGTGTAAGTGCCACCAACAGTTGATAGCTCCTGATGCATCGCTTCCGGCGCTCGTCTCTAAGCCTGCCGGGCGTCCGCCGGCAATTCCCTGCGCGAGCCCGCCTGGCCCACAGCCGTCAGATGCTAATGCGAACACAGCAACAAAGAAGGCCGAGAATGCTTTGCACATGCTTCGCGCTAGCGTCATCATCTTTGCTGGCCGCCCGCTCACGGAGCCGAAATATGTACTTAGCTGACCACCCAGATTTGCCAACCCTTGCAACCGGCTACAGCATATCACGCAGGGTGACCAGCAGGCAAATGCTCGGCAATGCGCCGCGATTCCGAAGGGTTGGGCACTGTTGAGGCCGGAAAAACCCCCGCGCAACCCTTGCAGGATCTCGCAGCCCATCACGCCTCGGCTCCGCTGGTGCTGGGTTTCCCATCTAAATCGCTGCCGATCCCTGCCGGCATTGACCTTGCCCTTCAGGCTTGCCCACGACGGCCCACAACCTCGCGACCTCGGAATCGCCAGCGTGTGCAACGCGGGCGCCTCAGCGCCGTATGCGAAAGGCGTCGAACTCACCGGCGTGCGGCAGCCACTGCTCTTCGACGTCGGTGACCAGGGCCCCGCCCGGGCCCGCATGACACCACGTTACCAGCTGCTGCAGGCGGTCGCGCGGGCCCTCAGCGACCAGTTCGACATAGCCGTCGTATGTGTTGCGCACCCAACCGGTCACACGGAGACGGCAAGCTTCGTCGACGGTGGAGAAGCGAAAGCCCACTCCTTGCACGCGCCCTTTGATGCGCAAGTGGACGCGCGCTCTCTGATCAAGAGGATCGGTCATACTTCGGCTACCTTCAGGTTTCCCCGAGCAGCTTCCGCAGTTGCTCTTCGGTGATCGTCTTGACCGCCAACTCACGCGCTTTGTCGAGTTTGGAGCCGGGGTCCTCGCCGGCGACGACATAGTCGGTGTTCTTACTCACACTGCCGCTGACGCGGCCGCCGCAGGCTTCGATCTCCCGCGCTACCTGATCGCGAGGAACGGACAGCGCCCCGGTCAGCACGAAGGTCTTGCCGGCCAGCTTGCCGGTGCGTTGGCGCCGCTCGGCGGTCGGGTTGACGCCGGCTTTCTGGAGCCGCTCGATGATCCTCGCGTTCTGCTCAAGCTTGAAGAAGGCACGGATCTCGCGCGCCGTTTCGGGTCCTACTTCCCGCACCCCGAGCAGCTTCTTTCCGCTGGCTTTCTTAAGTTTGGCGATGCTGGGGAATTCGTCGGCCAGCACCTCCGCCATGTGCTCGCCGACCTGCGGGATGCCGAGCGCGTAGATGAAGCGTGCCAGTGTGGTCTTCCTGCTTTTCTCGATGTTGTCGAGAATGTTCTGCGCTGATTTCTCGCCCATGTGGTCGAGGTCGACGAGATCCTTCTTCTTCTTGGCAAGCTCGTAGAGATCCGCGACGTTCTTCACCAAATCCTTGGCCGTGAGCTGCTCGACGAGCTTATCGCCGATGCCGTCGATGTTGAGCGCGTGCTTAGAGGCGAAATGGCGGATCGACTCGCGCAACTTGGCCGGGCAGCTCATGCCGATGCAGCGGTACGCCGTCGCACCCTCCTCGCGCACTACTTCACTCTGGCAGGCGGGGCATTCCTTCGGCATATCAAACTTAGCCTCGTCTCCGGTCCGTTTTTTGAGCACCACCTTGACGATGTAGGGAATGACGTCACCGGCGCGTTCGATAAGGACGGTATCGCCGATGCGGATGTCTTTCCGCTCGATCTCGTCCATGTTGTGCAACGAGGCGCTGGAAATGGTCACGCCCCCGACCTGCACGGGCTCCAGCTGCGCGGTCGGCGTGATGACGCCGGTGCGGCCGACCGATGGGATGATGCCGATGATCTTCGTCGTCCCCTGCTGCGCCTTGAACTTGTAAGCGATGGCCCAGCGGGGAGAGCGGGAGATCTCGCCCAATTGCCGCTGCAGTTCCAGGCTATTCACTTTGGCGACGATGCCGTCCACCTCGTACGGCAGCGCCGCGCGTTGCGCCGCCATGTCGCGATGGTACTGGACCACGGCGTCGGCGTCGGCGCACAGCTGGTTCAACGGATTGGTCTTCAGTCCCCACGCGGAAATGACCTGCAAGAACTCCCAGTGACTTTTCAGCTCGACGGCGCCGGCGATCTGGCCGAAGCCGTGGCAGAAGATGTCGAGCGGGCGTTGTGCCGTGATGCGTGAATCGAGCTGCCGCAGCGAGCCGGCGGCGGCGTTGCGCGGGTTAGCGAAGAGCGGCTCGCCGCGCTTGTTACGCTCCTCATTCAACTGGCGGAAGGCCGCCTTCGGCAGGATCACTTCACCACGCACCTCGAGTCGCGCGGGCACCGGAGGCGCCTTCTTGTCGGATCGGATCAGCCGCAGTGGGACGCTGCGGATAGTCTTGACGTTGGCGGTGACGTTCTCGCCGTTGCTGCCGTCGCCGCGGGTGGAGGCGACCGTCAACTCGCCGTTTTCGTAGACCAGTTCAATGGCGGTGCCGTCGAGTTTCGGCTCCGCGACGTACTCGACCGGCCGTTCGCGTTCGAGCGCCCGCTGCACCCGACGGTCGAACTCGCGCAGCTCATTCTCCGCCATGGCGTTGTTCAGCGACAGCATCGGCAAGGTGTGGCGGACGGTTTCGAACCGCTCCGCCGGCGGTGCGCCGACCCGTTGGGTCGGTGAAGCCGGGCTCCGAAGCTCGGGATGGGTGTCCTCCAGCTCCACCAGCCGGCGGAACAGGGCATCGTATTCCGCATCGGAGATGACCGGGTTGTCGAGCACGTAATACCGATAGTTGTGGTAGTCGATCTCGCGCCGGAGCTGTTCGATTTCGTGGCCGATGTCGGCTGCGGAGGAGGCTTTGCGAGGCACGCGCCTACTATAACCAGTCCACGAGAGGTGGCAATCCGGACGGCGCGCTCGCCCCCAGAACCCTCCATACAAATTGCTTGACTTCTTTGCTGGCCAGGAAAAGAATTCACCCAATTTCGTCGCTGAAGAGATGACGTGGCTAGCGGTTCAAGTCAGAGCGTTCTAGTTGCCGGGCTGTTCGCCTGGTGCCTGTTGCAGACCGCAGCCGCTCTGGGGGCGGTATCGTGCCCGGCGGATATCGATGGGGACGGACAAGTCACCGCCTTGGATTTGGCGGTCGTGGTGGCGGCGGTGGCGGGTGACACGGGCGACCCGACCCTGCAGAGCAAGGCTGACGTCAACGGCGATGGTGCGGTGACCGCCGCCGATATCGTTCTGGTGGTGGGAGCGCAAGGGCCGTGCTCGGTAACGCCGCCCACGGCAACGACGCCCGCGGCAACGACGCCCACGGCGACACGCACACCATCTTCTCTCACGCCGAGGAGCACGCCGACGCCCACCAGCACCCGGAGTACTCCCACGGCAAGCGCTACGCCGACCGTGACCCCAACCCCGACGCCGACGGCCACTCCCACTATGGTGTGTCCGACGGAGGTGGTGGTGCTTGGACCGACGCCCACGACCATCAACGACACACTGGCCTCCGCATCTTGCCAGCGCGACGTTGGTGGGGAAGGAATCCTCGTCCCCGTCAACCTGTATTCGGTTTCGGGCACGCCAGGAAGCGCTATCAAGATTGATGTCGCCGCCGGTTCCTTCGTTCCTTACGTCGTCGTCTATGACGCCGATGGCCAGTTCTGGGTGGAAGACGGCTCCGGACCGCCGCCGATCGAATTCTACGTGACCACTTCGAAGCCGTACGAGTTTCTGGTGAGCTCCTCGTCAGCGACGGCCGACGTGAGTTCGTACACGCTGACCGTGAGCAGCAGGACATGCCCCACACCGGTGCCGCTGACCTTCGGCACGGTCACCGGTAACCTGGATGGTACGGAGTGCCCGGATCCTGGCTTCCCGTCGACAGGAGTCCTGCCCAACCCGGCGGACATCTACTCCTTCACGGTGACGCAGGTGCCCACGAATGTGTCGATCATAATGCAACAGTCTTCGGTCAATGACGATCTTTATGCCACACTGTCGATGCGCTCACCCAATCTGGTTGCGGGTGGCAGCTGGTACAACGGGCTCGAACTGGTGTCGTTCGATCTGGATACCGATTGCAGCTCGCAAACGGCCTTGAATCCTCCTTCCTGTGCGCAGATCAACTTCCTCGCGCTGCAACCCGGGATGTACGCGATCGTAGCCAGCGGCGCAGGCGGAACCGGTAGTTACAGCTTGTCTCTAACTTCGCCTTCGTGCCGGCCGAGGACGCTGAGCAACATCCCGGCGGATGCGCCGCTACAGTGCAATCCAGGGCATGCCGGTTCTTGCACATGCTCGCCGCAAGCGTCCGAGGGGGCTCCCCCGACCGCCTGCGGTGGCACGCTCACCGCCAACACTGCCTGTGCCGCGCCGCTGCAGATTCCGGGCATCAGCGATGACGAACCCGGGGATGTCGCCAGTCCTGCGGACCTGTACAGCTTCAGCGCCAATGCGGGTGACGTCATCAGCATCTTAATGACGTCCGACGACGATGCCCATTTGTATCTGCTCGGGCCGGCGCCTGGCGTAACACCATCACCAGGTGCGACGCCGCCCAATGTGCTCATCGCCCAGGACGACGACAGCGGCATCGACGACACGCGGGACATACCTGCCGGATACGGCGATTCCGAGCTTGCCGCCACGTTGGTGCAGAGCGGAACCTACACGATCGTGGCGGCCAACAACGAGCAGGTTGATCCGGACTTTGGTCCAGTGAACTACACGCTCTACATCCAGAAATGTCCCTCCAAGGGCCTGGTCACCCCCCCCACCCCGGTCAGCGATACCTTTTCGAGCGCCGAGTGCGTGGGGTACGGCGGCATTCCCTACCGCTCCTACAGCTACGCCACTGGCAAAGCTGGGCAGTTCCTGAGCGCCAACGTGACCTCGGACACGGTCGACGCCTTCGTGCGCATCCTGGGGTCCGACGGCAGTGTGGTGGAGAACGACACCGACCCGTTTGCAACGGCCGGCACCGACGCCCGCGCCAGCCGCATCCTGCAACAGAATGGAATCTATTTCATCGAGGTGTCGACCAACGTGGACACAGGAGAGGTCGATCCGACCACCATACCGCCACCTGGGTTCACCTTGACTGCTACGACTTGCCCGACAAAGCCCGCGGCCAGCGTGATGAACGGCACCTTTGGAAGCTCGTCGTGCGTGCTGTCGACCGGGCAGAGATACGATGTGTATAGTTTCAGGCCGACAACGGTTCCGAGCGTCGCGTCGGTCTCGCCTCCAAGCAATGGGTGCGTTTTGAACCTGATGGCGGAGGGCCCACAGACTCCCGATGACGGATGTAACTCGGCAACCTCGGAGATGCCGCTGATGAGCGCCGGGGGTTATTACGGTTTCATGATCGCCGCGAACGACTCGGGGGTAACCGGTCCGTACGCAGCGCGGTTCAGTCAGGGGTGCGCGTTGGTGAGCGCTACCTTCGGCGACGTGGTTAGCGGCACGCTGTCAGGTGGCGGTTGCACGACCGCTGATGGAGCGCTGGTGAAATGGTACCTTGTGCATGGGCCGGCCGACGTGGTGCAGTTCAACACCCAGCTGTCGGGGACGGTCGCAACTGGCTTTGCGTTCGGCGGCGCATTGATTGACATCTTCGGCATTGAGCCGTTCACGGGAGCCTTCGTCGACTATCCGGACCAAGCCGACTATCCGGGCCAACCGGCGGAGCCGTTATTTCAATTCCCGCTGTCCCCCTCGACGACGCCACCGCCGCCGTTTGGCGGCGACCTCGGCGTTCTCGTCCGCATCGTCGGCGCTACCCCGTCCGATGTCGGCTCATACACCATCGAGATCGATCCGGCGTCATATCGCTAGCGGATCGAGTCGCATCGTTTTGGTTGCGGGCCTCCTGACGTGGTGTCTGCTGCGACCGACGGGCGCCTGGGCGGCGCAAATGCCGTGCCGGGCGGATATCAATGGGGACGGACAAGTCACCACGGCGGATCTATCAGCCGTGATCCAAGCTGTCGCAGGTGACACAGGCGGAAACCCAACTCTGCTGAGCAAGGCCGATGTCAACGGCGATGGTGCGACCACCGCCGCCGACATCGTCGTGGAGGTGGGAGCGCAAGGGCCGTGCTCGGCGACGCCGGGGACGCCTCTGCCCTCCGCGACCCCGACTCCGACGCGCACCAACACCAGAGGAGAAACGCCGACGGCAAGCGCGACCCCAACCCCGAGGCCGACTGCCACTCCCACGGCCAGCGCTACGCTGACCGCGACCCCAACCCCAACGACGACCGCCACCCCCACCGCAAGCGCCACGCTCACGGCGACCCCAACCCCGACGCCGACCGCTACCCCTACGGCAAGCGCTACGCTCACGGCGACCCCAACCCCGACGCCGACCGCCACTCCCACGCCGACCACGACCCCAACTTGGACGGCGACCGCGACTCCCACTCCTTCGGCTACCCAAACCCTAACGCCGACCGCGATTCCCACGGCGACCGCGACGCTAACGCCAACGTGCACCGCTACTCCTACGGCGAGTGCTACGCCGACCGTAACCCCAACCCGGACGCCGACCGCCACTGCCACGATGGTGTGTCCGACGGAGGTGGTGGTGCTTGGGCCGACGCCCACCAGCATCAACGACGCACTGACCTCGGGATCCTGCAAGCGCTACCTCGCTGACCAAGAAATCCTCGTCCCCGTCAACCTGTATTCGGTTTCGGGCACGCCGGGGACAGCGATCAAGATCGATGTGTCCGCACCGGCAGACTCGATCGCTCCCTATGTCCTCTTGTCCGATGCGGACGGGCAGTTCGGGGACCAGGAGAGCGGACCTCCGATCGAGATGCCGACTGCGACTCCCACGGCAGGCGCCACACAGGAAGTCTTCATCGAGTTCTACGTGACCACTTCCAAGCCGTACGAGTTCCTGGTGACCTCCTCGTCAGCGACGGTCGAGGGCTCGTACACACTGACCGTGAGCAGCAGACCCTGCCCCACACCGGTGCCGCTGGCGCTCCCCGCATCCAAGGCGGCAAATCTGGATGGCACCGAGTGCCCGGATCCAGAATATCCCTCGACGGGAGACTACCCGAATCCGGCGGACATCTACAGCTTCACGGTTACCCAGGTGCCAACGAATGTGTCGATCACCATGCAACAGATTTCGGCCACCGACACTCTTTACGCCACTCTCTCCATGCGCTCGCCCAACCTGGTTACGGGCGGCAGCTGGTACAACGGGCTCGAACTGGTGTCGTACGACATTACCACCGACTGCAGTTCAGACACCTTGACTTGTGCGCAGATACAATTTCTCGCGTTGCAAGCCGGGACCTACACAATCGTGGCCAGCGGCGAAGGCGGGACCGGCAAGTACACGTTGTTTCTGTCGAAGGCGCCGAACGGTTCGTGCTCAGCAAAAGCACTGACGAACATCCCGGCGAATGCGCCGCTACAGTGCAATCCAGGGCATGCGGGTTCTTGCGCGTGCTCGCAGCAAACCGACGCAAACCCCGGAGCATCACTGTACTGCGGCGGCATCCTTACGTCCAACACCAGCTGTGCCGCGCCGCTGCAGATTCCCGGCATCAGCGACGGCGAGCCCTCGGATGTTGCCAGTCCTGCGGATCTGTACACGTTCAGCGCCAATGCGGGCGACGTCATCAGTGTTCTCATGAATTCCGACGATGATGCCCATTTGTATCTGCTCGGGCCGGCGCCTGGCGTAACGCCAGCACCGGGTGCGACGCCACCCAATGTGCTCATTGCCCAGGACGACGACAGCGGCACCGAGGACGACATCCACGACCCAAATGCCGGATACGGCGATTCCGAGCTTGCCGCCACGTTGGTGCAAAGTGGGACCTACACGATTGTGGCGGCCAATAACGAGCAGGTTGATCCGGACTTTGGTCCAGTGAACTACACGCTCTACATCCAGAAGTGCCCGGCGAACACTTTCTCCGGTCAGGTCAGCGATACCTTTTCGGGCAGCGAGTGCGTGGGGTACGGCGGCATCCCCTTCCGCTCCTACAGCTATGCTACTGGCCAAGCCGGGCAGTTCCTGAGCGCCAACATGACCTCGGACACAGTCGACGCGTTCGTGCGCATCCTGGGACCCAACGGCAGTCAGGTGGCGAACGACACCGACCCGTTCGCAACGGACATTACCAGCACCGACGCCCGCGCCAGCCGCATCCTGCAACAAAATGGAATCTACTACGTCGAGGTGTCGACCAACCTGGATGCGGGAGAGGTCGATCCGACTACCTCACCGCCACCCGGGTTCACCTTGACTACCACTACCTGCCCGACAAAGCCCGCCGCCAGCGTGATGAACGGCACCTTTGGAAGCTCCTCGTGCGTGCTGTCGACCGGGCAGCTATTCGATGTGTATAGTTTCACGCCGCCAAGCATTCCGAGCGTCGCCTCCGTCTCCCCCCCAAGTAATGGATGCGTGCTGAACCTGATGGCGGAGGGCCCACAGACTCCGGATGACGGATGTAACTCGGCAACCTCGGACATGCCGTTGATGAGCGCCGGGGCTTATTACGGTTTCATCATCGCCGCGAACGACCCGGGTGTAACCGGTGCATACACGGCGCGGTTCAGTCAGGGGTGCGCGTTGGGGAGCGCCAGCTTCGGCGACGTGGTTACCGGCACGCTGTCCGGCGGCGGTTGCACGAGCGCCGATGGGGTGCCGGCGCAATGGTACCTTGTGCATGGGCCGGCCGATGTGGTGCAGTTAAATGCCCCGATGTTGGGGACGGTCGCGGCTGATTTTGCGTTCATCGGTGCCTTGACTGACATCTCCGGAACCTCGACTTTCACCACAGACATCATCGAAGACTTCACCGAAGATCTGAGCCCGCCGATGCCGTACCCGTTCTTTCAATTTCCACTGCCACCCTCGACGGCGCCACCGCCGCCGTTTGGCGGCGACATCGGCTTTCTAGTCCGCATCGCCGGCGCCACCCCGTCCGATGTTGGCTCATACACGCTCGAGATCGATCCGGCATTCTACTCCTACTACTAGTGCCGTTCCGACTGTTAGCCCGAATCGGTTTCGCAAGCTGGCGTCTTGTGGGCACAGGCGTATGAGAATGTGCCTTGGCAGAAATATTTGGAACGGCACTAGGGCACACTGATTCCGAGTCGTCGCCGCCAGCTCACGCCTTGATGCGGCGCCTGAGACCGTCGGGCCTCACATATTCGGTACGAGCTAGGCATTTTTTGGACCTTGACGTGTACGGAGAACGTGGTGTATGCGACTGGTTGGTGGGCGAGGTGATTGTGGCGCGGTCCCTAATTCCCCTGGACTTCAGTTCAACTCTGCTGCGAGTTGCGTGTGCCGTTTCACTCGCGGCCGTGGCGGTGATCTTCGCCGCGTGCGGTGGTGGTGAAACAAGCGGCGGGGCTTCGACCGGCGGGTTGACCTTGCAAGCCCAGTGGGAACAGTCCTCACACACGAGCTCCGCCAGCTCACAATTCCGGCCTGAGGTATTCACCTCCGAGATCCCGCCGAGCGTTTCGCTCGTCGAGGTGCGGGTGGACGGCAACGGACGGTCGCCCGTGCGCTGTTTCGTAGATCCACTCCAGACGCGTAGCGTGAGCATCGGTGGCCTGGCGATCGGTCCCGCCAACGTACAGGTTCTCGGTTACGATATTCCCGCGCCGGCCGAGACCGCCACGCTGAACTGCAATATCCTGCCACCGCCGCTGAATGCCGCGGACGTTCCACCGTCATACAAGAGCGCCGCGGTCGCTGGGAACATTCCGCAGGGCCGCACAGCAGACGCGGGCGTCGTGCAGGTCTTGGCGCAACCGTTCGTGACCGATTTCGTTCCGGCGCCTGGCGCAGCCGACGTGAACCCTGCGGCAGCGGTATCGTTTGTGCTCGGCACCGCTGTCAGTGCCATCAACATCGCGAGCATCAACATCAGCGTTGGGGAGGTGGACGCCGTCGTTGCCGGCGTGTCACAAGCGGGGGCGTCGCTAACTCAATGTGATGACAGCGGGCAGACTCCTTGCGGGACTTCCGATCGGCAGCTCACTGGGTTTCTGTTCTCATATCAGCCGCTGGCGCCGTTTCCGGCGAGCAGCACCATTGGCGTGGAGGTCAGTGCCAGCGATTCCGATCCGAACCAAACACGCGCCTTCAGCGGCTTCCAATACAGCTTTAGCACCGGTGTGACCGTGGCGACGCCAACGGAAACGAGTGTGCCCTCGCCGACTGCTACCGCAACCGCGCCGGCCTCCGCCACGCCGACGGAGACAGTTTCCCCGGTCGCGACGGCGACGCCGACGCGGACCGCGAGCGAGACGCCAACAGCCACGGCGACCCGCACGAGGACACCGACCGTTACCGCGACGGCCACTCCGACTGCGACGCCGAGCACGCCGACGGCGACCAAGACCTCGACGGTCACTGCATCGGCGACGGCCACCGAGACGCCGACCGTGCCGCCGACGCCGACTGAAACACCGACCGAGACCTCAAGCCCCACCGCGGTACCTTCCGCTGCCCCAACCGAGACACCGACGGCGACGGCATCGGAGACAGCGACGGAAACGGCAGTGCCTTCAGTGACGGCGACGGCCACCGAAACGTCGACTGCTGCGACTGCGACGGAAACGCCGACGGCGACGGTGACGGAGACGCCGACGGAAACCGCGACGCCGTCGGAGACGCCGACAGCAACCGAGACGTCAACCGCGGCACCGGCAACGGAGACACCGACGGCAGCGGTGATAGAGACGCCGACGGAGGGCGCGACGCCGTCAGAGACGCCGACAGCAACCGAGACGTCAACCGCGACGACGGCAACAGAGACACCTACGGCAGCGGTGATAGAGACGCCGACGGAGGTCGTGACGCCATCAGAGACACCGACAGCAACCGAGACCTCGACGGCGGCGCCGGAAACGGAAACCCCGACGCCAACGGCGAGCGAGGCGCCGACGGAAGTCGTGACGCCATCAGAGACACCGACAGCAACCGAGACGTCGACGGCTGCGCCGGCAACGGAGACACCTACGGCAGCGGTGATAGAGACGCCGACGGAAGTCGAGACCCCAACAGAGACACCGACGGCAACACCCAGCGCCACGGTCACCGAAACCATGCCACCGACGCCGAGCCCAACCCCGACAGCGACGTTTGGGCCTCCGTCGCTGGCCTACGTCAGCAATACCGGTGACAACACCGTGTCCGTGATCGATACGGTCAGCAATCAGGTGATCCAGACGATTGCCACTGGCTTCGGATCCTTCGGCGTGGCGGTGAATGCCTCAGGATCACGGGCGTATGTCACAAACCTCTTCGGAAACAGCTTGTCTGTTATCGATACAGCAGCCAATGTGGCAACCGCGACGGTCTCAGTCGGCAGCTTCCCGAGAGGGGTTGCTGTTAACTTGGCGGGGACGTGTGTGTTCGTGAGCAACAACTACAGCAACTCGGTATTCGTGATCGACACGGATCCGACGAGTGCGGATCTCGATAAAGTCATCGCTACTGTGCCCGTAGGGGGCGGGCCCGACGGGCTTGCCGTCGATGATGCCGGCAAGCGTGTCTACGTCGCCGGATCGAGATTTGGTAACAATGCGGTGTCGGTGATCGACGCCGACGAGACCAGCCCTTCGGCGTACACGGTGATTGCGACCATTCCGGTCGGGACGCAGCCGACGGGTATCGCCGTCAACCCAGCCGCTGCCCGTGTGTATGCGACCAATTGGGGTGACGCCTCCGTTTCGGTGATCGATATCGATCCGGGCAGCGAGGAAGTGAACACGGTGATCGCGACCGTTCTAGTAGGGGCTCAACCCTTTGGGCTTGATGTCAATCCCGCGGGGACGCGAGTATACGTCGCCAACAGCGCCGACAGCACACTGTCGATCATCGACACTGCTGCCGGTAGCCCAACGGAGAATACGGTGCTGGCGACGGTGAACGTCAGTTCCGGTCCAATCGGAGTCAGCGTTGACCCGGGGGGCACGCGCGTGTACGTCGCCTGCTTCGACAGCGACGAGGTCACTGTGGTTGACGCCAGCGGGAATCCTGTTACCAGCGTGCCGGTGGGTAGTGGGCCTGCCGCCTTTGGGCGGTTCATCGGACCGCCTCCTGCAGTGGGGCCGTGACGTGGCGAATGAGAGCAATTCCTGAGGCAAGCTGCCGTGATCAATAGGATCAGCATCGGTTCGGTGTGCATAGCTGTGGCGTTGGTACTCTCGGGCGTGCCGGCCAGGGCCAACATGCGCTCCCAGGCGTTGTACGCGCGCGCGTTGGTTCCCTTTGATAACGGCGAGTGGGAGAAAGCGTACGGTTTGTTCAACCAGGCCGTCGAGGCCGATCCCTCCGATGTGCTCGCTCTCTATTACCGAGGGCTGACTCAGGCGCGTCGCGGGATGCTGGCGCCGGCGATCCAAGACATGGAGCAGGCCTTGAAGCTGAGCCCGGGGCTGCCGCACGCAGCGCTGGATCTGGGCGTTGCCTATTTCGATGCCGGACAATACACGACTGCACGAGCCTGGCTGCAGCGCGCCCATGAGCAGCCGGCGGACCGCTTCATCGCTGCATATTTCCTCGGGCTGACGCTGTACCGGCTCGGAGACTATGCCGCGGCGCAAGCCGCCTTCAAGGAGGCCGAACCCGACCCGGAGCTACGGGCGCTGGCGCACTACTATGAAGGTTTGGCGTTGCTGAAGCTGGGCAAGCCCGGCGTAGCGCGCGGAGAGCTGGCGGAGGCGGCGCGAGAACAGCCACAGACGGAGATCGGCGGCATCGCACAGGAATACACCAGGGGTGAGGCCCGCCAGCCTCCCGCCGCCGTCGCTGCCGCGCGTAAGAAGCCGTGGTCGGCGTACGCGGGATTGGCGTTTCAGTACGACAGCAACGTGGCGCTGGCACCTTCCGACTCCGGCCTGAAGACGGAACAAGGCATCAGCCGCCAGTCGGACGGGCGCACTGCCATCGAGGCCGGTGGCGATTATGTGCTGCTCGACAGCAATCTGGGATCGGTGCGGGCCGAGTATGATTTCTATCAGAGCGTGCATTTTCACCTGACCGATTTCGACCTACAGGGGCACCGGGTGCTGCTCGACGCCGGCGCCCAGCCGGCGCCATTCGGCTACGGCCTGGCCTTGACCTATGATTTCTACGCGCTCGACTACCGATCGTTCTTCCAAGAGGGGTTGGTCACTCCCTGGGTTGCTTACGCCGAGAGCCGAGGTGCGGTGACGCAGGCGTACTACACGTTTCGCAATCGCGACTTCTTTCGCGAGC
Organism: Binatia bacterium; assembly: GCA_050015455.1. Taxonomy (GTDB): domain Bacteria; phylum Desulfobacterota; class Binatia; order HRBIN30; family HRBIN30; genus JAGDMS01. Next base: position 13,379 of record JBEKBJ010000001.1, read on the forward strand.
CGTACGACCCCGGTCGCAACGGCAACGATAACGCCTTCGGGTTACGCCAGTATCTCTCCCTCGGCGCTGTCGACCGTGTGCTGAGCTTCGGTTACCAATTCGATTCCGAAAGCACCACCGCAAACGATTTCGATTACACCGCGAACCAGGGCGACATCGAGGTGGCATTTCCGGTCATGAACTTGGCCACGGTGCAACTCGGGTATCTCTTCCGCCTAGAGGACTACCGGCATCCCAACAGTCGCGCCTACTTTGCCTTCCGGCGGCACGACAACGAGCATCAGGTCGCGCTGGCGGTGTCGCACAACTTGACAGAGCACGTGGCACTCACGCTGGCCTACATCGGAGTCTTCAACAATTCTAACATCACGGCGTTCGAGTACGATCGCCATATCGTCTCCGGCGGAGTACGGGTCGCGTTTTGAGGTTGAACATGGGCTACAGGATAAACCGCTCAATCCTTTGCTCGCTCGCCATCGCGTGTATTACCGCCGCCAGCGTTCAGGCGCAGGAAACCGGACGGGTGGCGGCGATACTCGGGACGGTGCAGATCGCACGGGGCGGCACGTCGCAGATGGCAAGTATCGGCGCCCCGGTGTTCGCCGGTGATCGGCTGACGACAGGAAGCACTGACCAGGCCAAGGTCGTTTTCGAAGACGACTCGGTCATTGACGTGGGGCCAGGCACCGAGGTGTTGCTGGCGAAACAAGTCTTCGACCGGACGTCGCACCGCCTGGGGTCGCTCTTGCATCTGAGCAACGGCAAGTTGCGGGCGTGGGTGGGCGAGGCCTATCGCGAGGCACGATCGCGGTACGAAGTTGAGACCCCGACGGCGATCACCACCGTGCGCGGGACGGAGTTCATTGTCGCATACGACAGCGCCGCAGAAGTCACCAAAGTCATCTGCATAACCGGCGAAATCGAAGTGGCGGGCACGCTCGGGGTGATCGGCGGTCGGGTGCAGCTGCCAGCGCAGTCTGGCACTGAGGTCGCCAAGGGCCGCTTCCCGAGCCCACCTGAGCGCGTAGGCGAGGCGCCGATGCGGCAATATTTAGCCGGCCTCGAGCTGGTGGGGACGGGACACCGAGATGGGTTGAGCGTAGCACACCCCGCTCTTTCTGGGCGACCGTTGACGGCTCAAGACGTGCCGGGGCCGCCCGCAAAGGCGGCAGCCCCTGAAGGCCTGACGGTACGTGGCTTGCAAGAGTCTCTGGCCGACCGGCTGTCACCCGATGTGCGTGCCAACACGCAGCCGTTGCTTGATTTCAAGCTTACCCCACCGGACCATGTGCCCACTGGCAACGTCAACGTTCAGTTCTAACATGACAATGGGACAACCGACCGAGGCAATTGTTGGAAACGCCTTTTGTTATTTAACCACCGGGACCTTGCGGCTTCCGACGTTTTGTGCAATGAAATAAAGCTCAAGGTGATTCCAGTGGCGGGAAGGAGGTGACACGATGCGGTTTGGACTGAAGACACAGATTGCTGCAGCAGCTGTGGGCGCATTGTTGCTCGCCAGCACTAGCATTGGCTGTGCAGCGAAGCAGCCGGAAGATGGCATGGCGGCCCGAGTTGAGGCGGCAGCCAACAAGGCAGAGATGGCGGCCAATAAGGCGGAGGCAGCTGCGCGTAGCGCTTCAGAGTCGGCTCAGCGCGCTGAGGCGGCTGCACAGAAAGCCGAAGCGATCTTTCAAAAGCACATGAGGAAGTAAGAGCCGGGCAATTCTCACAAATGGGCAAAAGGGCGATCCTGTGCGGTCGCCTTTTTTGCTGCGGCCTGCCCTTACCCAATGGCGTTGACTCGGAGGCGTCGTCGAACGTCACCAAGGTCTTCAGCGCTCTCGTCTCTCCCACGCTGACTTCGTGCAGCCAGCGCGCTATAGACAACCTATGCCCGCAGGATCGACGCTGGCCGAGCGGCACCCGGCACTCGCTACGTTGGTACGTGCGGCAGCGGCGGGTGAGTTCAAGCCGGTATACCTGTTCGTCGGTGAGCCCTTTGAAACAAGACCGGCCGCTCACGCGCTGCTCGATGCGTTGGTGCCCGTGTCCCGCCGCGCCTTCAACCTCGAGACCTACGACGGGCGCACCACGGCGCTGTCGCAAGTCATCGACAGTTTGCGCACGCCGGCCTTCTTTCCCGGCGTCAAGGTCGTGTGGGTGCGCGAAACCACTGCGTTCATATCGGGTGATAAACGGGCGGACATCACCGCGGCCTTGTTCCGAGCATGGAACGAAGGTCGCGAGCAGGATGCGGCTGAGAAACTCCTCACCTTGGTCGCTTTGGCGGGCTGGTCGGACGAACAATTCCGCGATACCCGCTGGACAAGCGCCGCCAAGACCCCTGTACGCGACGTCTTCGGGACAGCCCTGGATGCCGAGCAGCTGAGCCAGCTCGCCGCGGTGCATGCTGCCTGTCTGGCGCGCGACCTCGGTATCCGCGCCCATGGCGATGAAAGCAATGAACTGCTCACCTTCATCGAGGCCGGCGTGCCGCCGCTAGCCGTGCTGCTGTTCACCGCCTCCGCCATAGACGCCCGCAAGCGGCTGTCGAAGCGGCTGCGCGACCTCGGCGCGGTGGTCGATCTCAGCACCGAGCGCGAGCGCAGCGGCGCGTTGAGTCGCGACACGGTCGTGGATATTGTGCGTCATATCGCCCGCCAATTCGGCAAGCAGCTGGCGCCGGCGACGGAGGACCTGATTCTGCTGCGGGCGGGCAACGAACCAGCGGTACTGGCGATGGAAATGGAAAAGCTCTGTCTCTATGCCGGTGAGCGTCCGGCGCTCACGGAGGACGACGTGCGCGTCGTGTTTCGGGACATGGCGGAATCGTGGATCTTCGACTTTACCGCGACACTCGCGTCACGCCAGCTGGGACGGGCACTGCCGTTGCTCCGTGGCCTTTTGGAGCAGAGTGAACCACCGCTGCGCCTGTTGGGGATGATGGCGCGTGAGGTACGCTTGCTGTTGATCGCGCGGGAGTGCTTGAACGATGCCGTCCGGGGCACGTGGCGGGCCGACATCTCGTTCAATATGTTTCAGAGCCGCGTTCTGCCGCACCTCGACGCGGAAACGCGTGAGGCCTTCGGCAACGCGCATCCGTTCTCCCTCTATCGCCGGTTCCAGGACGCCAGTCGCGTCGACCGCCGAGCACTACGCGGCGCGCTGACGCAGCTGTCGGACCTCGACGTGCGCTTCAAGTCGTCGCGCGGCGATCCGGCGATCCTGCTGGAAGCGTTTGTCATTGCTTGGTGTCGGTCCGGCTCGCCCGCACAGCGGGCGCCGCGGCGAGCGTGACATCGTCTTGAATTCGCGCGGCACCGTTCTTCTCCTTGCTCACACGATCACCTCAGCGGCGCGCAGCGCCTCGATGGCTTCCGCGTTCATGCCGAGTACGCGCTGCAGGATCGCGTCCGTGTGTTCGCCCGGCAGCGGCGCCAGCGTGCGCACGCGCCCCGCCGTTGCCGACATCTTGAAGGGCACTCCATCGACCTCTACCACATCGCCCTCCGGCGTGGCGATCCGGGTCCAGTATTGGCGCGCTTGTAAATGGGGATCACGGCGGCACAGATCTTCGGCGTTGGCCACTAACCCGGCGGGGACCCCGGCACCTTGCAGCACAGCCATGACCTCCTCTGCGCTACGCCCGCGCGTCCACGACTCGACATGTGCGTTGAGCGCGGCCCGGTGGCGCATGCGCCCGTGCATGGTGGTGAAGCGTTCGTCACGTGTCCACGGCGGATCACCGAGCACGCGGCAGAACCGGCGCCAGTCTTCGTCACCGAACACGGCAATGGCGCACCAGCGGTCGCGCGCCGCGCCGTCACCCGGGAAATCAGTGCAACGATACACTCCGTGTGGCGCTGCCTCGTGCTCCTGTGATCCGTTGCCGATGGGGATAGCGGAGCCGCCGTTGACCAGGATGTCAAGCAGCAGTGGGCCGAGCAAAGCCGTCGCGTTCTCGAATTGCGAGAGATCGATGCGCTGGCCCTCACCCGTGCGCCGGCGGTGCCACAACGCCAACAGCACTGCGAGCGCGCCGCTGTAGCCGGCAGCCATGTCGGCATAGGAGAACCCCCAACCGGCAGGTTCAGCCTCGGGGTGGCGCATCAACCATGTGTAGCCCGACAGCGCCTGTAACGTGGGGCCGTAGCTGACGTAATGGCGCTGTGAGCCGGTGTGGCCGAACCCGGACATGTTCAAGACGATGATGTCCGGCTTGATGCGGCGCAGGCCCTCGTCGTCCAGCCCCCAGTTGTGCATCACGCGAGCGCTGAAATTGTCAACCACGACGTCGGCGGTGGCGATCAGCTCTTTGGCCAGCTCGATGCCGCGTGCCGAGTTCATGTTGATGACGATACTCTGCTTGTTGCGATTGAGGTTGCCGGTGAGCCCGCGGCGCGCGCTGAGTTCGAGCGCGTCGCGCCGTTCAATCTTAATGACCACGGCGCCGTGGTCCGCGAGGATCCGGGTCGCCACCGGCCCGGCGACCACCCAAGTAAAGTCGATCACACGGATGCCGTCGAGGGGCAAGGGTTTCTGGTCTCCGGTTCTTGGTTCCTGGTTTTGAGATGCGCGCTCTGTGCTCTGAACCTTCGAACCCTCCCACCCTCGAACCTTTGAACCCTTGATTTCCGCCAACACCTCGCCGTTGTGTTCTCCCACAAGCGGCGGTCGGCGGCGAATGCGCCACGGCGTCCTACTGAAGACGTAAGGCGCGCCGGGATACGTCAGGGTCGTGCCCAGCTCCTCGTGCCCCACGGGGGTGAAGAAGCCGCGCTCCTGCAATTGCGGAGTGTGAGGCAACGCCTCGGGGGGGAGCACGGCGGCGTAGGGCAGACGGCGCAGTTGCGCCCCGTCGACCAGCTCGGCGACGCGGTACTCCTTCGCCCACTCATCGAGGACGTCGAACAGATGCACACAGTGATCGCGCCGATGGTTGAAGTCCTGCCAAGCCGGTTCCAGCAGATCTTGTGCTTTGCCCTCGGCGTTCACCCACTCTATGAGTGATGTCCAGTCCCCCAGGGTGCAATGCACAGCGTAGCCGTCTTGGCAGCGCGCCACACGGAAGGAGCGCGTCCAGTGCAGGCTGCCGTGGCGTTCGGCGATGGTGCCGTCCTGATGGAAGGAGCTGCTGGCGTGTTCGAGCGAAGCGGCGACGCATTCTTGCAGACTGACGTCGATCCACTGTCCGCGGCCGGTGCTCTCGCGCGCCAGCAAGGTGAGCATGGCGCCGATCGCCGCGTAGGTGGAGGCGCAGTGATAGGCCTGAAGCCCCAAACCCTGCAGCGGCGGCTCGTGTTCGAAGCCGTTGACGTACACCATGCCGCCAAGCGCTTGGGCGATGAGGTCGGAGCCGCGGAAGTCGCGATAGGGCCCGGCCTGCCCGAAAGGCGTGATGGAAACGAGCGCCAGGCGCGGGTTACGCGCCGCGAGCGTCGCATAGCCTAAACCCAATGTGTCAAGCCGTCCCGGGGCAGAGGTTTCAATGATAATGTCGGCGGTGGTCGCGAGGCGCAGGAAGGTCGCGCGACCCTGGGTCGTCTCGAGATCGATAATCGCGCTGCGCTTGTTGGTGTTGTAGTGCCAGAAAAAGAGCGAGCGGTTGCAATCTGAGCCGCCGCCGGCGTTCCCCTCTGGGAAGAAAGGCCCGATACGCCGCATCGCGGCGCCGTCCGGCGGCTCGACTTTGATGACGTCGGCACCCATGTCGGCGAGTAGCTTGCCGCAGTAGACGCCCGGCTCATCCGCCAGGTCGAGCACCCGCACGCCATCAAGAGCGCCGGAAGACTGCCTCATGGGCTGCGGATAAAAGAGCCACGGCTGGAAGTCAACGCGGGCCAGTAAGGGTGCATCGGACCCATGTCGTTGCCGCCGTGGAGCCGGATTTCCGAGTCGCGCAACACGGCAGCGCCGCCGGCGCAGTTCTGCACCTGACGGTTACGGGGCGGCGGTGATATCCTCGTCTCCGCGCGGCCAGACCGCGAAGTCGCTGAGCAGACCATCGTTGATGTCGGGGTCGTCCTGGACCACGATGCCTGTCAGTGCGAGCCAGCCGTCACCGATCGTCTGCAGCTCGTCCGCCAGTTCCGGCGAGATGGTCGGGCGCTGGAAACGCACGACCAGCGTCGCGCCGCTGTTGTCGGCGACAGTCACCTCTGTGGTTTTGTCGCCGAGCAGTGGCCAGCTGCCGCTGACTTTGTGGACAGAGGGAACGTGCACCAGCGTGCCCGTGAGTGCGACTCCGTTTGCCACCACGTCGTCGATTGTCACCGTAGTTGGATCCGGCAGCGGATAGCCCGTGCCGAGTACGCTGAACGCGCCGCTGGTGATGTCGACCAAGACCGTGCCTTCGGCGAGGTTGCCACCACCGGTCGGATCGGCCTGGCGAATCACGCCTGTCGCTATCAGGAGATCGCCTTCTTGAAACGCCGGGACGGCTGCAGCGGTCTGATGGTACACCATGATCCCGGCGCCGCCGCTCTGGATGAAGATCTTCAGCTTGTTACCGGCGAACAGCCCGGCGCTCACGGTCACCACCCCTTCGGTCGTCAGGCTTTGGCCGTAATGCAATGCCCAGCCCTGCGCGTCGCGCGCCACCGCGTCGGCGACAGTGATGGCACCGTCGCTCGGTGTCCAACCCGGTGTCGCGGTTGCAGTCGCTAGCGGTGTTTCCGTGGGTGTCGCACTCGCGGTGGCGGTGTTCGTCGGGGTGAATGTCGGCAGCGGGGGGCATCCGTTCAGCGCGTTGTTGACTGCCGCGAGGATCTCATCGATTGTGATCTGGCCGTCGTCGTTGGCATCGCCGGCTCGGCAGGCGGAAATCGGCGTATTCCCAAGGGCGATGTTCACCATCGAGAGAATCTCATCGACGGTCACGTGATCATCGCTGTCGCAGTCGCCGACGCACGCCTGCGCCGGAGCGCGACACGGCAAGAGCAAGGTGCAGGTGGAGAGTGCAACCACCAGTGTACGAAACGATGTGGTCCGCATAGCTCGACGGAAGCAGGCTAGCCGCCCGTCTGATCGTTCATATCAAGTGTTGGCGCCCACCACCCTACTTCAGCTTGGCCACGATGCCGGAAACCGTGCAAGTAAAGGCATTGCTGGTGGAATTGTAGGCGGTCGCGGCGCATGTCACGTCGGTGCCCTCCGGGACTACGTATCCGGGCGTGAAGCTGTGGCAGTACGTGCCCCCGTTTGCGTTGGCGTAGGCGAACGGCAGGACGAGCGATCCCGCCGTCAGCGTAACCGTGTTCCCAGACGGGAGAAAGTTGGTGACCAGGAAGCAGACCTGCGTCAATACAAACACTTTGTTACTGCCGGTTGCAGTGCTCGGCTCGGTTGCAGCGTAGAGCACTGTGACTGAGCTAGTGCCGGTACCGCTCCCGCTACCGCTCTTGATCAAACCGGTGAGCGGGTACTTGGCTGAATCCGCCATTGAGATGTGCGCGACGAGCAACAACGTGATCGCCGCCGCCCAAGCTCCCCTCCGATCGAATCGCATCATAATTCCTCCTTTGCCTGCCATCTTCGCTTCCGCAAGCTACGTCCCTCAATTGTCCTTCCCGCAACACGTTACGGCTCGCACCTCAGCCACAGCACGTCCACATCGCTTGCGCCAGCCGAGGGCGCAGCAGTGAGCATGAGCGTCTTGGTGCGGCCGACCGGTACCCTGATGTCCGCAAAGGCGGTGTGGGTGCCGGACGTACTCAGTGGGGGCGCAAAGACCACGAAGCGGCGCCCCCCACACTGCCCGTTACCGCTGCCGGCCGGCGAGTCACAGTCCGCATTCACCGTACAGAGCTGCCCATGCTTGGACAGCGGCTGCGTACACTGCCACCGAACCACCCCTCCCAGTCCCTCCAACGAGGCTTCAAGCGCATCACGGTTGGCTTCATCGATTGCATTGCGTGGCCGGTTCTCGGGGGGACTCAAGATTTGTACGCGCGCCACGTCGGTGGGGCTACACGCAAACCGGCGCTCCACTACATTAAACCACTGGGCGACGTGGAAGGTGCACTCTCCGCTGACGGTGCCGAAGTCACAGGTCGGGTCATTATCGGTGCACGACACCTGTCGGATCGGCAGCCCATGTCTGCGCGGCGGAACGGGAAGAGCGAGCCATTCGTGGACACACTCGTGCTTCAGCGCCCCAATGCCGGGGATGAGTTCGCTCTGACAGGTGGACGAGCACCCGTCGCCGGGCGTGCCGTTTAAGGCACCGTCGTCGCATTCTTCCCCTGGGTCGAGGACGCCGTTTCCGCACCCAGTCGGAGTAGGGGTGGCCGTCGGCGTCGCGGTCGGCGTATTAGTTGGTGATACCGTCGCAGTCTCTGTTGGCGTGGCTGTGGCCGATGGTGTCGGCGTCACCGTCGGCGTATCGGTCACGGTCGGTGTCGGCGTCATTGTCGGCGTGTCGGTCCGTGTCGGCGTCACCGTCGGCGTATCGGTTGATGTCGGCGTCACCGTCGGCGTGTCGGTCACGGTCGGTGTCGGCGTCACCGTCGGCGTGTCGGTCGGTGTCGGCGTCACCGTCGGCGTATCGGTCACCGTTGGTGTCGCCGTCACCGTCGGCGTGTCGGTCGGCGTCGGCGTCACCGTCGGCGTATCGGTTGGCGCCGGCGTCACCGTCGGCGTATCGGTTGGTGTCGGCGTCACCGTCGGCGTCTGCGTTGGGGTGGAAGTTGGCTCTACACAGGTTCCACTGAAGCAGATTCCGCTGCTGCATTGCGCGCTACTGGTGCAACTCGTTCCGTCGCTGCAGTTGGCGCTCCAACCGCAGCACGTGTTCAGGGTGCTGTCACACGCGCCCCCATAACACTGGGAGCCGCCGGTACAACTCGTTCCGTCGCTGCAGTTGGCGGTCTGCCCACAGCACGTGTTCAGGGTGCTGTCACACTCGCCTCCATAACACTGAGAGCCATTGGTACAACTCGTTCCGTCCGCAGCTCCTGAGTTGTACTCATATGCGCCGATCGAGCAGTTTGTGGCCCCGACCCCAGGGCGGATGTAGCCGCGCTGGTCGAGATTCTTCACCGGTGCCGTCCCGGTCGTGGTGGCACAGACGCTCTCGTCACCGGCGTTGATCGCCGGGCTACCCGCCTGGAGTGCAATAGTCTGCGTCGGTCCACCGTTGTTGGCCAGCCCGGCCGCGAGCTGCGGGTTTGTGTTGCAGAACGAACTGCCGCTGGTGGTGGTGCAGTTGGTGCCCGTGAAACCGCACGTCGTGCCGTCGTCGATATTGTGGCCGCCATCCTGCGGGAGCTTCGCCCCGGCGCAATTGCCGCCGGTATTGTTGGCCAAGATGCTGTTCGTCACCTTCACCGCGCTGGCGCTGGTGGCTGAATTGTAAATGACGCCGCCGCCGCCAGTTGGTGCGACATTGCCGGAGAACGTACTGTTGGTGAGGGTCACTGTGCCCGAGCTGTTGTTGATGATGGCGCCGCCGCTGCTACCTGCGCTATTGCCTGAGAAGGTGCAGTTGGTGACGGTTAGCACGTTGTTGTTGTTGATGGCGCCGCCGTTGCTACTTGCGGTATTGCCGGAGAAAGTGCTGCCGGTCACGCTGATTGTACTGCCATTTCCGCCCTTGATGGCCCCACCGTTGGCGCCAGTGCCAAGGGTGCTGTTGTTGGAGAAGGTGCTGTTGGTGATGACCACTGTCTCATTCGATCCGGAGATGCAGGTGGTATTGCCGGAGAACGTGCAGTTGGTGACCGTCAACGTGCCGCCACCGGTGCTGCCGGTGTCGATGGCGCCGGCCCTACTAGCAACATGTCCATTGATGATGGCCAAATTCTGAACGGCGAAAGTTTTGCCAGTGCTTACCGAGAACACGCCCACGCTGTTGCCGCCGCTGATGGTGATCAGTCCTCCGCCGTCAATGCTGGTGTTGGAGGAGATGGTCTTGGTGGCGGTGACGGTAATCGTCGCCGAACCGCCGCAGTTGAAGGTCACGGTCCCGTTGAAGCTCCCACCGCCGGGCAGACAGGAATTCAGTGCGGCCTCGGTGCAACTCGCACTCGTGCCGCTGCCAACGACACACGCGGCGCCCTGAGTCGAGGAGAATGCAATCAAGATCGGCGCGACGAACAGGGCCACAATACAGGATATGAGCTTCATGAGTCGTCCTTTCGATACCGTTTGACCACAGCTGTAACCCGCCGACAGGCCGCCGCCCTACGTCTGGCACACCTTCCAGCGGCTTCGGGCGTATATGCCAAGTCATATAGGAACGCAACCAGGCCAACGCTGCCTCAATAGGTCGCTCGGAATCCCGCGAACGCGCGCCGGCCCGGCTCGGGCATGCCCTGTTTCTGCTCGTAGTCGGTGTCGAGCAGGTTGTTGGCGCCGGCGAAGACGCTCAGCCACTTGCCGATCGGCCGCGTAATTTGGACGTTCCAAAGCGCGAAGCCCGGGACCATGACGTCGCCGTTGAGATTGTCTAGCTGCTCGGAGGTGTAGAGCCCCTCCATGCGCAGCAGCAGCTTCCAGGGTAGAGACACCTGCAGGACGCCGTTAAAGCGGTGCGCAGGCTTGTGCTGCACGGCAGAGTCCGACGAGGGGCTGAGGGGTATGTTGTTGTGTACGGTGGTATCCAGAAACGTGTAAGTGATATCGAGCTGCACGCGCTCGACAGGCATCACGCCGGCAGCCACCTCGACGCCCTGCAACGTCGCCGTCTGCACGTTCATGAAGTGATTCTCCTCGCCTGCCCCCGTCTCGATGAGATTGTCGACATCGCTGCGGAACAGGCTGAGCCCAGCGTATCCCCACGCGCGTGACACCCGATGGCCGATCTCGTAGGTGAGCGTGTTCTCGGGCGCGAGGTGTGGATTGCCCTGGTATTGATCAAACAGCTCGCGCAAGGTCGGGAAGCGGATCTTGCGAGCGAGGGCGATGCGGGCCGCGCCCCACTGGTCGAGGTCGATGAAAACAATGCCCTGCGGGTCGAACTCCGATCTGGTGCCGATCTGGCCGCCGGTTTGCACGTCCTCGCTCGCACCCAGGACAAGGCTGATCCGATCGGTCACGGCGTACACGTTCTCGACGCCAGTGCTGGCGACGGTGATGCTGGGATGGCCAATGGAGCCGTGCGCGGTGCTGGAAAGGTCGACACTGTCGCCGCGCACCTGGCCGCCCACCGCGATCGTATCGTGGTCGCCGACGTCGAGCGTGACGCGGCCGATGCCGCCGAGCTCGTGGCTGTTGGTCACCGCAGTCGCGGACCTGCTGTAATCCAGCGGGTCGTCTTTGGTTTTCTGCTCCGGGAAGTACTGGGTGTCGTGGTAGTCGTAGCTTGTATAGAACAGGCCGCCGGCCACTCCAACGGCCGGCAGGAGACGCTGCTCGAACCCGGCCTGCACGTGCAAGAGCCGCTCCGGGTCGACTCGTTCGATGATCGGCGCATACTGCCCCGAGTCCATTTGTTGGCCGAATTGCGTTGTGCTCGGCGGAATGCCGAACGTAGCGTCGGAGGCGAGCACCGCGACGTGCGCTCTGCCCTCATTGCCGTACTGGTACCCTAGAGACGCGAAGCCGCTGAGTTGATCGCGGTCGCTGTTCAAGCGCTTGCCCCCATCCTCGAACCGCCGCTGGCTGTCGGGGCGATCCTTGAAATCATCTGAAAGCCAGAAGCCGGACGTTGTAAGGTAGCGGCCGGCGGCGAACCCCGACCAGCCCTCGTGTGCCGCGCTCCCACTGGCGCGCACGTCGTAGAGGTCGGCGTCGCGCCAGATGGTAGAAACGGCGGCGCCGAGCGGTGGGCGCGGCGCAAAGGTGTCGAGCTTGATCTGCCCGCCCATGCCATTGGGGCCATAAAGTGATGATGATGCACCTCGTGTGATCTCAATGCTGTTGAGCATTTCGAGCGGGAACAGGTCGGCATTGATGATCCCGTTGTACGGCTCGTACACCGGCACGCCGTCGAGCGTGTACAGCGTGGCGCGCTGGTCGAACCCGCGCATGTCGACGCGCACCTCGCCTTTCCCTCCCTGGCGCACGTTGATTCCGGGCGTCAGCTCCAGCACGTCGCTCAGTTCGCTCTGGTGCGCGTCGAGGATCTCGCTGGGGCCCACTTGGGTGCGCGCCGGCAGGTACGGATCGATCGGGCTCGCCTCGACGGTGATCTCCTGCAGCGGCAGCGGCTCGCCGGCGGTCGCGGGCGAACCGAGTGCCAGCAGCAGGCACAGGCCCGTCAGCGCTTCTCGGCGACGTAGGCGAAGAAACCCGCCCGGCGTAGCGCACCCACGACCAAGAAGCCCAGGTAGCCACCTGCCAGGCCGAGGAGTGTGTGCGTGGCGGCCGGATAAAGTCTGCCCAAGAGCACGAACCCAGTCGGTATTCCGATCCATACTTCCAACATCACCTTCGTCGCGAGCTTCAGGAGATTCCCGAGCGCTCCGGCCACCACACATGAGGCGACACGCGCGCCCCGTCCCAGAACCATCATGCTCAGATCGACGCCGACACCCGCCGCAGCATACGAGAGCACCGTGTCCAGCGCGCCCCTGTCACCGATGCCGACGAAGGCCGCCAACACGCCGCTGATGCAGCCTGCAGTGATTGCAGCACCGCGCTTCGGGACGATAGTTGCGGCGGTCACCAGCAGGGCCATCCACACCACGCCGGAGTGGCCGGGCAGGCGGATGGGAAAACGCAGCGCGAAATTCGCGACGACGATCAACGCCGCCAGCATGGCCAGCAGCAACAGCTCGAAGAGCGAGAAGTAGCGGCGCGGCGGTTCAGGTGTGGGTGGCAGGGCGGTGCTCATGGCGCCTCAGCGGTATGCGAGTAGACACGCCGCAACGCCCACGGCGGCGGTGAGCAGCAGGCGGTCGACGCGCGAGAAGCGTAAGCGGCGGCTGGAACGGCGGCTCGGTGACTCGAAGCCGCGCGCCGCCGCGGCCTCGGTGATCGACCACGCACGCTGCGTTGTTAGCACGACGGCGGGCACGATGATCGCCATTGCGCGCGCCAGCGATTGCCGCGGCGCACGCCAGCTGAGCGCGGGGACCACGATGCCGCGCGCCTGCTGCGCCTCGACAATCTCTCGCCACTCGGAATCCAGCAGATGGAGAAAGCGGTACGCCGTTGCGAAGGCGAAGGCGAGCCGTGCCGGCACGCGCATCTGCTCCAAGGCGGCTTGCAGCTCGTCCGGCGTCGTCGTCGCGAAGAAGAGGCTGAAGCCGGTGATGAGCAAGATCAGACGCACCGCAATCAGCACGGCGAAATCGAGGCCGATCCACACCCAATCCGCCGCAAACAGGACGATGAGCAGCACGGCAGCACGCCGCAGTTGCGCCAGCACCTGCCGCTCGATTCGTGCGGCCAGGATCAACAGGGAATAGGCCGTGAGGACCGCGGCGAGGTGCGCCAGCGGCAGCATCACCGCGGCCGAGGTGGCCGCGCACAGAAAAAGCTTCGTCCGCGGATCGGCCCGCCGCAGGAAGCTGTCGCGAGGCAACTCGCACTGAGCCCGAGGCCGCATCATTCACCGGAGCTGCTGGTGCGGGGAGACCGCCGGGTCGCGGAGATCCTCGCAGTTGAGAGTGGTCCGCGGATGTTCACGGGTGGTGAGGCGGCCGGCTTGCAGTAGAAAGACCTCGTCCGACCACTTGACCGCCCATTCCACGTCGTGCGTCGCAATCACGCAGAGATAGCCGGCTGCCGCCAGCCGCTTCAGGATGCGCCCGAGGAACCGGCGCTGATGCGCATCTTGCCCGAGGGTCGGCTCATCCAGACAGATGCCGCTGAGCCCCGGTCGGAGCAGGACGGTGGCCAGCGCGAGCCGCTTCTTCTGGCCCTCACTGAGCAGCAGCGGCGGCGTCTGCTCGTACCGAACGAGGCCGAGGAGCCTGACGACGCTGCGGTAGAAATCCTCGTCGATCTCGGACAGCCCGAACCGCAGCTCCTGCCTCACGCTAGCATTGAAGATCTGGCAGTCGGGGTTTTGGAAGCACAGGCCCAAGCGTGGTGTCTGGTGGCCATCGCTGCTCAACGTATTGACCCGGCCGGTGTACGCGTGGAGACCCACCAGCGTGCGCAGCAGCGTCGTCTTGCCCGAGCCATTGGTGCCGACGATGGCAATCACGCGGCCGCCTGCAAGGGTGCAATCGATCCCGTCCAGCACCGGCCGGCCGCCCAGCTCGACGCGCAAGCCGTTCACCACGACGCGAAAGGGCGGGACCTCCACCGCCAAGTCAGGGAAATCCTCGTCCGGAATCTCCGCGGCGGGCAACGCGAGCCGCTGCAGGCCATCGACGCCGGCGAGAAGAGCGGGGCCGTGCTCGAAAGCTGTAATCGCGCAGCCCTGGTGCCGGAGCGCGACGAGCTCGCTCACGGCCTGCATTGCGGATGCCGTGTCCAACATCGCGAACGGCTCATCGAGGACCAGGGCGCGCGGCTGGCGCGCCATAACCGCCGCGAGAATCAATCGCTGCTGCTCGCCGCCGCTCAAGCTGCGCGGATCACGCTCAGCAAAGCGCTCCAAGCCGAAGGTGGCCAAAGTGTGACCGAGGCGCTCATGCGCCGCGCGGCGCGAGAGGCCGAGGTTTTCAAGCCCGAACATGATCTCGTCGCGGACCGTCGAGCTGAGCAGCTGCGCTCTCGGATTTTGCGCGACGAATCCGACGACGGTCGTGAGCCACCACAACGGCGCGGTATCGCTCGACCGCCCGCCGATGTGGACCTGTCCCGCCAGCTCGCCGCGGTAAAGGTGCGGGACAAGTCCGCAGAGCATGCGGGCGAAGGTACTCTTGCCGCAGCCGGACGGGCCGGAGATCAGGTGGAACTCACCCGCCGCAGCCGCGAAATCGAACGGCCCGACGGCGCTTGCCTGCCCGGCGTAGCGGAAGGCCGCCGCCCGGGCGGCGATGACAGCGGTCGTGGCCGCGGGCCGGGTCACGCCTCGCCCTCCGCATGCACGCTCTTGCGATCGAAGCAACGCCACTCACCATCGGTGTGTTCGACGAGTAGCACCGGCCGGCCGAGCAGCAGCCGCGGGCGTACCCAATCACCCGTGGTGATCACGGCATTCGACGGCACCACCTCGCCGTCGCGGGCGATGCAGAGGATCTCGATACCACGCCTCCGCAGCTCGGCGGCGGCAACACGCTCGCCGAGGTCCCGCAGTCCCCCGCGCCACTCCAGGAATCGTCCGGCGTTGCCAGCGGCGGTGAGCCCCACGGCGGCGAGGGCGCCGATAATGCCATCGCCAGTGCCGCCGAGTTCACCCAGGATGAGCTGCCGCCCCCTCGCGACGGCCGTCGCCTCGAACTTGCTGACGACCTCGCTGCTTGCGCGCTGTGCGAACCGGACGACTCCCGCTCCGACCTTCTCCTGTTCGGCCAGGCAGAGTCCGGGGTCCGAGCCCGGGGCGCATCGGGTAACGATGTACCCTCCCGCCATATCGAAGATCTCTTGCGCTGCGCTCGCCGCAGCCATCACCATGAGACAGGCCGGGCTGTTGTGGCTGGTGTAGGGGATGCGCGGGTCCACCAACAACTGGTGACGGACGACGCCGACGACCCGCGCCAGCTCTAACCGTTGTAAGTAGGTCCCTAAATCGCGCGCCAGTCTTCCCGTACCGGGCTTCTGACCGATGACGTCGGTATCGTCTACACCGAGGAGAAGCTGCACCGGCGATTCCATCTCAGTGGATGTCCGCTACGATGGTGCCGAGACGCGACACGTCGTAGCCGCTGAGGGCTGCCGCCGCCTGGCGGAATGCGCCGGCATGCATCACCTCGAGGAACGCCCGCAGCCGTGGCGATTCGAAAATGGTGCGTGGGACAGCCAGGTCGTAACGCTCGTGGCCGAGCGAGATGAAATCCAACCCCCACGCCTCGGCGGCGGCGCGGATGCCGGGCCCGACATCCGCCGTTCCGGCGGCGACGGCCGCGGCGACCGCCGCGGCGACCGCGTTGTGTGTTGGGACCTCGCTTGCAAACCCGGCGATCGCCTGTGGATCGATCCGAGCCTGACGCAGCCGCTGGAACAAGAACAGCCGCGTCCCGGCGCCGCGTTGGCGGTTGACGAGCTGCACGCGTCGGCGGGTGAGGTCCTTGAGAGACCGGATGCGCTTGGGATTACCGCGTGCGACCATCAGCCCTTGCTCGCGCTCCGCCAGGTGCAGCAGCAGCACGCGTTCTTCGGGCATCAGGTGCTTGACGAAGGGGACATTGTACTCGCCGGATTCAACGTCCAGCAGATGCAGGCCAGCGATGTGTGCGCGGCCTTCACCAAGGGCCATCAGTCCCGCGAGGCTGCCGACGCGGTGGGCGGAAAAGTGAATCTCGGGATGCGCCTCGGCGAGAAACCGGGCCAACAGATCGAGCACTAGGTCGTCACTGCCGATGGCGACGAGCGCATTGCCCTCGCTGCGCTCCGGGGCGGCAGCGCGGCGCTGGGGGAGCAACGCCGCGCAGGATTCGAGCGCGGCGAGCGACGCCTCGGTCTGGCGCACGCGCGCATCCGTCAACAGCCAGCGGCCGCTATCGCCGGCGTGCTGGGCGCCTTCGCGCAAGCTCCGCTGCACGGCGCATTGCGATTCCAGTAGGCGGCGCCGTTCGCCGATGAGGGCCGGCAGCGGCGTGCGCTGTTGCGCGAGCCCGAATCTGAGCTTGACCTCAAATTCATCCCGCCCGCGTTGCATGCGAGCCACTGGGTTGCTCAGCCAACGCTTCAACTCGGCGCGGCCGCGCGCGGTAATGGCGTACACCTTGCGGTCCGGCCCGTGGGGGCCCGGTTCGAGGCGCGCGCCGACCCAGCCCTTGCGCCTCATCGAGGCCAGCAAACGGTAGAGCTGTCCGAAATCGAGCCGCCACTCGGGACCGAACTCCTCGGCCAGCTCGTGCCTGAGATCGTAGCCATGCCGCTCCCCCCGTGCGAGCAGACCCAGCAATGCGTGCGCTGCCGCCACCCAATCCTCCGTTGCTATAGGTAATGCCCATAGCCACCACCGTCTTGTCAAGCGGCGGGGCGAGCGTTCGGACGACGAGGATGTGCGTCATAGATATTGGGAGTTTCGCGAGCCCCAACCTCGAGGGCAATTGCTTGGCAGACAGTATTCTGTCATGAACTGATACGATCATGTCGGATCCCAGGTACGGCAATCGGCAGCTGCCTGGCGCTGCTTCTCGGCTGAGAGGGAACCTCGAGTATGAAATTGCGTAAAGATGCTGTGACGGTGGCATTATTGGTGGCGTGTTCGGTCACCCCGACTGGCGCTCAGGAATCGAGGGAAAGGACCGCGATGAGACTTGCGGGCACGGTTAGGGTCTTTGCGGCAGCCTCGCTCACTGCGGCGTTTCAGAGAATGGCGAGTGCGTTTGAGAAGGCGCACCCGGGCGTCGCAGTGGAACTGAATTTTGCGGGGTCGCAGACACTCGTGCAGCAGATCCAGGAGGGCGCGCCGGCGGATGTCTTCGCTTCGGCCGACGAGACCAACATGCAGAAGCTCGTGGCCAGCGGCGAGATCGCGGGCACACCTCAGCTGTTTGCGCACAACGCGCTGCAGATTGTGGTGGCGGCGGGAAACCCGAAACACATTGGCGGCCTGGCGGATCTGGCGAAGCCTGGCCTCACCATTACGCTGTGTGGTCCTACGGTCCCGTGTGGGCGTTACGCCGGCGAGGCGTTCGGCAAGGCAGTCCTCGCCGTGCCCGCAGCCAGCCAGGAACTGGACGTGAAAGCGGTGGTGACTAAGGTCGCACTGGGAGAGGCCGACGCGGGAATTGTCTACGTCACAGATGTGCGTGCTGCAGGCAGCACGGTGGAGGGGGTGGACATTCCAGCGGCATCTAACGTTGTCGCGCGCTATCCCATCGCGCCGCTGAAGAGCGCACCAAACCCGGCGACGGCCGCGGCATTCGTGGCCTTCGTGCTGTCGCCGGAGGGGCAGAAGGGGCTCGCGACCTTCGGGTTTCTGCCGCGATGACGTCGGGCGTAGCCCGCATGCGCCGCAGCCGGCGTGAGGGGGTGCCGCTCCTGGCGCTGGTTGTCGCCGCCGCTGGAGCGGCCGTGTTCGTTCTGCCACTCATCGGTCTTCTGTGGCGAGGGTTCGGCAGTGACGTGTGGGAGGCGCTCACGGCGCCCGCGGTCCGAACGGCGCTCTGGCTGTCGCTGGTTTGTTCGCTCTCGGCGACGGGTTTCGCGGTGGTGTTCGGCCTGCCGCTCGCCTGGGTGCAAGCGAGAGCGCAGTTCCCAGGGCGCACGTTGCTCCGTGGTATCACGATGCTGCCCATTGTGTTGCCTCCGGTGGTTGGTGGGGTCGCGTTACTGTTGGCGTTTGGGCGCCGCGGCTTGCTCGGCCAGTGGCTGGACGAGTACTTGGGTCTCCGCTTGCCATTTACGACCGCGGGGGCAGTGCTGGCGGAGGCGTTCGTAGCCACGCCGTTTTTCATTCTTACGGTGGAAGGGGCGCTCCGTTCTGTCGATCGCCGGCTGGAGGACGCCGCGCGGACGCTAGGCGCGGGGCGGTGGACGGTCTTTCGGCGGGTGACCATTCCCCTGATACGCCCCTCGCTGCAGGCGGGCGCGGTCCTCTGTTGGGCGCGGGCCCTCGGCGAGTTTGGCGCCACCATTACGTTTGCGGGAAACTTCCCTGGCCGCACACAGACCATTCCACTGGCGGTCTATCTGGCCCTCGAAACGAATCCGGAAGCGGGGATCGTGCTGAGTCTGATCCTGCTCGGGATCTCCCTGGCCGTGCTCGTCGGGCTGCGGCAGCGCTGGTGGAGCGTACTGTGAGCTTGGAGGCGTGCGTACGCGTCACGTTAGGCGCGCTGGATCTGTGTGTCGATCTCCACGTTGAGGCGGGGAACGTGGTGGCGGTGCTCGGCCCCAACGGCGCCGGTAAGACCACACTCCTGCGTGTGCTGGCGGGGCTCGTCCGGATTACCGATGGCCATGTAGTCCTCGATGGGCAAGCACTCGAGGATACCAGGAACGGCATCTATGTCCCGCCTGAGGAGCGGCCGATTGGGGTAGTGTTCCAAGAGTACCTCTTGTTTCCGCACCTCACGGCGCTGGACAACGTGGCTTTCGGTCTGCGCTGTCACGGCCGCTCGCAACGGGAGGCCCGCCAGCGGGCACACGAGTGGCTCGAACGCGTGGGCCTCGGCGACCGCGCCGGCGCAAGGCCCGCAGCGCTGTCCGGTGGCGAGGCCCAGCGCGTGGCGCTGGCACGAGCGCTCGCCATTGAGCCCAGAGTGCTGCTGCTCGACGAGCCGCTGTCGGCGCTCGACGTGAGCACTCGCTCCGACGTGCGCCGGAGGCTGCGCCGTCATCTGGAAGCGTTCCGAGGAGTTCGGCTCCTGGTGACGCACGACCCCGTCGAAGCGATGGCACTCGCCGACCGCCTCGTCGTGCTTGAGCGGGGGCGCGTGGTTCAAACCGGGTCGCCGACGCAGGTGGCCGAACAGCCGCGCTCTTCCTATGTCGCCGACCTCGCCGGTGTGAACCTGCTTCGTGGCCGGGCCACGGATGATCACGTGGCGCTGAGCGGCGGTGCGGTCCTGGCGGTGCCTGGCGCTGGAACAGGAGAGATCTTTGCGGTGATCCACCCGCGTGCGGTGGCGCTGCACCGCAGCCCGCCAGAGGGCACCCCACGCAACGTCTGGCGTGGGCAGATCGCCGGCCTCGACCTCGAAGGCGCCCGCGTCCGTGTCCGCGTCGCCGGCACGATTCCAATCGTGGCTGAGGTCACACGCGCGGAGCTGGCAGACCTTCACCTCGATCAGGGCAGTGAGGTCTGGGTGCACGTGAAGGCGACAGAGATCGCTGTCTATGCGGCATGAGATTCCCGCAGGCACCTTGTTGAACCGGAACTGAAGGGGAGAGCGGCCTGGGAAGGCCGCTCCCGGTTGGTTGAAGGTAGGAGGGGAGGGGGCCCCGCGTACCTTCTGCTCTCGTGCGCCCAGCTTTGCATATGCATAGTTACGGGATGATGACGCACGCGTGAAGTCACGTTGAACTTCCGCGTAGCAGTGATCGCCAGCCCGGTGTGTGTCGGTGAGCCGCGTCTCCCGGGCGCGACGCATCGGTGCCGCTGGGAAAAAACTGCCAACTGCAATTAGCCGCCCTTCTGATTTACTTTGACCGGATAATGAGCACATTGCAGCTCACCATTGGTTCTGCCAGGTGGCAGCTGGATGATTCGGTGCCCAAACTTCGAGCGTCGCGTGCCGCGAAACTGTGCAGCCGGCCCCAAGTTGTGTGAAGATATCGTGTCAAAGGGGAACACCTGATTGACTGAGCGCTGGGGCAGGTTACGATTTGACCAATGACGAAAGGAGGCGCTTATGATCGTGCCTGCTATATATGTCGGGAACGGGATCGCTAGTGCGACCGTCCCCGCCACGCAACTGCTCATCGGGCCTGTCCAAGCCTGGGTCTTAGTCTTCACCCTGCTCGCCGTGTGCTGCGGGATCCTCTGGGCCGTCACCCGGCCCGTAGGTACCGAAGAAGCCACCGCTTGGCAGCATCGCTCGCGCTGGACGGCGGCCAACGAGCGACTCGGCACGGCGCTGGGCTCTCGTGGCCAGCAAGTCGGACACCCGATGTCACTCGTGTCGCGGTCGAGCACAGATTCCTCACCCTCATACAACGCCGCTGCTTCAATGTCCGATACAGGCGGGATCGCAGCGTGATCCCTGTTTCTCAGCTGCGGGTGCTGCTGAGCCTCGCACAATAAGATGACAGAAGTCGACCAACCCGTTCGCGCCGAGTAGCGCTCGTCTTCCTAGGGTGCGTATCGAGGGGCGCGCCTTGCCAGCCAGTAACACGTCTCTCGATACGGCGCCAAACGAGGGCGCCTACTCGGAACGAGTGGGACTTTGTGTCACTCGCCGGCACGAATTGCCGGCTCTTGCTTTCGCGTCATGAGCCGGTACCTTCTTGCTTGAATGACTCCCACTTCCTCAGCCGCCACTGCGGTGCGAGCGATCATCTTCGACTGCGACGGCGTGCTGTTCGATTCCTGGCGTGCCAACGTCGAGTATTACAACGCCGTGCTGGCGACGCTGGGCCGGCCACCGCTGGACTCCGAAGGTCAGCGCCTGGCGCACACGCTCTCGACTCCACAGCTGTTCGAGAGGCTTTTCGACGGCGCCCCGGCGCTCATCGAGCAAGCGCGTGCGCTGGCGCGCGACCTGGACTACGAGCCGTTTTATCGTTGGATGGAGCCGGCTCCCGGCCTCCACCAACTGTTGAGCGAACTCAAGCCCCAATACCGGCTGGCGATGGCGACCAACCGGGGTGTCACTCTGGCCGGAGTGGTGCGCTATTTCGAGTTGGCGCCGCTGCTCGATATTGCCGTGGGCATTTACGACGTGCCGCGGCCGAAGCCGTTTCCCGACATGATCGAGAAATGCCTCCAGCACTTCGGCCTCGCCCCGTGCGAGGCGGTATATGTTGGCGACAGCCTTTCGGACCTTGAGGCGTCACGCGCGGCCGGCACGCACTTCATCGCCGTGGGTGACCTGCCCGGGGCGCCGGTACGCATCGAGCAGCTCGGCGAGCTGCCAGCAGTGCTGGCAGCCTGGTGACGGAGCGACGATCAGCCGAGCCGTCTTGCCTGCGTTCGCGGTGAGCAAGTGCTTCGCGGATCAGCGTACGCTTGCGCTTGCGCGGTGAACCAGTACTGTCGTCCCCTATGTCCGACGCGATCTTCATGACCGATGGCGAGCGCTTCATTCCCACCGACCTGGCCCGCGGACCGTGGACGCAGGAGGCGCAACACGGCGGCCCTCCCGCAGCCCTGCTGGCGCGCGCCGTCGAGCGCTTCACCGGTGGTCAGTTGATGTTCGTGGCGCGGCTCACGATCGAGTTGCTGCGCCCTGTGCCCATCGCACCACTAACCATTGAGGCGAGCTGGGCTCGTCCCGGGCGCAAAGTGCAGCTGGTCACGGCGTCGCTCTTCAGCGGCGATACCGAAGTCGCGCGGGCCACGGGCCTGCGCATCCGCCGCGCGGAGCTCGCCTTGCCCGCAGACCTTCCGCATGTGCAGCCGCCGCCCGGACCGAACAGTGACGGCTTCACTCGCCCGCCTTGGGACGGCATTCTCGAGTACCGTGCCTTTCACAGCCTGGCGGTCGAGCACCGCTTCGTCGGCGGCGCCTTCGAGCGTCCCGGCCCGGCAACCGACTGGGTTCGCCTACGCGTGCCGCTGGTTGAAGGCGAAGAGACATCACCGCTGTGCCGCGTCGCCGCGGTCGCCGATTTCGGCAACGGCGTGAGTTGGGTGCTGAACCCGGGTGAGGGTTACAGCTTCATCAACCCGGATCTGACCATCTACGTGCACCGCCTGCCGGTAAGCGAGTGGGTGTGCCTCGACGCGGTCACGCACGTGCAGGCCAATGGCGTCGGTCTTGCTGAGAGCACGCTATACGACGAGCACGGCATCATCGGCCGCTCTCTGCAGAGCCTGATCGTGGAACACGACGTGTGACGTTTCCTTTGCTTGCGGGCGCCACCCCTCACCCCTCCGATGCCAGAGCTGCGACGACTGCAGCAGGAAATGCTTTCTGCTACCCTAGCCGAAAAAGACCGCACTCATGCTTCGACGAGCTCTGCATGAGCGCAAGAACGCTTGACCAAGTTGCTCGGTTGGGCCTGTTCCATGTCGTTGTAGCTCTGCGCGGCGAGATCGATGAGCTCGTCTTCGAGCATGTGCCGGAACTGATCGAGGCCTGCTTCGGTGTAGGCGCTCCCGGGAACCACGTAGGGCCCGCGCAGATAGTAGCGGATCAGGTTGAAGGGTAGCGGTACGGCAATTCGGTCCCACGTGGGCAATCGCAGGCAGCGTTTGTACCAGGTCCGCGCCAGGACAATCGGCTTGCCGCATTCTCTGGCGACGACGATGCCGCCGGTCTTCATCCGGTACGGAGGCCCCTTCGAACCGTCGACCGTCAGCCCGTAAATCACCTGGTCGTGGGTTCGCATGTGCGTGATCATCTCCTCGAGGGCGCCTTCCCTGCGGCGCGACCGCCCCGTGGTCGAGCCTCCGCGGAACACCACGAAGCCGCAGAGAGTGAGCATGCGTGCGATGACCTCGCCGGCCTCGCCGACGCTCGCGAGGGTGTGGGGACGAAACCCGAGATAAGCATAGCCAAAGGCAACGGTCATCACTTCTTCGTGCCACAGCAAGCCCACTGCCCCATTGTACTGCGCCGCGATCTGTTTGAGCGCCACGAACTCGCGACCCTCGATCCGGCTGGTTGCCCACACGAATCGCATGTAGAACAAGTAAATGTAGGGAAGCACCATGGCCGCGAGGGCCGACAGCCGGCGTGAGAAGAGCGGTCGGATCTTCTTGCGGAAGAACCGGGCCGGCCAGCGCTGGCTGCGCCTACGCTGCGCACGCGCCGATGCCGAGCCCCGCTTGGGCGTCCACTTTTCAGGGACTGGCGCGTCCTTGGGGTGCGTTTTCGGCTCCATGCGAGCAGCCCACCGGCCTTGAAAATGATCGACCTACTCATGGCATGTTTCGCCCGACGAATAAATCGGCCGCTATTCAGGCGGAACGAAAACCAGGGCGCGGGTAGTCGGGTCGGTGAAGACCACACACTGATCGCTGGCTGTTGTCGCTACTGCTGCGGTACGACCGTGTCGATGGGCGAGCTCTTCGCCTCCTTCGTCGGCACGATCTTGATCACCGCCCCAGCAGCCACGGTCGTGAATCCTTTCAGTTCCAGTGCCGATTGGAACGCCCGGTAAGCCTCAGCGATCGACATCTTCGTTGGGGAGATGATGGTGAGCTTGCCGTGCACCCGCTCGTCGAGGATGAGGTTCTTACCCGTCATCTCGCTGATGAACTTCACCAGGACGGTGATATCCACATCCTGGAGATCCATTGTGATCAAGCGTTGGGTTCCCTTGTCCGTTTCGCTCACTGGTCCGACCGCAGGTTGCGCGTGCGCCGGCACCGCGGACCACGGGAACCCTAACGCCGCCCAGGTCAGCGCGAGAACAGGTAACATCACAGGTGCACCTCTCTCCGCGATTCTCGGTCCGGCCAATCGGCTCTGCGGTCAGGCAATTTCGATCTCACAGCTCAGTGTCGGCGTGAAAGCGAGCGAGTTTGTAATGAGACATGCCTTCTCTGCCTTCTCGAGAAGTCGTCGCGCCTTGTCGGCGTTGGTGCCCGGCGGAACCGTGAGCCGGGCTCGCAGCGCCATTTGCGTGAAACGCGTGATGCCTTCGACACGGTCGAGTTGCCCTTCTGCGGCGCAGTGCAGCACCGTCCACGACAGGTTCGAAGCACGGGCGACGGCGCGGAAGGTCAGAGCAAAGCAGTCCGCCACCGCCCCGACGAACAGAGTCTCTGGGGACCACCTATCGCCGGGGCCGTCGAACTGGGAAGGAGGCGCGGTCTGCAACGCCGGCAAACCCGCTGCGGACAAGGTCACGTCCCCCGTGGCCTGCGCCGATGCGTCTACGGCGTAATGGTGCGGATAGGCTTCCATGGATCTCCTTTCTTGCAGCACCAACCGTACGCCAAATCGGGGCCAAAGCCCATCCGCTGGCGGGAGGGCGCTCAGCGGGAGAAGGCGAAGGTCAGGCTGCTGGCGCGTCTTCCAGACTCAGAAAAAAGTTGAAGCGGCGCCGGGATTGGGCACGCTCAACCGAAGGCTGACTCAGCCCAGCACACCGAGGAATTGACGCAGCAGGTCGTCGCGGACGTGGTCGGGCACCTCGTCGTCGGTGAGCCGCGACAGATCACTACGATACCAGCTGCAATCGCGAACGTAATAGTAGGAAAAGACCCGGTCGTAGGCGATGCACGCGGTCAGCGCATAATCGCCGCTACGAATGGCGATGACACTCTGATCATCGGCGAGACAAAAGCGCGGGTCATACATCGCGCGAAAGAGGTTGATCCGCAGCCCGACGTAGCGACGTAGACATGACCAGCGCGCTTCGAGGGAGTATTGGCTCATGCCGCCGTTTCTCTTGCGCCGTTCGCCACTGGCTGGCCCCATGTATGCGACTATGCTACGCAGGTTGTGAAGCCGAAATCAAGGACATTTGTGATGACGCCAACGCTGTTCGCAGCCGCACCCGAGCGCTTTTTCCTCGAGCGCTTTGGGCTCAGCCACGACGTGCTTGAACAAGTCGTCGGCAGCGCCATCGCGCGCCGCGCCGATTACGCCGACCTCTACTTCGAGTTCCGCACCGTCCAAAGCCTCAGTTTGGAAGAGGGCATAGTCAAGACGGCGACTCAGCATATCACCCAGGGCGTCGGCGTCCGCGTGGTCGCCGGTGACAAGACCGGGTACGCCCACTCCGACGATGTCACTATCAACAGCCTGCGGCTGGCCACGCGCACGGCGCAAGCGATCGCACAGGAAAGTGGCGAGACGCGTGCGGTCGCGGTCCATCGGGCGCGCCCCAGCCACGATCTGTACACGCTGCCCCATTCACCCATCGAGGCGCCGCTCGCCGACCAGGTTGAACTGCTCAGTCGTATCGATGCGGCGGCGCGGTCGCACGATTCGCGTATCAAGAACGTGCTGGCGTCCATCGGCGTCGAGCAGAAGTTCGTGCTCATCGTCAGCTCTGCCGGGACGCTTGTCGGTGATGTGCAGCCCTTGGTCCGCCTCAACGTGACCTGCATCGCCGAAGAGCAGGGCAAGCGCCAGCAGGGCACCTACGGCGGCGGCGGCCGCGTCGAGTACGGGTTCTTGCTCGACGACGACCGTTACCTGCGGTTCACCCGTGCCGCGGCCGATCAGGCGCTGCGCAACCTACGGGCGACCGACGCGCCTGCAGGCACCATGACCGTCGTGCTCGGACCGGGCTGGCCCGGCGTGTTGCTGCACGAAGCGGTGGGGCATGGGTTGGAGGGTGACTTCAATCGCAAGAAGATATCGGCCTTCACCGAGTTGCTCGGCAAGCAAGTGGCCTCGCCTCTGTGCACCGTGGTCGACGACGGCACGATCGCCAACCGCCGCGGCTCGCTCAACGTCGACGACGAAGGCACACCGACCAGCCGGACCGTGCTCATCGAGAAAGGCATCCTGCGCGGCTACCTCCAAGATCGGCTCAACGCCAGGCTCATGGGCATGCCGCTCACCGGCAACGGGCGGCGCGAGAGCTTTGCGCACATTCCCATCCCACGCATGACCAACACCTTCATGCTGGCCGGCGACTCGACGCCCGAGGAGATCATTCGCTCGGTCGACCACGGATTGTACGCCGCCTATTTCGGCGGCGGCCAGGTGGACATCACAAACGGCAAGTTTGTCTTCTCGGCGAGTGAGGCCTATCTCATCGAGGGAGGCAAGATCACCCGCGCGGTGAAAGGTGCGACGCTGATCGGCAACGGGCCGGATATCCTCAAGCGCATCAGTATGGTCGGCAACGATCTCCAACTCGACGAAGGCGTCGGCACCTGCGGGAAAGACGGCCAATCGGTGCCGGTGGGCGTGGGCCTGCCGACCATCCGCATCGACGAGCTGACCGTCGGCGGAACCCAGGCGGGATGACGAGGTCGTGGTGATGGGCGAGCAACCGTTGCAGCAGATCGCTGAAATGCTGCTGGGCGCGGCCCAGCGTCACGGCGCCACCGCGGCCGACGTAGTTGTGGCCGAAGGGGAAGCGCTCGAAGCCGGCGTTCGCATGGGCGAGGTAGAGAAGCTCAAGCAGGCGCGGCAGAAGCACCTTGGTCTACGGGTCTTCATCAACAAGCGCAGTGCGCTAAGTTCCACTGCTGATTTCTCTCGCGAGGCGCTCGAGCGTCTGGCCGAGGACACATGCGCTCTGGCACGGCTGGTTGCGCGCGATCCCTTCTCCGGCCTCCCGGACCCCGCCGATCTCGCCCAGACAATTCCCGACATGGATCTCTACGATGCGGAGATCGCGGCGGTCACTGCCGAACACGCGATAGGCGCAGCGCGAGAGGCCGAGCAAGCGGCGCTCGCTGCCGACGCCCGCGTGACCAACTCCGAGGGTGCCAGCTTCACCGCGGCCAGCGGCCGTGTCGTGTACGCTTCGACGCTCGGCTTCCTCGGCGAGTACCGCGACTCGAGTGTGGAGCTGTCGGTCGTGCCGGTGGCCAGCGACGATGGCGCCATGCAACGCGACTACTGGTATTCCGTGCAGCGCAAACTGGCGCGGCTGGATCCCGCAGCGGACATAGGCCGCAAGGCCGCGGAGCGCGCCGTACGCCGGCTGCATGCGCGCCGGGTGCAGACCTGTGAGGTGCCGGTGATCTTCGATCCGGAAACCGCCTCCGGCCTGTTGCGTCATCTCACGGGCGCGGTATCGGGCTACGCGTTGTACAAGGGTGCGTCGTTCCTGATCGACAAGTTGAAGCAGCGCATCGCGCCCGAGTGGGTCACCATCATTGATGACGGCACCGTCATCGGCGGCTTGGGCTCGAAACCGTTCGACGGTGAGGGGCTGCCGACGCGGCGGACTGTTGTCGTCGATCGTGGCGTGTTGGCCAGCTATCTCTTCGACACCTACTCGGCCCGCAAGCTGAAAGGCCGCAGCACCGGCAACGCGGCGCGGTCGGTCGCCGAAGCGCCGCGTGTCGCGCCGACGAACTTCATCCTGCAGCCGGGCACCGCCTCACCGCAGGAGATCATCAGCTCGGTGCAGCGCGGCCTGTACGTTACGGAGTTGATCGGTTTCGGCGTCAACCCGGTTACCGGCGACTACTCGCGCGGGGCGGTCGGCCAATGGATCGAGCACGGCGAGTTCGCCTACCCGGTGGAAGAGATCACGATCGCCGGCAACCTGTTGCAGATGTATGAAGCCATCGAGGCCATCGGCAACGATCTCGAGTTGCGCCACTCCGTCGCCGCTCCCACCCTGAAGATCGCCCGTATGACGGTAGCAGGGAACTAACTGCAAGGGCTGAATATCACTGCTGGTGGCCTCCGTTGTATTTCGGGTCCCCTGCCATATTTGGAAGGGATAGCGCCGGTGTGCCGAGCGCAGATTGGAAAGGGATGTCGTGGAGCTGGAATACTGTTCGCAGCTGTTCCAGGCTGGGCGTGTCGTCGCCGAAGAGCGTGAACAGTTTGGTGAGCACAGCCTTGAGCTCACGCACGTTTCCCGTCCATGGGCGCAATTGGAGCGCGGCGACGATTTCAGGCGGAAGGGCAGCGCCACTCGTGAGCTGCTTCCAAAAGAATTGCGCCAGTTCGGGAATGTCTTCCGGACGTTCGCTGAGCGGAGCGGCGGGAATCGTCAGGACAGAGAGGCGAAAGTAGAGTTCGGGCCGGAACTTCCCGGTCAGCATCGCCGCGGCCAGGTTGCGGCTGGTTGCTGCCAGGATCCGCGCTGGCGCGTCGATCTCATCTGTCGTGCCGAGCGGGCGAATCTTCCTCTCCTCGAGCGCGCGCAGCAGCTTCAGCTGCACATCTTTCGAGGCGTCGCCGATCTCATCCAGGAACAACGTCCCGTTGCCTGCCTGCTTCCAGAGGCCGTCGCGCCGGAAGGTGGCATCGGTGAAAGCGCCGGCGGCGTAGCCGAACAGCTCCGATTCGATCAGGCCGCGCGGCACTGCGGCGCAGTTGACAGGAACGAACGGACGCCGACCGCTCAAATTGTGAACCCAGCGCGCAATGACCTCCTTACCCGACCCCATTGGCCCGGTAATCAGAACCGGCGCCTCAGAAAGCGCCGCGCGCATGATTAACTGCCGTACTAACTGGGTGTTGGCCGAGACGCCGAGGTAGGCGCCCAACAACGAATCCGGGACCGGAACCTGTGCGAGTCGGCTCAAGGCGGCTTCCCACGTGTCGGGCTTCATCAGCGGTGGCGTTGCGTGAGTGGGCAGCCCCGGCGCGCTCCAGCGCGGCTGCGCGACCCTTCCAACCCCGTCCGCTTTCCACGCACGATCGAAAAGCGCGTCGTCGACGCCGATGATGTAGGCGTTACGCTCGCCTCGGGCGACGGCGTGCGCCAGCAGCCTGCGTACGCCCCGGTGTAACTGTCCCGGATGGGAGTAGCTCCCTTCGATGAGCGGCATCTTCTTCTTGCCGAGGAGCAGTGCGGCCAGCGCCTTCGCTGGGTGTTTCCTGCCGCGATCGATGAAGATTTCATCAAACCACCGCAACCGGTCGAGATCGCGGTTGCGCGCTAGGTATGCAGCGGGGTACTCGTGCGACAACGCCTTGCGCAGGCCGTCGATCGAGTCCCACTCCAGCCGTTTCCAAACCGGGCGGGTGTGAAGCGAGAACACCAGAGCCGTCAGATGCATGTTCATCAGATCTCCCTTCTGCCGGCAGCGCATGCAGCGAAATGCCGAAGCCCGCACGCCGGCAATGATCGCGTCTCGAACATGCGCACGGTCGGGAGTCGCCGGACAAGAAGAAAGTGACGAACAGGTGCGCGCTCGCGCGTGGCCTGCGCCAGAGCAACTCTTGAACAGGTCCACGTTCACGTGCGCCCTGTGATGCACGATTGTCCTTTTAAAATTGGCGCGATTGGCAGTAGGCTTGTAGAAGGACCGCCTTCAGCGGGCTGACCCGCGGGGGTGGATGGTTTAAGAGGAGGAAAAGGTCAGCACCGGAACATCGCTGACATTATCAAAATAGGGGGAGCTATGGAGTCCGAATCAACCAAGGAGAAGAACAAACGCAAGAAACATCGCGACATTTCGAAGGACGAGGGTCTGATGGTGCGTGTGGTGCTCGCGACCTTTCGCCACCAGGGGCGGCCGTCGTACCGGAGCGCGCGTGAGGTCGCGGCCGAGATGGGGCTGAGCGTGCCGGTGGTCAGTGCGTTGCGGCAGAAGGCATTCGAGAAGGGAATGTTTTCGACGCTGATCAATCTGCCCCAGCAATTCCAGGACATCGTCCGGCTCGAAGGGGCAGTCAAAGACACGTACGGCTTGAAGAAGGTGCTGCTGGTTCCGGGATTGCCCGATGTCCTTGAGGAGTTGGATCCAGTGCGGCGCCGGGCGGTGCACACTGAGGTGATCCGCGCCATGGCCGGCGTCGTCGCGGATCACCTCGACGATCTCCTCGCCGCAGCGGCACGCGACGCGGCTGCGGCATCGGGGAGTCAAGAGGGGGATCCCATCGTGGTTGGTGTTGCCTGGGGTAGGACCATGCACCTCATCGCGGTACACTTGCTGTCGACCTCGCGTCCGATGCGTTTCCCGGCTCTGGAGGTCGTTCCCATCGTCGGCATTACGGCGGTGCGCAACACCGAGCCGATCGAGGCGAACGTCATCGCCATGGACATCGCGCGCGCTTACGGGGGCGTGTCGGAGCAGCTCCCGTCCTCGGCGTTCGTGCAGACGATCGATTACGATGTGGTCATGCAGCAGAAGCCCATCCGTCAGATGCTGAGGAAGCTGGCCACGTGCACGGTCGTGATCACGAGCATGGGACCGATTCCCGAGAGTCCCGACGGGGCCGCCGAGATCACCCTCTCGAGTGATCCCGATATGAACGCCAGGCTCTTTCAGTCGGCGCGGCGCGACGGGGCGATCGCCGAGATCTGCTACTGGCTGGTTGATCGCAACGGGGCGGAGGTGCGCTCCGATTACGCGGCCATTGGGCTCGGTTTCAACGGTTTACGCACGATCGCTGCGGACAGGCGTCGTCAAGTCATCCTCGTCACCGGTGGTGATCGCCGGCGCTTCGAGCCGCTGAAGGCGGCGTTGCGTGCCCGGCTTGCCTCCGTCCTGGTCTCCGACACGGTGACCGCCCGTTACCTAGTTGGCGAACTCGCGCTCGCGGCGTAGCCTCATCGGCTATCGGGCACGACAGAAAAGTTGTAAGGAGGTTGCTTCCCGCTGCGGATGGACCCAATCATGATTGTGCAGCCGGGCCTCGCCGAGCGAGGCGATCAGGTGCCTTGGGAAATCCCTGCTCCTGACCTTGCTGCAGCTGATCCATGCGTTGTTCTGGGAGCTGTCGTTGTGCGGCACGCTGGAGAAGCCAGGCGCTGACTGAGCCGAGAGCGCTGGCAAGATCCGCGACGGCCCCCGCGTCGACGCAGGCGCTGTGCTTGCGTATGATCATACCGTTCGTGTGAAGGGAGACCGCTGTGAGCCCGAAAATTCCGTTGCCGAGCGATGCAGAGTTGAGTACCGAAGCGCGCGAGATGTTGGCCGCGCTGCCGCCGCTGAACGTTTTCCGCATGATGGCGAACGCGCCCGCCAGCTTCAAACCGCTGGTGGAGTTCGCGACCTCGGTCCTGTTCGGGAGCCTCCTCGACCCACGGAAACGGGAGATCGCCATCCTGCGCGTGGCACACGTGACTGGGTCCGAGTACGAATGGGTGCAGCACATCGCTCTCTCGAAGCACGCGAGGCTGGCGGACGCTGAGATCGCCGCAATTCGAGTGTCCGGGCCGGTCACCGGTCTCGATGCTGAGGGCAGGCTGCTCTGCCGCACCGCCGATGAAATCAGCCGTGACGTTCGCTTGAGTGATGAGGCCCTGCAGCAGATCCTGGACCGCTACGGGGTGCGGCAAGCGACCGAGTTGATCCTGTGTTGCGGCTATTTCAATATGTTGAGCCGATTTCTCGAATCGACCCGTGTCGAGCTGGAGAGCACTCCCGTGCTCTGATAGGTCGATTGAAGTGGAGGCGTGCTCGCGGCGTCTTGACGTGCCGTCATTGCAGAGTAGACTGACTACCCGTATGAAAACAACGATCGATATTGCTGGCAATATTCTCAAGCGGTCGAAGGATGTCGCCCGCCGTGAGCGCGTTACTTTGCGGGCGCTCGTCGAGGAGGGGCTCGACCTCGTTATAGAGCAGCGCGCGGTGCGCCGAAAAGTGCGTCTGAAACCGGTGACGTTTCGGGGGCTAGGGCTGGCACGCGAGTACCGACACGGCGGCTGGACGAAAATTCGTGACGCGGCGTACGAGGGGCGCGGTGGATGATAGCGGTCGACACAAACCTCCTAGTCTACGCCCACCGCGAAGACGCGGACTGGCATGGGGAGGCGTTGTCGGTGCTGGTGCGCCTGGCCGAAGGGGGCCAGCGTTGGGGGATCCCGTGGCCGTGCGTGCATGAGTTCTTGGCGATCACCACGCACCCCGCCATCTACGCTCCGCCGACGCCGCTGCCTGTGGCGCTGCAGGCGATGGAAGTCTGGCTCACCTCGCCGTTCTGTCGCGCACTGGGGGAAGGTCCGGACTACTTTGCGGAGCTGAAGCGGCTGGTGTTGCAGGGAAAGGTGCACGGGCCGATGATCCACGATGCCTGCGTCGCGGCGATTTGCCTCCAGAACGGCGTCACCGAACTTTGGTCCGCCGATCGTGATTTCTCCCGCTTCGGAGCGCTGAAGGTCGTCAACCCGCTGGTGCGGCGACCGAAGCGCTGACGCCGAGAGGGAAGGATGCTGTAGGCGCACCCTTTACGGGTGCCTAAAAGGTGCGAAGGGCGAGCTGGAAGAACAGCGCGGACGTGAAGCGCCATTACGCCTCGGCGAGTGTCGTGTCGGCCGACCGCATCGTTTTCAACATCAAAGGGAATGACTACCGGTTGGTGGTTGCAGTCGACTTCGAAAAGGGCATCGTCTGGATCAAGTGGATCGGCACGCACGCGGACTACGACCGGGTCGATGTGAAGAAGGTGGAATTATGAAGAACCTCAAGCCAATCAAGACCCGCACGGACTATGAGAAGGCACTGGCGGAGATGAAGCGCTTGTGGGGTGCAAAGTCCGGCACTCAAGACGGCGACCATCTTGACATCCTGGCCACGCTCATCGACGCGTACGAGGCGCAGCACTTTCCGATGGACCCGCCCGATCCGATCGAGGCGATCAGGTTCCGCATGGAGCAGCAGGGCCTGAGGCGGAAGGACCTGGAAGCAATTTTCGGAACCCGCACGCGCGTGGCTGAGGTACTGAAGCGTCGGCGCGGTCTCTCGATCAACATGATCCGCCGCCTGCACGAGAAACTCGGCATCTCCGCCGAGGTGCTGATTCGCCCGAGCCGGGGTCGAAAGGCAGCGTAGGTACGCTGGATCTGGTCGAGCTGTTGGCACCGGCTTGACCTCGATATTGCGGCTTCAGCTTTGCGGGTGCGCAATAGCTGCACAATCCCTTCGCTCTGTTGAACTTCGAACTTCGGGACTGGGTGGCCGTGCGTCAACCGTTGTCTTAGGAGGCTGCTACAAAGCATCTCGGCCGACGAGTTTCCTTGCAACCGAGGGAGATGTCACAATGCCGGAAAGCGAGTGGGAAGAGGGGTTCAAGATCGTCGAGGTGATCGAAGTGACCGGATCAGCTGAGACCGTGCTGTGTGTGATCGGCGCATGGCCGCCCGGGAACAAGGTGGTGATGTATACGTACGAACGGAATGACGAGCTGGTGCACGAGGAAGCGTTCGGGTTCGGCCCGAGGCTCCCGATGGCGGAGTTGGTGAGCGACCTTGAGGAGCACCTGCGGACTGATGCACGTGCGATGGGCGCCCGGTTCGAGGTCTTCGAGATCCCTGAGCCGTTTGGCCAGGATCAGTTCGAGGCGGTGGTCGCGGCCCGCTGGGCTGCAGCCTGTCGAACTTGGGGAAACCAGAGCGAGCCAACGGCGAGCGGTCCGCCGAACTTACGCTGACCGCAGGTCCCATGCGCACGCAGATTCCGCGGCTGTCGAAGTCCCGGTTCATGGCTGGCCTGCAGTGTCACAAGCGGCTGTACCTGGAGCTCTACGCTCCGGAGATCGCGGCGGAGCTCGATGAGACGACGCTGGCGAGATTCCGAACCGGTACCGCCGTCGGCGAGCTGGCGCGCCAGCGCTTTGCGGGCGGGCGGTTGATCGCCCACGACCATGAGCATCACGCCGGCGCCGTGGCGGAGACCCGTGCGCTGCTCGACGACCCGAGCGTGCCCGCACTGTACGAAGCCGCATTCAGCTACGATGACGTCGCCGTACGCGTGGACATCATCGCCCGCCAGGGCGCGAGGGAGTTCGATCTGATCGAGGTGAAGTCCACAGCCAGCTGGAAGGAACCGCATCTCTTCGAGCCTTGCTTGCAGCTCTTGTCACTCGCGCGGATCGAATCGCATGCGCTCGCCGCGCCAGCGCAACAGCCGTCACGCCGAAATGAGCATGAGGAATGTCGAGAGCACCGCGCTCCAACGAGCAAATGAGAAACCCGCTGATGGGTGCTTCACATGCGAAAACAACGTCGTATGGCTGCCGATCGTTATTCGGCGGTAAGGCCAACCATCAGCAAGTCCCGGCATGGCCTGATCTGGTCCCCACTTCGCACCTTCAACGGCTACACTGCGCCAGTTGGCAATGCCCCAAACGATGCAATGCGTGGGCTTGTACATCTCAAGCATCTTTCTGAGCATTCGGGGATTCTGGGCTTCGGCGCGCTCACCGTGTTCTGGAGGGATCCGCGCCCTCCCGGGATAGAAAGAGGTATTGTAGTTGTAGAAGATCGACTTCCTCCCAAATGCAATAGGGTCGTAGCCTTCCTCCCAATGACGCTTTCCAAGAACGGCCTGAACGAAATTCGTATGTGCTCGAAAGTGGCCTCCGTCGATCTGAAATTCAATGATCTTAGTGTCTGTAAACTCCTCATCCCACCTGGATTCACCCAAGATAAGTAGTTTAGGATGAGAGATATAGTATAAGTCGCCAACCCATGGCTTGAACGATTCAATTCCGAACATTACGCCCTCCTGGCGTTCCGCGCGCCACCTGTATCACTGCCGCTGCGCCGTCGACAACGGCTGTCCCTGATCACCGGGACCTCAAGCCCGCGGCTCAGAGTATCTCGAAACCACACACGTTGGCCACGGAGATCGCAACCTACCGCCTCGACGTCGATCCTCTCGAATCCGCAGGGGCGGAAGGCGCCACCACTTTCGTGCGCTTGCGAACCGGTTCGGACTACCCTACGCTCCACCATTATGCTGGATCGCATTCGAATCGATCCCCAGGTATGCGAGGGCAAACTAACGATCCGGGGCATGCGCATCACAGTGGACTTCGTGCTCAAGCTCATCGGCGACGGGTACACTGCGGATGATATCGTCCGTGAATACCCCGAACTGGAGAAAGAGGATGTCTACCAGGCCGCCAAGTACGGTGCCTGGCTGGTGAGCGAGAAGACCACCGCGATTGCATGAGACTGCTCGCCGACTTTCACATCTGCGTGACTCCCCTTTGACGAAAATCATGATGTTGATTTCCACGGTGCGCGGCGCAGCTTCGCGAAATCTGCGTTGCCCGCTCGCTTCAGGGCGCGATACTCCCGGTACCGCGCTTTGACTGCTGCCTCCAATTCGTCCAACGTCCTCCATGGGCATCTTTTCGGCCAGTCATGGACACCATGCAACTCCGCTCCGAGCCGAGCGCTCTTGTAGGCCGACCCCTCACCCCCGACGACGTTCTTTATCCACTCGTAGTGGCTCGATCACACTTCGAATCCACCACACGCCCTCGGGCGCGCGAGCACGTCCCCGGCGCGCTGGTAGCTCAAGCGCGTAAGCGAGGAGGAATCTCATTCCCCAGTTGATCGCTAGACCGAGCGCTGTTTTGCGGTTCCTCTCGACCAGGATCGTCGGCCTGTCTGTCACGCCTGCATTGATTAGCGCTTCATCAAAAAGCGACTTGAAGATAGTGGCCCCACTGCCCAGCGCTAGCGCGAAGGTATCATTATGCTTGCCGAATTCCAGGACGTTCTGCAGGGCTGCCCTCCAGTGTCCGCCATTTGTCTCGATGCCTAGCTTTCTGCAGGCGGCAGCGAGGGCTTTTGCTGTGGCGGGATAGAGCTTGCCCTCGTCGTCGATGTCCGAATCGACTATGACCTTGGCGTTGCTGGTAAGCATTGCATGGATCACCGCTTGGCGGTGGGCCGTAGTTTTCGGGAACTGGAAAATCGTGTCGCAACTGCGGAGGACGCTCGCAAACCACTCGTCGAGCGTGCGTGCCGGCTCATCCGTTCGGGATCTTGCGGGATTCATCGGTCTGCAGTCTCCAAACAGTCGGTCGGAGCGTGGAATCGTTCAAATACCTCATCGTGGATCAGTGGTGCACGGCTGGCTCGCTCTACAGAGGCCTCAATCGGAGTCTCGCTGATCGTCTCGAAGACGGCCAGAAACCGCTCGATGCTCAATCCGCCGTAGCGACCGCTTTCGAGCCGGCTGATGTTACTCTTCTTCGTTCCAACCAATCGGGCGAGCTGCTCCTGTGACATCCCTTTCCCCCGACGGAGGATGCCAAGCTGAACACCCAAGCCCGCAGCCAGTCTTCGCCGCGTCTCGTATGCGCGTTCTACCCGCTTGATCGCATCGGCTTCGCGCTCGGGTGTAATCGTTAGGAACTCGCCAGAGTCGAACTTCGCGCGTACCGCTTCGTCCGCTCGGCGCTCAGCTCTAGTCCGGGGGTCTCGCTGCAACTTCTTGATCGCCATTCACCTTCACCTCTTCCTCGCCTTCCGGCGGCCTTTGCGTTTCGGAAAATAGGCCGTGATCGGCCACACAGCATCTGCATTGCGCTGCCACCTCCAGACCATGATCAATCCCTTGCCGCGTGCGCATCCGACGCTGATCGTGTAGGGTCCGTTCCGGTCGTGGCAATCCTCCTCCAGGTCCACCCGTTCAGGGTCGTGCCAGGCGTCATCGAAATCCTGGGACGATACTCCGTGCTTCCTGGTAATGTGGTCCTCCTGCCACCTGATCCAGATGATCTCCACACCTATACCCGTTATCAGATGTGATAACTTCGATCAAGCCCGCTCGGCATCGCCAGCACTGCACCCACGGGCGTGCAGATGAAGCGCGTCCGGCACGCGCCGCACCGGCGCTCGGCGCCCCGCTTGGCGTCCAACCAGCGATCGCACAGCGGACACTTCACCTGACAATCTTTCAGATGGCCGAACAGGGAGTATGCCGGGTACAGAAGCGCCGCGAGGAAGCAAGAGAGCGCCAGCATCCAACCGATCGCGGGAATCCAACACAAGGCCACGGCGATGAGCGTCATCTGCGGAATGACGAAGAGACTTTCGAGAATCGCAGTCATGATCGCCCATAGGACGCCCCGCGATCGACTCTCGACGATCACGGGCCGGCACCATCGGACGATGCCGCGCAGGCGTTCGAGCGCGTCATCG
Source organism: Binatia bacterium (assembly GCA_050015455.1). Lineage (GTDB taxonomy): Bacteria > Desulfobacterota > Binatia > HRBIN30 > HRBIN30 > JAGDMS01. The sequence continues at coordinate 50,432 of JBEKBJ010000001.1, forward strand.
CCGTATAGAAACGACGGCACGGTGCGGAGCGTGACCCAGACGATCGCCACCGCCAATGCCCAGTGCCACACATACGCCACGACGATCACGCCGACACACGTGAGCAGAGAGGCCGTGACAGCGATTCTGGTGTTGCGCTGCTCGATAGCTGGAATGACTTCATCTACACGCACGGCGGCCTTCGCTCGTCCGTTTCAGATAGACAATCGCGATGACAGCCGTTGACGATTGAGGGAACGGTGCGGAATCCGCGGACGGTAGATTTGTCGAACCGGGTTACCTGCTCGGTCCGTACAGCCGTGCCGCGTCTCGATGCAGCTGCGCCACCTCGTCCCGCAGGCTCTTCGGCTTGAGCACCTTGATCCACGGACCGAACCCGAGGATCCAGTTGCGCAGCTCCTCCGTGCCACGCACGGTCATCGACAGGACCGCGGTCCCGTCACGACGATCCTCGAATCCCTGGCTGCGATGGAGCCGCCGCGCCTTGAGATAAGCGACCGTCTCCGGATTCAAAATGTGTAGCTCCACGTTGGTAACCGTACCGTCCATGATGCCGAAGGTGCCGTCGGTGTACTCCTCCGGTGAGTAGCGGTCCGGGTACTCGAACTTCTCGCTGAGCTTCTCCGCCGAACGGATGCGCTCCACCGCGAGCGTGAGCACTTTGCGCGACGGCTGGCTGCGGCCGATGAGATAGAGCCCGCCCCGGTACATCGCCAACGTGTACGGATCTAACTCGTGCACCTTGCCTTCACCCAGGAGCCCGCCGTAGTCGATGCGCAGCCGGTGCTGGTACACCAGGCACTGCACTATCACATCCAGCGTGTCGTCGAAGGCACGGTAGTCCTTCACCGTGAACGGCAGCGAATAGAACTTCTTCGCGAAGTCAGCGAGCCGCAGGCGCTGTGCCTCGGGAAGGGCGCGGTACAGCCGCTCCCATAACCCTTCCACCCCTTCCTTCACCACGGTGCCGTCCAGGAACTGGAACACTGAGAGCGCGAAGTACAGGAAGGCGAGTTCGTACGCAGTGGACTCCTGCGCAGCAGCGCGGGGTGCCAGTTGCAGAAGGCGACGGTCGCCACGCCGCACCACCTCGAGGAGGGGTTTCCCGGTTGCGTCGGTGAGTTCTCGGCGGCACACCGCCAGATACCGCAACAGCGTACGCTCCGATATCCCGATCTCGTCCTGAATCGCTTCGAGAGTCCACCCGCGCGGGCGCGAGGACAACTCGTGCACAATCCGGGCGAGGCGTGTTGCGGCTCCGTAGGTAGGTGTTCGGCGCTGTTTGCCCATGGCAGCTCCCTGTCAACCGTTGTCAGTCCCCGCTGATTATAGATGCACTGGTCAGTTCGAGACAAGGCTCGGCTGGTCATGGTCCCGCCGCTTCCCCGAACCGGTGGTGGGCATTCGTCAACCCTCAGCAGAAGGAGGCGCAAATTGGTGACGCAGACTACAACCCTGGCTAATGTGGAGCAGATCCCGCGCGGTGAGGAGCTCCCGCCGCTGATCGGGGCCGCGGCCCAGCTGGCCCGGGCACGGCAACGACCCTGTCTGCTGTTTATCGTGCCCGAGATCCGTCGCGACTGCGTCCCGGCGGTCCGGGATGCGATCAAAGACACCGCCCACAAGGAGGTGGACCTCGTCGTACACAGCAATGGCGGCGATATCCACGCCGCCTACATCGTGGCGCGGCAGATCAAGCGCCGGTGTGAGCGCGTAACCGTGTTCGTGCCGCTGCGAGCTGGGAGCGCGGCAACGCTCCTGTGCCTGATCGGTGATGAACTGGTCCTCGGCAGCCTCGGTGAGCTGGGACCACTGGATGGACAGTATCAGCCACCCCAATTGACCGATGCATCGGCAGACACCTCAAGCCTGATCCCGTTCCGAGCGCTGGAGCAACTGAACAGGAGTGTCGCGATGATGTTCGATACGCTCGTCGAGCGATTTGTCGGTGTGGTCCATCTGAAAGCATCGGAGGCGTGCGCTCAGGCGTCGCAGCTGACGAGCGCCGTCTTTGCGCCGCTGTACACCCAGATCCATCCACGAGTGCTGGCGGAAAATGCGCGCGGGCTAGAGCTGGGCATGGCACATGCCGATCGCCTGCTCCGCCGATATCGCCCAACGCTTGCGGAAGCGGGCCGTGGCGAATTGATCAACACGCTGGTTAACGGATATCCGTGCCACTGTTTCCCACTCGATTATGAGGAGCTGGAGGAGCTGAGCTTACCGGTGCGGCCACCGACTCCGAACGAGGAAGTGGCATTGGAGGCGATTGCGGTGGCGCTTTCGGAGGGCAAGTCGGAAGCGGAGAGGATGATCAGGGTGGTTGGTGCGGAGGGATGAGCTGACAAGGGCAGCTGCAAAGCTGATGTGTCGAACGCGGCGAGACGGTCCTCGACGGTCGAGGAGGATTTATGATCTGCTCGCATCACCCCACCGCTCGCTTAACAGCGCCGACGAGGTGGTCGGCGAGGCGCGTCGGCTCCGGTAGCCGATACCGGGTCGCGCAGGCAAGGGCGATCCGCTGTGCGCCGGGCAGGTCGATCAGATGACCGACACTGACGAAGACCGGCTTGATACCGTCTTGCGTGCGCAGCACGCTGCCGATCACCGCGCCGTCGTCGAGCAACGGCGTGACCGAGCCGCGCCGTGATCCCGGCTCGCGATGCGTGCCTATGAGCCGGCTCTTGGCGCATCCGATTGCCGGTCGGTTGAGGATGACGCCGACGTGGCAGGCAATGCCGAAGCGCCGCGGATGGGCAAGGCCGTGACCGTCATAGATGAGCACATCCGGCAGCGTGCGCAGCTGGCGCAGCGCGGCCAGCACCGCCGGACCCTCCCGGAACGAGAGCAACCACGGCACGTACGGGAACGTCACCGGCCGCACGGCCACGTGCTGCTCGATGACCGTCCGCTCGCGCAGGTCCCACACCACGGCTGCCGCCAGACAACGCCGATCGTCACGCGAGAACGCCGCGTCGAGTCCGGCGACGAGGCGCGGCGCGCCAGCGAGCGGCACCTGCCGCACCAGCGGCGCCAACCGTCGCTGGATGGCGCTCGCCTGAGTTGGAGTGACCGACCAACGGTGCGGCGCACGTGCAACGTCCATCGCCGTCTCCGCTACGGCGACCTCGCCGGCAGCTGTTTGAAGCGGCGGGCGTCATCCCACATGGACGTTTTGTTGAAGCGCACCCAGGAGTGCTCGAGCCGCGCACCATCCGCAACAGCCCATATGGATCGCTTGCGGCTCATCCCCGAGACCCCTTAGCCCGAATGGTGAATGGATGCACGTGTCCGCCAACGCCATTCGGTTCCGAGCGAAAAGTCGCGCCAGATGCATTTCCGCTTGGCAAGACGGCCTGGAGGCTGTAAACGTGGGGTGAATAAACCCGGTAAAGGGGGTAGCCGTGCAGCTCGAACGGATTCTTCAAGAGGCAGTGGAGCTGGGAATCTCGGATGTGTTGCTGAAAGACGGCAACCCGCCGCTGTTCCGGGTTCGCGGTGAGTTTGTGCCGATGGAGGATGCGGAGCCGCTCACACAACAGGAGCTGCAAGCGGCACTGACGCGGTTCCTCGTTGACGATGCGCAACGCATGCGCTTCCTGACGGAACGCTGCGCTGACCTTGCCTTTGGGGAACCCGACCTCGGCCGGTTCCGGATCAACGCCTACCGCCAGCGTGGAAAAGTCGCGATCGCCGTGCGGGTGATTCCCGCCACCATCCCCGAATTCAGCGGCCTGAATCTACCGCCGATCGTCGAGCGGCTCGCCAGTGAACGGCGTGGGATGATTCTGGTCACCGGACCCACCGGGAGCGGAAAGACCACGACGCTCGCAGCCATCATCGGGCACATCAATCGGGAGAGCGCGCGTCACATCATCACTATCGAGGACCCGATCGAGTACGTGCACCAAGACGAACGCGCGGTGATCTGTCAGCGCGAGATCGGTGCGGACGTGGACAGCTTTGCGGCGGCGCTGCGCGTAGCGCTGCGGCAGATTCCCGACGTCATCATGCTCGGGGAGATGCGCGACCCCGAGACGATCGAGACGGCGCTGCAAGCCGCGGAGACCGGCCATCTGGTGCTGAGCACGCTGCACACCATCGACGTGCCCGAAACGATCAGCCGCATCGTGAGCAGTTTTCCGGAGTACAAGCGTGATCAGGTCCGTGTCGTCCTCGCGAATGTCATCAAGGGTGTGGTTTGCCAGCGCTTGGTGCCGACCGCCAGCGGGACTGGGATGGTGCCGGCGGTGGAAGTGATGGTCAGCAGCGCCAGGGTCCGCGAATACATCGAGGCCGATCGCATCCGCGATCTCCACCAGGTGATCGAGCAGGGGCAGGCGTACGGCATGCAGACCTTTGATCAGTCGCTCCTGAGCCTCCTGCAAGCCAATCTCATCGCTTACGAAGAAGCCTTGCAGCATTGCAGCAGCCCAACAGACTTAGAGCGCGCTGCCAGCGGCCTCGACACGGCAAAGTTTGGAACGCTTAGCAGCTTGGACGAACAGCGCTAGCAGCGGTTCCGGATAAAGATCAATGCCGGTAGGTTGAGGCAGTGGCGTCGGCGGGCGTCCTCCGACGGCTGCTGAGCCGGCGCGGCCTCCTCAGGGCGGGCAGTTCTATGTTGTTGCAGAGGGACACATCCCCCGCTCACCCTGGGCTACTAGATCCTAGAATCGTCGCGTGGCGCGAAGATCTGTTGTAACTGTCGGGACCCTCGCCCGCGCGTTTTTTCAGCCCGGGAGAGGGCAGAATCTTTGAGTCGACAGTTGGGTTGCGGGCGAAACCCGCGCTGAAGAGGCGCCGTCTTTTTCAGGCGCCGTCTCAAAGGGTGCGCTCTTGGCAGTCTCTCGCTTAACTTACATACGAGCCTAGACGAAAGGATAATGTCATGGCAATCGACTTCAGCTTTCCTCCAGAGATCGACGCGCTGCGCTTGAAGGTGCGCGACTTCATCGCGCAGGTCGTGCGGCCTGCCGAGGCGCGCATCGCCGAGCGGGAGGGCGACCGCCGTTTCCTCATCCAGTCGATCATCGAGATGCGCGTGGCGGCCCACGACTGGGGCCTGTGGCTGCCGCACATGCCGAAGGACTACGGCGGCATGGGGCTCGGGCACGTCGCCATGGCGGCTGTGTCGGCGGAGGCCGCCAAATCCGCCTTCGGGCCGTACGCGCTCAACGCGCAGGCGCCCGACGAAGGCAACATGCACACGCTGCTGCACTGGGCCAACGAGGCGCAGAAGGGGAAATACCTGCGGCCGCTATGCGATGGCTATGCCCGCTCCTGCTTCGCCATGACGGAGCCCGAGGTCGCCGGCTCTGACCCGACTCTGATCCAGACACGCGCGGTCCTCGAAGGGGACGACTGGATCATCAACGGCCACAAGTGGTTCATTTCCGGCGCCAGCGGCGCCAAGTTCGCCATCCTCATCGCGCGCACGGAAGACAACCCTGAGATCCCGCAGGCGGCGAACACGGCCTTCCTCGTCGACTTGCCGGCGAAAGGATGGAACGTCGTGCGGGACGTCCTGACCATGGCCGGCCACCACAACCACGCGGAGATCCGTATCGAGAACCTGCGCGTGCCGAGGGAAAACATGCTCGGCAAGCGGGGGCAGGGGCACCTGCTCGGGCAGGCGAGGCTGGGGCCGGCGCGCTTAGCGCACTGCATGCGCTGGATCGGTCAGGCTGAGGTGGCGCTCGACATGATGGTGGACCGAGCGCTCAACCGTTTCGCCCACGGCTCGCTGCTCGCCGACAAGCAGGGCATCCAGTGGATGATCGCCGACTCGGCCATCGAGCTGTACCAGTGCAAGCTCATGGTGCTGCACGCCGCCTACAAGGTCGACTGCGGCGAAGATTTTCGCAGCGAGGTGTCGATGGCGAAGCACTTCGTCGCCAACTCGCTCAACCGCATCGTCGACCGCGCCATGCAGGTGCACGGGGCGCTCGGCTACTCGCTCGACACGCCGCTTGCGATGATGGCGCAGCACGCGCGCTGGGCACGCTTCGCCGACGGGGCCGACGAGGTGCACCAATGGCGTATCGCCCAACGCACCATCGACGCCTACAAGCGCGACAAGTCGACGCGCGCGGCGACGGGGAATCTGCCGCTGTGAGTTACCCTCTCAAGGGCTGACCCCGAATGTGGCGTGTTTCTCTTTCTTCGCTTCTTCAATGGACCGGTAACGGAATACCCCGGGGCGAGCGGAGCGAGACCTTCCCAGTTCACCGAGCCGCTTCATCCGTTCGAGAATGACCGGGTCGCCTGGAGTCGTCCACAGCGCCCGGCGCGCTTCTTCAAAGGTTCGAAACTTCTGCACCGGCATTTCACTCATCCTCGATGTGAAACTTGGCTTTCAAATCGAGCGCGTCGGCGCGATCGATCGGCCGGATCGTGTCACGCTTCATACGGTACAGCATTCGGGGTGTGGCAACCTTGACGCGAACGTCACCCACGGCGAGCGTTTCGCTTTCGATGTCGTCGAATCGAAACGCTTCACCAATTCGTGACACAAGGTCGATACAGAACCCATCCGGTGTCCCATAGCGAACGACGGCGTACTCACCTGCCAGATCTTCGGCGCGAATCTCCTCGATAGCAGGGTCTTGCCAGATGCGATGGAGCGCTTGGCGGAGGCGGCGTACGTTTTCAGGAGTCGGGGACACAAAGAGGTCGATATCTTCGGTGAAGCGGGGGATGCCATGCAGATTCACCGCCTGACCGCCGAAGAGAACGTAGTCGACGTTCTCACCGTTGAGAGCCTGAACGATCTCCTTCAGCCGCTCGAAGGCATTCATGCGTACCTTCTTCTAGTCCTGAATCGGTACGAAGCCAAACCGAGGCGTAACGGCAGCGAGGTGTCCATGGCCCACCCCTCTTCTTCTCCCCTTGCCAAGGGGAGACACAGAGGGGTTGCCAACATGCTGAACCGGGTCGTCGACCGCGCCGTTCAGGTCCACTGGGCGCTCGGCTACTCGCTGGACACGCCCAGCACTTGGTCGATCGCATCCTCGAAGCGCATCTGTAGAAAGTCCAGGTGGTCCGAGACGAGCGAGAAGTACTTCCCCGCGACAGCGGGGTCGGGATCAACCAGCAGATACCTATTCGGGCGCCTGCCTTGATGGCGTATTCTCGTCGACCGCAGCCGAAGTCCCGACCGCAGAAGTGCCCGAGCGTGCACATCCTCGTCGGCGGCGCGTATGCGCCAGGATCATACGCATGGGCTTGAGCGTGCGCTCGAACGGATTCAGAACCAATCCGAGCGTCTCCAGCGTGACCGTACCCAGCAGCGCTTCATCGTTGCGTTCACCGAGCACGATTGGGCTCGATGCCTCGACGCCGCCATACGAGAAGCGGCACTCCGACACGCCGCGGCGGATGGTGGTGCCGTCCGCAAGCGAAAACTTGAGAGTGCGCTGCCGCTTGAGCTTAAGCGCGCGCCAAACACGCTGCGGTAATACCGAATACACGGCGCCGCTGTCGACCAGGAACTCAACCGCCTGGCTTGACCCGCCATCGCGGCTGACTTCCATTTCGACACGAACGAGCCCCATACACACCCTTACTGCCACCACTCAGGCAACGGAGCAAGCGCGCCGCGCTCAGCAGCAAAGTGTGGATGGCCTACCCCTCTTCTTCTCCCCTTGCCAAGGGGAGACACAGAGGGGTCGCCAACTGGCTCAATTGCATCGTCGACCGCGCCATCCGGGTGCGCGGCCCGGCCCGGCGAGCAGCCCGACTGTTGACCTAGTCTCTTGACCAGGTTAAGGTGGGGCTATGAAGAGCATGCTGGTTTCCGATTTCAAGGCAAAGTGCATTGCTGTGCTCAAGGAAGTCCAACGGTCGGGAGAGCCGGTGCTGGTGACGTTGCGTGGTCGGCCGATGGCACGCGTTGAACCATTCGCCGACGCCGAGAAGCGTAAAGAGCTGGGGGCCCTGAAGGGCAGCATGCGCATCCGACGCGATCTCGTACGCAGCGACACCACTGCAGACTGGGAGATGCTGAAGTGAAGCTGTTGCTGGACACGCACGTGTGGATCTGGTCGCAGGAAGATCCGGGTCGACTCGGCCCGCAGACGAAGCGCCTCCTGGTCGCTGCGGAGCATGAGAATCATGTGTGCACGATTTCCACGTTGGAGTTGGCGCGCTTGGCGGCGACCGGCGCCGTGAGCGTGTCGATCGCGTTGCGCGAGTGGGTCGAGCGCGCGCTGCGCGCGATTCAGGCTCGAACGGTGCCGGTCTCCCATGAGATCGCGCTGGAAGCCTACGCGCTACCCGAGCCGTTCCACAAGGATCCCGCCGACCGCCTCCTGGTCGCGGCGTCCCGCTGTCACCAGCTGACCGTGCTGACGGCGGACGAGCGGATTCTCACCTACCATGGCGTCCGCAGCCGGGACGCGCGGAGGTAAGCGCCAAGAGCGAGAGACATTCGCGGGGCAGGGGGGGCACGATCAATCCACCCACCCTCGCCCCCGGATTGCCTTCGGACTCGTTTCGCACTATTCGAGAGCAACTCTGGTGTCTCGTGGAGGCGCGATGATTAGTAAAGATATCCTTGAGAAGCTACTCCCATCCGCATTTGGCGAAACGAACCTGCCGTTGCCCGGCAAGGGCTCCGGTAAAGTCCGCGATTGGTACGACCTGCCGGACGGCAACCGTCTGCTGGTCACCACCGACCGGCTCTCGGCATTTGACCGCATCCTGGCGCGCGTCCCGTACAAGGGCCAGGCGGTCAATCAACTCACGAACTGGTGGTTCGACCAGACCGCCGACATCATCGCCAACCACAAGGTCTCTGTCCCGGATCCGAATGCGGTCGTCGCGACGGTGGCTGAACCATTCCTGGTCGAGGTCGTCGTCCGGGGCTACATCACCGGCGTGACGTCCACGGCGCTGTGGTACCGCTACGAGCTGGGGGAACGCGACATCTACGGCTATCACTTTCCGGAGGGCCTGAAGAAGAATTCCCCGCTGCCCGAGCCGATCCTTACCCCCACGACCAAAGGCGTCGGCGGATCGCACGACGAGCGCCTGACCTGCGCCGAGGTGGCTGAGAAGGGCCTCCTCGACAAGCGCACCTGGGACCAGCTGCAAGCCGCTGCGCTGGCGGTTTTCGCACGCGGCCAGGAACTTGCTACCAAGGCCGGGTTAATCCTGGTGGATACCAAGTACGAGTTCGGGCGAGCCACGGATGGCAGCGTCTTGCTGATTGACGAGGTTCACACGCCGGATTCGTCACGATTCTGGAAGGCAGATACGTATCCCGCTCGCTTCGCCGCCGGCGAGGAGCCGGAGAACTTCGATAAGGAATTTGTCCGTCTGGCCTATGCAGAGAAGGGTTACCGGGGCGACGGCGAAATCCCGCAGGTGCCCGCCGACCTTTGGGTGGCTGCCAGTGAACGCTACATCAAGATCTATGAGATGCTGGCCGGGAACACTCTCGAAGCCGGCAGTTATCCGGTCGAGCCGCGCCTGGTAGAGAACCTGCGCAAGGCCAAAATCCTAAAATGACCAATCGCCTCGATACAGGGCGTACAAAGTACAGGGCGAACGTCAGATAGTCTCGACAGTGAGGACGAAAACTCTGCAAGGCAACTATTCGTCCGGCCAGCGGGCGTAGGGCGCTGCCCCGCGCGCACTACCGGCGAGGCCGAAAGTGGAGGACGGACATGATAAGAACCAGACTTTGTGAGCTGTTGGGAATCAAGCACCCGATCATCCAAGCAGGAATGGGTCCCTTCGGCACCAATAAGCTATGCATAGCGGTTGCCAACTCTGGGGCAGTGGGGCTGATCAGCTCAAGCGCGCTGGAAACCGCGAGCGCACCCGGGGAAGGCTACGACCAGTTCAGGAGAACCTTCGAGCCCGGCATGGAGGGTAGCTGCCCAGCCGAGACACTCAAGAACATTTTTCGCCACACCTTGGAGCGCACGGAAAAGTCAAAAGGGATTTTCGGACTGAACGCCTTGGTTTCCGCGGAGATCCTGGAGGGCGCGAGAGACGTGATCAAGGCGACGCTCGAGGTCAGGGAAGAAGACCCGAGAATGAGAGACAGGTTGAAGGTCATCGTCACATCAGCTGGGAATCCCACGCCTTGGGCCGATTTGATCAAGCCATCTGGCGTCAAGTGGTTTCACGTGGTGCCTTCGGTCAAAGCGGCGAAAAAGGCGGTGGAAGCGGGATGCGACGGGATCATCGCATCGGGTCACGAAGGCGGTTTCCATACGGCCTGGGAGCCGGTGCACTCGATGATACTGCTCCCGGCAGTCGCCGAGACTTTTCCTGACCTGCCTGTCCTCGGTGCTGGCGGATTCTGCGATGGCAAGACCCTGGCCGCGGCTCTGGCGCTGGGAGCAGACGGCGTGCAAATGGGCACCCGGTTCCTGTGTACTCTGGAGTCGGACTTCGTGGGGCTGTGGAAGAACAGGATCCTGAAAGCCGGGGATCGGGGCACGTTGGTGGCGCGGGGGCTGGTCGGGCCCGCCCGGTATGTCAAGTCTCCCTTCGCCATCGAGGTTGCGGAGATGACCGCGACACATTCACCGGGGGTATTCACCGGCCGCCCGGATGACATGTTTACGGTCCCGCTGGAACTGCTGCTCAAGGAGCGCGACGGCTTCATAGCTTCATACGCTGAGAACCCGGATGAGAACAAAGCGCTGACCGCCGGGGGAGAATGCGCGCAAAGAATCACGGACATGCCGCGGGTGGAGGACTTGATCGGCAGGATCGTCAGGGAGGCGGAGGATATCCTCAATACTCTGCCATCAAAGGTTACGACTTGACGCTCGTCAGAACGGGTGCCCAGGTAGATACTCGACGCCGGCCTGGGCTTGGCACATCGACCTTCAACGCGACTTTCGTGAAGAGTTGGTAACCCATGTCAGGTCTCCTTCGCCGGGTACAAAACGTGGCTATAGCCATCCACCATGGGGTTCCGATCGTGACCAAGGACCGACTGCTCCGGCCGTTGCACATCGTCAAGATGATCTGGTGATTGCAAGCGCGGGTAGCCACAGGCAATCCGGGGCAGCCCCGGGAGTTGACTTCGGACCTTCAGAAGCCGCCGAACAGCGAAGAATCTTAGCCCCGGTCAGCGGCCACGTCGCACCGCATGCGGCGCGCGGCGCTCTCGGTGGGCGCTGAGCAACTTCTCGGTGCCTGCAGCGTTGAAGTGATCAGAGAACCCGACGTGCGCAGCACGTTTGCAGGTCTGCCGCTTTCGCCTGATCTGCCTGAGCCCGGACCCGGAGTGTTCGATGTTCAAGGAATTCGTGACGCTTGTAGCGGTCATGACGCTGGTCGGCTTCATCCCTCCCGTAACGGCCAGAACGGACGCCGCCACAGACCTTAGTCCGGCCGAGGCAGCCGCGAGCAGGACGCCGCCGCGCCTGAGCTTCGTCCAGGGAGAGGTTTCGTTCTGGCGGCCCGGTGCCGATGACTGGGCAGCGGCGCGTATCAACACTGCCCTGGAGGCGGGTGATGCCCTGTACACCGGAGCTGGCGCCAACCTCGAGGTGCAGGTCGGCCCAATGGCATTCTTGCGTGCCGCTGAACGCACAGAGGTTGGTTTGGAGGATCTAGAGCCAGACTTCGTGCAAATGAAGGTGACGTCCGGGCATGCTGCGCTTGACCTGCGGAGGTTGGATGCCGGGCAGACGCTCGAGTTGGACACGCCCAATGCGGCCATCAGCATCGACCGCTCCGGATACTACCGCATTGACGTCACCGCGGATTCGACCGCGCTCATCTCCCGGCGCGGCGGTCATGCGACGGTGACACCTGCGGGCGGCGCCTGTGTTGATGTGGCAGGAAATGAAGAGACCGTCATTCAGGGTACTGAAGCGCCGCAAGTCTCGACTTACCAAGCGCCCAAGCTCGATGATTGGGACTGGTGGAACTACAACCGCACCGATTCTCTGCTCGCTTCAGGAAGCGGCAGCTACCTGCCGCCGGACATGTACGGTTCGCAAGAGTTGAGTCGGTACGGGACATGGCAGTACGCGGATCCCTACGGCCAGGTCTGGGTACCCAGTGACGTCGGGCCGACATGGGCACCGTATAGCGACGGAGAGTGGATGTGGGATCCCTATTACAACTGGACGTGGGTTGATAATGCCCCCTGGGGTTGGGCACCGTACCATTACGGGCGGTGGGTTTACTGGAACAACTGCTGGGCATGGGCGCCCGGGCCGGTCATCGCCAGTCCCGTGTGGGAGCCGGCGCTCGTCGGTTTCCTCGGCCTCCCCGGCTTCGGCATCGGTGTAGGTTTTGGAACGCCGATCGGTTGGGTGCCGCTGGGCTGGGGTGAGCCACTATGGCCCTGGTGGGGCGGGGTCGGATTCATCGGCGCGCCCTGTTGGCATGGTTGGTTTGGTCCTCACTTTTCCCATCACAGGTATTTCGACAACATCCACACGCCGAATGGTGTAGTCGCAGTGACGCATGACCGGTTCGGCAATGGAGCGGTGGAACGAGCGCGAATAGCCGACGTCCTGCGCTCGGTCGGTGCGCGGGGCTTTCAGCCGATCCATGGAGTCTTGCCCGTCAGGGCGGGACCGCAGAGCCTGGTGGCGGCAGCGGGTCGTGGGATCAGACCGCCCGATAGGGTGATGGACCGGCGTGTGGTAGCTACGCGCGCGCCCCGCATGCCGGCGGTCACACACGATCCGGCCGCGATGCGGCTGGCATCGGCAATGAATCCTGCACCGTTGGTGGTACCCGCCGTGCAGCGCTGGATGGCGGCGACTGCCCCGAGCAGTCTGCGGCAGTCCCGACAGGCGCCTACGACGTTCCAGTCGGGAAAGGCGCGCCAGCTTGTGGCGCCGCCAAATGGAGACGCCAGGGGACAGCGGTCGATGAGTTCACCGTCTAGGTTCACACTGCCGCCGGTGCCACACAGTGGACTGGCAGCGCGCCAAGGGTTTCCGCAACAGCAAGGTAACCGGCGAGGGGGTTTTGCGTTCGCATCCCGATTGGGGCCGCAGTCGGGACGCCCGGCCGGTCCGGTTGGAACATTCTCGGTGGTCCGTCTGCCGGGACAAGCCGAGCAGCCGCGAGTGGCCCAGCCACGAGTGGTGCAGCCACAGATAGCCTCGCCGCGATTTTCGGCACCAGCCATGAGCGCTACGCACTTCGAAGCGCCGCGGGCACCCGTCTTCAGGGCGCCGTCAGGGTTCGGCGGCGGGCGCCTTGGCGGCGGACACTTCGGCGGCGGCCGCGTGGCCGCCGGCGGCTTCGCCCGCCGCTGACACACACCCCGGCCGCTTTGTGGCTGAGCCACTTGTCTGAAAAGCCCTCTTGCAATCTGCGCCTGCTCCGCGTTATGGCGGAGCCAAAGGTTTGGACGTACGGGAAATGAGTGAAGCGCTACGGCAGTTTGCAGCGGTCGCAGCGCGTCCTGATGCCGGCATCGACGTGGCCGAGGCGGCGTTGCTGATCGCGTGGGAGGAGTATCCGGATCTCGACGTGGGCGCCTACTTGCGGCGCCTGGAGGCGCTGGCGGCGGCGGCGCGACCGCGTGTGCATCCTGAGTCACCGGCGGCGGAGCAAATCGCTCAACTCAATCAGTTCCTGTTCGTCGAGCGCGGCTTCACCGGCAACAGCGACAACTACTACGATCCGCGCAACAGTTATCTGAACCAGGTGCTGGATCGGCGCACCGGCATCCCGATCTCGCTCTCCCTGGTGTACAGCGAAGTGGCGCGGCGGCTCGGGCTGCCGGTGTACGGGGTGAGCTTCCCGGGCCATTTCCTGGTGAAGTACGTCGGCACGCCGGCGATCATCATCGATCCGTTCTTCGCTCGGGTGATCACGCAGCGGGAGTGCGCGCAGCGGCTGCACGGCATCTACGGCTCGAAGGTCCGCTTCGATCCGCGCTTGCTGCACCCTGCTGGCCCACGCGAAATCCTGGTCCGTATGCTGAGCAACTTGAAACAGATCCACGTCGACACGGCCGACTTCGACCGCGCTTTGGCGTGTGTCGACCGGATTCTGCTCCTACAGCCGGACGAACCGCGCGAACTGCGCGACCGCGGCATCCTGTACCAGCGTCTCGAGTGCTACGCGGCAGCGCTGCGTGACTTCGAGCGCTATCTGCGCCTGGCGCCCGACGACAAAGCGGCGGAACTCATCCGCGATGGCCTGCCCGATCTCCGACGTCAGGCCGCGACGCTGCAGTGAGAAGAACGCTCGGTGAGAGTGTAACCACGTAGAGTGACAAATGAAATGACCCCGTTGGGCATGTCATTCCCCTATCGTAACCTGGGCCGGAAGAGGTTGTCGATAGACGGGAACGCACCCTTCGAGACGGTCCCGAAAGAAGGGACCTCCTCAGGGTGAGCGGAAATTGTCTTTCGATAACAATAACAGGACCGCTCGCCCTGAGGAGCCGCCTTTTTCTGGCGGCGTCTCGAAGGGCGCCCGCTGGAGAAGATCGACAGTCCCGGAGGCGGAGGCGAGATCTTGGATACGCACGCCGTAGTTTATGAACAGGAACGCTCAGCTGGCAGCTTGGTGAAGGCACAGCACGCTGCGCCGCTACAGGTCAGAGCTGCCCTCTGCGAGCTGACGGATGATGGCTGAGAGCTGCATCGAGGTTGTCGCCGGCGTGATCGTCCGCGATGGCTGCGTGCTGGTCTGCCAACGCCCGCCAGGGGGACATCATCCGGGCAAATGGGAGTTTCCCGGCGGCAAAGTGGAACCAAGCGAAAGCCTCGAGCGAGCCCTGCGCCGTGAACTGCACGAGGAGCTCAACATCGACGTCAAGGCAGGCCCTGTGCTCTGGCGCACTGAGCACCAGTATCCCGGACGCGAACGCTTCGCCCTGACGTTCCTTCTCGTCTCCGAGTACGAAGGGGTACCCGCCAACGGGGCGTTTACAGTCGTGCGCTGGGTGCCCATCGGCACACTGAGCCAGTACGATTTCCTCGAAGGCGACCGTGAGTTTGTCGAACAGGTGGAGAGGGGGACGATCCAGCTACGCCCGGGACTCGAGTTCCGGCCTCAATGAAAGAAAGCCGTGGGCTTCAGCCCTCGGCGGTGCGGCGCCTGCTCACTCGCTTGACTGTTCCGTCAGGGCTCGCGTGCGCCGGTCCGGCGGGGTGAGACCACGTTCCATGGCAGCCACGATCTCACGTGCGGCGGCGACCGGATCCGCTGCCTCGCGGATGGGCTGGCCCACAACCAGGTAGTCGGCACCGGCACGGATCGCCGCCTCCGGTGTCGTGACGCGCTTCTGATCCTCCCAGCTCTTGCCACGCAACCGTACACCTGGCGTGACGATGAGAAAACCGCGGCCGCATTCCTTGCGAATCGGCGTGATTTCCTGCGGTGAGGCGACCGCGCCGTCCATTCCCGCCTCCTTCGCCAGCCGCGCCAGACGCACGACCTGGTTCTCGATGCCGCTCACCACGCCGACGCGCTTGAGATCCTCGCGGTTCAGGCTGGTCAGCACGGTCACGGCAAGCACCTTCGGCCGCCGCAGCCCTTGCAGGCGACACACCTTTGTGACCTCGGCGATGCTGCGCCGCATCATCTCGAGGCTGCCCGAGGCATGCACGTCGAACATGCGCACGCCCATCCGCGTTGCCTCGGCGGCCGCCTTCGCCACGGTGCGTGGGATGTCGTGGAATTTGAGATCGAGGAAGACCTCACCACCGCGGTCGCGGATCATCTGCACGATCTGCGGGCCGGCATGCAAAAAGAGCTGCTTGCCAACCTTGAACATCCCGACTTCACGGGTGAGAGCGTCGACATAGTCGATGGCTTCGGTGACCGAGCCGACGTCGAGCGCGAAAATCAGGCGCGCCCGCATGCCTCCCTGCCGGATTCCAAATGGCCAGTGCAAGCTCATTGTATCAACTCTGAGCGGACGAGGCTGGCGATGCGGTCAACCGCGTCGGCCAGCGATACGTCCTGTGCCGCCTTTTCCCCGCGGCGCTTGAACTCGACACAGTTGCGCTCCAGGCTCTTCGCACCGACGGTCACACGGAGGGGAACCCCAATCAGGTCGGCATCCTTGAATTTGATTCCGGCACGCTCCTCGCGATCGTCCAACAATACTTCTATCCCCGTCCCCCCCAACGCTGAATACAGCTGCTCCGCAGTCTGGCGCATGCGCACGTCGCTCCAGCTGACGGGCACGATATGAACGTGAAAGGGGGCCAACGGCAGCGGCCAGATGATACCCTGATCGTCGTGGTATTGTTCGACGGCCGCCGCGGCGGTGCGCGTAATGCCGATGCCGTAACACCCCATCTCGATCGGGCGCTCCTGGCCAGAAGCATCGAGGTAGGTCGCGCGCATGGCGGCGCTGTACTTGGTGCCGAGGTAGAAAATGTTGCCCACCTCGATGCCACGGTGCCCTTCGAAAGTGCCGCCCTCGCAGCGCGGGCACGGATCGCCAGCGCGTGCCAGGCGCAGGTCGGCGAACTCAACCTCAGGGAAGTCGCGCTCCTGATCGACGTCGACGAGGTGGTAGTCGGTCTCATTGGCACCGGTCACCGCGCCGGTGATGCCGCGCAAGGCCTCGTCGGCGATGCAGCGCAGGCGCAACCTGATGGGTCCGGCGAAGCCTACCGCGGCACCGGTAAGACGCTCCACCGCTTCCGCATCGGCCATGGCGACCCACTGCGCCCCGAGGAGGTTGCGCAGCTTGATCTCGCTCAGCTCGTGGTCACCGCGCACGAGGGCGGCGACCGTATCGCCGTTGCTGGTCGTGCAGAGCAGCGTCTTGATGAAGCGCTCCGGAGGCTCGGACAGAAAAGCGCCGACCTCCTCTACCGTCCGCTTGCCCGGTGTCCGCACCTTTTTGAGAAGGCCTCGCGCGACGCCGGGACGCGTGCCAGAGACGCCGGCCGCAGGCCCCGCAGGTGCGATCTCGGCCTTTTCGACGTTGGCGGCGTAGTCGCATTTCGTACAACTCACGACCGCGTCTTCGCCGGAATCCGCGAGCACCTGAAATTCGTGCGCGCGGCGGCCACCGATGGCGCCGGTGTCGGATTCGACCTGACGCGTGCTCAGGCCGCAGCGTTGAAAGATGCGGCGGTAGGTTTCGGCCATGTGCTGGTACTCGCGGTGGCAATCCTCGGCGTCGGTGTGGAACGAGTATGCGTCCTTCATGATGAACTCGCGTCCGCGCATTAGGCCGAAGCGCGGGCGCACCTCGTCCCGGAACTTCACCTGAATCTGGTACAAATTGATCGGCAGCTCGCGGTACGAGCGTACCTCGCGGCGGACGATGTCGGTGACCACCTCTTCGTGCGTGGGGCCGAAGCAGAAGTCACGCTGGTAGCGGTCCTTCATGCGCAGCAGCTCCTTGCCGTATTGCTCCCAGCGGCCGCTCTCTTGCCACAGTTCGGCGGGGCAGATCGCCGGCATGAGGATCTCCTGGGCTCCGGCGCGGTCCATCTCCTCGCGTACGATCTGCTCCACCTTGCGCACGACGCGCAGACCCAGCGGCAAGAAGTCGTAGATGCCGCGGGCGATTTGCCGGATCATGCCGGCGCGCACCATGAGCTTGTGGCTGACGACCTCAGCGTCGGCGGGATCCTGCTTCAACGTAGGAATCAGTGTTTGACTGTAGCGCACGGCAGCCCTTGATGGCGATCCGGCGCGACCTTAGTTGTGGAGCCAGATCACGTCAAGGGAGGACCGGCGCGCGGTTTGGATTCGGATCGGACCTTTGCTATAGAGAGCTCCCATAGCTCGTTCCCGGGCTACGGGTTAATTCTTATGGGCTCACGAGTCGTCGCGATGATTCCCGCGCGCTATGAGTCTACCCGTCTCCCCGGGAAACCGCTGGCGTTGATCCAAGGCAAACCCATGATTCAGCACGTCTATGAACGCACTCGTGCGGTGGATCTGGTGGACCGCGTGCTCGTGGCCACCGACGACGCGCGCATCGCCACGGCGGTGCGCGACTTCGGCGGTGAGGTGGTGATGACCAGTCCGCAGCATCAGTCAGGGACCGACCGCATCGCGGAAGCGGCGGGCGCGCTCGATGCCGACGTCATCGTGAACGTGCAGGGCGATCTGCCGTTTCTCGAACCCGGCATGGTCCGTGCCGCGGTGGAGCTGCTGCGTGAGGACACGGCACTGCCGATGGCGACGGTGAAGGCGCCGATTCGAGAGGCCCGGGAGATGGCGAATCCGAACGTGGTGAAGGTGGTGACCGACCGCGACGGCTACGCCCTCTATTTCTCACGCAGTCCGCTGCCCTACTGGCGGGATGTGGCCAACAACGGCGCCCTGGGGTACAAGCATATTGGCCTGTACGCCTATCGGCGTGACTTTCTGCTGCGGCTCGCGCGCTTGGCGCCGACACCGCTGGAGCAGGCTGAGAAGCTGGAGCAGTTACGCGCTCTGGAATGGGGTTTTCGCATCAAGGTGGCAGAGACCACCTGTGAAGGCATAGAAGTGGACACGCCGCAGGATCTGAAACGGGCCCGGGCGTTGGCGGCGGGCTAGCGAGGTGGAGGAGGATGGCGACGAGCGGCAAACGGACCAAGTTCATCTTCGTGACCGGCGGCGTGGTGTCGTCCTTGGGCAAAGGCCTGGCGTCGGCATCCATCGGCGCGTTGCTGGAGAGCCGCGGACTCAAGGTGACCATCTTCAAGATGGATCCATATATCAACGTCGATCCGGGGACGATGAGCCCATTTCAACACGGAGAGGTGTTCGTCACCGACGACGGGGTCGAGACCGACCTTGACCTGGGGCACTACGAGCGCTTCCTGTCCTCGCGCATGAGTCAGAAGAACAACTTTACCACCGGCCAAGTGTACGACCGCGTCATCGCCAACGAACGCCGCGGCGAGTACCTGGGCGGCACGGTGCAGGTGATCCCGCACATCACCGACGAGATCAAACGCCGCATCAACGAGGCCGCCGAAGGCTACGATGTCGCTATCGGTGAGGTTGGCGGAACTGTTGGTGACATCGAGAGCCTGCCGTTTTTGGAAGCCATCCGCCAGTTCCGCTGGGACCGCGGGCGCGAGAACGTTCTCTACGTCCACCTGACGTTGGTGCCCTACATCAGCGCCGCCGGCGAGGTGAAAACCAAGCCGACGCAACACAGCGTGAAGGAACTTACCGGCCTCGGCATCCAGCCCGATATCCTGCTGTGCCGCACCGAGCACCCGCTCGAACGTAACATTAAGGCGAAGATCGCCCACTTCTGCAACGTCGACGAAAACGCAGTGATCACCGCCAAGGACGTCGACTGTATTTACGAGGTGCCGTTGAACTTCCACGAGGAAGGCCTGGACGAGCGTCTGGTAGAGAAGCTCAACATGTGGACCGGCGCGCCCAACCTGAGCAAGTGGGTCAAGGTGGTGCAAACGCTGAAGCACCCGCGCGAACAGGTGCGTATCGCCATGGTGGGGAAATACGTCGAGTTGACCGACTCCTACAAGAGCTTGAACGAAGCCCTGGTCCACGGCGGCATCGCCAACGAGTGTAAGGTCGAGGTCGATCACGTCGATTCGGAAAAGATCGAGCACGACGGTCTGCCGTCCGCCGTCGAGCGGGCCGACGGCATTCTGGTGCCGATGGGCTTCGGCCCGCGCGGCACCGAGGGCAAGATCGCGGCGGTGCGTTACGCGCGCGAGGCGAAGATCCCGTTCCTCGGCATCTGCTTCGGCATGCAGATGGCCGTCATCGAGTTCGCGCGGCACGTGTGCGGCCTGGAGCGCGCCAACTCCAGCGAGGTAGACGAAAACACGCCGCATCCGGTGATCGACCTGATGACCGGCCAGCGCTCGGTGACCCGGAAAGGCGGCACCATGCGGCTGGGCGCCTATCCGTGCGTCTTGCGCGAGGACTCGCTGGCGTTCCGCGTCTACGGCAAGCGCAAGATCAGCGAGCGCCATCGCCATCGCTATGAGGTCAATAACGCCTACCGCGACATTCTCTCGAAGCACGGCCTGATCTTCAGCGGCCTGTCGCCCGACGAGCAGCTCGTCGAGATGATCGAGTTGGCAGATCATCCTTGGTTTCTCGCCAGCCAGTTTCACCCGGAGTTTAAGTCGCGACCGCTGGAGTGCCACCCGATGTTCAAGGGGTTCATCAAGGCGGCCCTGCAGCACAAGCTGGATTCGGAGCGCGCCCCGCTGCTCAGCGCGGTGTCGCGGTGAGATCCGTAAGTGCAGGTCAAGGTGCAAGCAGGCAAGGCGGGTCCTCTCTTTGCTGCCGGCGTGTTGGCGCGCAAGAACGGATGCCTTGCTGAGGACGGGCGATGCCGCTGACGCGGGAGGTGACCGTCGGGCCGTTGCGCATCGGTGGCGGCCGGCCGTTCGTCTTCATCGGCGGCCCGTGCGTCATTGAGAGCCGCGAACACGCCTTACGCCATGCCGCAGCGCTGCGCGCGATCACCGAGCGTGCCGGCGTTCCCTTCGTCTACAAATCGTCTTTCGATAAGGCGAACCGGACCTCGTTGCAGTCTTATCGCGGCCCGGGTGTGCATGCAGGCCTGGAAATCCTGGCGGCGGTGAAGCGCGAAATCGGCGTACCGGTGCTCACCGACGTGCACGAGCGTGAACAGATCCAGGCGACCGCTGAAGTCGTTGACGTGCTGCAGACCCCGGCGTTCCTCTGCCGGCAAACCGATTTCCTCTTGCACGTCGCGCAAGCGGGCAAACCAGTCAACGTCAAGAAAGGGCAGTTCCTGGCGCCGTGGGACGTGGGGCCGGTGCTGCAAAAGCTGGCAAGCACCGGCAACCACCAGCTGATGGTGACCGAGCGCGGCGCGTCGTTCGGTTACAACAACCTGGTGGCCGACATGCGTTCGCTGGCAGTCATGGCGCAATTCGGGTATCCGGTGGTGTACGATGCGGGACACAGTGTGCAGCTTCCGGGGGGGCAGGGGACATCTTCCGGCGGGCAACGGCAGTTCATTCGCGCGCTGGCGCGTGCAGCTGTTGCCGTCGGTGTTGACGGGGTGTTCCTCGAAGTGCACGAAAACCCGGAGCAAGCTTTGAGTGACGGGCCGAACTCATACCGGCTCGATGAGCTGGAACAAGTGCTGCGAGAGCTGAAACGTATCGATGCCCTTGTCAAGAAGCTCTAAGGCGGCTGTGACGAAACGCATTCGAAGCGGCCCTTCGAGCCGCCGTCAAAGAACGGCGGCTCCTCAGGGCGAGCGGAAGACGCAATTGAAAACGAAAGCCAAGACCCCTGTTGTTCCCGTGTCTAAGCGACTGCGCCGCGGGCGCGCGAGCGAAGCCATCCGCAATGCGCGGCGTGTGCTTTCGATCGAGGCGAGCGCCGTCGCCGCAGTTGCGGAGCGGCTGGACGAGCGCCTCGATCGCGCGCTCGACCTCCTCGCCGGCTCTGCCGGCAAGGTCGTGGTCACCGGCATGGGGAAGTCCGGTCTCATCTGCCGCAAGATCGCCGCTACCCTCACCAGCACCGGCACGCCGGCGCTCTTCCTGCACGCGGCCGAAGCGGCGCACGGTGACGCCGGGGTGTTCATGAAAGGCGACGCCGTGCTGGCGCTGTCGAGCAGCGGTGCGTCGGACGAGATCGTGCGGCTGCTGCCGCTGATCAAGCGCCTGGAGTTGCCGCTGATCGCGATGACGGGCGACCCCACGTCTGCGCTGGCGCAGGCGGCTGACGTCGTACTCGACGTGAGTGTGGCCGAGGAAGCCTGTCCGCTCGGCTTGGCGCCGACCGCGAGCACGACGGCGGCCTTGGCTCTCGGCGACGCTCTGGCGGTGGCGCTGCTGGAGCGCAAGGGGTTCGACGCGCAGGACTTCGCCGTGTTGCATCCGGCCGGAGCGCTCGGGCGCCGCTTTCTCCAGGTCGCCGACGTGATGCATCAAGGGGATGCCGTCCCGCTCGTGGGGCTGCGGACGACGTTCAACGATACCTTGCTCGAGATCACTACGAAGCGCCTCGGCGTCACCGGCGTGGTGGATGAGCAGGACGATCTCGCCGGTGTCATTACGGATGGTGATTTGCGCCGCGCCCTCGAGCGGATCGACGACATCCGGGCAGCGGTGGCCGCCGACATTATGACGCGGAACCCGAAGACGATCGCCGAGAGCGCCTTGGCGGCGCAGGCGGTGGCGGCGATGGAGCGTTACAGCATCACTTCGCTGTTCATCCTCGAGCACGGGTGCGGGAAGCCCGCCGGCATCATCCACTTGCATGATTTGTTGAAGGCGGGAGTGGTGTGAGGGAAAAGGGGAAAGCTGAAAGCGAAAAGTGAAAAGCCGGGGGAAATACGAAATCAGGCTTTTACCTCTCAGCTGTGAACTTTGGGCTGTTGCATGTCGTTCCGAGAGTTGTACAAAGTCTCATCGCGGGTGCGGCGGCTGATTCGGCGGCTGAAGAACGCGGCGGTTGCGGGTGTCGCGCAGCTCGCGCTGGCGCTGCTGGGCCTGGTGTCGCTGGACCGCGCCTTGCGGGTCGGCGACAAGACCGGCGCGCTGCTGTATCGGCTCCTGCGCGGGTCGCGGCGTTTGGCGCTGGAACACCTGCGGCTGGCGTTCGGAGACAGACTGAGCCCGGCGGCGTATGAGCACTTGGCCCGTGCCTCCTTCATCAATATTGCGCGCTCGTTTTGCGAGGTGGCGAAGATCGATGAGGTTCGTGCGCGGCGCGAGGCGTACTTCGAGGTGGAAGGCTGGGAGGAAGCGGAATGGGCGCTGGCGGGTGAAACCGGAGCCGTCGTCGTCACCGGACACATCGGGAATTGGGAACTGCTGGCCGCTTACTTCGCCTGGCGGGGCCTGAAGGTTGCCGCCATCGCGCGCCGTATCTACGTGCCGCAGTTGAACCAGCTGTTGGTGGGGTTCCGTAGCCGCCAGGGAATCGAGACCATCTTGCGCGAGAGCCCCAATTCGACGCGCCAGATTCTGCGCGCTCTGAAGAGCAAGGCGATCCTAGCCATGCTCATCGATCAGGACACGCACGCCCCTTCCATTTCCGTTCCGTTCTTCGGGCGCATGGCGCGCACGCCGGCGGCGGCGGCGGCGCTGGCCATCCGGCGCGAGCTGCCAGCCGTAGCCATGTTCATCCAGCGACGGCCGCAGGGTGGACATCGCATCACGATCGATCCGCCGTTCGTGATCGAGCGCAGCGGCGACCTGCAGGCGGATATCCGCAGCTTGACGCGCCGGTTCAATGAGGCCTTGGAGCGGCAAATCCGCCGCAACCCGGCGGAGTGGGTGTGGTGGCACCGCCGCTGGCGGCGGGCGCCGATCGCTCAGCTCGATCTCGATGGCACTTCTCCGTGCCCGACTGCGAAGGACGCCATTGTGAGAGACGGGACCTGAGGGCCCTGTTGGTAATTCCGGTGGCGTATCCAAGAACAGAAGGCTCTTTGTCCTTCAGGGAGAAAGCCAGTCCTGAGGCCCTCGACGTGGCTCGGGACAGGCGCCTTGTCCCTTTCAACGACCGGGTCGAGTACGCCGTCTTCCGCGCTGCCTTGCGGATGTTCGCCGCCCTGCCGTTGAGCGCGGCGTTGCGCGTCGGGGCGTGGCTGGGGGAGATTTTCTATTTGTTCGATCGGCGGGACCGGCGGATCGCGCTCTTCAACCTGAACATCGCGTTTCCCGAGAAGACGGTAACCGAGCACCGCCGCATCCTGCGCGCCAGTTGCCGCAATCTGGGGCGGGTAGCCGCCGAGTTCTGTCACCTGCAACGCCTCGATGTCGCCGGGCTGTCACAACTGGTGAGCTTCGCCGATAGGGCGGCGTGGGAGCATGCGATCGAGCGGGCGGGACAACGGGGCGCGGTGATTCTGACGGCGCATTTTGGCAATTGGGAGTTGCTGGCCTACGCGCACGGGCTGCTTGGCCATCCGGTGACGCTGGTACACCGGGCCATGCGCAATGCCATCTTCGATCAGGCCATCACAGCGGTGCGAAGCACCGCCGGGACGCGCGCCATCAAGAAGCGGGCGGCAGCCAAGGAAGCGTTACGCACGCTGAAGCAACGCGGCATGCTGGCAATCCCAGCGGATCAGAACCAGATCTTCAGCTACGGCGTGTTCGTCGACTTCTTCGGATTGCCGGCCTGTACGACCCCGGGTCCGGCACGGCTGGCCATGCTCACCGGCGCGCCCCTCTACCCGGTGTTCCTTGTGCGCGAGGGCGAGAGCAAGCGGCACCGGATCGAGGTTCTGCCTGAGGTTGAAATGGTCACCATTGGTGATCGGGAAGCCGACATCCAGGTGAACACGCAGCGCTGTACCGCAATCATCGAAGGCATGATCCGCCGCTATCCGGAGCAGTGGATCTGGTTCCACAAGCGCTGGAAAACGCGCCCGCCGGGCGAGCCTAAGCTGTACAAGTGATACCTGCCCGATACTTTCTTGACTGATGACGAACAGATGACAGGTCGATGTTCGTCTCAGGCCGTGCTCTTTCGGCTAGATTCAGCGGGCCGCGTGGCGCCGACGTTGCTGCCCTCCACCGGGCATGAAGAAGCCAAAGCATGTCACGCGGCTCGTCCCGCTGCTCATCGCTTCCAGCATCCTACTTGTCTGGGCAAAGGCCGACGAGGCTCTCGGCAAGGCCGATGATTGGGTTCAGGTCACCAAGGTAGTCGACGGCGACACCATCTATGTGGGGAAGAGGAAGGTACGGCTCAAGTGCATCGATACTCCCGAAACGGTAGACACACACAAGCCGGTTGAGTGTTTCGGTCCTCAGGCGTCGAACTTCACGACCGATTCACTGATGGATAAACGAGTACGGCTAGAGCTCGACCCCGTAGATTCCAAGCAGCACAACCAGGATTTTTTCCGGCGTAAGTTGGCGTACGTCTTTCTGGAGGACGGGACGTTCTTCAACCTGGAGCTGGCGCGCCAGGGATATGGCCGCACTATGCGGTATCCGTGTTCGCACAAGGATGAATTCCAGCGTGCGGAAAAGGAAGCCCGTGAGGCCGGCCGCGGCCTGTGGGGTGAGTGCGAGTGCGTCGGGAAAATCATGGGCGACATGCGCACCCTTGTGTATCACCGCCCAGACCAGAGACGCTATGACATCTCTCCTGAGAACCGGAAGTGCTTCGACACCGAAGAAGAGGCAAGGGCGGAAGGCCTTCGTCCTTCCGAGCGTTGAGCACTACGACATCAAGGCCTCGGCTCGAATCCGCAACCCCACCGGCAGTGACTCATCCATGACGCGGGCGCGCTCTTGTGCTTCGAGCGGCACGAACTCGGTGAGCAGACGCGCGGCGCGCCGGCCGCCGGGAAGCGGCTCGAGATGCCGCGCCAGCCGGTCGCGCAGTGATTCATCGAGGTCGCGCTCCCGGTCGGCGACGCAACGCGCCAACTGCACCAACATGAACACCATCGGCTCCGGCTTACGCCACTCGCTCGCGAGCAGCGCCTCCACCCAGCGCGCCACAACCTTTCGCGACACGACACAATTGAGCGGACCGTATATCGGGACGCGGGCACCAAGCCGCCCGAAGGCCCACAGCTCGACATCAGTCGCCTTCCCCTTCACGATCGCCGCCAACAACGCATCACCTAGTTCCGCCTTCATCTCCGCCGACGACCGCTCGCAGCTCCCCATGAGCTGCCAGTATTCGCGCAGCTCCTGCGGGCCGGCCTTGGGCAAGCCGCGCGTCTTCGATTTCAGACGCGGCAGCAGCCAGGGAGCAACCTCATTGTAGAGCTGCAGCTGCTGCTGGCGCGTGAGGCCGCCAGCAACCCGCTTCCACATGTTCCACCACTCAGCGCGGCACTGCGCCGCCTTCGGAAAGCGCAGGCCGCCCGACTTCAGCTTCCACAGCTGCTGCATGCGCCAGTCGTCCAGCTCGGCGCCGAATCCGGGCCGCAGAAGAAAGCCGCTGAGGTTCAGCCAACGCGCCTCGTGTTCCGGGCTCGCCGCACGTTGCTGCTGCCCTTCCCAGAGCACGTTCCAGAGCTTGCGAATCGCTGTCAGCGGCCACGCATCTTTGCCGGTGCCCACCTGTTCCTCGAGCACACGCACCATCCCCACAGGATCACGCTGGCTGGGTAACGGCTCAGACGGGAACACCGCGCGAACGGTCTCGGCGGCGGCGCCGAGCAGCGCGTCGCCGACCACGGATTCAGCCTCTGCTTGGGCTGCAAGCCCGCCCTCCTCGCCAGCCGCCGGCGCCACATGCTCGCGCAACTGGAACTGCAAGCGCCAGCGGTGTTCGGTAGTGAGCGAGCGGCACCAAACCTCGAGGGTGCCGACCTCCGTCAGTCGCGCCACGACATGAACCGGAATCTTGCGCATCGCCAGCTTTTTGCCGAAGCGCAGAACCGTGCGCAGCGGCGGCAGCTCAACCACGGACTCGCGCGCCGCGCGCACCAGCTCTCCCGGTCGATCGCCGGTGCGCGTGCTAGAAGCGTAGAGCGGAAAAGCGACGGCGCGGTTGGCCA
The DNA here is from genome assembly GCA_050015455.1 of Binatia bacterium. Classification (GTDB taxonomy): domain Bacteria; phylum Desulfobacterota; class Binatia; order HRBIN30; family HRBIN30; genus JAGDMS01. The sequence goes on from JBEKBJ010000001.1 coordinate 76,803, forward strand.
CGACTTCGAGCTCCGGCTTCGTGATCTCGACCTCCTCGCCTTCTTCCATGCCGCGCCGGACGAGGCACAGCGCCGTCACCGTATCGGAAGTGTCGGCGTGCCCAGCAAGAGCGACATAGTACGAGCGGGCGCTGCCGCCGCCGATGCGTACGCCCAAGCCGCGACGCACCAGGCCGTAGTACGCCGCACCACGGGCGACTGCCAGATCGAGATCAACACTCTCGATGACGGCGGGCTCTCGGCCGCCGTTCCAGCTGGAGAGCAACGCGCGCAAGCGGTTGCGGATCAGGGGCGGCTTGAGGGCCCCACCATTGAAGAGGACCGCGTCCGGCTGTGATAGCGATGCGCTGGAGCCCCCGTCGCTTGCGCAAGCGTCCTGCCGGTGTTGTTGCAGGAACGCAGCCAGGTGACGCGACACCTCCGCCTCGCTGGCAAACGGCAGCCCCCATTCCTGTAAACCGAGGCGTGCAGAGCGCCGCGGCACAGCATCAGAGGGGGTGAGCGGGAAAAACCCATCGAGCACCAGGCGCTCGACCTCGTCGCGCTCGAGTGTGGCGCTGAGCACGCCGCCGACCACAGCGCGGCCGCGGCCGACAAGCCGGATCGGCATCTCGTTCGGCGGCTGAGGGCCGAGCAGCGTCTCCTTGGCGCTGCGGCACAGATTCGTGAGTGCCTGCCAGCGCTGACTGTCGAGACGGCCGCCGAGGCGCGGCTCGAGCTGGCGCGCCAGCGCTACGTCGATGTTGTCGCCGCCGAGGAGGAGATGCTCGCCGACGGCGAGGCGCTCCAGGGAAAGCCGGCCGTCATTATGTCGCACCGCGATCAAACTGAAGTCGGTGGTGCCGCCGCCGACGTCGATGACCAGGATGAGATTGACGTCGGCGAGTCGGTCGAGCGCGGTCTCGTGCTGATGCACCCAGGCGTAGAACGCTGCCTGCGGCTCCTCCAGGAGGATCACGTTCGGCAGCCCGGCGCGGTGCGCCGCCTCGACCGTCAGCTCACGGGCGACCTCGTCGAATGACGCGGGTACCGTGAGAATGATCTCCTGCGCCTCCAGCGGGTCGTGCGGTAAGCGCTGTTTCCAAACCTCTCGGAAGTGGAGGAGATAGTGCGCCGAGGCGTCTACGGGCGAGAGCTTGGGCACGTCCGGCGGTGCGCCCCACGGCAAAATCGCGGCTTCACGATCGACGCCACCGTGACACAGCCACGACTTCGCCGAGGAAATCAGGCGGCCGGGCACGCGCGCGCCCTGCACGCGGGCGAACTCGCCAACGGCGTACGTTCGCATACGATCCCACGGCAGCGCCAAACTGCCGGGCGCCACATCGTGCTCGCCGCCCAGGTACAGGAATGACGGCAGCGTTGGCCGTTCCGCCACCATCCCTTCGGCGACCACCTGTGGAACCAGGAACGGGAGCACCGTACGTTGCGCATCGGAGGCGTCGACATACGCCAGCGCCGAGTTCGTGGTGCCGAGATCGATGCCGACGATGTAGCGCTTCATTCCCCCGCGCCCTGCGCCCGCACGTTGAACTCCAGCTTCCAGCGGTGCGTGCCGTCGCGGCTCACACACCACAGCTCCAGGACGCCCACCTCGGTCACGCGGGCTTCGAGCCGGACCGGGACGGTGGCGCCTTCCTGGCCTTCCCACTCGAGGGTGCTTGCCAGCGGCACCAGCTCGGTGATGTCATCTTCCCAGGTTTCGACGACGGTGCCGACCTGGTCCTCACGTCGTGTCGCCGAGCTGAGGAAACGGAATTCGGTCGGCTCGCCGACGACCAGGCCGAACTCTTGCGTCGGCAGCTGCACCTCACTGCCCTCTTCCAGTCCGCGCGGTACGACGCACAGTGCCTTGATCGGTGGACGAACTCCCGGCACCGCCGGCATCGCGGTCTCGATGCCGATGTAGTATGCCCGCGGCGTGCCGCCGCGGATCCTGACGCCGCGCCCGCGGCGGGCTAAACCGTAGTAGGCGGCGCCCCGCGCCACGGCGTGCTCCGGATCACCACCGGTGAGTACCCGCAGCGGAGTGGCGCCGTCGAACCAGCTCCCGAGGACCTCGACGAGCCGCTGGCGCAAGACGGTGGCGTGCATGACGCCGCCATTGAACAACACGGCACTCGGATTGCCGGTGGCCGCGAGCGCCTGATGCTGGCGGCTGAGGAAGTGCGCCAGGTGGCGCGTGACCCCAGGGTCGGCGGCGTAGGGCAAACCGATTTCCTGCAAGGCGGTACGGCGTTGCGACTGGGGGCGGTCCGTGAGCTGACAGCGCGGAAAGAAGCCGTCGACGAGGATGCGGTCGACCTCATCGCGCTCGATGTCGGTGCGGATCGTGCCGCCCACCACCTTGCGGCCGCGCCCGAGGATGGCCACGGGACGTTTGGTTTCCGTGGCGCCGCTGAGTAGCTGCTCCTTGGCCTCGCGGCAGCTCAACGTGAGGCTGCGAAACTGCCACTGATCCAGCTGCGTCTTCCCTTCGGCGAGGCGCTGGCGGACGCTGTACGCGAGGGCAAGGTCCATGTTGTCGCCGCCCAGCAGGATGTGGTCGCCGACAGCGATGCGGTCGAGCACCAAGCTGCCGTGCTCTTCACGCACGGCGATCAGCGAGAAATCAGTGGTGCCGCCGCCAACGTCGCACACGAGAACGACCTCGCCGACGCACACGCCCTCGCGCCAACCGTCGCCATTGGCGTCGATCCACGAGTAGAACGCTGCCTGCGGCTCCTCGAGTAGTGTGATGTTCGGCAGGCCGGCATCCCGTGCGGCACGCACGGTGAGCTCGCGCGCCACGGCATCGAACGACGCCGGTACGGTCAGCAACACATCCTGGTGCTCGAGCGGAGCGCCGGGGAACGCGGCGTCCCACGCATCACGTATGTGGCCGAGGTAGGCGCTCGAGGCGGTCACCGGCGACATTTTGGGGACATCGTCCGGACTGCTCCAAGGCAGGATAGCTGCGGTACGATCGACCTCGGCATAGGACAGCCACGACTTCGCCGACGCGATCAGGCGCGCCGGCACTTCAGCGCCGCGCTGCTGTGCAAACTGGCCGATGATGTGGCGCGCCGCGGCATCCCAGGGGAGCTTCAGCGCATCAGGTGGAAACTCGCCGGATGCCGGCAGGTACAGAAACGACGGCAGCAGCGGCCGCGCTTCCACCGTCCCCAAGCCCACCAGCTGCGGAACGGCGAAGATCTGCAACGGCCCCGGTTCGTCGCCGCTGATGTCGCTGAATGCGACGACACTGTTGGTCGTTCCCAGATCGATGCCAACGACGAAATGCGGGGCCGGCTGATCGCTGATCGCTGGTCGCTGGTCGCCTTTCACGGGATCTCCACCTCCGCCGGGGCGATGATGTTCGGATCCAGCGGCGCATCCGGTAACGAGATGTTTATGGCGCGCCAACCGCCGTGCTGCAATGTGCCGCGAAACGGCGGCTGCCCGGTGACGTTGCCGGTGAGGCGGACGGCGGCGGGATCAAAGCCTTGGTCGACGACCATGTCGCTGCCATCCTCGGCATCGAAGATGCGCTGGAGCTGCACATGTTCGTTCAGCACCTTGCGGCAGGCGGAATGGATGGAGCGCACCGCGGCCCCGACCTGTTCGTCGCTATAGCCGTCGATGTCTTCCGTGATGAAATCGACCAGGCGCGCCTCCTGTTGTAGCAGCCCGAGCAGGCGGAGTGCGGCAGCAGGGGAGGGCGGTGGCGGCGCAGCCGGCGCGGGCGCCTCGACCAGAGCGGCGCGGCGTTCGGCACGGCGCAGCGCCAGCAGCGCGATCAAGAGCCCGGCCACCAGCGGTGCGGCGACGGAGTAAATCAGCTCGGGAAGGTAAGGCGCCGACAAGACTGCCGTGGCCACCGAGGCATTACTCGTGCCTGTGGCGGCGCGCAGGGTCATGATCAGGGCAGCGACGTTTGCCGCGGCCAAGACGATCGCGATCATCACGATGGTCACCAGCAGTGTTGCGCTCCCGTTCGGACGCTGTGCCATATCGGTCTCTCCTGCTTCGTTGGTACTCGACGTTCCCGTATAGCCAAGCAGGCCGGCTAGCTCCAGTACCTCATTCGGGTGTGCGGCAGCTGGTTCCATGCGTGGCAGCGGAAGTAGTTTTCGGCTATCGTCGGCGGCGTTTTGAGGCATGAAGGTCACTTTCGACTATTGACTCCCGACTTTTCCCAAGGAGGTTGCCGTGAAGCTTGATACCGGATTGCTCAGCGGCTCGTTGCACGACGTCCCTGCGGAAGCCAAGAGGGCCGAAGAGATGGGATTCGACGCGCTGTGGACCGCCGAGACCAGCCACGATCCGTTTCTGCCGCTCGTGCTTGCCGCCGAACACACCACGCGCATCAAGCTCGGAACTTCCATCGCGGTGGCGTTTCCGCGCAGCCCGATGGTGCTGGCGCAGATCGGTTGGGACCTGCAGGAGCAGTCGCGTGGCCGCTTCATCTTGGGATTGGGCACGCAGGTGAAGGGCCACAACCAGCGACGCTTTGGCGTGAAGTGGGAGCAGCCGGGGCCCAAGCTGCGCGAAATGATCCAGATGATCCACGCCATCTGGGATTGCTGGCAAAACGGCACGCGACCGAGCTTCCAAGGCAAGTTCTACAACTTCACCCTCATGACGCCGTTCTTCAATCCGGGTCCGCTGCAGTACCCGCGCCCGCCGATCTACATCGCCGGCGTCAACGAGTACATGTGCCGCCTAGCGGGCGAGCTGTGCGACGGTTTCCACGTCCACCCGTTCCATTCGCTCAAGTACCTTGACGAGGTGGTCATGCCCAACATCCGCAAGGGGCTGGAGAACGCGGGCCGAAAGCGCAGCCACATTTCGATCACCACCACGGCGTTCGTGGTTACCGGGAATGACGCGGAGGAGATGCGTGCGTCCAAAGAATTCGTGCGGCAGCAGATTTCGTTCTACGCCTCGACGCCGGCGTACATCGGTGTGCTCGAAGCGCACGGCTGGGGCGGCGCCGGGCGGCGGCTGACGGACATGTCCAGGCGCGGCGAGTGGGCGGCGATGGGGAAGGAAATCACGGACGAGATGATCGAAGTGTACGCCACGACCGGCACCTATGACGAGATCGCCGAAAAGGTGAAGAAGCGGTACGAGGGCTATCTCGGCCGCGTCTCGTTCTACTTCCCCTTCACCAACGGTGACAAGGAGCACTGGCGCAAGCTGATCAGCGCGTTCAACGGCTGAGCAGGGTTGCTACAGTCGGCGCCCGCGGCCGAACCCACACAAGTTGTCATTCCCGCAATCTATGAGACTGTCGATTTTCTCGGATTGCGCCTTTCGACAGGCTCAGGGCGAGCGGAAAAAGTCAGTGGAATTAAGCTACTACCGCTCAGGCTGAGCTTGTCGAAGCCGGGTTTGTGCGTTTATCGACGCTCTCTCTATGAGCGGGAATCTATGTCGCTGCCGGATGGATGCCCGCTATAAGGATTGCGGGCATGACGGATCAGGCGGCCCGTTGTTTTTGCCTTGTCAGTGATGTAAAAGGAGGCCGCTAGTTTCCGGGGGCCCAAACGACGGGGACCTCGGAAGGAGGCGGGGCTCATGGGCGCAGCTACTCGGTCTCAGGACCGGGGCGTGCAAGGTGTCGGATACTTGTTGTGTGCGGCGCTGGCGGGCCTGGCGTTGGTGACCTTGACCTGCCAAGCCAGCGCGCAGGCCACGCCGACCGAGACGCTGACGCTGGCTTCTGCGACCCCGGTTCCAACCGGAGACTTGGGTTACCGCAACGTGGGTGGGGTAGTGTACGATGCCTCGCAGGGCCCCACCGCGCCGATCGCCGGAGCGGCAGTGACGTATACACAACTGTCCTTCCTGCACCCTGGCAGCGGCTTGGCGACCACTGGAAGCGATGGACACTACGCGTTTCAGCTCTACCTCCACGACACAGATAGCATCACCTTTAAGGCCAGCGCCGCCGGTTTTCACGTGGGCAGCGCCACCTTCAGGGGACTAGATCTCTGGAGCAGGCTTGAGCCCATCGACTTCGCGCTCGACCCAGAGGAAACCGCTACGCCCACCGAGACACCGACGCCCACGTCATGCGGTGTCAGCGCGCCGGTCGTCGATCCAGTCACCTCGCCGACCGATCTGATGCGGCAAACGATCACCGGTGAGGGAGGGCCATTATTCGACGCCGGTGGATCACGCATCTATGTCGTCGGCCCAGCCGGAAGGTTTTGGGCCATACCATTTTCCAAACCCTTCCAGGCGACGGTCGACCTTGTCCCCGGGGTCAACGATCTGACGGTCTGCCAGACCTCGGCTGATTGCTTCACCGACCTTTGTACCAGTCTGGACCGCAATGGTAATCCACTCGAAATCATCGCGACCACAAACATACAGCTCTCGGAGTCCGGCTGGTGGGACAATTCCGGCATGCACGATGCCTCGAATCCCTTCATTCTCGCGGGTGATTACGGCGGGAAGGAATACCGGAGCTTTTACGTTTTCGATCTGTCGAATGTTACGCAGCGCGTCGTCAGCGCAATGCTCCGACTGTACAACGGCTACATGTCCAGCCCCGATCCGAGCGAAACCTACACCCTCTTTGACGTATCCACGCCGATTGCGGCTTTAACTGCCTCGGGAATGGGACAGACGCAGATCTTTGCCGATCTCGGCTCCGGAATAACCTATGGCGCACGCGCACTCAGCCCTGCCGATAATCTCAGGATTGTAGACATCGCCTTGAACGACACGGCAATTGCTGCGCTCAACTACTCTCTCGTGCGTGAGTTCGCGATTGGCGGCGCTGTGACAACGCTGGACCACGCGAGCGAGGGGGAAGACGAAAGGGTTTCACCCGGCGGCGGCGACAGTCTCACCGAGCTAATATTGAATGTGTTGCCCAAGTGCGGGAATGGCACGGTCGACCCCGGTGAGGAGTGTGACGATGGGAACACGAACCCATTCGACGGGTGCACAAACGTCTGCACTATTTGCGGCAACGGCACCGTTACGGCTCCGGAGGCATGCGATGACGGCAACCTGATCGATGGAGACGGTTGCAACTCCGATTGTGGCGTCAGCATCCCTAACACGCCCACGCCCACCTCCACGTCGAGCACTCCGACAAATACTCCTACTCCCACCTGCGCTCCCACCGCGACGCCGTATTGCAGCGATAACTGCGTGCCGTGCCCGACGATTCGGCCAGGCTGTTACGCCTCCGCGTGCGGCGCGTGTATTCAAAACCCCACGTGCGCTAGCAACGAGGCCTGTGTGGCGAGCTACAATCCATACATCAATGGTTGCTGCTCCTGTGCGACGGTCACACCGACACCGACGCCCACGCCGACCGTGCTCGTGTACTGCACGCCGCCACCGTGTCGGGAGGGGGAGGTCTTCTATTGCCCCGGAGAGTGTCCGGGAGGATGCGGAACGGAATGCGCGACGCCGACGCCCACGCCAACGCCGACCGACACGCCGACGCCGTGCCCCACCGGCACGCCACCATTTTGTCCGGTCGGCCAGTTCGTCAGCTGTGACTCGAACCCATGTAACGGCTGCCACTGCGAGCCGTGCACTCCGTGCCCGCCGGGTGAGGTGTTCACCGGCTGTGCGGAGCTTGTGTGCCCGTGCACCTGTGCCCCCGCGCAGGGCTCTGTGGCGGCCGGATTCAGTGTCGGGGTGCCGAACAGCACCGTGGACGTGCCCATCTCACTCTTGCTCGAACCCGGCGTGGAACTGGCGACCCTCGAGTTCACCCTCAGCGTCAGCCCTGACGGCTTCGAACCGCTGCTGTCGCCCATCTCGTTCCAGCCTGCGGCGGCACTGCCAACGCCGAACGTTGTCACCTTAGCCGGCAACGACACCGTGCGGTTGCGGTGGGTGACGGGATTCACGCCGCCGATCGGCGGCGGCCTAGATTTGGGCGTCTTGAACGTGCCGCTGCCTTACAGTCAGGGGTGGGGGAGCTACGGCTTGTACGCCGTCAACGTTGTGGATGTATCGGCAACGAGCGCCGACGGCAGCCCGCTGCCGCTGCGCGGGCTCGGCGCCACGATCACGCGCTGCACCATGATGTTCTTTGGCCTGGTGACAGATGCCGCGACGGGTGAGGGCATCAATGGCGCGTCCGTCTGTTTAGACTCCTCCAGCGCGTGCGTGCAAACCGACCCGAACGGCGTCTATCAAGAGCTGTGCTATACCGGTCAGTCGTCAGCTGGCACCTATTTGTGTGCGACGGCGGACGGATACCAGCAGGCCTGTCAGGGACCCTGGACACCCATTGGCATCAGTCTGGAAGCAGACTTCTCGCTGGCAGCGGTGACGACGCCGACGGACACGCCGACACCGACACCGACGCCGACCACTGTCATAGTAGATCATCCGACGCCCACCGGAATACCCCCGCCGGCGCCGACAGCGACCTTCTGTCCTACGGGCACGCCCTGTCCAACCGGCTTCGCAACCACCCCAACGCCCACCGCCACCGCCATTGTGGCCTCTCCGTGCGTGGGGGACTGCGGAAACGATGGAACGGTGACCATCGACGAGATCCTCACCATGGTGAACATCGCGCTCGGCAACGCTGACGTCTCCGATTGTGAGGCGGACGACGCCAACCACAGCGGCACCATCACCGTCGCCGAGATCCTCACCGCCGTGAACAACGCCCTGAACGGATGCGAATGAAATGAAGGAAGGGGGCCGGGAGGGAACCCTACTGTGAGCTAGCGGCGAGCTGGCCTGCTGTTGCTGTGCACGGTCTGCTTCCCTATAAAGCAACATATGAAGCAGTTGCTGGTTGAGGTTGATGAGAAGACCTTCGAGAAGCTTGAGCAGATCGCTCCGGCCCGCTCGCGGCGCCGTTCAGCCTTCGTCCGGGCCGCTATCCAGAAAGCCATCTGCGAGGTGCACGAGCGCGCGACCGCCGAGGCGTACCGAAAGATTCCTGACAGTGCCGATGATGCCTGGTTTGATCCCCGTGTCTGGGAGCCGACCGCACCAGTTTATCGTGGCCGGAGGCGGCGGTGAGGCAATACGAGATCTGGTGGGCGACCCTCCCGTTTCCAGTCGGTCGCCGCCCGGTACTGCTGCTGTCACGAAACCCGGCCTACGCCTACCTTAACAAAGTGCTCGTGGCGGAGATCACCACCACCATCCGAGGGATTCCCCAAGAAGTGGCGGTGGGGCGGTCGGAAGGTCTGCCGTCTGCTTCAGTCGTCAATCTGGACAATCTGCACACGGTGACGAAGAAACAGCTGAGCAAGCGGGCCGGGTCATTGAGATCCTCTCGCCAGATCGAAGTCAAGCGATCCCTCGGCCATGCGCTAGGCTGGGTGGAACTGGCGACGCTCTGAAACGGCGCGCGTCGTTGAGGTCTTGATGGATCACCATCCGTGATTGACGCGCGCGCGTGCTAGAGCGATGCGCGCTCGGTTCCCCCGCGGTGTCCGCCGAGATCGCCGAGATCAGCCAGCCGGCGCCCAACCCGAACGTGCTGGCGTGGTTCAACGGGTAAGGTCCTGCCGCCCTCTATGTGAGCGTGCTGACCGCCGGCGAGATGGAAAAGGGCATTGCGGCGCTGCGGCCGGGGCGGAAGAAGCGGGCGCTCACCGGCTGGCTACGCTCCGATCGAGGTACGCGCATCGGATCTTGCCGATCGATGCAACCATCGCCGCCATCTGGGGCCGCACGGCGGCGGCGGTCGAACGTCGCGGTGGAACGCTTGGCGTCGTGGACGGTCTGATCGCGGCCACTGCTATCCACCATGGCTACACTGTTGTGACGCGCAACGCGGGTGAGTTCGCGCTCACCGGCGTCGCCCTGCTCAACGTGTGGCAACAATAGCTGAGCGTCCAAGCCCGTTTTACAACTCCGGATTGACCGCAGCCGCGGCTCTGGCGTCCGCGGCGCCCACCGTCGACACCTATCCGCCGCAGTTCGCAGATTCCGGTGCTGAGTGCTGTGTTCACACTTCATTGCGCTACAATTACCGGCATGGAGATCTTGCGGCACCGGCTCGTGGGTGAACCGCCGGAGCGGCTTGTCTATGATGCGCTGGTCCCGTGCCCGTACTTGCCGGGCGAGACGGCGCGCTTGCCGTTGCGCTTGCCGGCGGGGCGGTTGCGGGCGCACGAGTTGTCGCAGCGCTTGCGCGCGGGTGACCGCCGGCAGGGACTGCTGTTGTATCGGCCGAGCTGCCCGGCGTGCCATGCCTGTCAGGCTATTCGGATCGATGTGGTTGCATTCGCACCGGATAAGACCCAGCGGCGCATATTCCGGCGGGGTGAGACCGTGCTGCGGACTGACATCGCGCGGCCGTCACCGAGCCCCGAAAAGGTCGCGCTCTACAATCGACACAAACGCGAGCGTGGTTTGCTCATCGGCGATGGCTTCACCGACGCTGACGGCTACGAGGAGTTCCTGGTCGACACCTGCGCCGACACCATCGAGCTCACCTTTCGTGACGAGGATCGGCTGGTGGGCGTCGCCATCGCCGACCGGGCTGCCGAGGCGCTGTCGGCGGTGTACTGTTTCTACGATCCGACCTATGCGCGTCTTAGTCCCGGGACCTATTCGATCCTGAAGCAGATTGCGCTCTGCCGTGAATGGGGGCTGCGGTACTTGTACCTCGGCCTATACGTCGCCGACTGTCGGGCCATGCGCTACAAGGCACGGTATGTACCGCACGAGCGCTTGATCGACGGAAGCTGGCACCGCTTCGCGAGCGCGCGATGCATACATCAAGCGTTCAAGCCTGCATCCTAAACGGGAATCGGGCGAACTCCCGGATGAGTGTTCTCGCCTTCTCGCGCGAGGCGTCGTCCAGCATTTGATCGAACTGCCACCGTTGCAGGATGGCGAGCGCCTCCTCACAGCGGACGGGGTTTTTGGCCGAGCGGAGGACCTGCTCCAACTCCGCAATCCATTGGCTCACGTCTATCTTGGTTATTTCGTCACTCATGGTCGCACTGCTCTCCCGGTCTTCATGGGATCAGTGATGCCTGCACTCACCGGCCCGCGGCGGCGAGCCAGCGCTGCAAGCCGCCTCGGATATAGTCAGGGTCGAGACCCAGCACACCGCAGACCTGCTCGAAGGAGAAGGTGACGTCCGTATCGCCTTCGCCCATGATCCACCGCGCTGCCTCCTCATAGAGCTGCCGCTCGCGCTTGCCGCGGGCGCCTGCGTGCTTCTGAACGCACTTGATTGCGTCTTTGAGCATAGCGATCAAAAGATAGTACTCGCCCCTGTTGGCCAGCGCCGTTGGGCCGCTGCGGTTAAACGAGATCGGCAAGGCGGCCACGTCCATTTGGAACATCGACATAGACTCATAGTCGCTGATTTCTGGATCTGCACAAGATGGGGATTACCCCTAACACGATACAACTATCCCCCAAGGATGATGCTGCTTCCGTCTGGCAATATCATGCGCTTGCGCTCCCTTGCTGGACCGGCCCGACCCGGTGGTGCCGGGGTCATTTGGCTGAACCAGGCCGCACGCTATGATGGCCGGTCATGAAGGTCATCGACCTACGTAGCGATACCGTCACCCGCCCCACGGCGGCGATGCGCCAGGCTATGGCAAACGCCGAGGTCGGGGATGACGTGTACGGTGAGGATCCTACCGTCAATCGTTTACAGGCGGTTGCCGCGCGACGCCTCGGCAAGGCGGCGGCGATCTTCGTGCCGTCGGGCACGATGGCCAACCAGGCGGCGCTGCGGGCGCTGACGCATCATGGCGATGTCGTGCTGGCCGGCGAGGGCGCCCATGTCCTGCGCTACGAGTCCGGCGCTGCTGCGGCCGTGTCCGGCGTGCAAATCAAGACGATCGGAGGTGGTGGCTTATTTGACCGCGACGACGTGCGCGCCGCGCTGCATCCGGCGGATCATCACTATGCGCCGGTTACGCTGGTCGCGGTGGAGAACACGCACAACGCCGCCGGCGGCCGCGTCTTCCCATTCGAGCAGCTGACGCATGTGACCAACGCGGCACGTGACCACTCCCTGCGATTGCACCTGGACGGCGCACGCCTGTTTAATGCCGAGGTCGCGACGGGCATTGCGGCGGCGCGCTGGGCCGAGCCCTTCGACACCGTGTCGTTCTGCCTGTCAAAAGGGCTGGGCGCGCCGGTGGGGTCTCTGGTGTGCGCGTCGACGGAAATCATCGACCGCATCCATCGGATCAGGAAGATGCTGGGCGGCGGCATGCGGCAGGCCGGGATTCTTGCGGCTGCCGGTCTCTACGCGCTTGAGCGCCACATCGGGCGACTCGCTGAGGACCACGCCAACGCACGACGCTTCGCTGCGGGATTGGTAGAGCTTGGGTTGTCAGTTGCCCCTCAGCCAGAAACCAATATGGTCTTATTCAGCGTCGACAACGCCCCCGAGTTCCTGCAAGCAATCTACGCCCGCGACCTCTGGATCAACCCGGTCAGCGCGCGCCAATTTCGCGCCGTCACGCATCTCGACGTGTCGGCAGCTGACATCGATGAGGCGCTGGAACGAGTCCGCGACGCGCTCGCGGCGGTGCGCCACTAGCCTGGCCAGGTGGCCGCGATGAGCACCCGCGTTTAGCTGGCCGTTGAGGGAACCATGAAGCTACCGCTGTACCAGGTTGATGCGTTTACACGGCGAATGTTCGGCGGGAACCCGGCAGCCGTCGTGCTGCTGAATGAGTGGCTGCCCGACGAAACACTCCAAGCTATAGCGGCGGAGAACAACCTGGCAGAGACGGCATTCGTAACTCCGCGAACCGAGGTCTCGCTGCTCCGGTGGTTCACGCCCGGGATGGAAGTGGACTTGTGTGGCCATGCCACTCTCGCCACGGCCTACGTCCTCTTTCAACACCGCTTCCCATTGTTGAGTAGAATCACGTTCAGTACCCGCAGCGGAAACCTCGTTGTTGCCCGCGATGGCGATCTTCTCAGCATGGATTTCCCTTCCCGACCCGGCCGGCCAGTCGAGATCACCGATCAGATCGTCTCCGCCACGGGCATGAGACCGAGAGAAGCTCTTCTGGCACGGGACCTCTTGGTTGTCTTCGAGCGCGAAGAAGAGGTTCGAGCTTTTCGCCCTGATTTCGAGCGCATCGCCTCACTTGAGGCGTTCGCGCTGATCATCTCCGCGCCGGGTGACACCGTCGACTTCGTTTCGAGATTTTTCGCTCCCCGTGCCGGGGTGCCCGAAGATCCGGTGACCGGATCGGCACACTGCACGCTCGTGCCGTATTGGGCTGCGCGCCTCGGCAAGCATAAGCTGGTTGCCAAGCAGCTTTCAGCTCGTGGCGGTGATCTCTCGTGCGAACTCCGCGGCGATCGCGTCCTCATCAGTGGGAACGCGGTGGAGTACCTACGCGGAGAGATCGACGTTTACACAAGAGATAGAACCTAGCAACGCTCACGACTGAATCTGTGCTGAAGCGCCTTGCAGCGCGCGGGCGGCGAAAGGCGCGGCAGTCGTGGCCTTGCCCAAAACGCTTCCTTGGTACGTTGCTCCAGCGAAGCTGCCGCCACCCGGACCTCTACCTGCGTAGCGAAAACGAGCCAATGGAGGGTGCGAACGTTGTCAAGGCTGTCTTGAGGCGCTCGACTTCCGCCTCGAGGGCAGCGCATGCGCCGTCGGCACCGGTCAGGTCCCCGCTGCTACCCATTAGCTCCAGCCTTTGCGCCGCTTCATAGCAGGGCTGCGCCGCTAAGCTCGCCACCGATCCCTTGATCGAATGCGCCGCCGACGATACAGCCTCGCTGTCGCCCCGGGTCACCGCGTCCTTCAGCTCGCCCAAGCGCCTGGGGTAATCCGCGAAGAACAATGATGCGATCTCCCGCAGAAGATCCACATCCCCTTCGATCTGGGTAAGCAAGCGAACACGGTCGATCGGATCGTATTTGGCAGGCGCACGTTCGTGGGCCACGCAATGAGCCTCCCTTCGGCTATGCGCAGGTGCTGAGCAAAGTGCATGCCGGGTGCCTTGGCTGGAAAGGGAAGCAACGGGCTCCCCCTAAGTGTTGCGGCACAGGTGTCACTCTGCTGACGAGAGGCGTAGGCGCCCTGGTGGCCAGCGTTGGGAAGGGGTTCACCCGATTTCAGTCCCACGGCGAGCATCGGAACCCCCGGCGCGAATCGGGCTGGCGTTGATGGAGAACCCCCCGGCGCGAGTTTGTCTGAGAAAGCCCGTACACGAACGACTGGGCGCACGCCACCCACCTACAGGCTAGCGGCGCTCGGGGCCGCGGTTGCCGAGGCACCGGCCGATCAGTTGGCGGCGCTGATCGGCGACCTCGAAAACCTCACGGCCGCGGCTTGGCAGCGGATGACGGCACCGGCCCCAGTGGCACAACCGGCAGCGGACAGGGCAGGGATGACGGCCGACGAACTGGCGCATGTGTTCAGCGTAGCGAAGTTCTTCTTCTATGAGTTGGCGCGCCGCAAGCGTGTTCCGTGCATCCGACTTGGCTGATATGTGCGCTTCAACCGGGCCGACATCGAGCGCGCCTTGGCCGAAGAATCCAAGACGGCTGCGTCAGCCCTCCCCGGCGATGCCGAGCTTGTCCATGACGCAGTCGACGTCATGGAGGCTCGGCATCGTTGCCACAGTTCGAAGAATCAAGGCTTTTCTGGCCGAGCTGATCACGTGCGTTCGCTCCGGTGAGCGAGAGTGGTAGCAAAATGGTAGCAGCCCGCAGGCGCCAGCCGCCTTGCCACGGTCTGAGGGTTGGGGTTATTGTACGGAGCGGTTATGAGTGCCAACGCTCACGGCGCGCGGCCGAGCCCGGCCGTCTCGGGCTAGGGTCTCTCCGATGCTTCACGTTGGCGTGCGTCCAGATTTTCGAGCCCGCGGCGAGGTGCTCCGCGTCACCGTGACCGGCCCGATTCTGCAGGATGCCGGCTTCCGCCGCGGCGACCCTGTTGACGTCATGATAGTGCGCTCTGGTGCCCTGCTGCTCACCCTCGCCGATCCGGAGAAAGCCGCGGCCGAGGCTCGGACCATCGCCGCCCGCGGCTGGGCAACGCGCCGGCTTCGAGCGGCGTCCTTCGGCGGTCGAGCACACTGCTGGCGGAAAGACGGGGAGGTACACCGGCGGGCCGGGAAGCGGTAAGGCAGCGGGAAGCAGAAGCCGGAATAGGACGGTTCCGAAAGAGATAAGAACACCCCTGACTCTGGAGCATGGCTCTGCAAGGAGCACAAAACAAGTTGGCCCGCGATCTTCTGGCTATCGGCGCTGTGCTGGTCCTGGGATTGATCGCGTTGCTCGCTTACCATGTTCACCTCGAACACGGTCGATCGGGTGTGGCCGTTAGCCGACACACCAATCCGATTCTCATACCGGGTATTCAGGAACCAGAGGAGATGCGCGTGGAGCCGATTCCTGTCGAGGTGCCGACCGAGCCCGACCGTATGCTGGGCGAAGCCATGGAGCAAGTCGGTAACAGCAAGAGCCCTGCGGCTCTGCTCCCGGCACTGGACCGCATCCTTGCGAAGTACCCGGATTATTCGGATGGTTATCTCTTGCGGCTGGTTTCACTGTGCGAGGGCAATGATCGTGCAGCCATCCTCTCGAATATCAACAGCGCGCTGAAATATATAGGCAACTCTCGGATCGGCAAGGATTCCCTAGGCTCACTGCTTTCGATGCGAGCAAAGATTGAGCACGCGAACGGCGATGATGGATCAGCGATGGAAGACTTAGACAAGGCCATCCATGCCAACCTCGGAGATCCGACACAGTTCGTAAACAGTGGGGCGGTAGCTCCGGAGAAAAGCGCTTCGGCGTGCACGTGGACTGCGCCCGACATGGACGCGCTTGTGCAGCGCTTCCCTGACGACTACCGCGCCTATCTCATGCGAGGGCTCTACTACGGCTTTTTCAAGTGGAATGAAGGCTCTCTAAGACCAGCAATTGAAAACGTTCGCAAGGCCGGGGAGATGAATGCGGCGTCAGCCTTGCCCCATTTCTTCATGGCATACATTTATAAAAGGGACCGCTTGGGCATGTCCGACGCGCAGCGCGAAAACCTCAACCACGAGATGCTT
This sequence comes from Binatia bacterium, assembly GCA_050015455.1. Classification (GTDB taxonomy): domain Bacteria; phylum Desulfobacterota; class Binatia; order HRBIN30; family HRBIN30; genus JAGDMS01. The sequence goes on from JBEKBJ010000001.1 coordinate 92,804, forward strand.
ACCGAACTGACCACGGCGTTGAGGATCGATCCGAATCTTCTGCCAGCGCTGATCGAGCGAGCGGAAGTGTACTACGAACTAAAGCAGTTCCAAGAGGCCGTTCCCGATTACGACAAGATTCTCAGCCTCGATCCGACCAACGCTGGCGCCTACAACGACCGTGCCCTCGCGGAGATGGAACTTGGCAACACCTACGACGCGATCTCAGATTTCGGGGAGGCGATCAAGAACAAGAAGCGCGAGTTGCTAGAGTCGAGCAGCTACGAGAACCGCGCCACCGCGTATATGAAAACGCAGCAGTGGGACCTTGCCATCAGCGATCTTACAACCGCGATTTCTCTCCAGGTTCCCGCCGTCCTGATCTTGGGCAACATCAAGCAATTCCGAGCTCTCTACCCTGAGTACGCAACAGCCTCAGATGAAGCTGTCGCCCATAAACTTAATCAAACGTTCTACCCCGTTATGAAGTACGAGGACTTCTCAAAAGGGTTTCTGCACCATGAGAAGGCTCTTTCTGTTACTTTACCAGAGCTATATCTGCAGCGGTCAGACGCTTATCTCAAGGCGGGCAGGTGGCACCACGCCGCCGTCGACTTTCGCCGCGCTACGGACGGATTTGCGAATTACGCGGACGCCTTCGCCCGCTGGCGTGGAGTCGGCTCATTCCAGAATTCGCAGGTCTACATCGATATGAAAACCTTCGATGACACGCACAGTGATTGCGTCAAGCTCTGGATCAAGCAGGCCGACACTCCGAGCGTAACCGGTCCCTATTCGCTCCAGCAATTTGAATTGAACTGTGAAGCGCGGCAGATCCGCTCGGTGTCCTTTGTAGATTACGGTGCTTCGGGAAATGTCGTGGGTGGCCGCGAAGGGGAAAACTGGGGGAGCGTGGTGCCCGATACATTGGGTGAAACGCTATTTAATGGCGTGTGCCGAGGTGGGGGTTAGGCAGCCCTGGATTCTGACATACGAGAAACCCCGGCAGTTTCACAGCAGGAGCAACCGGAGAGGAGACCGGGCATGGCGCGACAGCGCTCACCACGAACACCCCGCCTACACGCGCCGCGAGCGCGCCGTTGGCACAAAAGCGTGCGCCGCACTGTCCATGCAAGAAGGAGGAGCTATGAAAAGAATTGAAAGCGCTGCCAAGCGCCGGCGTTGGATTGAATGGCCGGATTCCGGCTCTTTTGAACTCGTCACTGCCCTTCTTTCTGCGTTGATCTTCGGCGTACCCGCCGGCGCGTGGTGGTACTACAGCCCTCCCTGGGCTCAAGCCCTTACCGTGGGGTTTTGGGCCGCCGCCGCTGCGTACATTGTCGTCGTTCCGTTTGAACACGACTTGGAAAACCTACGCGAAGGTGCGCGCGCCGAGGTCGACAACCTACGCGCCGAGCTACGCGCCGAGCTGGACGGTTACGCCGACCGGATCTACGACCTTCAGAAGACCATCGGTCCCAATCCTTTGCTACCATGTCATCCGCTGGTGCCGTTCGACTTACAACCGGTTCCTGGGGTCGTGGACGAGCTTCGTGACTACGGTCGCCGGCTCAGCGACCTTGAGCTGACCATCGGTCGGTTGCAAGGCGGCAAGTGATAGCAAGAGCACGGACAGGAGACCGGCTATGTCGCAACGGCACCGCGGACCCAAGTCGAAGCGGCGCAGCGCACGAACACAGCCCCCAGACCCATATGTTTTGGACGAGGGGGGCATTCATGCGACGATCGCAACCTGTGAGGCATTCCGAGAGGCAGGGTACAGCGAAGAGGTAGAGCGCTTTGCTGCTGCGCTTCCGCAGGACACTCCGGCTGGGGGCCTGCCCGTCGACAGAATCCGAACTGGACTGGAAGCGATCGCGGTGCAGGGCTGGTTCGATGCGAAGGCGAATGAACCGCTGAAGTGGGTTGCGTCGCTCGACTGTTGGCAGCGCTACCGCGACGCCGGGGAGGACGCTGCCTTGGAGGGGCTCCCGTTCCTGTTTGAGTTGGACTGTGAGTTCTTCCTACGACAGCGGTGGATCGCGGAGCTACTGGGACGGTGGAGACAGCAGCGGCCGGCGCTTCTTCCGAAGGTGCTTCTCGGTACACCCAAACGTGGCGTTACCAGCTACGAACAGGCGCGCAAGACCGAGGAACGAGACTTGCGGATCTATGCCGAGATCGAACGGCTTCGGGATTCTGGCATGTCGATCGAGAAGGCGGTGGCCGACGTGGCAGACCGGAGCCATGAAGTTGCCGGAGAGAAACTCGCCGAGGAGACCGTCAGCAAGATCCGCAAGCGGCGCAAGCGCGGGGAGACGCCGCTAGAGCGCCTACTCTCTCCAAAGTCAGGGTGCGGAAATCGCTGATTTATTGGCCGTGACGACCGGCGCGGACGGGCACTATGGTACGCGCCATGACATCGTACCTGACTGTAGGTGAGGCCGCCGCCGAGTTCCGGTTGTCGCGGCGGTCGTTGTGGCGGCTGATTTCCACGGGCCGGATTCGAGCGTTGCGGCCGTTGCGCCGACGGGTGCTGCTGAGGCGTGAAGACCTGCTGGCACTGGTCGAAGGCGCGGCCGCCTTGGAGAAGGCCCGATGAGCGGGCGCGCCGCAACAGCGTGGCGAGAGCCGAACATCCCGAGCGAGCTGCGGGCGCTACCGCGCTGGGTGGCCTGGCACTATGTCGAGCGCGCCGGCCACGTGACGAAGGTGCCAATCTGTGCGCGCACCGGCGGTGCGGCGAGTGCCACCGACCCTGCGACGTGGTGTGACTACGTGGCCGTGGCGGCATACGCACGGGCACACGATTGTGGTGTCGGCTACGTGCTGGGCGACGGCATCACTGGTGTGGACCTCGACCACTGCATTACCGACACGGGTGAGCTGGAGGCGTGGGCACGGGAGATTGTCGCCGAGCTGGACTCCTACACTGAGACCTCTCCGAGCGGGCGCGGCGTGCATGTCCTTGTGCGCGGCGCGGTACCCGGCAGACGTCGGCGCACGGGCAAGATCGAGGTGTACGACCGTGACCGCTACTTCTGCGTGAGCGGCCGGCACCTGGCAGGCACACCGCAGATTATTGAGGAGCGCAGCGACGCGCTGGCCGGCCTGCATCGGCGCGTGTTTGGTGTGGAGGACGGTACGACGGCCGCACGGTCTGCGACGCTGGCAGCGACGCTCTGCTCAAGCGACAGCGAGATAATCGAACGTGCCCGGGGAGCGCGGAACGGCGAACACTTCCGGCGCTTGTGGGGTGGCGATGCGAGTGGCTACGCATCCGCAAGCGAGGCAGATCTCGCGCTGTGCTCAATGCTGGCGTGGCATACCGACGACGCGGACCAAATAGCGCGGCTGGTCGCACAGAGTGGACTCGCGCGCCAGAAATGGGAGCGGCCGGACTACAGGGAGCGCACCGTTGCGGCCGCGCTGGCGGGCGTGGGCGCACGGCGGGGGGCGAGCAGCGAGCGAACGCTACGCACCGAGGCGCTGGTTGCGCGGGAGCTGGGCCTATGACGCCGCGACCACGACCCGAAATCTTCGCCGGGCTGACGGGGCGCGTCGTCGAAACCTTCGGCGACCACACCGAAGCCAGTCCGATTGCGATTGCGACGCAGTTCATTGTGGGGTTCGGGAACGCGGTGGGGCGCGGACCTCATTTCGTCGTCGGCGAGACGCATCATCACCTGAACGAGAACGTGATCCTCGTCGGAGAGACATCCCGCGCGCGCAAGGGCGACAGCGGCAACATCGCACTGCGGGCGTTGCGCGACGCTGACCCTGACTGGTGCCCAAACAGCGACGTGAGTGGGCTCAGCTCCGGGGAGGGACTTATTCACCACGTTCGAGATGCTGTTGAAAAGATCATCAAGGGCGAACGGGTAGTTGTGGACGAAGGTGTCAGCGACAAGCGTCTGCTCGTTGTCGAGAGCGAGTTTTCGACGGCGCTGAAGCAGTTCACGCGCGAAGGAAACGTGCTCTCGAATGTCCTACGTGACGCCTGGGACGGTAAGCAGACGCTTCGCACGCTAACGAAGAACAGCCCGACGCGCGCGACGGACGCACACATTAGCGTGATAGCTCACAGCACACCGGAAGATCTGGCGCGCTACCTCGTTGATGTTGAAGCCGCGAACGGCCTGGGCAATCGTTTCATGTTCGTCTTAGTGCATCGCGCCAAGCTGCTGCCTGACCCTGGCCGCGCGTCGGCCGACGCGGTGGCGCGGCTCGCGGACGAGGTGCGCGGGACTCTCGACTTCGCGCGACGCGTTGGGGAGATGCGACGCACACCGGACGCCGCAGCGCTTTGGGGACGGATCTATCCCGCGCTGACCGCAGACAAGCCGGCGCTCCTCGGCAAGCTGCTCGCTCGGAGTGAGGCCCATGTGACGCGACTTTCCGCGCTTTCCGCGCTTTCCGCGCGGGGCGGGGAGGTGGACGTTGGGCACCTGGAGAGTGCGCTCGCGTGGTGGGATTACGTCGAGGACAGTACACGCCTGATCTTCGCCGGCCGGACGGGCAGCCGCATCGCCGACCGCATCGCTGGTGCCCTACTCCCGGGCGAGGGCAAGACCCTGGAGGAATTGCGCCGTGAGTTGTTCACCGGGCACGTCGGGAGCGCGGACCTGACTGCTGCTTTGAACCTTCTGCGAGAGCTTGGACACGTCACAATCGAGCGCGACAACAGCACCAAGGGCCGGCCGGCTGTGATCGTGACGCGCGTGGACCCGGCACCGGCCGCGGATGCGCAAGGGGTGAGCGATGACGCGGCCTGAGCGCGTGCGAGATAAGCGAGGAAAGCGAGATAACCGGGTGCCTGCGGGACTTTTCCGCGCTTTTCTCGCTTTCCTCGCAGAGGGTAGGCATGAGCTACCTTGATCTGGCTCGCCGGCTACGCGAATCGGAACCGACCGAACCGGCGTCACGGTTCGACCTGGCCGACTGTCTGGCCCTGCTCGACGACATGCACGCCGGTATCCGGGCGGAGTACGTACCCGGCGCGCTGGCGCTGCTCGACACGGACCCGGATCTTGCCCGGCGCTTTCACGCAACCGAGGATCGGATTGACGGACTCGCTCGCGTGGCCGGCGGACCGACCGAGGCCGACTTCCGCACTGCAATCGAGGCGCATGCCGCCGTCTGGCGCGAGCTGGTGGCGCGGTACCGTGCGCACAAGGAACGCCAAGCCGAGAAGGCGGACCCGATGCCTGAGCTGCCCGAGGATACCGTCCTGGCCGTTGGTGTCAGCTACGGTGACCGCGAACCGGGCACCTGGGACGTGGTGAGGCAGGGGCGGAAGCGATGAGCGCCAAGCGCTGGTTCGAGCTGGAGTGCCGGCACTGCGGGCAACGGTTCGTCGACATGGCGAAGCTGCTCTTCCACCGCTGTCCTGGCCGGCAGGCCGAAGCCTCGCGCACGCGAGCGGCGAAAAAAAATCGAGGCCACCGTACACGAGCCCCTCGCATTTTGGGTGGACCCGGACGCAGAGTCGCGAGGGGGCGGGGGGGGGCAATGTCACCCTGCCACCCGGAAGCCGTTCCGGCGCACCACACGCCGGCCGCTGGATGTTGAGCACAGGAAGTGAACACGCCTCCGGACATCACAACGCTTGCAACCGAGCTGCAGCAGCTGGCGGCCGCCACGGCTCACGACACACTGCCGGTGCTGATCGGCGTCCTTGAGACGGCCAAGGCGATCGCATGGGCAAGGCTCGCGCAACCGGCTGAGGAACTGCGCGCAGCGGTGCCGGATGTCGCGAGCATGACCGCCAGCGAACTCGCGGCGCTGTACAACGTCCCGCGGTCGTTCTTCTACGAGCTTGCCAGGCAAGGCCGCGTGCCGTGCATTCGCCTGGGGCGGTACGTGCGATTCAACCGGGCCGACGTCGAGCGCGCGTTGATCAGTGGGCGCGATTCCAAGATGCTCACGCTTGAACCCACGAAAAAGCGCCGTGCGGTCGCGCCCTTGGACGGGCCTGCTACCGCGGTGCTACCGGCGCGCGGGGGTCAGCGGTGAGCTGCGTCAACCTGCAAGAGCGGTTCGGTCGACAATACAGGGTGACCTGGGAAGCTGATGGTGTCACAAAGCGGTTCTGGGCGCGCGAGGACTGGTCGTGGCTGATGGATATCCGCGGCCGGCGTGGTGTGATCTACCCGTTCGGCGGCGAGATGCTCGCGGCGGTAGAGAGTGGCGCGCGGATCGGTGCGAAGCTGCGGGCGCTGCCGTGCGTGCGGTCTACCCGCGGTGATACCGAGACCGTCGTCACCTTCCACGTTGACGATGCGCCGGCAGTGTTCGAGCTGCTGAAGCCCTACCGGCGCCGGCAGGTGTCAGAGACGCAGCGGGAACGTCTGCGAGCGATCGGTTTCCAGCGTCGGGCACACAGTGAGAGCGACTTCCCGGCCCTAGAATCGACGCAAACAGTCGGAAACAGCCCAGGGCATCTTTTTCGTCGAGCGGGTTTCTGCAGCGCAACAAGCGGGCTGGAAAACGAAGGGCGCCAATGAAGGCGGCGAGGCTCAAGGAAGCTGCGGACCTGGCGGCGCGTCTGCCGGGACTGGTGTCCAACCGGGCACGGAAGCCAGGGTCCGGCGCGCGGGCTACTTGTGCTCCTGCTCTAGTGCATCCAGGCCGTGCATGAGTGCCAGCTTGAGCACGGTGCTCCGCGTCACGCGGCCTAATGCCGCAAAAGTCGGCGTCCGCGAGAGTGCGGGTATAAGAGCGTCCGCACGTCGCAAAATGTCGGCTGGTAGCCGTAAGGCTGTTTGCGCTACTGACGGGGTCTTCAACTTCGCTCCACTCCGTCCGGTCTTCATGGGGTGCGCTTGTACCACAGATGCACTTGACTTGAAAGCACCACGGATGTATACCATATGCACCACATCTTAGACGGAGGGACGATATGCAAAAGCGAACGAAGTACCAAACGTCGCGTGAACGCGCGGCGCGCATGGAGCAGGTCGCTGAGGCGGCGCTCGACCAGGAAGGAGCGAAGTAGGGATGGCGTGCGTTCGTAAGCGGCGCGGCCGCTGGGTGGCTGATTTCCGAGACCGCAGCGGCAAACGACACTGGCAGACCTACGACACGAGGAAGGAGGCAGACGATGCGCTTGCGGACGTCCGCCTCGATCTCCGGGACGGCGTCTACTGCGACCCCGCTACCCTGCCGACCTTCGAGCAAGTGGCGCGCGCCTGGCTCGCGGTCAAACGCGACCATCCGGCCGCAACCTTTCAATTCTGGACAACGCAGGTTGAGCGGCATTTTCTGCCGGCCTTCGGAACGCTCCGGATCGATCAGGTGACCGTGCGCGACGTCGAGCGCTTCCGGAACGGCAAACGCGATGGCACCGATGGCCACGAGCGGTTACAGCGGGCAACGGTCAATCAGCTGCTCCAGACACTCACGGCAATACTCGAATACGCGGTGGTGCACCGCTACCTGAGCGCGAACCCGGGGAAGCAGGTCGAGCGGGTGCGTTTCGAGCGGCGTGCAGGTGCCGCCGGCGTCCAGGCCGTTGACCCGAAGGAAGTACTTACCGCAGAGCAAGCGGCGACGGTCATCGAGGCGGCCTCACCGGGACTCTGCCGGACGTTCATCACCACGGCCGTGCACACCGGTGCGCGCGTCGGCGAGCTGCTGGCGCTGAATTGGGAGCATCTCGACCTGGAAGACGGCAAGATGCGCATCGAGCGCTCGCTGTCGTGGGTCCGCGGTGAGGAGCGCGGCTACGGGAAGAACAAGGCCGTGTTCGGGCCGCCGAAGACCGATTCATCATACCGCACGGTCGATCTTGCGCCGGATCTCGTGCACGAGCTGAAGGCGTGGCGGCTGAGGAGCCGGTACAGCCGCGGTGAGGAGCTGGTCTTTCCGAACAGCCTCGGCAAGCCGCTGCACCGTGCCTTCGTGCACAAGGGCCTGCAACGGGCGATCAAGCAGGCGAACGGGAAGAGGGCAGGGGCTACGCTCCCGCACGTGAGCGTTCACGGACTGCGGCACACCTTCGCCTCGCTGATGATTCAGCTGGGCAAGCCGGTGAGTCAGGTTTCACAGATCCTCGGACACAAGAACCCCGAGCTGACGCTCAAGGTCTATACTCACTGGTTCACGGGCGCGTCGTCTGCCTCGGCGATGGCCGACTTGGCCGCGGCGATCCGCCGGCCGGCAACGGGCGAGAAACCGAGTGGTAGCAAAATGGTAGCAGACGCCACAGCCGGCGAGCTGGCTGCCTCCAAGTAGCTGATTTCTCAGCTGTTCGGCGTCAGCCTTCCCCGGCGATGCCGAGCTTGTCCATCTTGTATTTGAGGATCCGGCGCGTGGTGCCCAGGATTTCGGCGGCCCGGGTCTGGTTGTTTTGCGCTTGCGACAGCGCCGTACGGATGAGTTCCTGCTCGAATTGGTCGACCGCTTCACTGAGCCTGGTTTCACCGCGCAGAACACTTTGTTGCGCCGGATGGATGCGGCCGTTGCCGGCGTGTAGGTACTGCGGCAGATCCTCTCCCGTCATCACCCGCCCCGGGGACAGGACCAACGCTCTTTCGATTAGGTTCTCGAGTTCCCGGACGTTGCCAGGCCAGGAATACTGCATCAGAAGATCCAGCGCCTCGTTACTGAACGACTTTTCCACAAGCCCGAGTTGCTGCGATTTGAGTTGCAGAAAGTGGTGGACGAGCACGGGAATGTCCTCGCGGCGCTCGCGTAGGGCGGGAAGGTGGACGGAAACGACATTCAGCCGGTAGTACAGATCTGAGCGGAAGTTGCCCTCGCGCATGCCCTGGTGCAGGTCACGATTGGTGGCGGCGATGACACGGACATCGACGTGAATAGCCTGGGCCCCGCCGATGCGCGCGAACTCTCCTTGCTCAAGCACCCGTAGGATCTTGGCTTGGGTGCTGGGATTCATCTCGCCGATCTCATCCAGGAAGATCGTGCCTTGGTCGGCCAGCTCGAACTGCCCTGGCTTCTTCACGTATGCGTCGGTGAAAGCGCCCCGTTCATGCCCGAACAGCTCGCTCTCGAGCAGGTTTTCCGGGATCGCAGCGCAGTTGATGGTCACCATCGGCTTGTGCGCGCGCGGGCTGTGGTAATGAAGGGCTTTGGCGATCAGTTCCTTGCCGGTACCGCTTTCTCCGGTGATCAGCACCGTGGTCTTGAGGGGCGCAACCATAGAAACGGTTCTGAGAACTGCCTGCAGCTTGGCGGAGCTACCGACGATGCTCTCGAAACTGTAACGCACACCGACCTCCGCGCGGAGGTTTTGCACCTCGCGCGCCAAAGCGGCCGACGCCACTGCACGCTCCACGATCACCTGCAGTTCGTCGATATCGAAGGGCTTGGTCACGTAGTCGAAGGCGCCCAGCTTCATCGCGGTCACCGCGGTCTTCACCGTCTTCGTCGCGGTCAGCATCACCACCTGTGCAGAAAGGTTGCGCTGCTTGATTTCCTCCAATACCTCAAGCCCGTCCATTCCCGGCATCAGGATGTCGAGCAAGACGACGTCCACGGCGTGTTTACTCAGCAGCTGCAGACCTTCATTGCCGGAAACAGCTGTCAGAACCTCGTAGCTTTCCTTGAGCAGCATGCGCAGCGACTCGCGCACGCCCGGTTCGTCGTCAATGATTAAGACTTGCCGCTTTCCCATTTCCGGGTGTGAACTCCTCTCGGCCTGGAAGCCAGACGGTTACCGCGGTCATGTCGGGTCGCGCGTGGACCTCGATGCGGCCGCCGTTGCGCTCGATCAGACTCTTGGCGAACATCGCGCCTAACGGGAGCAAGACCTCCGCTTCTGGGGAGGGACGGTCGAGAAACTCGGCAAGTTTGCCCGCCAGCGGCTGTCGTGCGCCAGCGAACTCGAAGGCCACCGCCGCCGCTCCTTCCACGGGGTGTACCGTCAGGGTCTGTCCTTCCGGCAGGTCCCGAACGATCACGCGCAAGAGATTTTCGAACGCGTACGTGACCTGGGCGGGGTCGACAAATACCGCGAGCTGTTCGGGGGGGCGATAGTCCAGCAGGACGCGCCGTTCCGTCAAGGTCGGTGCTAACTCGCTCAGACACGGTGAGAGCAAAGTGTCGAGCTCGACATCGCCCGCAGCCGGCGCCCGAAAACGCGTGAACTGCAAGAGGTTTTCAAGTGCACGGTCCATGCGATCGACGGCCTCGCCTGTAAGCCTAGCCACCTGCTCACGCCCCGTTTCATCGGCGAGGAGGCGTTCTAGGTGCTGGGCGACTGTTTTAATCGTGACCATCGGGTTTTTGAATTCGTGGGCGAGTTCGTTGATGACCAGATCTACCGTTTCGTTGGCTTCAGGGGTAGGAGCGGGTTCGCAGTGCGCGGTCGTTTTCCCAGGCGGGCGGGGAACAAGTCGCCCGTAACCAAACAGCAGGTCCTCGGCATCGAGCGTCCGGCGGTCCGCCAACACGACGGAGCGGGTTAGGACGGCTTCCAACTCTGCTAAGTTCCCAAACCACAGGTAGTGCACCAGTCGGTCCATCGCGCGCTGCGTGAACGCCACCGGCTCGGCCCGAAGCAGAGATGCCAGCGCTCCGGCGATGTGTTGCACCAGCGCGGGGATATCGGCAGTGCGCTCCCGCAATGGTGGAAGTGTGATCGGGAAAACGCTGATTCTGTAAAACAAATCGCGGCTTAGCCGATGCGTGCGGGCGATCTCTTCCAGGCTGCAGTTCACCGCGCAGATGAGCCGGACGTTGTGCCAGCCTTTGTCGGAAGAAAATCCCCCACGATCCACAATCTCCAAGAGCCACTGCTCGGTCTCGGACGTCACGGCATCGATTGCAGTGACGAAGAGCGTGATATCTCCCGGGCACATGTGGGCGGTTTGTTGGAGCACCGTAGGGGTGCAATGGGGTGGTGCAAGGGGCAGGAAATAACCGTGGTGTCCGAAGCTGTGGATGGCGCGTGCCAGCCGGGCCTTCCCGCTCCCGGATTCGCCGCAGATCAGGATCGGGAAACGAGTGGCGGCGGCCCGGCGGGCGAGCAACGCCGCGTCCTTGGGAAAGATTGGGTACTCAATGTCCAGCCGGTTTCCGTGAATGGCCCCGCGCCCAGCCAATAGTCCTTCCACCCGGGTGCGCAGGTCGTCAGGCGCGAAGGGATACGGAAGCACCGGCTGTGCGGGGGTCGTGCTGGGCGTGTTGCCGGGCCCTTCGATCCAGAGCACCGGGACGTCCGGTAGCGAAGCTACGGACGCGGGTGAAAGGGTGTCCAAGCCCACGACCAGGAGTCCGGCGTCCTGAACGCTGGAAGGATCACGTGCGTAGGCCGACGCGCTGAGACTGTCGACATCGTAGCGGTCGTTCAGGACTATGGCGATTGTCTCTCGAATTATCGGGGAATCATCGATTACCCAAACGCGTGGGCGGACCACTCAGCAACCTCCTTCCCCTCCCTCTTGCCCTCAACGGACTCGGATAGAACGACGCTTCACCCTAGCCGGTTTCGGCTGCAAAAGTCAACGCTCAATTGGGCTCAATTGGGCGATTGAGCGCTTGGCATGGCTTTGCTTTTTCGGTTGCCGAATCCACAAAATTCGCTTGAAAAAGTTTAAGGGGGCGTGGTAACGGTCATCATTAGTCAGAAGCAACTGCTGTGTATGCCCGAAAGCTTGTGCAACAAGAGGGGCGATGGCTTGAGTGAGGAATTGGTTGCGACCAAAAGTTTGATCGGTGAACGAGCGGTTATGGAGTCTTGAAGTGGAAGGTGCATCGCGCGGAGCAACGGGTCCGATGCGTCAAGACAACCTTGATGGGACGCGCGCGGAGGACGAGGACCGGATCGTCCTGGTGCGTCCAGCTGTCGTGGAGCGCGTAGAACACGTGTTTGGAAATCTGTTTCAGCGAATCTACCACCTTGCAGATCAGGCGCGCCAGCACGACGGCGCGCCGGTAGCGCTACTGTCCGCCAGCATCAGGGAGTTGGAAGATTTCCTGCAGTTGGTGATGGACTACTTTTCGCCCTTGCCGCTGATGTTGCAGTTCGTGCCGGCCATCGAGGTGGCGCAGAGCTTGGCGCGCGAAATCAGCGAGGCGGTGGGATGCCCGGTGAAAATCGATGGGCGGCACGCGACCGGCCGCTTGTTGGTCGATCCCGGCCGGTTGGTGCGGGCGTTCGCATTGCTGGCACGGCAACTCGGGCGTAGCGGCAATGGTTGCTTTTCCCTGGAGATACACACCGCCGTGCGGTCGTCCAACCACTCGATCGTGCTCACCATGGGCGTGCCTTCGCACTTGATTTCCAGGGGCTCGCCATCGACCGAAATGCAGTGGACGGTGGCAGAGAAGGTCTTTGAAAGCCACGGCGGAGCTTTGACCCAATGCTCAACCGCTTCGGGAGAAGTTACGTGGGAAGTAGTGCTTCCGCTCCAGTCCTAGCCTTGCCGAGCACTCCCGTCCGCATCTTGATCGTGGACGATGATCCACTCATTCGGCGTCAACTCGAAGGCCTATACATGAATCACGGCTATCCCGTCGAGTCGGCAGCCGACGCACAGGAGGCGCTGGAGCACATGAGCGGGTCGGAGTTCGCCCTGGCGCTCGTGGACCTGAAAATGCCGGGCAGCGACGGCATGACTTTGATTCGCGAGATCCGGGAACGCTGGCCGGTTGTGGATGTCATCATGATCACTGGTTACGGCAGCATCAAAGGCGCTGTCGAGGCGATGCGTCACGGTGCCTGCGATTACATAACCAAGCCGTTCGAGCCAGACGATATCTTGCTGGCGACGCAGAAGGTCCTCGAACGGCGGCGGTTGCTCGACGAGATCGAGTACCTGCGCAAACAGCTGTCGGACCGGTACACCTTTGCCAACATGATCAGCCGGGATCCGGCGATGTTGGAGCTCTTTTCGACCATCGAGATGCTGGCACAAAGCGACGTGACCGTGGTCGTCACCGGCGAGTCCGGCACCGGCAAGGAATTGGTCGCCCGCGCCATCCACTATCAAGGCAAGCGCAAAGCGGGTCGTTTCGTCGCCATCAACTGCGCGGCGGTGCCGGAAGCCCTGTTCGAAAGCGAGCTGTTTGGGTACGAGCGGGGCGCCTTCACCGGGGCCATGCAGGACCGCGTCGGCAAGATCGAGCTGGCGAACGGCGGAACCCTGTTTCTCGACGAGGTGGAAACTATTCCGCTGAGCATGCAGGCGAAACTCCTGCGGGTGTTGGAGGATCGCGCCATCGAGCGGTTGGGCAGCAACCGCCGGGTCAGCGTCGATATGCGCGTCGTTGCCGCCACCAACCAGGATCTCACCGGGGCCGTGGCCGCAGGTCGGATGCGAGAGGACTTCTATTATCGGATCAATGTCGTGCCGGTGGTGCTGCCGCCTTTACGCCAGCGGATCGCGGACGTGCCGTTGTTGGCAGCGGACTTCCTCCGTAGCAACGCGATGGCGCGCGAGAAGGGTATCAACCGGGTGTCGGAAGCCGCACTGGAGATGCTCATGGGCTACTCCTGGCCGGGGAATATCCGTGAGCTCCTCAACGTTTTGGAGCGAGCCGTCCTGCGTGCCAAAGGGGACACGATTCACGAAGTCGATGTTCCTGGAGCCGAACCCAAAATATCGAAAACTCAGGACCATGCCGATTTTGGTTTGCCGCTTCGTCCTTTTCTGAAGAGAGCTGAACAACAGTACCTGACCCGTGTCCTGCAACACTATCATGGAAGCATTGCACCCTCCGCGCGGCATGCGGTGATCGATGAGGCGACGCTCCACCGCAAGATCCGCACGCACGGTTTGCGGCCCGGAGAGTTTCGCCGTAAAGCGCGCGCCGGGGCTGGGGAGGGGAAGGCATGAGGCCGATAGGCGATCAACCTTGCAGTGATGCCAGGCCGGGGCGAGCGCCGCAGTTGCAGGTCGCACCGGTGCGAGCCGCGATCGGGGCTGAAAGCGGCGTTGACAGCGCTGCGTGCTTGGCACGGCGATTGTTGCCGGAGAGGGAGGCGTCCAATGTATTGCGAGTTCTACCAGCTGACCGAACGCCCCTTTAACGTCACACCCGATCCGAAGTTTCTGTATTTGAATGCCCGGTACCGCGAGGCCATCGCGTCCCTCAACTATGGCATTACGCAGCGGAAGGGGTTCGTCACGCTGATCGGTGAGGCCGGCACGGGAAAGACCACGCTGCTCAACAAGCTCCTCGAGGACTTGGACTCGAAAACGAGATCGGTCTTTATCTTCAACACCAATGTCACCTTCGAGGAGATGCTGGAGTACATTTTCGCGGAGTTCGACCTCCCCGTACACAACGGCAAGAAGCTGTACATGCTTCAACGGCTGAATACGTTTCTGCTGGACGAACTGCGGGCAGGGTCTAACGTGGCGCTGCTGATCGACGAGGCGCAGGACCTCGAGTTTTCCGTGCTTGAGGATTTACGTCTCTTGTCGAATCTGGAAACGGCGAAAGAAAAAATCCTGCAGATCGTGTTGTCTGGACAACCGGAGTTGGGGCAGAAGCTGAGCAACCCGGTTCTACGCCAGCTCCGGCAACGCATCGGCATCAACTGCCGACTGTTGCCACTGTCCCGGGATGAAATCACCGAGTACATCCAGTACCGGCTCCAAGCCGCCGGCTGCCCGGACCTAAAGCTGTTCTCCCGTGAGGCGGTGGAGCAGATCTATCACTTCTCGCGGGGCATCCCGCGGCTGGTGAACGTCGTTTGCGATAATGCCCTGGTCATTGGCTACGCCCTTGGGAAGAAGCGGATCGGTGCCGACTTGATCACCGAGGCGGCGGCCGATCTACTCTCCAACGAGCAAACGGCGGAAGACCTCAACACACAGCCCCCTCCGGTTTCAACGGTTACCGTCAGCACGCCGTCACGCGTACGCTGGCGCCCGCGCCTCGCGGTAATGGCGCTGCTCCTGGTGGCGGTGGCGATCGGGCTGCTTTCCGGTGTGCGGACCATGCTGCAGAAGCAAGACAAGCACCTTGTAGCGGCCCCCGCGGAGCCGCTGAAGCTTGAGGTCATTCGTCCGGGGTCGCAAGCCCGAAGTGGTAGCGTCGAGTATCCAGTTGCTCGGCCGGACGACACAATGAAGGATGTGGCGGCGGCAGTCCCTGAAGCCAACCCTCCGGCTGAGGCGGGGTCGCCATCCAAGATGATCGCTGCTGCCGAAGCCGGGCCGCCGACTGATGCCGGCAACTCCGCGCCGGGAAAGGGTCATGAAAGTGATGGCGGCGTTCGGGTAGCGGTGCAGCAGGGCGATCGTCCGGCTACCGCTGGAGTGGCCGCCGGTGGTCCAGGGGCAGCTCGGAACGGCCCGGAGGCGGCGCACGACGCGGCGGCGAGCACCAAAGGCTCAGAAGTGGCTCCCGCCGCATCTGAGCAGGGGCTTGCGGAAGAGGTCGCGGCGGCCCCTCAGGATCGTGGGCGCACGGTTGGAGCGCAGGCTGAGGAAGCAGCTCTCAACACTGATGGTGGCGAGCCGGTGGGGGAACACAAGGCACGCGAACCGGCGCCTGCGCAAGTGGCCGCTGTGGCGGATGACACCGGCATGGCAGGCGATCAGAGGTCAGGGCGATATGCTCGCTTGGAAGGGATGCCGTTCGCGGAAGTCGTCGTCCGTGGCGGCGACTCGATGTCGGCGATCGCGCTACGCAAATACGGACACGCGACCTATACAATCTTGGACCTGCTGAAGTTGGCGAATCCCGACCTGAGAGACATTAACATGATCACCATTGGCCAAAAGATCCGGTTGCCTGAGCTTGGCGATGGCTTTCCAATTCTGAGCGATGGCAGCGGCCGCTACTCACTACTGGTGTATTCAAGTCACGTGGGTGGGCGTGCCACGGCCGTTCAAAACGCGCTTCGCAGCCGCGGTTTTGATGCCCGTGTCAGCCAAGGCAGCATCGGTTACCAGAAACCGGTGTTCCGGGTCGTCATCTCGAGAGGGAACAACCGGGAGGAACTGATTGGACTCGGACGGCAGCTGCAGAAGCTCTTCCGCGAGGACACCCGGATTGCCCAGCTGGGCGATTAGGTTGGGTGGGAGTGTGGCATGGCTCTGCAGTGGTTTGTCGTCAGCACGAAAGGTCGCCGAGAAGAATTTGCGCAGGATCAACTGTTGCGTCGCGAGGTCGAAACTTTTCTGCCGCGGATATTGGAGCCCGTACGTTTCCGGCTCAAGCCAGTGATCGCGCCCTTGTTTCCCGGGTATTTGTTCGTTCACATCGAGATCGATGAGCAGTACTTCGATGTGGTATGGACTCCGGGAGTCAGGCGATTCATCGGATTCGGCGCGCTCCCCTGCCCGGTGGACGATGCGGTGATCGGTTTCCTGCATGCCCGCGTAGGGGAAGAAGGAATCGTACGGATGAAGCCCGTGTTCAGGCAGGGCGACATGGTCCGCGTCACGCACGGGCCCTTTGCGGGTTTGATCGGAATCATCGAAAACCCCAGCTGTGGCCGTGACCGCGTGAGGGTGTTGATGGAGCTGTTGCGGCGCCAGACACGGGTCGACGTGCCGCAACATCTTCTTGAACGCGTGTCGGCGTAGTGGCGGAGGCTAGCGGGTGCGATAAACCCGCGTGGCGTGGGCGAGCGGGCAGGCTCGCGATCGAACTGCCGGGAAAGACAGCCGGGCGGTGTGGCGGAGCTATGTTTAGCAGCGGGGTCGGCTTTGGGCATGAGTGATTCCGGATCCATCGTTAGGGACATGATCACGGGCAGCCTTGGCGGAGCCTGGGGAGGGGCGGTCGTAGGCCTTGCCGAAGCCACCGTGATTACAATCAGCAGCGCGCCGGGTGAGGAGTACTGGCTCTTCCCGTATGCAATCGTGAGTTACGGAATACTCGGCATGGTGATGGGGCTGGGTTGCGCCGTCGTCGGCGCGGCCTTTGTGCCGCAGAGGGTCCGCGGCGCCATGCTTGGTCTAGGAGCAGGCGCTGCGTTCTTTCTGATCGGTTTTTCTGTTGCGCGCTATCACATCATCCAACGGGTCTTCGATGAAGAGCTGGTGACCATCTCGGGGATGGGTCTCACGGTGCATGCGGGGATCTTCCTTTGCGTCGGTGTATTGGCGTTGGCGTTGCTGTACGGCGGTCGATGGGTGCAGCACTGCCGTAGCGGTCTCGTCCTCCCGGCGATGGCGCTGGTAGCCTGTGTCGGCGTCAGCTGCGGTGCCGCGGTGTTGACTTCGCCACATGCTCCGGAGCTGGTGGCCAGCCGGCCGCGGAGGGTCACCCCTCACATAGCGCCCAACATCATTCTGATTATTCTGGACACCTTGCGCGCCGATGCGCTCGGATCATACGGGGCCGCCGCCACGGCTAGCCCGGCGTTGGACGCCTTCGCGCGTGAAGCCGTCCGCTTCGAGAACACGTACTCGCAGTCGAGCTGGACGCGACCGTCAATCGCCACGATCCTGACCTCGCTCTATCCATCCGAGCACGGTACCATACACAAGATGGATGCGCTGCCTGACCGAGTGACCACACTCGCCGAAGCCCTGCGCGCCAACGGCTACTGGACTGCAGGCTTCGTGAGCAACATCAATGTGGCGCCGGTTTTCAACTTTCAGCAGGGATTCGACGAATACACATATTTGGCACCGTATTTCTACTTCTGGGCGACCGACTCGGCGACGCAACTGGCGATTTACAAGGGCTTGCGGCTCGCCCGCGAACGCTTCCTGCGCGGCCGCATCTACTTCTACAACTATTATCAAGACGCTGAGGTGGTCACCGGGGCGGTAACGCAATGGGTGGAGCACAATCCACCCACCCCGTTCTTTCTCTTCATCCACTTCATGGACCCGCACGATCCGTACTTCGAGCATCCGTACAACGGGCGGGGCGTTGCCCGGGTTTCGAATCCAGACCCTCCTGCCAGCCGGAAAGACGAGTTGCACGCGCTGTACGCTGGGGATGTCGCATACCTGGACCAGCATCTCGGCGACCTGCTTTCCCGACTGAAATCGGCGGGCCTGTACGACAACACGATCATTGCGGTCACTGCCGATCACGGGGAGGAATTTCAGGAACACGGTGGGTGGTGGCATGGAACCACCTTGTATCAGGAGGTTGTGCATGTGCCTCTCATGGTGAAGCGGGCGCACGAGGAACGTCCCGGGCAGGTCGAATCGCATAGCGCGCGCACGCTCGACATCGCGCCAACCTTGATGGCGGCGGCCGGACTCAAGATTCCTCGCGAGTTCCTCGGGCGAGACCTTTTCGGTCCTCCCGCCCCCGAGCCAGAGCCGCTGTTTGCCGAAGAAGAACTGGAAGGCAACGTTCTGGCTTCGCTACGCGTTGGCCCCTGGAAAGTCATCACTGCCAACGCCGACAACCCCCGTGGCCTCCAGCCCGTGGAACTGTACAACCTCGACCAAGATGCCCGCGAGCGACACAGCCTGGCGCCGACGGAGCAGGCGCGCATGGAGCAGATGCTCCAGTTGCTGGCACAAGAGCGTGCGCGAGTGAACAACCGCAACCAAGTCACGGGTCGGATGGGTCCCGACGATGTTGCTGATCATCGGTCTTGATGGTGCGACCTGGGATCTGATCGATCCGTGGATCGCGGCGGGGCGTTTGCCGCACCTTGAGCGGCTGCGCCGTCAAGGGCTATCGGGCCCGCTGGGGTCCACCGTGCCACCAGCTACGTTCCCCAGTTGGTCCACATTCATGACCGGCGTGAACCCGGGTAAGCATGGCATCTTCGATTTCACTCGACGTCAGCTGGGCACCTACAGGGTACAGTTTGTCAATGCGAGCCTCCGCAAGGCACCCACGATCTGGAAACTACTGAGCGATGCCGGCCGGCGCGTGGGCGTGCTCGGTGTGCCGGGGACGTATCCTCCCGAGGATGTGAACGGCTGCATGATCAGTGGCTTTGATACGCCGGTGACCACGCGTGCCGATGCCTCGTTTGTGAGCCCGCCGGCGCTGGCGCCACTGGTCGAGCAAATGGGCGGATTCCCGTTTGCAGACTTCCAGGAGTTCCGCGTTGGCCCGCGTTGGTATCGCATGGCCCTGGAGCGCTTGCTGCGCGGCATCGAGACCAAGACCCGTTTGGCCAAGGCGCTCTTGCAGCAACAGGACTGGGATTGTTTTCTGCTACTGTTTGGGGAGTCGGACACGGTGGCGCATCATTTTTGGAAATTCCACGACGCCAGGTCGCCCATGTTTGATGCGGGGGGCGCCTCGGAATTCGGTGACGCTATCCTGCGGGTGTATGAAGCGCTCGATGGGGCCATCGGGACGCTGACCGGTGCGGTCTCGGCGGCAACGGTGCTCGTGGTGTCCGATCACGGCTTCGGCGGCACGAGCAGCAAGGCCGTCTATTTGAATCAGTGGCTGGCGCAGCTCGGGTTGCAACGCCGGCACCAGCGTGCCGGCTCGCGGCTGAGCGCGCGACTGAAACGCGCGGCGCTACAGTGTATCCCAGCGCACCTGCAAGCCCAGCTCTTTCGGTTGCAGCACGGCCGTTGGGCGAACTGGTTGGAGAGCCGGTCTCGCTTCGCGGGAATCGATTGGACGGGTACCCGCGCCTTCTCGGAAGAACTCAACTACTTCCCGAGTGTATGGCTGAACTTGAAAGGCCGTGAGCCACAGGGGGTGGTGGAACGCGCGGATTATCGGGCTGCGCGTGACGACATCTGCATGGCTGCTGAAGGACTTCGGGACCCCGAACACGGACGACCGGTGGTGAGGCGGGCCTGGCGGCGCGAGGAACTGTACGACGGGCCTTGGACGGAGTACGCGCCTGACGTCATTTTGGAGTTCAATTACGACGACGGCTACACATACCGGTGCTTGCCCAGCGTGGCGGCGCGGACGTCGAAAGCTGTTTGCGTGCTGAGCGCGACCGAATGCGGGAGCGGCAAACTTGTCGGCATGAGTGGTAGCCATCGCCCGGACGGAATGTTTGTGCTCAGCGCCTCGGATGTCGCCTGGAGCCGCCGTGGCGCGGCAATCGCCGATATGGCGCCGACCATCTTGCGCTTGTGCGCCATCGACCCGCCGGCTGGCTTGGACGGAAAAGCGTTGGTCGGACCGCCGCGGTCGAGCTGCGACGCAAAGGCTTTAGACATGCAGGCGCCGGCTTCAGAACATCCGTACGACGAGGCCGAGGAACACGAAATAAGCGCGAGGTTCACTGCGTTGGGGTACCTCGAATGAATGCCGATTCGCTTCGGCGCCGCATCGCGATGGTGGCGGCGTGTCCGTTTCCATCGGCCCGGGGCTCGCAGGTGCTCATCCGGGAACTGGCAGAGGCTTTGGCTGAACGAGGGCATGAGGTCCATGTCGTCACGTATCCCTTTGCGGAGAGTGTCGTCCCCATCCGCGGAATCTTTCTGCACCGTATCCGTTTTTCGCCTCTGGCACGTTGGCGCCGCAAGCTTGGATGGTGTAAGCTTCTGCTCGACTTGACCCTTGCTGTAAAGCTGTACCGCGTGGTTCGCGCTCAACGGATCGAGGTCATCCATGCGCACAACTACGAAGGGCTGTTGGTCGGGTTGTGCGTTCGCTGGCTCAGCGGCATTCCGGTCGTGTATCACTCGCACAACGCCCTGAGCGATGAGCTTGGTTATTACTTCCGGCCTGGCATACGGCGCGCTGCGGCATCCTGGATCGGCGGCGTGCTCGATCGGCTGATCCCGCGTCGCGCCGACTTCAGTATTGCCCTGACTCCGGCGCTCGAACATTTTCTAAGCGGGCGCGGTGTGGCAGCAAGCCGACTGGCAGTCGTCGCGCCTGGCAGCTCATCGGTTGCGCCGCCGCAACCGCCGAGGACCCATCCGTTCGCGGGGCATTTTGTGGTCATGTACACGGGGAATTTCGACCCTTACCAGGATCTCCCGGTTCTGTTCGGCGCCTTTGCCGACTTCAGTGCATCCGGCGAGGCGGCGCTGCTGGTTCTCGTAACCCACGACCCGGATTGGTCAGAGAACTTGAACGAGCGGTTGCGATCGCTGCTGCGCGAGAGCCGGGCCCAGGTCATTGTCGCGTCCGCCTTCTCAGTGGTCCGCCGCCTGCTGGCGGGCGCCGACATCCTGGTCTGCCCGCGGAGCTCCTGGTCCGGCTTTCCAATCAAGCTCATCAACTACATGGCTGCAGGTAAACCGATAATTGTAGCGGAGGGCTCGGCAAAGAATATCAGGAGCGGCCAGACCGGGCTGACGTTCCCCAATGGAGATGCGGCAGCACTTAGCGCTGCCCTGGAACGGCTGTCGCAGGATGCGGCACTCCGACGGCGGCTGGGCGAAGCAGCTCGGGTGACGGTGGCGCAGCTGTACAGCTGGCAGCGGGCGGCATCGCAGATCGAGCAGATCTATGCGCAGGTGGCCGGGCCCGCTCCTGCCGGAGCAGGTCTCGGGCGGGTGTACCCCGGACAGCTCGCAGGGATTGATAGCTTGCGCCAGAGATCGTATAAGCGCCGCGAGCGACAGTCCGCTGTGTGAGCGGTGGATATATATCTAAGGTAAGGATATACGTTACCTAGAAGGTAAGGATATGCGTTACCTAGTTGGTAAGATCGGCGGATGCTTGGTTCTGTCCCTCGGCATACTTGCGTGTGGATGCGGTACGACACGGCCGGTGCTGCTACCGCCCTTGGAGGCCGCACCGGAAGCCGGGGTCTCCGGTGAAGCGGCCGCGGGCTACCGCCTGCAACCGGGCGATATCCTGCGCATCGAATTCCTGTATCACCCCGAGCTGGACATCAAAGTCGTGATCCGACCGGACGGCTACATGGCCCTCCCGGCTGCGGGCGAGATTCATGCGGCGGGGCTGCGCACGACAGAACTCGAACAGGTGATCAAGGAGCGCACCAGCGACCGGCTGCGCGATCCCGAGATATCCGTAATCGTGGCGCAGCTGGCCGAGCAGAAGGTGTACGTCGGCGGCGAGGTCCGGCTGCCCGGATTCGTTGCTTACCAGCCCGGAATGAGCCCGCTGCAAGCGATCATGGACCGTGGGGGCTTTACAGATACCGCGCGGCTCGATAGCGTACTGCGGCTTTCGGGTACAGAAAACGACTATCAAGGGACGCGGCTCGATTTCACCAAATCGCTTTCGGAAGGGACGCGAGAAGACATGCATCTGACTGCTGGCGATATCCTCTACGTGCCCAGGACGACTATCGGGGATCTCAATGCGTTTGTCAAGTACTACATCAAGAATATGTTGCCAACGACAACGCACGTAGGGGCCGGCGCGGTTTACTAGCGTTTGACGACTATACCCATGGCACACGAACCAACGAACCGGGACATCGGCCACCGTAACGGCAACGGCAACGGCTATGGCTACGGTGGCGTTGCCGGCCGGGGCGCGAGCGGCGGCGAACAGGTCCGCGACATCTTGCACGTCATCTTCAAGCGCAAGCGCTTCATCGGAGCATTGTTCCTGAGCGTGGCGTTGCCGGGGCTGATCGCTACGTTGCTGAAAAAACCCAGTTACGTGGCCACCGCGAAGGTGATGATCTCCACCCAACGGAACGACCCGACATTGCAACCGACCGATCTCACCAAACTGGAGACTATTCAGCTCAATGAGTCGCTGGTGAACTCAGAAGTGCAGGTGGTCGGCAGCCGCGACCTGCTGGAACGCGTGGTGCGGTCGCTCGCGGTTTCGGGGGACGGCAACGCCCCGCCACACGTCGAAAACACGAGCAGCACCTTCGGCACCGAGGTGCTCGGTATGGGGCAGAATTTGAGCCTTACGCCCGTCAAGAACTCCAATGTGATCCAGATCGACTACAAGTCGTCCGAGCCGTCCTTCGCGACCCTCGTCGTTAACCGCGTCGTCGACGAGTATCTCGCCTACCATGCAATGATCCACGGCAACAAAGGGCTGTCGCAGTTCTACGACGAGCAGCGCCGCACGCTCGAGAAACGTTTGCAGGAAGCCGAGGACGCGCTAGGAGCTTTTTCCGAACGGGAAGGCGTGGTCTCGCCCAAAGACGAGGTTCAAGCTGCGGTGCGGATGTCCGGCGAAGTCAGCGGTGCTCTGCGTGATGTCGTCGGTACGGCTTCCGGCACCGAGGAACGCATCCGCGTGGTGCGCGAGCAGCTCGCGGCGCAACCGGAGGTCATCAAACAACAGCAGTCGCTGGAGATGAATCCGAGCATTACGCAGATTACCTCGCAGTTGATCGATCGACAGGTCGACCGCATCACGCTGCTGCGGAAGTATATGGAGAAGGACCGGCACGTGCATGACAATGCCGAAGAGATCGCCGAGCTGAAAGCACGACTGGATGCCGAGACCAGCGAGCGCCCGACAGTGGTTACCCGCCAGGTTTTGCAGCTGAACCCACTGCACGCAGACCGTTTGCGCACCCTGTTCGACCTCGAAGCTACTCTCAGGGAGATGCGCGCACGACAAGCCTTACTCGAAGAGGAACTCAGTCGCGTCAATCGTCAACTGCTCTCGCTGCAACAGAAGGGCACTGAGTACGACCGGCTCGAAGAGGAAGTGAAGAATCGGCGCGACACCTATGAGCTGTACGTCAAGCGCGAGCAGGAGGCGCGGATCACCCAAGCCATGGATGAGCAGAGTTTGGTCAACGTCGATGTCGTTCAGCGGCCGGCCTTGCCGCTGGCACGCGCCGATATGCAGGGAGTTTCGATGGCCCTGTCCATCCTCGCGGGTCTCGTGGTTGGAATTGCGGGTGCATTCGGGCGTGAGTATCTGAGCCGTTCGCTGCATTCTGAGGGCGATGTCGGACGCCTCTTGGGTCTGCCGGTGCTGGCCAGCATCGGCGACTACAAGGCTTAGCGCCGTCCAAACGGGCGAACCTTGAGCAAGATCTACGAAGCGGTCAAGAAGGCAAGCGAGGAGCGGGAACGCACACACGCGCGCACGGTGCGGCCTGCAGCGTCGTTTCGCGATGGGGTAGCGGCCGGCGGCGGTGCAGAGGACGACTATCAGAAACTGCGCGCCAGTCTGGTGTCGATTCCCGTGCCAGCGGGATTGCATATCATTCTCGTCACCTCAGCCCGTCACGGCGAAGGTACGACCACCGTCGCCGTCGGGCTGGCCACGGCGTTGGCCAAAGAGCGTGATGCTCGAGTGTTGCTCGTCGAGGGGAACTTCCGCAGCCCGTCGTTTAGTAGCGTCCTTCCTCTGACCAACGACGTGGGCGTGCTGGACTTTGCTTCCGGCCGTGCGACTCCGGAGGCAGTTGCGACGCGCCTGGAGCAACTCAATCTGTCCGTGATCGCGGCCGGAGCAGCGACCAGCACAGGCGTCAAGGTCGAAATCGTCGACGAGTTGGTTGGCCGGCTGCAATCGCAGTTCGATTTCATCATCATCGATGGGCCGCCGGTGAACAGTTATGCGGACGCGAGCGTGCTGTCTACCAAGGTCGATGGTGTGATCCTCGTGGTGGAGGCCGACGTGACGCCGGTGTCCGAGGCCGAGGCGGCGAAGCGACAGCTCGATCGTGTGGGGGCGCGGATCCTCGGCGTCGTTCTGAACCGACGGCGCTCCTATATCCCCACGTTCCTCGAGAGCGTCCTCTAAGGGGTGAGATTACCTTCATGCAAGCGGTCGGTACTGTCCAACGGTCCCCTTCGTCGCATGGCTTGTTGCCGGCCTTGTTCCTGGTGTTCCTGGCCTTCCTCGTGGGGGTAGGGACGATCGTGGTCGGACCGATGGCGGTCCTGCCGATCTTTGGGCTCCTGTTTTTTGCGCTTGTGGTGGTGCGGCCTGAGTACGGGATCGGCTTGTTCGTGTCGACCTTTTTGATGACCTACCCGGAAGCGTTGCAAGGTAGTGGATCGCTAACGATCAACAACGCGCTTGGGGGGTTGTTCCTCATTTTGCTTACCTACAAGGTGTACAATGACCACGACTGGTGGTTCGTGCGCTGTCGCGAGTTGCAGCTGTTGGGGCTCATTTTTTTGATCTTTGCGATAGCCAACCGGTTCAACGCCCCGGATCCGCGGCTGGTGTCCGTCATGGGCGTGCAAGAAGGAATCTCCGAAAGTCCCCGGACCTTCTTGACTCGTAGTGCCTTTACAATCTTCCTCGTCAACTTCATAAGAACACCCAGGCAGATAGTGATGATTTATCTGCTCATCACTGTGCTCATGGTGATCACCGCTCTCTCCGGCGTGCGCGCGGTGATGCAGGGCGGCGGGCAGCACGGCTACCGCGCCGTCAGCGATGTCATTGCGGCGGCGGGCAACCCGAACCGGTTGGCGATGTTCGCGATCATGCCCATCGCTGGGCTCTGGTACCTGACGCGATCGCTGCGGGTGCCGGTGTTGCTCGTTTTCGTCCTGCCGCTCATTGCGGGGCTGGCGCTGGCGGTGTTCATGACCGGCTCCCGCAGCGGTCTGTTGGGTCTAGGGGTATGCGGCGCCCTCATCTTGATGAAAGAGCGGTTGCAGTTGACGCAACTCCTCACGCTCGGTGTGGTCGGTGTGTTGGTGCTGCTACTGGTGCTCGAGCTGGTGCCGCAAAAGACCCTCGAGCGGATCACCAATATGCCATTTACGGAGGCCGGGGAAACGGGATTGGGGGCGAGTTCGTTCGAGCGCCGGATGTACGGCTGGAAAATCGCCTTCAACATGTTCAAGCAGCACCCGTTTCTCGGAGTCGGCATCGGCAATTGGCCGCTGGCGCGCTATTTGAACGATCCAGATCGCAGTACAGCCGCACCGCACAGCTCCTATATTCTCGCTTTGATCGAAGGTGGTTTGCTGACCCTTATGGCCTACCTGTACCTGCTCTGGCTGACGTGGCGGAACATTCGTTCGGCTCTACCGTACATCAGGGCCCCCGGTTCACCCCTGGCAAGTCTCAGCTGGATCATCCACAGCGTAGAGGTCGATTTAATTGTCTTGGCCTTCTTTTCGCTTTTCGCCGATTTGTGGCAATTCGTGACTCTGTTTTTGCTCATTGGCTTCAGCATCATCATGCGCCGCCTGGTCGAGCAAAAGATCTTGGAAGAAGCGCTGTACGCACACCAATGACTGCACCAGTGGATGCCGCGGGGTATGCGAACTTCTTGCGTGAACTTGGGCATCGGGTCGTTCAGACGAGATCCAACTACTGGTACGATGCCAGCCGCTTCTTCTTCCTGAGCGCTCCCCCGCATCGCGTGTACGACCCGCCCGAAGAGGAAATTCGAGCCGTGTTGCGCCGCCTCCCTTGCATGGGCCTGCGCTTCGCCGCTCCGATCGAGGGGCACGGTAAGCTGAGTTACCAGATCGTTTGCGACAACCCGGGCTACAGCATCGAGGCGCTGAGCGCGAACGTGCGCAGCAAGGTGCGCCGCGGCTTGAAGCGGTGCGAGGTGGGACCGATTCCGTTCTCGGTGATCGCGACTGCGGGGCGGCAGGCGCATTACGATACGCTGGCGCGCCAAGGACGAGACGGTGTACTGACAGGAGAAAGCTGGGATAAATTCTGGGCTGCGGCTGGGGCGACAGAAGGCTTCGAAGGGTGGGCAGCCTGGAGCGGGAGCGAGCTGGCAGCCTTCTTGGTGACCGTAACTTTCGAAGACGCCGTCGAGTTCATGCTCGCTCGCTCGTGCAGCAACCGCCTCGGCGCCTACCCGAATAACGCACTCCTGTTTTACGTAACCGAGGAGATGCTGGTGCGACGCCGGGTGCCGGCGGTCACCTTCGGACTGGAATCCTTGGAGCCAGTGGGCCCGCTTGACCAGTTCAAATTCGCCATGGGTTTTCGGCCGCGTTCCATTCGCCAGCGCGTGGTCTTTCACCCGCTGGTTCGCATCCTGCTCCGCCGAGGCGTGGTGCGAACGCTGTTCCGTCGCTTGACGGATCACCGCGGCACCAACGCGGTGTTCTGGAGAAAGGCGGCCGGGCTGCTGCGATTCGCGGAGGAAGGTGGGCTGTGAGACACAGGAGCCTTGGCCGGAGGGCGCAAATTTCAGCATCGATGGCGGCCAGAGATATCTCAATGGGAGCGTGAAGCCGGATGGGGTGCATGGAAATTGAGACGACAAAAAGCGCCGGGTCGCTGCAAACGGATCGGAAATCGACAACACCGGCCCACTCTATACCGTTCTATCGCCTCGATGTCGGTGAGGAGGAGATCGCCGCCGTGGTGGAGACATTGCGCTCCGGGTGGCTGACCGTCGGACCCCGGACGCAACAGTTCGAGCGCGACTTCGCCGAGGTGATTGGCTGCACCCACGCGGTGGCGGTGAGCTCATGCACTGCGGCGCTCCATTTGGCGCTCGACGCCCTCGACCTGAGACCCGGCGACGAGGTCATCACCAGTACCCTCACCTTTACGGCCACGGGGGCCAGCATCCTTCACGCGGGCGCCAGACCGGTGCTCGCTGATTGCACGCCCGACACATTGAACCTGGACCCAAACGATGTGGCGCGAAAGGTCACATCCCACACGCGTGCCATTGTGCCGGTCCATTTTGCCGGCCATCCCGCATCGATGGACGAGATCCAGCAGATCGCCAGGCAGTATCGCCTCGCGGTGATCGAGGACGCCGCCCATGCATTGCCGGCGAGCTACCGCGGCCACCCGGTGGGAACCATCGGCGACGTGACCGCCTTCAGCTTTTACGCCACGAAGAATCTCACAACCGGTGAAGGGGGCATGTTGACAACCTCCGACGCGCCTTTGGCCGACCGCCTTCGGACCCGTCGGCTGCATGGCATGGGCCGCGATGCGTGGCGACGGTACAGCGCAGATAACTCGTGGCGCTACGACGTGACCTATCCGGGGTTCAAGTACAACATGAACGACATCGCCGCGGCCATTGGGCTGGTACAGCTGCGGCGCTTGCCCGCCCTCCACCGGCGCCGGCGGCAGCTCGCGGCGCTCTACGACGAGATGCTGGCCGACGTGCCCGAGCTGGACCTGCCGGTGACGCATTCGGGTGTCGAGCACGCCTGGCACCTGTACGTGGTGCGGCTGCGGCCGCAGCGACTGCGCATCCATCGCGATGAACTCATCGAGCTGCTGAAAGCGGAAGGTGTAGCGACGCAAGTCCATTTCATTCCCTTGCATCTCCACTCGTACTACCGCGACGCTTTCGGCTATCGCTCGGAAGACTTTCCTGTAGCGTCGGCCGCCGGCGAACGCATCCTCTCTCTCCCGTTCTTTACGTTGATGTCCGACGACGACGTGCGCTACGTGGCTACAACGCTACGCAGGGTACTCAATGCAAATCGGCGCTGAGATGGTCGAAGGGTCTGCAGTCGAGACACGGGAGGCTGCTACGCAGGCGGTTGCGGGCCGCCGCGCGATGACGCGGACAGGCCTGGCGGCGAAACATACGGTCGATTTCCTGGTGGCCTTGTTGGGGGTAGTCAGCCTGCTGCCCGTGTTCATCCTGGTGGCGGTGCTTATCAAACTGGGTTCGCCGGGGCCGGTTTTCTTCGGCCAGAAACGCACGGGGCGCAACGGCAAGTTGTTCGAAATGTACAAGTTCCGGACGATGGTGCAGGGCGCGTATCTGATGGGATCGCGGCTGACCGTCAAGCGCGATCCGCGTATCACTCGGCTCGGACGGCTTCTGCGCTGGTCCAAGATCGATGAGCTGCCGCAGTTGTTCAATGTCTTGCGCGGCGAGATGAGCCTTATAGGCCCGCGTCCGGAGGACCCACACTTCATCCAGTTCTACACGCCGGAGCAACGGCGCGTGTTACTGTTGCGCCCCGGCATCGTAGGCCCGAGCCAGATCGAAGGGCGCGATGAGATCGACAGTTACCCGGACGGCCTCAAGGATACCGAAAGTTACTACGTCAAGCACGTCCTGCCACCGAAGCTGCAGCGCGACCTTGAGTATCTGGAGCGCGCGACGTTTTGGGGTGACATGGCGTTGCTGCTCCGCGGCCTGTGGATCACCGTGCGCGGCGCATTCAAGGCCAAGTATCTCTGGCGCCGCCGCCGCCAGCTCGCTCTGATGGGGGTCGACCTTGTGCTGGCGGTGACAGCCTATGCACTGGCAATGCTGATACGCTTCGATTGGCAGTGGCCGGAGGCCGAGTACACCTTTCAAACGGTGGCGCTGATCGCGCTCCTACGTCCACCGCTGCTGCTGTACTTCGGTGCCTACCAGGGTATCGCCTCCTATTTGGGGCTGTGGGACCTGGTGGCCGTGTTCAAGGCTGTCACGGTGGGCTCGATTGCGGCTGCCGGATTGACCTACTTTGTCGGCTCGCAATCACATCCGCGATCGGTGTTCTTGATCGACTGGGCTTTGCTGCTGTTTCTGCTTTCCAGCACGCGCTACCTCCTGAGAATCTGGACCCGTTGGTATCCGCGCAAGCGATGGAAAGCGCGCGAAAGGGCGATCATCGTCGGGGCTGGACACGGCGGAGAACAGATCAGTCGCGTCCTGATCGATGATCCCTCGTCCGCGTATCAGCCGGTGGGCTTCATTGACGAGTCGGCTGAACGATGGGGCTCTGCGATTCACGGGATCAAGGTGCTGGGCGGGACCACAGAGCTGCAACTTGCCTTGTCGGCAAACGGCGTCAAAGTCGTTTTCGTTTGCCTCTCAGACCTCACCGAGAGTGCCACTCGCGAGGTGGCGGAGGTCTGCGCGGCAGCAGGCGTGGAGTGCCGCATGTTGCCGGCGTTGAGTGAACTGCTGAATACTGACAGCTTTACCGTCGACCGATCGACCACGGCTGCCGGGGTCGATCGGGGCTGACGGGGCCGCAATGGCTTGCCAGTGGAAAGGTAGTTGATCGCCGACGGCTGCGGGCTCCGCTACGCCGCGAGCGCATGCGTGCCCAATCGGAGCGGGCCGGGCCGTTCTGGCGCGCGCGCGGCCCGCGGAGCGTTCGGATAGCAGGGTGCAAGAAGGAGGGGTCATGCGAGACAATGTCGTTTTGGTCACGGGCGGCGCCGGGTACATCGGCGCTCACCTAGTGCGCAAGCTGCTGCAACGCGGCTACCACGTGCGCGTGCTCGACAAGTTCCTCTACGGGGAACACGGCGTCGCCGAGTTGCGAGGGGATCCGAATTTCGAGTTGCGCTACGGTGACATTTGCAACATCCGCGACGTTGTCCAAGCGGTGAACGGCGTGCGGGCTGTCGTCGCGCTGGCGGCGCTCGTCGGCGATGCTGCCTGCGATTTGGATCCGCGCGAGGCTTTAACCACCAACTTCGAAGCCACGCGGTGCTTGTTGGAGAGCTGTCGCGAAGTCGGCGTTGGCCGCTTGGTGTTTGCCTCTTCGTGCAGCGTCTACGGCGCCAACGGGAACCATCTGCTGCGGGAAGACTCTTACCTCAATCCTGTCTCCCTGTACGCCCGCACGCGCATCATGTCCGAGCAAGTCTTGTTGCAAGAGCACGGGCCAGTCGAGGTCGTCATCCTGCGCTTGTCGACGGTGTGTGGACTGTCGCCGCGGATGCGATTTGATCTGATGGTCAATACGATCACTGCCCGCGCAAGCGTCGAGGGCCGGGTCCGCATCGTCGGGGCCAATCAGTGGCGCCCGCACCTCCACGTGCAGGACGCCGCCGAGGCCTTTCTGACGGCGGTCGAGGCGCCTGCTGCGGCCGCCGCCAATCAGGTGTTCAACGTCGGGGATGAAAGCCAGAACTTCACGGTCGGCGAAATTGCAGACAAGGTCGTCGAACAGATTCCGGGAACCGTGGTGGAGTACTTCGACAACATCGAGGATCGGCGCAGCTACCGCGTAGCCTTTGACCACATCCATGAGCGGCTGGGTTTGGTGCCGACGCACACCGTGGATGACGCCATCCGCGAGGTGCGCACGGTGCTGCAAACCGGAGAGGTCCGCAACTACGCCGACGAAGTCTACCACAACGTGAAGCAGCTGCAGCGCAACAGCCGCCTGCGCCTCCACGCCTGAGCGTCTGTCTGGAATCCCACGTGTGCTGATGTCATCTGCAGCACGTATCCGGGTCGCTCTCCTCGGGTGCGGCCGCATCGCTCACGTCCACGCCGGCTACCTGCGCCAGGTGCCGGAGGTCGAGTTCATCGGCGCCTGTGATCTTGACCCTGTCAGCCGCGAAAAGTTCGCCGGGCGCTGGCAACTGCCGACGTTTGCGGACGTGGATGAGTTGATCGCCGCCGCCGAGCCGCATGTGGTCCACGTGCTCACACCTCCGGCGACGCACGCCAGGCTGACTGTCGAGCTGCTCGACGCCGGGCTCCACGTGCTCGTCGAAAAGCCCATGGCGCTCACGACGGTGGACGCCGACGCCATGGTGGCGGCGGCTCGTCGCACCGGCCGCGTGCTGACGGTGGATCATAACCGCTGGTTCGACCCCGTGATGCAGCGGGCGCGCGCACTGCTGGAGACGGGGCAGCTAGGGACATTGATCGGTGTCGATGTGTTTGCAGGCGCGGCCGCTGGCGAAGGCGATCTGCCGGAAACGGGACACTGGAAGGCCTCCTTGCCCGGCGGCATCCTCTACGACCTGGCGCCGCACCCCGTGTACTTGCTGAGCGGGTTGCTCGGTGCGGTGCAGGAGCTGCACGTCGTGCGGCGAGTGGATGCGGATGGCCGCATCGAGGAGTTGCGCGCCGTTGCCGACGGCGCGCACGCCACGGGGAGTCTCACGATCTCGCTGGCCACACGGCCGCCTATGAACCGCGTCACCCTGTACGGCAGCGAGATGACGGCCGACGCCAATCTGAACAATATGACACTGATAGTGCGACGGACGCGGCGCGTACCAAAACTGATCGGTAAGGTGCTGCCCAATCTCGACGAAGCAGTACGGTTACTCTACGCCACTGCCGTGAACGGTGTTGAATTCGTACGCGGCCGGCAGCGGTTTTACCCGGGGATGGGGTTGCACTTCCGGGCGCTTTACCGGGCGCTTGCGGCAGGACAGCCGCCGCCGGTGACGGCCGAGGACGGGCGGGCCGCGGTGTCGTTGCTGCAGCAGTTATGGGAACAGGCGGGGGTGTCGATCGAGCCGGACGCTCGCCGGGTGGTACAGGCGTGAAAGCGTTGGTTACGGGCGCTGCCGGATTCCTCGGACAGGCGGTCGTCCGCCGCCTGCAACGCGAAGGGGTCGCCGTGCGGGCATTGGTGCGCCGCGGACGGACGTACGCGGGCGACGGCGTCGAACGCTGCGAGGGGGATTTGTGCGACGAGGCTTCGATCGCCGCGGCGGTACGCGGCGTCGATTGGGTGGTGCATGCCGCCGCCCGTGTGGCCACCACCGGGAAATGGGAAGAGTTTGCCGAAGCCAACATTCGCGGCACGCGACGCGTGATCCGGGCAGCCCGCGCCGCGGGCGTGCAGCGCATCGTGCATATCAGCTCGCTCGGTGTGTACGACGTGCCCCGTGATGGGATGACCATCACTGAGGAGAGCCCCTACGAGAGCGAGGCGAATGCGCGCGGCCACTACAGCCGCTCGAAGCTCGCGGCCGATCGGCTGGCGTTGTGGGAAGCCGCGCATGGCGCCCCGGTAGTCGTCCTGCGGCCTGGCTTGCTGTACGGCCCGGGCAAGCGCCCACCGCTGGCGCGTCAGAGCTTTGGGAAGGCCGGATTCAAGTTCATTCTGGCGACGCGTCAGTACACCCTGCCGTTTTCGTACATCGACAACGTCGCCGACGCCGTCCTCCTGGCGCTGCAGGCTCCCGACGCGGTCGCGAAGGCGTTCACCGTGGTCGACGCGAATGTTCGCCAAGCGGAGCTGGTGGCGGCGTACCGTGCTGCGGCCGGGGAAAGTTGGCGCGCGGTGTTTCTGCCCGTGCGTTTGATTGCTGCTGCGGCGTGGGGTGTGGAGCGCGGGTGCCGGCTGGCGCGGCGGCGGCCGCCGGTGACCCGTCATCAGATTCAGCGCGCGACCCGGCGCGCCATGTACGACTGCTCCCGTGCGCAACAGCTGCTTGGGTGGCGGCCGGCAGTGGACATCCAGGAAGGGCTGCAACGCAGTTTCGCCTCGCTGCGGGCGGCAAGCGTGGAGCAACCTGCATGAAGCCGATCGATCAGCGTGCGGACCTCCAGCGGTACTACCAAGATCGAGGCGTCGTCGGCACGTACATGCAACGCCGCACCGGTCAGCCGCTGAACGGCGTGCTGCACCGCAGGCAAGTGCGTTTTCTGAATCGCGTGCTGGCCACCCGGCAGCCGCATGCGGTGCTGGAGATTGCCTGCGGCCCGGGCCGCTTGACCGCGGAGTTGCGCGGCGTGGCGTTGGGTGTGGGGGTCGACGCCAGCCCGGCGATGCTGGAGACCGCCAAGCGGCGGTTGAACGGAAGTCCGTCGCGTTGGTCGTTCCTACGCACGGACGCTTTCGTGCTGCCGTTTCGATCAGAGGTCTTCGATGCGGTGTACACGCTGCGCTTCGTCCGCCACTTTCAGCTTGAAGATCGGCGGAGGCTCTACCGCGAGATCCAACGGGTGTTGCGGCCGCGGGGCACGTTTATCATCGATGCCCTGAACCACGACGTATCGTACCCGGCGCGGTTGAAGCGGGGCCTCGATCACTACCAGATCTACGATGTCCTGTACCGACCGGGTGAGGTCGAGGCGGAGTTGGAAGCAGCCGGGTTTCGCGTGCTCGCCAGCGAGGGAATGCTGAAGCACTTCCCCTTGCAACAGCGACTCAATCGGTTGCGCTTCCGCCTCGGTGGGGCGGCGCGGGCAGTCATCAATGCGCTCGAACGCCTGCCCGGCAACCGTCCGTCTACGTGGATGGTGCTCTGCGAAGGACCGGCGTGAGCGGACTGAGCGACGGATCGTGTCACAACTCCGTAGCGTGGTCACCGTCGGCAACGGTGCTGCCGGAATGATGGCAGCGATTGCAGCGGCGCCGGATACGGACTGCACGGTGGTGACCGACGGGCCGTTGGGTCGGTCGAACTCTATGATGGCGCAAGGCGGGTCGCAGCTCCCGGGATTGTTTCTCGCTGGCGAGATCGTCGGCGGTCTGCACAAGCGGAATCGCTTGATTGGTAACGGCATCACCGACTGGCTGGTGCACGGTCGCATTGCGGGTCGTGCTGCGGCGGCGTACGTGAGGCTGTAGGCCGATGGCTGCGCACGACGCGGGGGAGCATCAATTGGGAGTGGGAGCGCGGCTGGCGGAGCCGCCGTCGGCAGCACTTGTGTCCTCGTTCGGCGCGGAGTTGGAGTTCGCGCACGTGTTGTACGAGGGCCTCGGCTATGCCGACCTTGCGCACACGGTCATGCTCATGGAGGCAGGATTGATCCCGCAACCTGCAGGCGTGAGGTTGCTACACGAGTTAGT
Source organism: Binatia bacterium (assembly GCA_050015455.1). Lineage (GTDB taxonomy): Bacteria > Desulfobacterota > Binatia > HRBIN30 > HRBIN30 > JAGDMS01. The sequence continues at coordinate 126,931 of JBEKBJ010000001.1, forward strand.
GGCGCTTCATGACCTGGGCATCGGGGGCATCGCGCTCGAGGCGAAATGGGGTGACATTTACAACAACCGCGATGCCGAGCTGCAGAGACGTCTGGGTGATGGCGCAGGGTGGTTGCATGTCGGGCGCGCTCGGCGCGAGGCGCTCAACCTCGGCTGGTTGCTGCACGTTCGCAATGCCTGCCACCGGCTGCTCGGTGTCGCATTGGCTTTCGTTGAGACGCTGACGCGGTTGGCGGAGCAACACACCGAGACAGTCATGCCGGACTTCACGTATCTCCAGCACGCGCAGCCAACGACCCTGGGCCACTTTGTCCTGGGTTTCGCGTATCCAGTGGTGCGTGATGTGGAACGTCTCTTGCGCGAAGTCGTTTTCTTCAACCGCAGCCCTGCGGGATCGGCGAGCACGAACGGATCGCGTCTGCCGCTGAACCGAGATCGCATCCGGGCGCTGCTGGGCTTCGATGACATCGTCGTGCACTGTCGCGACGCCATGTGGGAACCAGATCTGCCGATCAATCTGATGGGCGTGTTGGTCTCGCTGGTCACAACGGCTGACCGCCTCACGGAGGAGTTGCAGCTCTGGAGCACCGCCGAATTTGGGTTCATGGAACTTGCGGACCGCCATTGCCGGACGAGCGTCATCATGCCCCAGAAGAAGAACCCATACGCGCTTGCTTTCATCCGTGGTAAGGCCCGAGAAACCGACGGGCAGCTCGTGAGCGTTATCACGACCAACCAAACGCCGTCCGGTCAGCTCGACAATCGGAATGCGTCCTATGAGCTTGTGCCGAGAGCGCTTGCGACGACGACAGGAATCATGCGGCTGCTCGCTGAAGTCGTGGAGGCGGCGCGTTTCGACCGGTCGCGCATGCGGACGCAAGCGGAAACCGGATGTACGTGGGGAACGGATCTGGTGGACATGTTGATGCAGCGCGAGCACATCGACTCGCGTACCGCGCACGAGATCGTTGGCAGCGTGGTTGCACACTGGGCTGACGCAGGCACGAGCGGACTGGTGGCCGATCTGGATCGCGCATTTCGTGCGCGCGTCGGGCATGAGCCCACGGCGAATCTTGACGAAATCGCTGCCGAGCTGGTGCCGGATCGTATCGTCCAGGACCGTTGCGGGGTGGGCAGCTGTGCCCCAGCCTCGGTCCGTGCGATGGCGAACGATCTGCGGGACTGGTCTGCCCGGATCAACGATGAGCTGGAGCTGGCGCGTGCCAGATCAAATTTTCCGAGTCTATTGCGACACACGGTCGCGCAGCACTTGGGGGGAGAGGATGGCGAATGATGGGTATACTAGAACTGTTCTGTGACGGGAAGCGGACGCGTAAGCCGCGTGAGACCGGCCTGACGCACGTGCTCGACAAGGGCATGTCGGTGGCTGAGATCCACAACATGCTTGAAGTCGGCGGCAGTTACGTCGACATCGTCAAGCTCGGCTGGGGAACTTCCGTGGTGGTGGAAAACCTGCAAAACAAGGTGCAGGCCCTCCACTCACGCGGCCTCAACGTCTGTTGTGGCGGGAGCCTTTTTGAGTACGCATACAGTTGCAACAAAGTCGACGACTACATCGCCGCTCTGAAGGATAACGGGTTTACCATGGTCGAGGTCTCCGATGGCGTCATCGAGATCCCCGCCTCCGAGAAACTGCGCCAGATTGCGCGGCTCGCGAAGGACTTTCGCGTGCTCTCGGAGGTGGGGAGTAAAGACAGCGCCGTTGTTGTGGCGCCGTTTCGATGGGTCAAGCAGATCCGAGACGAGCTCGAGGCCGGTGCTTGGAAGGTGATTGCCGAAGGTCGCGAATCGGGAACCGTTGGGCTCTATCGTGAAAGCGGCGAGATCCGCACTGGCCTGGTCGAGGAGATCGAGGTGCAGGTCGATACTTCGAAGCTGATCTTTGAGGCACCGCAAAAGGCGCAGCAGGTCTGGATGGTCAAGCATTTCGGCTGCAACGTGAACCTCGGCAATATCCCGCCGCAGGATCTCATCTCGGTGGAAACGATTCGCCAGGGCCTGCGCGCGGACACCATGCTGATGCGAAGCTGAGCCGACGGCGGGCGCGGAGTGCGGCGTCCGGCTCAGCCTCGACCGAAGGGGTGCTCGATGCCGTACTCGCCGGTGACCCGACGACGCAGGCTCTTGAACACCGCGGCCAGGCGGAACGCGAGGCACAATCGCCACTCCCCGGCCTGGGCCGCAGCGCTGATTCTGACCTTGTGACGAGCCAGTTCCTGGATCAATGCGTGCTCCGAGGGCATGCGGTTGAGTCGTACGTGGTATTCATTGACGTAGAATCTCGAGTCCACCTGCGGCACCGAGAGTACGTCTGCAAGGCGCGGATCGGCGGTGAGGTCGTAGTACTGGATCAGCGGGAGGTTGACGCCGGAAAATGCGGCGAGCTTGATCCAGTGCCAGGACCGACCATTGATTTCGAGGAGCTTGTGGAGACCATCGCGAGCGTCGTACTTGAGTTCGACTTGACTGATGCCGTGGAATCGCACGGCTTCCAGCAGCGCCTTTGCGTGCTCAACCACATGGGGGGGCAGCTCCATGGTTTCGGCAACGCTCGCCATGCCGTGGGAAAACGGATACTGGGTAAGCTTCCTTCCGGTGTATGAACGCAGGACGTGCCCTTCGCGATTGCTGTACGAGCCGATGGTGTACAGCTGGTCAGGTCCGCCGGGGATGTTTTCCGCGATTTGGAAATGATAGCCGGAGTAGTTGCGGGCGATATCCTCGAGGCAGCGATCGAGATCGGCCGGGCTCTCCAGCAGTCGGAGGCGAAACATGCGGCTCCCCGAGATCACCTCGCGCACCGAGGGCTTCAGAATCAGCGGAAAGCGGAACTCCCGAGTGTCTGGTGTTTCGCCGCCAACGAAGAGTTGATGATGCGGTGTTGGCACCCCGGCTCGTTCTGCCATCGCGTATTGCCAGTTCTTTTGCAGGATACGGAGCCCGATCTCTGTCGCGATTGGGACGTGGTAGCGTTCGGACAAGCGATCGGCGGCGCCGATGACCCACTCAAGGTCCTCGTCGGTGGTGGGAAATAACACCCCCTTGCCGTCGAAGTGCTCACTCAACTGCAACAGGGAGTCAACAAACGCTTCGCGGGATGCTGGCCAATACGACGCATGGACCCTCGGGAAACGCGAGTATCGGCCGAAGCGCACCAGCGGAGGCCAGTTGCGGTCCATGGTTACGATATCGATCCCAGCTTGGGCCAGTGCATGAATGACGCCGATGCCGGCCGTTTGACAGTTCAACACCACCGCCGGTCTCTGGAGTTTACTACCCATGATTCACCTTCATCATGCAGTCCTTGCTGCGATAAGAGAGTTCAACAGTGCGGTTCAGTGGAACACCAATCACAGATCCCATAGCGCAATGCAAGTCGGTGTCGAGTGGCAGCGCAGCGATCGCTGTTGGAGGCCGCCGCGAGCGGTCGATGGGCACGCGCGGCCTTGAAATCCACCGACCGGTTCGGCAGTTGAATGAATCCTGAATGAATGGTGCTTAGTAAGGAATTGCTGCTTCAGTTCATGGAAGCAGCGCTCGGGGTGGACACCACCGATGTCGATGAGCACACGGAACTGTTCTCGTCGGGCATCATCGATTCGGCAGCCATGGTTGAGTTGATCCAGTTTGTCGAATCCGACGGAAACGTGACGTTTGGCCCCGATGACCTCACCCTCGACCACCTGGACTCGATCGACCGCATCCTGAGTTTCGTCGCTGGCCGGCGTGATCAGTGAAGGGGGCGCGTTGAACGACATATTGAACAGAGTTGCTCGCGACTTCGGAACCCCCTGTTTCGTGTACTTCATGGACCGGGTGCGGGAGCGCGTGCAAGCCGTACGAGCGACTTTTGGTGACCGGTTCCGCATCGGCTACGCCGTGAAAAGTAATCCGAACCCCGGTCTTCTGCGGAGAATGCGGGAACTGGTGGATACTCTCGATGTGTCGTCGGCCGGAGAAGTCAGGCGCGCGGTCGAATCTGGATGGGAGGCACGCAAGCTCGGATTCACAGGGCCGGCGAAAACGGAGGACGAGCTCCGAACGGCAGTAGAGGCCGGCGTCGGAGAGGTGGTCGTGGAGTCTCAGGACGAGGCGGAGCTTCTGAACCGCATCGTCGGCCAGCTACGGACCCGGCAACGGATCCTCATCCGCATCTCCCCGCGATCGGTGCCCCGCGGCTTCGGGGTGAACATGAGCGGCCGATCGACGCAGTTCGGCATCGACGAAGAAGACCTCGACGTGGCGGTGGAGGCGATTCGGCGCTTGCCCCACCTGGATCTGTGTGGCTTCCACATCTACTCGGGGACGCAATGTCTCAAGGCGGCTGCGATCATCGAGAACTACGAAATATTCATCGATCTCTTCAAGCGCGCCTGCCATACCCACGGGCTCAGGCCGCACCGCCTGATCTTTGGTGCGGGCCTTGGCGTGCCTTACTACGAGAGCGATACCCCGGTCGAATTGGCGGTTATCGGCGAACAGATTGTCCCCGCCTTGGATGCTCTCAGAGCCGACTCTCCGTTCTCGGCCACGGAGTTCGTGCTCGAAACTGGTCGATACCTCGTCGGCGAAGCCGGCGTGTTTCTCACGCGCGTCGTTCGAAAGAAGCACTCGCGTGGCACGGACATCTGCATGTGCGACGGTGGCATGAACCATCATCTTGCGGCTGCCGGTCACCTCGGAGCAGTGGTGCAGCGGAACTACCAGATGTTCAAGGTCAGCGGGGCGCACGACGACGGCCTCGAGAAACCCTACAACCTCGTCGGTCCACTGTGTACGACGATCGATACGCTAGGCCGTCAGGTGAGGTTTCGCGGACTCGAGGCCGGGGACGTGATTGGCCTCAAATGCAGTGGCGCGTACGGCCTCACCGCCAGTCCCCTGCACTTCATTAGCCACCCGCCGGCGTCGGAAATCATCGTAGAAAGGCGGGGTGACGAGTTGCTCATCGAGGACTGCAGCCAGTTTGGCGGACGACGGGCCAACCGCAAGCGGCCGGAGAGCACTCGAGTGTCGTTCGAGTGAGCGCGTAGCGTAGGAGAGGGTGTGAACCGCCGTCGTCTGTCGCACGACGCCTTTGACGTTTTCGGCTCGCGGACCGCCGTGGCGTTGATGGGCATGGTCACCGGCGTCATCTTGGCGCGCGTCCTGGGGCCGCACGATCGCGGCTTGCTGGCCCTTGTCCTGTTGCTTCCCTCGACGCTGGTCACGGTGGCGAAGCTGGGGGTGACGCAGGCGAATGTGTACTGCGTCAAGCGTGAGGGGGCGCCGGTCAGCCAGGTGGCGGCGAATTCGCTGGCGCTCGCCTTGGTCCTCGGATGTGGCATCGGGGCGATCCTCTGGATATTCCGCGGCACGCTGCTGGCTACCGTGATGCGCGAGGTGCCGCCCTGGGCACTGCTGCTTGCCCTGTACCGCCTCCCCTTCGCGCTTATCGACAATTACTTCTGCGGCGTCCTGCAAGCCATCGACAACTTCTCGCTGTACAACCGGCGGACCGTCCTGGGGGCGGGGGTGATTCTGGTCCTGACGATCGGTGCGTGGCTCGTCGGGCGGTTAGACCTCCTGGGCGCGGTGCTGATCTATACCGTGGTGTCGATGCTCGTGGTCCTTGCGCTGCTGGTTGGCACGCACACGATGATTCCATTCGGGCTGCGTCCGCATTGGGCTCTTCTTGGACGGCAGATGCGCTTTGGAGTCAAATCCTACACCCAGGTACTTGCTATGCATCTGCTATTTCGCATAGACGTGTACATGGTTGCGTACTACCTCAACCCCGCACAGACGGCGTTTTACAGCCTGGCCTTGCACTTCACGGAGATGATCCTGGAGATTCCTCAGGCGGTCGGCTGGGTGATCTACCCGCGTATGGCCTCGCTGCAAAAGGACCAGGTCCATCAATTCACGGCGCAAGCCTCTCGGCGCACCATCTTGTTGACCGGGTTGGGCGGATTGGCGGTCGCTATCTTGGGGCCGGTCATCGTGCCGCTGTGGTACGGGCAGGCGTTCGCGCCGGCCGTGCGGCCACTGGCGTTGGCGGTCCTAGGGATGGTGAGCATGTCGGTGTTCACCATCGTCACGCGCGACTTCACCAGCCGCAACAAGCAAGGCGTCAACATCCGCGCGGGGACGATGGCGCTGCTGAGCAACGTCGGCCTCAATCTCTTCATGATCCCGAAGCTCGGAATCTCCGGCGCCGCGTTGGCCACCAGTTTCTCCTATACGCTTGCCGCCCTCATGGTTCTGGTGCCATACCGGCGGGCTTCTGGTATCGGGCTGCGTGAGGTGCTGGTGCCGAAGCGGGAGGATGTCCGGTTCGTATGGCAGGTGTTCTGGCAAGCGGTGCACCGCTACGGCGTTCCGCTTCCCGCAGGCCTTGGCAGCATGCACGCCGAACGCTCGGGCCACATGCCTAGCACACGCTCAGAGAGAGTGTAAAAGGCGAGTTTTCGTGACCTCGACCCGCCGAGCCCCGATAGCCTTTCTCTTCCCGGCCTTTCCCGTCCTGCATCAGACGTTTGTGATGTGGGAGGTGTTGGCTCTTCGCCAACATGGAATTCCGATCGTGCTGTTTTCCATGAAGCGGCCCGGGACAGGGCCGCAGCAGCCCGAAGCGGCAGCCCTCGCTCGCGAGGTGCGTTATCTCCCCTCAATGCTCTCAGCTCGGGTCTGGCGCACGAACTTCCGAGTGTTCATCCGCAGTCCGCGGCGCTATCTCGGCGTCTTCGCACTACTCATCCGTGAGTGGTGGCGCGATCGCCGGATCGCGCAGATGTGGCGCGACAAGTCGGCGCCCGCCAACCAGGGAGAGCGCCTAAGACGACTGCCCCTGCGGACCCGGTTCAACAGGTTCTTCAACCTCAGCCAGTTTCTCTTTCTGCTCAAATCACTGTGGTTAGTGCCCGCCGCCGTGAGCCTCGGTGACGAATTAAGAGCCGAGGGCATCCGGAGATTACACGCGCATTGGGCCAGCTATCCGACGACGATGGCACTAATTGTGAAGTGGGTATTCGGTATCCCGTTCAGTTTCACGGCGCACGCCTATGACATCTACCTGGTGCCGCGTCTCCTACCGGTGAAAATCCGCACGGCGGAATTTGTTGTGACATGCGCTCAGGTGAACGCGCGCTCCCTGGAGGCCGTGGCAGGTCCGGTCGCACGTGAGCGTGTGGTCGTCAATTATCACGGTGTGGATCTGACGCAATTCCGCCCGCCGGATCGGTCGCGCGACAACGATGTGCCCTGTATCGTGAGCTGCGGTGCCTATGAGCTATACAAGGGGCATCACATCCTGCTGCGTGCTTGCGCGTTGCTGCGCCAGCGAGTCCGCTGCGTTATCATCGGGGACGGGCCGTTGCGTGCGCATTTCAAACAGCTCGCCAATTCGTTCGGCATTGGCGACCGCGTTGTCTTTACGGGCGTGCTGCCACAACGCGAAGTGGCCCGACTGTACGGACAGGCGGATCTGTTTGTACTCGCCAGCGTGCTGATCAGACGCCACGGGAAACGTGACGTGATCCCCAACGTGCTCGCCGAGGCGATGGCAATGCAGCTGCCCGTGGTCTCCACCAATATCTCCGGTATCGGTGAGTTGATCACCGACGGCGTCAGCGGGCGTCTCGTTCCACCCGACGATCCTCAGGCCTTGGCAACGGTCATCGAGGAGTTGTTGGGCGACGAACGGCAGCGCCGTCGTCTAGCGCTCGGTGGATATCAGAAGGTCTCTGCTGATTTCGATCGCAGCGCCAACATCCCCGCGCTCGCAGCGCTGTTCGAGGCCGGAGACTGCAGCTCTCGTCCGGTGGCGGCGCTGGCCGCCGGACGCGGATGGTAATCGGCGCGGAGGGGGCAGGTGTTGCTCCGACGAACGCTCCTCAGCCTGCAAGTGGATGGCCTGGGGCCCACCATGAGGCGCGCCTGGACGTATCTGTTTGGAACGGAACACAAGTACGTCTTTGTGCAATACATGAAAACCCCCGCGACACAGGTCGCGCTCCCGGTCGAGGCGAACGGCATCGTTGTGCGGCAAATGGCGGAACGCGATCTGAAGGATGTGCGAGTGCGACGACATGAACCGGACGACGTCGATCATCTCGCCTTGGGCGTAGTGGCCACGCGACAAGAAGAGATCGTCGGCGCGGCTTGGTACACGGACTCCGTAAGTCCCGCGCAGCCATGGTACCCAATCGTTCAGCCACATCTGCGCCACCCGGCCTGGTTTGACGCGAACATCTTCGTCATACCGGGCGAGAAGGCCGCCGGGTGGGCCATCTCGAAAAACGCGACCGACGCGGTTGCCCTCGCCGGCGTCCGCTCCACCGTGGCCTTGGTCGGCGTGGACAACAAGCCGTCGATCTTCTTGCTCCGCCTCCTCGGTGCGAGGCTCGTCGGACGGCTCTCGATTCGCCACCGGCTCGGCTACAGCACCACGGTGGTCGCGCCGGTGACGCAAGATAAGGACAGCGCCCTGTAGTTATGAAGGATCTCTACGAGCTCGTTGAACAGCACGCCGCGTCAGCGCCCAAGACCGCGGTAGCCCGGTGGATACTGGGCCGCGGCTTCGTCGAGACCTCCTACGCAGAGCTGTTGCGGACGGCGACGAAATTCGCCGCGCATTTCGCGCGCCACACAGCGCCGCGGGCGATCATCCCCATGGTGGTGGGCAAGACCGCCGACAGCATTGCTGCCATGCTGGGCGCGCTCGCGACGGGCAGAGCCTTCTGCTTCATCAATCCGAAATACCGCGGCCCACAGATCGCGACGGTGCTGGCGGCCACCGGTGCGCGCACATGCATCATCGATGCGGCTGGCCTGACGGCGCTAAGAGGGGCGTGGGCAGCATACCCGGCGTTTGCACGACCCACCTGGCTGTGCACTGGAGCAGACCAACTGACGCGGCTTTCGGCAGCGTCGGCCGACGATCTGCGACGCACGGCAAGCGTGATCGTGCTGGAAGAGGAAACCCCCAGCGGAGAATGCCGCATTGAGGGGCAGCAGACCGACACCAACACGGCCGCAACCTGTCTGTTTACCTCCGGCTCGACAGGAGAGCCTAAGGGCGTGCTGATCAGCCGAGAGGATCTCATGCGTCGGGTTGCCGCGGAGATCGACTGGTTCAACCTGACGTGCGACGATGTCCTCCTCAGCATTCTGCCGTTCTCGTTCGACGTCGGGTTGAACCAACTGCTGACGGCACTGACGGTCGGCGCGGAGCTGGTGGTGCTCGACTCGTGGTTGCCCAGCGACATTCTCTCGGCCGCCGAGGCCCGCCGCGTCACCGGCATCTCCGGGGTGCCGGCAATTTGGCAGGAGATGGTCAACGCGGGACTTGGGTTCGACAAGCAGGCGCGGCATGCAGCGCTGCGATACATCACCATCTCCGGTGGCAGCCTGCCGACTTCCCAGCTCGAGCGATTGGGGGAGCATGCAAACGGCGTCGGCATCTTCAAGACGTATGGACAGACCGAAGCCTTTCGCGCCACCTCGCTGCGACCGGAGGAGTATCAGCGGAAGCGGGAGAGCGTTGGCAGGCCCCTCGCGGGTGTCCGCGTCTACGTGGTGAGTGAGGACGGTACACGCTGCGGTCCCGGAGAGGTGGGCGAGGTCGTCCACACCGGGCTTGGCGTCATGCTGGGCTATCTGGGTAATAGCGACACCAACGCAAAGCTCAGAGCGAACCCCTTCTACGGCGACGAGGATCCTTCGCGGCTGGCGATCTTCACCGGCGACATGGGCTATCTGGATGCGGAGGGATATCTCTACCTCAAAGGTCGGGCCGACCGCATGTTGAAGGTCATGGGCAACCGGGTGTACCCGCAAGAGATCACGAATCAGATCCTCGCGATTGCGGGAGTCAAAGAGGCCTTGGTGGCTGGCATCACGCGGGAACTCGAGCAGGCGGCGGTGATTGCGTTCGTTGCCGTCGCGCCGGGAGCCGAGGTCTCGGCAGGAGCGGTTCGCAAGGTTCTCCGCGAGAAGCTCCCTTCCTTCATGATCCCCCAAGAGATCGTCCTGGTGCATCAGATGCCACGGACGGCCAACGGCAAGCTGGACGAACGCCGGTTGGTGGAGGAGTACGCCGCCCGCCAGGCCGCGCCAGCAGGGGCACCACACTAATGAGCACGGCGACGACGGGAAACCTGTCGAGTGCGGCCTTTCGATTCTCCACGACCGCAGAGGATCTTGGCGCCTATGCACGGGTGCACCTGGCAGGTCTGCACGGTGCGCCGCCCGCCGCGCTGCAAGTCGAGTCCACGCTCCGCTGGCACGAGGGACAACCTCCGGGGGATCGGATGGCGGCCTTTCCTCACCTCGCTGGGCTGGAGCGTGTCGATCGCGATCTGTACGTGGGCCCCGGTGAGCTCTACTGGTTTCGGGTGGATGACTTACGCGACCTGCTTCTGCATCTCTCGTGGTCCGCTAGCAGGCTGACAGTAGAGGGGGATTTCTATTACCGCTTGGCCAATGACCGGGCCCGGGATCGTGCCAAGCGCTGGCTCTATCCCAAGCGAGTGGCGGCACTACGCCGGCGCCGGTTCACCACATTGTTGTACTACCTTGTCTACTACCCGTGTTGGTGGTGGCTGGAGCAGAGGCAGGATTTCCATCCGATTCATGCGGCCGGCGTCTCGTTGGGCTCGGGTGTGGTGTTGCTCGGTGGTGCCAGCGGGGTGGGGAAGTCAACGCTCGCGGTTGCCTTGGCAAGCGTGGCCGGCGCCAAGCTGCTCTCCGACAGCTTCGTGGTGCACAATGGCAGCGAGGTGGCGGCGGTGCGCGAACCCATTTTGCTGGACGCCTGGAGCCGGCGCTGGTTGGGCGACCACGGACAGGATCTGCAGCGGATTGAATGGCGGTACTGCCTCAATCGCCAAGGGTATCACCTGCCGCCGGAACACCTAGCGGCTGGCGGGCGCTGTAGCCTGTTGCTGTTCCCGCGGCGCGCGGCGCAGACCTACGTGCGACGCATCGCGGCGCCGCAGGCTCACCAGCGTCTGAGTGCGGCCGATTTGATCATCAACGATCTGCGGCGCTACTGGGCGTTTGCGGCCGTGATCGAGCAGGTGGCGCCCGGCGGGCTGGTGACGCGCCGGGAGGCGCACTTGGCGACGCTGACCGCCGAGGTGCCGTGCTATGAGCTCGGGCTGACGGAAGACATGACGTGCGCCGCCAGCGTGGAGTTGATCCTGCAACTGCTGCCGAGCAAGCCCTTGCGTGCAGTCGGCGCGCATGCGTGATCTGGTCTGATGATTCGGGTGTTGGTTGTCGAAGCCTCGAGCGGCGGCGTCGGCGGCGGGTCGCTGACAGGGCTGTACCACATGATCCGCGGCCTCGACCGGACCAGGTTCGAACCCGCGATGGTCTTGTACGAACGCAAAACGATTGAAGCCGACCTGCAGGCGCTCGGGGTGCCGGTGCATCACGTGCACCGCCGGCGCATCCCAAAGGAGCATGCGTTGCTGCGGTACGACAGATATCACCGCGCTAAAGCCTTCAGCGGTGTCCGTTCGCTGCTCGGCTTCGGCCGGCAGGCGTTGCGCCTGGCTGCGGAGGAGCTGCCAGCCGCCATGCGCTTGGCATCGGTCATCCGCCGCGAAAAACCCAGCGTGGTCCATCTCGGCAACGGCGTGCGCGCGAATTTCGACGGCGTCCTGGCGTGTTGGCTAACGCATACCCCGTGCGTGTGCCACGTGAAGGGATTCGAAAAGTACTCCGCTCGCGAGCGGTGGGTGGCGCCGCACATCGACACATTGGTGTGCATGACCACGGCGGTGGAAGAGCATTGTTCCCGCCATGGCGTGCGCGGCCGCCGCACCCAGGTGGTGTACGATGGTCTCGACGAAGCGGCATTTACCCCGCGACGCCATGCCAATGCGGTGCGCAGCGACTTCGGTATTGCCAACGGCACTCCGTGTCTCGGTGTCATCGGCAACATTCAGGAATGGAAGGGTCAGACAGTGTTCGTCGAAGCCATGGCGCGCGTGGTCGAAGCAGTGCCGCAGGCCCGCGGGCTGATCATCGGCGGTGTACATCGCGCTGGGGTGGCGTATCACGAACAGGTACAATCACGGATTCGCGATTTGCACTTGGACCGCTGCCTTCGCATCACCGGCTTCCGCAGCGATATCGCTGAGGTGATGAACGCACTTGACGTCGTCGTCCATACCTCCGTGCAGCCCGAGCCATTTGGACGTGTGATTTTGGAAGGTATGGTGCTGGGCAAGGCGGTGGTGGCCACGGCGGCTGGCGGTGTGCCGGAGTTGATCCGCGATGGCGAAACCGGGTTCCTAGTGCCGCCGGGTGACGCCGCTGGCTTGGCCGCGCGTCTGATTCCGCTGCTGCAAGATCCGACTCTGCGCCAGGCGGTGGGGCGGCGGGCTCAGGCGTGGGCGCGCGGGCACTTCAGCCTGCAACGCCATGTCGCCGCGATGTCGGCGATCTACGAAGAATTGACGAACCGACGTTGAACATGCGCATATTGGGAATATCGTGTTTCTACCATGACGCTGCGGCGGCCTTGATTGACAACGGCCAGCTGATCGCCGCCGCCGAAGAAGAGCGGTTCACCCGCAAGAAACACGACTCCGATTTTCCGCGCTTCGCCATCCGCTACTGCTTGGAAGCGGCCGGCATCACCTCCCAGGAACTCGACTACGTCGTCTTCTACGAGAAACCGTTCGTCAAGTTCGAGCGCATCCTGACCACCGCCGTGCAGGTCGTGCCGAAGTCGTGGAAGGTGTTCGGCGACGCCATGACCACCTGGCTGCTGGACAAGTTGTGGGTGAAGAACTTGATTCACCAAGAGCTGGACATTCCACCGAGTCGCATCCTGTTTACGGAGCACCACGTGTCGCATGCGGCCAGCGCCTTCCTGTGCTCACCGTTCGACGAGGCGGCTATCCTTACCATCGACGGCGTCGGCGAATGGGCGACCGCCACCATGGGGCGCGGCAAAGGGACGGAAATCAAGCTGCTGCGCGAGATCCGCTTCCCCCACTCGGTGGGTTTGCTGTACAGCGCCTTCACCGCTTTCCTCGGCTTCGAGGTGAACGAGGGCGAGTACAAGGTGATGGGCATGGCGCCGTACGGGACGCCCCGGTACGTCGCCAAGGTCTATAAGCTCGTCCATGTTGACGCGGACGGCAGCTTCTGGCTCGACATGGATTACTTCTGTTTCCACCACTCGTCGACCCAGACCTACAATCGAAAGTTCACCGATCTGTTCGGGGAGCCGCGCGACCCGTCCTGGCACTTCTTCACCGAAAGCTCAGGGTATCCGTCGTACTTCGAGCCCAAGCCTGCGAATTATACCGAGCTGGCCGCCAAGAACCAGCACTACGCCGATATCGCCGCCAGCATCCAGCAGGTCACCGAGGAGATCGTACTGAACATGGTGCGCAACCTGAACCGCGAAACAGGCCTGGACCGCCTCTGTTTGGCGGGCGGCGTGGCGCTCAACAGCGTCGCCAACGGGCGGGTGCTCCGTGAGACGCCGATGCGCGAGATCTTTGTGCAGCCCGCGGCCGGTGATGGCGGCGGCGCCCTCGGAGCGGCGCTTTACCTCTACCACTGCGTGTTGGGAGAGGCGCGCCAGTTCGTCATGCGGCACGCCTACTGGGGGCAAGAGTACGACCAGGGTGCGACGAACGACTTCCTGCGCCACTCCGGGGCGCGCTACCAGGTCTATTCCCGTGAGGACGAGCTGCTCGACGCGGTGGTGGAGGAGTTGTGCGCCGGTCTGGTCGTCGGCTGGTTGCAAGGGCGGTTCGAGTGGGGGCCGCGCGCGCTGGGCTCGCGCAGCATTCTGGCCGACCCGCGGCGCAACGACATGAAGGAGATCGTCAACGTGAAGATCAAATTTCGCGAGCCCTTTCGGCCGTTCGCACCCTCGGTGCTGGCCGAGGCCGCAGAGCGGTACTTCGACCTTCCCGATGCGCCAAAGCACTATCCGGCGCGCTTCATGCTTTACGTCGTCGATGTGAAAGAGGGACAAGGTGAGGTCCTGCCCGCGATTACGCACGTCGACGGCACGGCGCGCCTGCAGACGGTGCACGCGGCGGAGAGCCCGTTGTACTACCGGCTTATCAAGCGCTTCGGGGATGCAACCGGCGTCCCCGTTGTGTTGAACACGTCATTCAACCTGAAGGGTGAACCGATCGTGAACACGCCGGCGCACGCGTTCAGCACCTTCATGCGCAGCGGCATGGATGCTTTGGTACTGGGTAACTGCATGGTTCGGAAGGATCTTGAGACGGCGTGAAGCGAGGCCGTGAACCGCTGGCGGGCACGGTGCTCGCCACCATGGGAACCCTGTACGCTCTGAGGTAGCCAGTGGCGTTCAACAGCTACGAGTTCGCTCTGTTTCTACCGGTGGTGCTGCTCTGGTACCACAGCTTGAGGTCGCATCGTGCCCGCCTCTGGCTCCTATTCGTCGCCAGCAGCATTTTCTACGCGTCCTGGAGCCCAGCTTATTTGTTGTTGCTCTATGCGTCCGTTGTTGTCGACTACTGGGTGGGACGCGCGCTCGTCAGCCATGAGAATCGCCGCAGAGCCATCCTGCTTGCGAGCCTCGTCGTCAACCTTGGGGTGCTGGCGATCTTCAAATACGCCGACTTCATCGTGCAGAACCTCGCCCATTTTGTTTCCGCGCTCGGATTCGATTGGCGCCCGGCTCTGTACGGCTCATCGCCGCCGCTCGGTATCTCGTTCTATACGTTCCTTACGCTCAGCTATACGATTGACGTTTATCGCCGTTTGGTGCCAGCGGAACGGTCGCTCCTCAACTACAGTGTCTTCGTCACCTTCTTCCCCCACCTGATCGCGGGGCCCATTCTGCGGGCGAAAGACTTCCTGCCGCAGGTGATGTCGCCGCGGCCCGAGAACTACCGACCGTGGTTTGGCTTCAACCGCATGGCGATCGGGTTCATCAAGAAAGCGGTCTTGGCTGATACGCTGGCTACCTTCGTCGAGCCCGTTTACGCGCACCCGGGCTTATACGATGGGGTTTCCTGCTTGCTGGCGACTTACGCGTACGCTTTCCAGATCTTTTTCGACTTCAGCGGCTACTGTGACATCGCCATCGGCGCCGCTGCGCTCCTCGGCTACGAGCTTCCGCTCAACTTCGACAGCCCGTACCTCGCGCGCAACATCACCACGTTCTGGCGGCGTTGGCATATGTCGCTCTCCGCGTGGCTGCGAGACTACCTGTACATCAGCCTCGGCGGCAATCGCAAGGGCCGGCTTCGTACGTACGCAAACCTGATGCTGACGATGCTGCTCGGCGGCCTCTGGCACGGTGCCTCATGGAACTTCGTGATCTGGGGCGGGTTGCACGGTGTGTTACTCGCCATACACAAGCTGTGGGTGGGACGGCCGCAGTCGGAGACGCCCGAGGAATCGTACCAGTTTCACTGGCGCAGCGTGGCACTGTTCCTGATGGTCTGCCTGGCGTGGGTCTTCTTTCGCGCGCAGACGCTCGACGCCGCACTCGGCATCCTGCGGGCGATCGCGCTGGTGCCGGCGCGTGCCCTTAGTGGGTCGATCAGTCTAGAGCGCGTTGCGGCCGCTATTGTACTGCCTCCGTCGGCGATCTTCGCTTACTCGTTGTGCACACAGGCCCGCAGGCGCTGGGAGCTGTTCGCACCAGGCTCTATGCCCCAGGCGGTGGCGTACGGGTGTGCCATGGCAGCCGTCGTCGTAATGCTTGCATCGGCGGCGGCACCGCCGGCGCAGTTCATCTACTTCCGGTTCTGAGGTGTGGGTAATGCCGTCACCCTCGCAAAAAACGCCGTCTGAGTGCCGCTTTATCAGCGCGGCGGTGGCGAGTTTCGTGGTGACCGTCGCCCTCGCACACGTCGCCACGCTTCTAGCGTTACCCGCGATTGCATCTCAGCTCGAGCGCCGCATGTCAGCTGTGGCCGGCGGCGATCTCGACCTCGGCGTGCCGCCCGCACGACCGCGCCGGCTAGCCGTTATCGGCACCAGCCTTTCGCGGTCCGGCCGCACCAAGGAGACCCTCGCGGCTGTGCTCCGTCGCCGTCTGGTACTGGCGCACAGCCAGGTGGTCAACCGGAGTGGCAACGGCTTCCAGATGGGAGACCTCTTCGCGCGAGCCATTCGCGAGTCGCGCGACGGCACGCGCGTGCTGCTCGTTGAGCTCAATCCGTTTGTCTGGAACGAGCGTCGCTACCTCTTTCAGTCGAAAGAGGACAAGGTGGTCACCCTCGAAGCGGCCGACGCGGTGGCGATCTTCCCGCATGTGCGTGGTTCGGTGCGGCTGCAGATCATACGCCAGCTGGGCCTCGATGACGCACTGGCGTACCTGGCAGGGTGCTTTGCGCCGGCCCGCTTTCGTCAGGGCGGTTTGCTTCAGTTTGCGCTCGGCGCTGCAGGCCGCCGCGCCTTGCCGTCTGCGCCTCGCGTCAGGACCGACGCCGAGGCACGTGAGCGCCACGAGCAGCTGCGCACGCTCACGTGCAACAACTTCAGCCGCAAGCGCTTCGACGGGGTCGACCTAGAGGTGCTCGACGATCTCCTTGACTGGGCGAACCGGGAGCAGACGCGCCTGGTGTTCTACTTCCCGCCGCTCAACACGGCGTGGCTGGCGGGCTGCGGCGGCGACACGCTCGCGCGCAGCAACGGGCTGGTCGCCGAGCTGCGCCAGCGGGTTGTCGAACACGGGTTCCAAGTTGTCGACATGTCGCACCTCCTCGATGGCCGCGTGGAACTGTTCGACGACTACGGCCACCTGGTGCGGGCGGGCAGCATAGATCTTTGGGCGGGGCCGCTCGTCGATGAGCTGCGCCGTCTGGCGGTTGCGCAGGCGGCGCTTGGTGCCAAGTGAACAAACAGGAGTGAGTAATGAAATTCACTGAAGGATTTCGGCAGCGGCTTGGAATCGCCGGGGAGTTGATGGCCTTTCTCTGGCAGCGAAAGCTCTGGTGGCTGATTCCGATGGTGCTCGTGCTGCTCGTGTTCGGCGGCTTGATGGTCACCGCCCAGAGCTCGGCCCTCGGCCCGTTTATCTACACCCTGTTCTGAAGAAAACGTGATGGAGGGATCTATGCGCTCGGTTCGTCTTTTCGGAACGGCCCCGGTCCCACGGCTCATCGCCCTGATCATGAGTCTGTGGCTGAGCGCCAATGCCGCGCGGGCACCGCCGATCCTGTATGTACCTGCAAGCTTTCCCGTGCGTACGCAGGGGGAATGGAGTCACAACACCTTGCCGGCCTAGCCCGGCGCAGAAGGAAGGAATCCCAATGGATGTCGCTAAAAGTCTTATTCTTCGCACGGCGGCGGTACCTCTAGCCTTCGTCATTGTTCTAGCGGTAGCACCGGAAACG
>JBEKBJ010000002.1:0-130862 GCA_050015455.1 Binatia bacterium
CATCATTGCGCTTCGTTGCAACCAGCTCAGCGGTCGGTTCGAGGACTTCTGGGAACGACGCGCGCAGGGTCGTCGAGCAGCCTGAGCCGGGCTCACATCACTTTTCCGTCGTGCACCCTTATGCGGCGACACGCGACGCGTGCGATGCGAGACAGGCAGACACGCGGCGGCTCCTACGACGAAACGAGTCGCTCCTCAGGAGAGCTCTTGGGGGCTTGATTGCAATTCCCATCTGGTTGCCTCACACCGGCACGAGCGGCTCGGCACCGCCCGCCCACGTCAGACGCCGACGATCGACCCGAAGCCCACGAAGGCCGGCATCAAAGGCCGCGACCGCCGCTCGTTGCGGCGGCGATGATTGCGTCCGTGCTGCTGCCAGCGTCGCACCAGCGCAGACCGGGAGTGGCGCGGAACCAGGTGAGCTGGCGCTTGGCCAGGTGACGGGTGGCGCGCGTCATGTGCTCCAGCGCTGCTTCCAAGGTCATCTCGCCACGCAGAAACGCGCCGACCTCGGCGTAGCCGATACTCCGTAGCGGCGGCAAATCAGGGCCGAAGCCGCGCCGCCAGAGAGCACGCACCTCGTCGACTAAGCCGGCGTCGATCATGGCGCGGCAGCGGATGTTGATGCGTTCGTACAGCAAGGGCCGCTCCAACGTGAGCCCGATCGGGATGATCTGCAACCTGTGATCGCTGAAAGCATGCGCGGCTTGCCACTCGCTGATGGGCCGGTGCGTGAGCAGCGCCACCTCGAGCGCGCGCACGATCCGTGCGCGATCGTGCGGATGCAAGCGGCGGGCGGCGACCGAATCGAGCTGCTGCAGACGGCAATGCAGAGCGCCAGGGGTGACAGCCTCTTCCGCTTCGAGCTGCCGGCGCAACTCCGCATCACGGGGCGGTCCTGGAAACAGACCACCCATCAACACCTTCAGATACAGGCCAGTGCCGCCGACGAGCAGCACCGCACGCCGGCGCCCCTGAACGTCGGCGATCGCCTGCAACGCCAACTCGCGGTAACGGGCGCAGTCGAACGGCTCATCGGGATCAACGACGTCGAGCAGGTGGTGCGGCACGCGAACCCGCTGCGCCGGCGTCGGCTTGGCGCTGCCGATGTCGAGGTGGCGATACACCTGACGCGAGTCGGCGTTGACGATCTCCGCGTCTAAACGCTCCGCGACTTGTAGCGCCAGCTCGGTCTTTCCAACTCCCGTCGGGCCGACCAGAGCGATGATTGCTGCGGATCTCACACGCGCTTGAACAGCCGTTCCAGATCGCTGCGCGGCAGCGTGATGAACGCCGGCCGGCCGTGCGGACAGTTGCCGGCGAAATCGACGTTGTCCATGGCGGCAAGCAAAGCCCGGATCTGCTCTGGTCCCAGGCTCTGCCCGACGCGCACGGCAGTGTGACACGCCAGCCGCGCCAAGACGGACTCCGCCGCCTGCGTCAGGCGCCGGGACCGGCCGACTTCGGCCAGCTCCTCCGCCACATCACGTACCAGCGCCGCCGGATCGGCATCACTCAACAACGCCGGCACGGCGCGCACGGCGAAGCTGGTGCCGCCGAACGGTTCCAGCTCGAAGCCGAGATTTTCCAGCGCCGCCAGGCCCTCTGCCAACAACGGCGCCGCCTGTGCCCCGACATCGACGATCGCCGGCACCAGCAGCCGCTGGCCGGCGATGCCGCCGTCGGCGTACGCGCGCCGCAGCCGTTCGAAGGTGACACGCTCGTGTGCCGCATGTTGGTCGATAACTAGCAGTGAGTCGCCGCTTTCGCAGATCAGGTATCCCTCGAACGCCTGTCCAATTACGCGCAAGGCGCCGAAGAAAGCCGCCGGCTTCGGAGCCGCCGGAGAAGCGGAGGGCGGCATCGGCTCAGACCGTCCTCTCGGTGGCGGTGCCGGCTGCGGCGTCACGGGCAGTACGCACGGCGGGACCGGGACCTGAGGCGTTGGCATCGGCGGTGACTGCCCTGGTGAGCGCAACGGCGATTGCTCCGCCGTTGGGTAAGAGTCGAACCGCGGCGGCAGATCCGGACGCCGCGGCCGCAGCGTGATGGTCATCTGTGCCAGCTGGTCATTCGCATCGGAGGACATGGCAGACGGCGCTGCAACGGACGCAACCATCTGGGAACGCAAGCGCTCGCTGACCGCCCGGGTGATCAGGTCGTGCACGGCGCCGCCGCGGCGGAAACGTACTTCAGATTTCGCCGGATGGACGTTGACGTCCACCTCTTCCGGCGGCACCTCGATGAACACCACGGCAGCCGGATAGCGGCCGTGCATCAGCAACGTGCTGTAGCCTGCGACCAGGGCGTGACTCACGAGTTTGTCGCGCACATAGCGGCTGTTGACATAGGTGAAGATCTGGCGCGGCGAAGGAAAGCTGAGATGCGATCCGGTCAGCCACCCGCGGATACTTCCGGCTGCCGCCCGCCCGTGGAACGGCAACATGGTCACAGCGCGCTCGGCGCCGAATACCTGGACGACACGCTCTGAGCCGTCCGGGACCGGAGGATAGTCAATCAATGTGCGCTGGCCGTGGCGCAGAACAAAACCGACCGACGGCCACGCCAGTGCCGTGCGCGTCACCAGCTCGCTGACGTGGCCGACCTCTGTGGCCGGCGCCTTGAGGAACTTGCGCCGCGCCGGGGTGTTGGCGAACAGGTCGACGACCTCGACGCGCGTGCCGGGTGCTGTGCCTGCGGCGCGCACCTCGCCGATCTTGCCGCCACGCACCAGCACCTGGGTGCCGCTCAAATCGCCCGGGCGGCGTGTGATCAGCGTTGCCGTCGAGACGGCGGCAATGCTGGCCAAGGCCTCGCCGCGAAAACCGAGAGTGGTAATGTGAAAGAGATCGTCCACGCTCGTGACTTTGCTGGTAGCGTGGCGTGCAAAGGCGCGCACGGCGTCGTCGGCATGCATCCCCTCGCCATCGTCGGCGACAGCGATTAGCCCGATACCGGCATCTTCCAGCTCGATGCGAATGTGGCGGGCGCCGGCATCAATCGCGTTCTCAACCAGCTCCTTGACCACCGAGGCCGGCCGCTCCACTACTTCGCCCGCCGCGATCTTGTCGGCGACCTCCGGCGACAGCACCCGCACGCGCCCAGCCGGCCGTGCTATGGCACTTGAAGGCAGAAACTCATCATCCATGAGTCAAGTCTCATTCGAGGCTGTCCAAAGCGAACCATGTCTTGGGCGAAGTCGAAAGAAGGGAGCGGCTCGGCGGATCGATGTCCCGAGACCTTGCCTCGCGAGAGCGTCCATGCGCGTCAAAGCACGTAGTCACTGCGCCTGCGCGCCCACCACGCTTCCATTTCAGCGCGCTTCTCCTCAAAGCCTTTGCGCCCGACGAGACCGCAGGTGAAGCGCTTGCTCTCCTCCACCCCTGGCTGATCGAGCGGGTTAATCCGATACAGCCCGCCGGCGAAAACGACCGCGACTTCGAAGAGGTAGAATAACTGCCCGAGCGTAAAGAGGTTGATCTGCGGCAGGGTGATGGTGATCACCGGCCGTTGTTGTTTCAGCAGGGCCAGCTCGGTGGCTTGCTGTTCGAGGTTCAACAACTGCCCCAGACCGACACCGCCGAGATAGCCGATACTCTCGAGGTCGGCGTACGCCGACGGCACCGGCAGCTCCCGCCCGTGGTCTTCGACGCGCAGCATAATGACGATCTTGTCGGCGGGCCCTTCGGCGTACAACTGCAGCTGCGAGTGCTGATCGGTGGCGCCCACGGCGACAACCGGCGTCTGCCCGGTGTGCGCCGGCGTGCCGTCCACCGTGCGTGCCTTTCCTAAACTCTCGGCCCACAGCTGCGCGAACCAAGCGCCAAACGACTGCAAGCGGTCGCTGTACGGCATCATCACCACGATGTTCTGCCCGTGCTGCGTGTCGGCAAGGTACAGCAGCGTCGCCAACAGGTGGGCCGGATGATGCCAGATACCGGCGTCGCCGCAACGGCTGTCCATCCACGCCGCCCCGGCGACAAGCTCGTCTACCTTTAGTCCGGCGAAGGCAACAGCAAACAAACCGACCGAGGTCAAAACCGAAAATCGGCCGCCGACGCCGGCCGGCACCGCGAGATCGCGGAAGCCTTCGTCGTGGACCACCTGCCGCAACGTGCCGCTTTCGGCGTCGGTGCTGACGACGACACGCTTGGCGTAGTCCACCGCGCCCAATTGGCGCAGGAGCAGGTCGCGCACAATGAGGAACTGCGCCATGGTTTCCGCCGTCTCACCCGATTTGCTGATGACGTTGAAGGTGGTCCGTGCGAGATCGAGGTTATCGAGCAGCTGCCCGAAGCTCCACGGGTCGACGTTGTCGGCCACCGCGACGCGCGTGGTCGCGTCCCCGAGCGCCGCGATCAAGGTCTTGGCACCGAGCGCCGACCCGCCGATCCCGAGGACCACGAGCGTGTCACTCTCGGCGCGCACGTCCGTCGCCAACGCCCTGATGCGCCTGAGTGCGTCCTTCTGGTACGGCAGCTCGTAGAAGGGCAGCGCGCCCGCAGCGCGCCGCTCTTTCAGTGATGCGGCGATCTCTGCGGCGCGGGTGGCCAGCATCTCGACCTCCTGGCGTGCCACGCCTGCCCCACCGACGGTATCGGCGATCATGCCGTTGACATCGAGCCGCACGCTCATCGCCTCACGGGCCGCACGGCGACGGTAGTCGGGCATGATGACGTTCCTAACATCGGCTGCTCCCCTTTACAAGAAAGTCACAGCCCAAAGGCCGCAGCCCGTGGCCCGTCGGCGATGCGCGGCGTGTCAGGGCAAAGGGTGACGCGACACCGACAAGACCGTGCGCCCACCGTCCAGCGCGCCGGCTTTGATCTCGGTTTCGCCGAAGCCGGTCAGTACCAGCCGCCGCGCCCGCAATTGACCGTGAAGAACCCGCAACTCGACGCGGATCTTGCCACGCGCCGGCACCTGCCGGCACGTGCCCCACGCGTACCCGTTCGACCAGAACCACATCACCGCCTTGCGTGCGGGGGCGAACGCGATCGTGGCGGCGACGGCGGAGTAGTGAAACCCCGTAACCGCCAGGAACGCCGCCCAACTCGCCATGGCGCGACCGTAATGGTGCCCGCACTCGGCTTCGTCGAACGGGTTGCGTTTGCGGCCATCATAGCGGTCGCGGATGGCGGCGATGCAACGGAGTCCGTCGCGGATCAGTCCCTCGTACAGCATTCCGGCAGCCGCGGTGTACTCGAAACCGGTCATCACTTCGTTGTAGTAGGGGAAAGGCCGTTGCGGTCGTCGCCCGCGTGGGTACGTCGCCATCAGCAGGCCCGATTCGTCACCGAGCGCGAAGCTGCGGAGATGATTGAAGTGGCCGTGAAAGCTGCGCCGGAAGTTGTGGCGCATGATGGCGCGCAAGGTTTGCTTCACATGGCGCGGGTCGTGGAGATACCCGAGACCACAGACGTGCGCCATGTACTGACCCACGAGCTGATCCACGAGGCAGCCTGCGCCGAGCTGCAGCTCATCGAGCCCGGCGCCCATGCCGACGCGCAAACCCGGGGCGATCACGTTAGCGTCTTGCGGCACGCGAATTTCATGTTCGAAGTACTCGCCGTTGAAGAGATGCGTGTCCATCCACGCCCGGCCCCGCTCGAAGAGGTCGCGGCAGGTCGCGGCGAAGTCCGGCTCGCCCACGGCGCGCGCCATTTCTTCCGCCGCGCGCAGCGCGCCAAGATACCAGCCCTGCATCTGCGGGTTGGGGCCGAAGTACTCGACGTCCATGGTGTTGTGTTGGCACCCCTCCATGACGCCATCGCGGTCGGCATCCCAACCGCCGGGGATCCAGCAAAACTCCAGCGCCTTGCGCGCCTGCGGCCAGAGCTCGCGTAGCATCGCCTCGTCGCCGGAAAGCTGCCAGTCGCGATATAGTTTCATCAGACAGCCCATCTGTCCGTCAGCGGCGGCGAACGGAAACCCCTGCGCCTGTAACAGCGGCAGGTTGACGCGGAAACTCATCAGCCCGTTGTCATGCGTGGCATGGGCGAACTCCACCTCGCGCATTGAACGGGCGAGGTCGCCGAAAAGAAACGCGGTGGCATGCTCGTAGTTCCAGACGTGCGTGCACGAGCCGGCACAGGAGCCGGAGTGATCGTGCGAGCCTTCCCACGCAAAAAACCGCCCGTCCGCGGTGCGGAAGCAGGTTTGTGTGCGTAGCGTGCTGAGATTGAAGAGAGCGGCCTCCTTCACGGCGAGCGGGAGGTCGCTCTGGCAGAAGGCGGAGACGAACGTGGTCGTGTCCCTCTCCAACCGGTCAAGTCGCGCAGCGGTCTTCTCGGCCACGTCCCAAGCGTCGGCGTAGCGGGTGCTGTAGTAGTTGCCGACAATGTTGGCGGGGTCCTGGTCCACGGTAGTGAGAGGGGACCAGCCTTGCCGGTTGGGGAAACGCCACGTCAGCAAGAAGGTGACGGCTTTCGTCTGGCGTCGACCGAGCCGGAGTTTCACAGCGAGTGATGCAACAGGAGCGTCATCGCTGGGATTCTGAGGACGATTCTCCAACTCGCCGCCAGCGGAAAAATCGTCCCAGAAATCCAAGATGCAGTCGCCCCATGAAAGTGTAGCCCACGCCATCCGGTAGGTGATACCGGTCGAGGCCGTGGTGACCAGCGCGATGGTGCCCCAACGTTCCGATTGGGGATCGACACCGCGGGAATCCATGAAGATGCCACGCAGCTTGGCGGTTTGGCGATAGGTGTTGCGGTTGTCTTTCGTTCCGGTCGGGAGGTCGACGTCGCCCCACACGCGCGTGGTGGTCGAACCGTCGGATCCGATGAAGTTGGGAATGCTGCCGCACACACTAACGGTGACGCGGCGGCGGGTCTTGTTGGTGAGGATGTAACGGAGCACCGCAACGGGGATGCCGCTGTCGTCAGCGTTGCCGGGAATGAGCGGGTTGAAGGCCTGGAGACGGACATCGACCGCTACGGCCGGATCAGAGAGAAAGACCTGACCGAATGGGTACGCAGTAGCGAAGGACGCGCGCCGGAACCGGGGCAGGCCGTGGTTGCCGGTGCGGCAGCCGCGCGGCCCCTCGTACTCGGTGGTCTCGAGGGGACCTTCCAGCGCGCGTGTGACGGCGGGTGCACCGTAGGGCTGAGTATAGAGCGTGAAGACAGGTGGCACGACGTTCATGACGTACGCGGCGTACCCAGGCAGGAATCCCTTGGCGGGCCGGTTCATGATTTCCCAGTCGCGCAGGTCGCCACGCCCACCAAGCGAGACGGTTCCAGTACCGATGCCGCCGAGGGGCAGGGCGACGTGGCCGAGATGGTCCTGATCGTAGGTGCGAAGGATAGGCCAAGGATTTCGCTTCATTGCCTTGCTCTAGTAGTTACTAGGCCGTTCTCACTTCCAGTCCAACGCTCGCACGGCCGTTGGCATGTGGAGAGTAGCTTGTCCCGGCGTACCGTCAACGTCTTCGATAGCTGAAAGGGTGCAGCGGTACCGTTGGCGTCGCCGCGGTGATCAACTCGGTGACCAGTTGCGCCGTGATGGGCGCCAGCAGAATCCCATTTCGATGATGCCCCGTGGCCAGCAGTACGTTGGCCAAGCCAGGCAGGGGCGCGATGATCGGACGGCGGATCGTCGGACAGGGTCGCAGCCCCGCCCATGTCCGCACCGGTGCCGCACCATCCAGTCGCGGCACCATGAGCGCAGCGTTGGCGAGCAGGGTCGCGACGCCTTCGGCCGTGACCTGCTTATCGAAGCCGACGAACGCCACCGTGCTGCCGACAAGCACCTTTCCAGCGCGCGGCACGAGGTAGCCCATCTCTGCCGAGACGGTGTGGTGCAGCTCCCAATTTTCGCACTGGAGTGCCAGCATTTCGCCACGTGCAGGACGCAGTGGCACCTTGACACCGAGGCTGGTGAGCAGCTCGCCCGACCACGCACCGGCGGCGACCACGACGACCCCGGCCTCGACGACGCCCGAGTCTAGGTGGAGCTTTACAGCATCGCCTACCGGCGATATCGCCTGCGCCGCGGCGCGCAGTCGGAACTCCACGCCCCGACGCTGCGCCGCGGCGACCAGCGCCGCGACCAAGCGTTCGCTATCGACGCTACGATCATCCGCAAAGAACGCACCACCGCAGATATTCGCACTCACGCTCGGTTCCAGCGCCCGCACTTCTGAAGGCGTGAGCCACTCGCACCGTAGTCCCTGCTGCACGCGGTGCTCTATTAGTTGGTGCAACCCTTCTGCTTCCGCCGTCGTGAAGGCAAGCGCGATCAGCCCCTCGCGCCGATATCCCAGGTCGATGCCGGTCTCTTCCTCCAACGCCGCGACCAGCGCCGGGAACATCGCGGCGCTGCGGCGGCGCAAATCGAGCAGCGCCCCTTGCCGCGCCCGGCCGCTCGACACCGCAAGCACACCGGCAGCTGCATTCGACGCTTCGCAGCCCGGCGTGCCGCGTTCCACCACCACGACGCGCAGCTTGGTTGAACGCGCCAGATAATAAGCGATGGCGGCGCCAATGACGCCGGCCCCTACAATCGCGACGTCGGCGTGGCGCGTTACGGTCATGGCGTCAGTATTACGCAAGCTGTGCGTGAAGGGTAGCAGAGAGTGGGTTGTGAACCCAGCATGCGCCTGGTATTTTCATTATCAATGCTTCGTGCAGATTTTCACCACCACATCAACACCGATCCGTGCGACGGCAGTTTCGTTCGCCATTCCGCCGGGGCGCTGATCGATCGCGCCGCCGCCATCGGTCTCGACGTCCTAGCGATCACTTGCCACGACTCGGTTCCGTACGATCAGGGAGCGACACGCTACGCCGCGGAACGCGATATCCTGCTCCTGCGCGGCATGGAGGCCACGGTTGACGGCCATCATGTGCTGCTACTGAATTTTCGCGAGTTCCCTCGTGGCGTCTGCACCATGGCCGACGTCACGGCGTGCAAGTCGTCGGATGCCATGGTGATCGCTCCGCACCCGTTTTATCCTGCCGCAGCGGCAGGAGGTGACTTGCTAGTGCAAGATGGCGCTGTGTTTGACGCGATTGAGTTCTCCGGCCTGTACACGCCGCTAACCCAGGGCTTCAATCGCCGAGCGCTGGAACACGCACGCAAGGCCAACCTGCCGGTGGTCGGGAATTCCGACACACACTTCCTGTGGCAGCTGGGGCGCACGTACACGCTCATCGACGCCGCGCCGGAGCCCGCCGCCGTGCTTGAGGCTGTTCGCCACGGGCGGGTGCAACTGGTGACGCAGCCGCTGAGCTGGGTGCACCTCATGCGGTTCATTTTGGAGTCGCATTCGACGGTGCATACCCTACGGGACAGTCTGCTCTACATGTTCCAGGTGCTACAGCGCACCCGGGTGCGGCGCCAGCCGGCGCCCTATGCTGCGGTGCCGGTGACGGCGCCGGTCCCGCGTACCCCGGAGGTCCGCGCCGAGCGCCGTTGAGGACGACGCGGGCCAACCTCGATCCCAACCGCGAGCGTGAGGAAGCGGCCAGCTACCGCGGCCGGCGCATTTTGCGATAGTAGTCGCCGCGCTGCTTGCACAGCTGTTTGAGGCGTTCGTCGGCTTCGCGCGTGAGCCGCGACTTACGGTTCAAGAGGTGGTAAACACCCAGCAAGGCCGTCGCCAGTGCCAGCCCGGCGAAGGGATGATCCCCGAGGTACCGCACGACAACTTGGAACTGATCCATAGCGTTCCGCCGCTTCCATAGAGTAAGGCCGACAAGGGAGATCTACAAGGGCAAATTTTCTTCGTCGCGCGGTGCCGCTGCTGGGCGGGGTGCCATGCCGTTATTACTACATCGATTCACAACCCGAGCCCGACCAGCAACTCGGTCGGTGGCCGAAAGCTTCTCAACGGCCACTGCAAGGCTTCGTCGATCTCGGCAAGCATTGCCGGCTTGTCGTGCGGTATACGGCCACGTACGTCGAGGAAGTTGGAGACGTGGTCCGAGAGCAGCGTCGTCGGTCCTTCGAGGTGTTCGACCAGCAGCCGGGTTTCCTGCAACGCCTGATGTGCAGATAACAAGGTCAAATCGCCCGCCCTCCAGCGGTCGTGCCAAGGCGTGTCCGGCTGTGGCACGAACGTGCGCAGGCGAACGAAGGTCGGTGGCGCCGCATTGAGAACGCGAGCGCTACCGAGCGCGTGCTCGCGCCAGCGTTCTGCACCTGCAACACCGACCATGAGGTAGACCGAGAGCTCGATGCCAGCGCTCATCACGTGCCGGTAGGCCTCAATCGCCTGCTCCGGCGTGACTCCCTTGTTGATCGCCTGCAAGGTGGCCGCATCACCGGATTCCAGACCCGAGTGGATGCGGCTGATGCCGGCGGCGGCCACGCGTCGCCATTCCTCCCCCGTCTTCTTGACCAGAAACTTTGCCGATCCGTACACCGTGATCCGGCGCAGGCGCGGAAAGCGCGCGCGGGCCGCTTCGCCGATCGTCGCCAGCTTTTCAGTGGGCAACACCGCAGAGTTGCCGTCGGCGAGGAATATAGTTTGCACACGATCAGGGCCGTACACCGCCAAGGCGATGTCGAGGTCTTCGATGATCTCCTCTATGGGCCGCACCCGGAACTTGCGGCCCTTGTACATGGAGCAAAAGGCGCACTTGTTGTGCGGACATGCCAGCGTCGCCTGGATGATCAGCGACCCGGCTTCACTCGGGGGACGATACACAACGCCCTCATAGCGCATATTCAGCCTCTCGTAGTGCGTCACACGGCCGAAACGTGTGTGGTCTCGACCCACTTGGATACATACACCGGCAGGCCGCAGATGTGTAGCGTCCCCGCCGAATCCGCTCTCGGACTTCTGCAGCGGACGCAACACCAGTTGTTACAAATGCCCGACACAGTCCAGCGCTTCCGCGTACCAGGCTTCGTGATCGCGCGCCAGAATATGGATCGAGCCGAGCGCAACACACAGCTGGCGACGGTGCACTTCGTCCACCCCGAGCAGCTCCGAGACAATGGAGCGGATCACGCCTTTGTGCAGCACGAACAGCAGCTCGCCCGTAGGCGCCTGCGCCAGGACTCGGTGCAGCGTGCGCGCCACCCGTTCATGGAAGTCACGGCTGGACTCGCCTCCGGGATACACGAATTCGCCATGGCGCACTTGCCACTGCGCGTACAACGCCGGCTGCCGCTCCCGGATCTGTTCGGCGGTGAGCCCCTCCCACTCACCAAAATCGATCTCGTCGAACCCGGCCAGTGGCGTCACCGGCTGCGCACCGCCGGTAACGATCCGCGCCGCCTCGGCGCTGCGCGACAATGTGCTGCTGTAAGTGGCGACAAAGCTTTGCGAGATCAAGGCGCCGCGCACCCGTTGCATCTGGGCGCGCCCGAGTTGGCTCAGCGGCACGTCGGTGCGGCCGTAGTAACGGATGCTCGATTCGCCCTCGGTCTCACCGTGGCGCACGAGCGTCAGGCGCGTCGGCTCGCCGGCGCGTCGGCTCACCTGCGTGCCCCCACCTGGTGCTCGCTCGGATAGCCGAAGATCTCACGGGCCGCCGCTGCTGTACGTCCCGCCACCGCCTCCGGTACGAACACGTACAGGCGCCAGAGGCCGGCGTAGCGCGCTTCCAACGCTTGGATTTCGGAACTTGGCTGGCCGTCGACGACGTTGAGCGAATGGATCCCCTTCGGCGTCCGCACCAGAACCGCAGCCTCCTTCATCACCGTCATAGCGGGACAGTAGAGGATGACTTCCGAGGGCTCGCACCCGGTCTCGCGCGCCAATATCTCTTCGGCCTCGCGCCGATTGTGCGCCGATTCGTGGAAGCGTTCGACCAGCCCTCGCCGCTCCTCCGCTGGCACCGTCAGCGGCGAGATCACGTAGCCGCGCTTGAGCAGCGCGCGCCGCTCCAGGCGGTCCGCCAGGCCGGCGATGCGCGGGTCGGGAAGCGCCGCTGTGGGAATCTTATGCAGTCGTTGCAGCAGCGTCCAGTCGTTGAGCCGCAAGAGCTCGTCTTCATCCAAGGCGCCGTGTTCCCGCGCCAGTTCGACCGCTTTGGAGATCATCGCACCGGATGTGACTTTGGCGTGGTGGTAGTAGACACGTTCGGTGAGGAAGTAGCGCAGGCGCAGAAGCTGCACAGTTTCGGAACGGGCGTCCGGCCGCTCCATACCGTGCTTCGTCATGTCGACTACCAGTTGACCGTCTTCGACGCAGAAGTAACGAAAAATGCGGTCATCGTAGCTTGCCGCTAGGCCGGCAAAGTACGCATCGCGCCGCAGGTAGTCGAGCAGGTCCGCGTCGACGGTGCCGGCGACCACCTCGCGTGCCCAGGGCGGCACGGCCGCCGCACTCGCGGGCGCCCCGAGCAGCGCCGCCAGCGGCTCTCTGAGTCCAAGCGCCTCCAGGAGCGCCCCCAATCGGCCGGCAAACAACTTCACCAACCGCGTGCCCTTGTCGTGCCGCGGAAACAGACGGCGCTCGTCCTCCAGCGTGTGCCCGAAGGGCACGTGAGTGACGTCATGCAGCAACGCCGCCACCCCGATCAGTTGCTCCAGCTGCTGGTCCACTGCCGTGCCCGCGTCCCGTACGGCGGCGATGATCCGCTTGCTGAGCGCATTCACACCGAGCGAGTGATCAAAACGCGTATGCAGGCACCCCGGATACACCAGGCTGGCGGTGCCGAGTTGTTTGATGCCGCGCAGCCGCTGCAGCTCCGGTGAATCGAGCACCTCCTCCTCGACCGGGTCGAGGGAGATGTCACCGTGGATGGCATCGCGAATGAGCATAGCACCCACGATACCCTTGCCGGCGGCGCTCGTCGAACCGCGGCGGCCGTGTTCCTATGACCTCATTCGACAGGTTTCCTCTTCCTTCGACTCATTGCTGGCCGCTCTCCCCTCAGGTAAGGTCCGGCCGATGCTCGACCTACTGAATCGGATCGCTGGGATGCTCGTGCTGCGGCCGTACGTGTTCGTGTTCTTCGCAGTGTATCTGGTCGCGGCGGTGAGCAAGATGGGGTGGAAGAAGACGCTGGTGTTCACGCTGCTCGCTTATAGCGTAGCCTTTGCCGCGGAGTTTTCATCTACACGGACGGGATTCCCGTTCGGCCTTTACCACTACGTGGACACCACTCGCGATCGCGAGCTGTGGATTTCCAACATTCCGTTGTGGGATTCTCTCTCGTTCACTTTCCTGTGTTACTTGGGCTTCAGCTTGGCGGTGCTGACGTACTCGCCGTTACTAATCCGCCGGGGCGATATGCAAGTTGTGGACGCCTGTGAGATCCGCGAGTCCCGCCGCGTCCTGGTCACCG
Organism: Binatia bacterium; assembly: GCA_050015455.1. GTDB lineage: Bacteria > Desulfobacterota > Binatia > HRBIN30 > HRBIN30 > JAGDMS01. Next base: position 13,248 of record JBEKBJ010000002.1, read on the forward strand.
CGACGATGTTGGTGACGCTGATTGACGTGGTGATTGATCCACTCACGGTACGCGGCGATCACTGGTTTCTGGGCAAGATCTACTATTACCCAATTGCCGGCATCTACTTCGGCGTGCCCATCAGCAATTTCATCGGCTGGGCTATGGTTAGCGCGATCACCATTTCTCTGTTCCAGTGGTTCGAGCGCCGCCAGTGGCTCAGCTCCGACCGGGTGCGGCCCGCCGGCGTGCGCCATCTGCCGTTCGCTGGTCTCATCGAGCCGCTTCTGTACCTGAGCGTGCTGCTGTTCAATGTCATCCTCACCTTCGTCATCGGCGAGAGTCTATTGGGCATCATCGCCGTCATGATCTATCTGCCGGTCGGTGTGTTGTTCACCGCGAACTTCATCGATCCGCGCCGACGGGCCGATGCAACGCAGCTGGCCACGCACCGCTACGACTTCCCGCACTCGCCGATCACTGCACTATGGGGTTGAGTGAGCGGCCGCATCCTCACGCCTACGGGAGAACACCGGTGTGGCACTCACTGCAGTTCATCTCTTGCCACGCGCCGCCGATGTCCTCGGGATGCTCGAACGTCAGCCCCCCTGGCTCGGTGGAATACGCGAGCTGCTCGCGCTTCCCTTGCGCCAGAATGATGTGGCACGCTCCGCACTCCTTGGTGATGATCTTCCCGCCGGCGTTCTTATGCGATCCGTCGTGGCAACGGTAGCAGCCGGAGAACACGAGGTGGCCGACATTATCCGGGTAGATGTCCCAGCGCGCCTTCATCCTGGGGAAGAAGTTCTCCCCGTAGATTTCCTGCACTGCGGCGACGGCATGCGCGATCGCGTCGCCTCGAGTCCGCAGCACCTCGGGGTATTTATCACGGTAGAACTCCGTCACGCCGGCGTCGATGGCGCCCAGCGCCGCCTCGGTGGACTCGTACGTTGCTGCCAGCAACTCCACGGCGGTGCGCTTGATGAACGGCAGCGTCGCATCGATCCTACCCGTATCCATCGCGAGATTCACCGCGTAGCTCGGTGACTGGAGAATGTGGGTGGGGCGGTCATGGCAGTCCATGCAGTCCATTGTCCGGATCTGCGCGCGCGAGACCTCTTCCTCGGAGAGGGGGGCGTCGGTGGAAACGTATTCGGCAACCTCGCCGGTCTTCAAGTTGGTCATGCGCACCCAGGGTATGTGCTGCCGCTGTTTGTCGGTGGCGATGTACTCCAGGCGATTGGCGATGTTCATGTGCCAGTGAATCCCTTCGGTTTGCCCGGTCGTCGGGCTGCCACCGCCGGTCTTGATGAGCAGATTGATTTCCCAGCGCGTGTTCTGCTCGTCGGGGAGAAAATGCACGAGCTGCTTTTGTTGGCCTCCGAAGAATTGCTTGGGCCAGTGGCATTGCTCGCAAGTCTGCTGCGCCGGGCGCAGGCTGTGGATCGGCGCCGGAATCGGGCGTGGATACTTGTTGAGCGTGACCGCATACACTTGATACATGCCCGACAGCTTAGATTTGACGTACCAATCGGCTCCGGCACCCACGTGGCAGTCGACGCAGCGGACCCTCGCGTGGGGCGAGTGTTGGTAGGTGGTGTACTCCGGCTTCATCACTTGGTGACACAGCGCTCCACAGAAGGTCACGGATTCGGTGGATTCGTAGACTCCGTAGCTGCCAAAGACGGTCAGGAAGAGTAGGAAAACCGAGCCGATGATGAAGACCACCGTCGCGTTGCGGTACCCCGGATCGTTCAGATCGATGACTGGAAATCGCAGGATGGACGCGGTGCCCGTTCGCGTAAAGTGCCGGCGTTCGATGAGCATACCCACTGGAATGAGCAGCAGACCGAATAGCAAGACAGCAGGCACAAGGACGAAGATGAGTAAGCCAGCATAGGGGGCCTGAGCAGCGCCCGTCGTCGTGTGGAGAATCACCAGGAAGCCGAACACCAGCAGCGCCAACGTAGAGATCGTAGCGCCCACGTAGCTGACGCGGTTATGAACAAGCTTGGGGAAGATCATGGGTCCAGAGAGTTTTCTGCGCGTCTAACCAGTCCAGCCAGCTCGGCGCGGAGCTTCCCCGCGAAGTAGGCGACCATGCCGGCGTCAGCCATAGCCATGTCCAGTTGGCGGGTGTGTATCATCAGGTAGCCCAGGGCCCGTACGCTGTCGAGGGCCTCGGCGTCGCTCAAGTGGTCCCGGCGCGCTCGCGCGGCGTCGGCACGGATGGTCACAGTGAAGCCAATTCCCTCCAGCGGTTCGGACATGAGATGGAGGCGGGCCTGTTTGCGAGCCATGTCGGCCCCGCCGCCCTGGAACGTGAACAACACGAAGTTCTCCTCTGGATCCGGACCCGCGAGGACCTCCACCGTAGCGAAATGAGCCCCCAGCCGCGACTGTAGGTTCATGAAGTCGCACCCCACCAAGAAGTAGTTGCCCTCCTCCCAGCCGGCGCCGCTCTCCAGCTCCGGCCGCATAGTCGACTGCACGATGACCGAAGCCAGCCCGGAGCCGGTGACCGGCGGCCCGTCCCAGGACACGGCCAGCATACCCTGCCACAGAGCCAGCCAGGGTCGACTGGCGATCTGCTCCAAGCGCACGTACTTGCCGCTCACCTCTTCCGTGAAGCCGCCGCCGACATCGATGAGCCGCCACTGCATAGGGGCGTCGCAATAGAGCTGCCTAGCGCCAGCCACAGGGAATGCTTGCCCGTCCAGACTGAAGATCTCGTGCACCGCCTGCTCATGACAGAAGCGGGTCAGGTCGTGCAGCGTGCGGCAGTTTTCGACCCTGAACTGCGAGGAGGCTGGGTCCAAGAGGTTCAGAGGCACGGTCAACGCAATGAGTTGCTCAAGGGTACGCCGGAGGGGAGTTTGCGGAGGAGACACTGCCGGCCGCGCTCTCAGCAGCCCCTCTACACGGCCTGGGTAGACGGCCCGCCGATCCGCATCCACGGTGACCAGCTCTCCCGGCTGGAGGCGCTCCAAATCCGGTCCCAAGCCCAGAAGCGCCGGCACCCCGAACTCCCGCGCCACGGTGGCTAAGTGGCCGGCCACCCCGCCCTGGCCTGCCACCAAGGCCGTGGCCCACCTAAGGAGAGGAGCCCAACGTGGCAGGGGCCGCTCTACAACCAACACCTGCCCGGCTTGGAAGATCAGGGCATCGTGTCCGGTGTGCACCCATTGCACCACTCCGGCGGCCGCCCCCGGCGCGGCGGTGAGCCCGCCGCTGATGATGGGATCGGGCAGCCCATCAACCAACGGCTGAGCTACTGCTGAGGCCTGGCGGTGCAAAGGGCGACATTGCAAGTACACCAGTCGCCCTGCTTCACTTAAAGCCCACTCCAAGTCCTGAGGCCCACCGAAGGCCGCCTCGACCTTTTTGGCTTGGCTCGCCAATTTCAGGGCCAAGTCATTGCTGAGCGGGCTCGTGTCCCTTAGCTCCGACGGCAGCGCGGCCGACAGCACGCCGCTGGATGGGTCGCATTGGTAGAAACGGTCCTGGCGGCCCGTCCGGCGCTCCAGGGCTCCCCCTTCGGCGTCTACGAGAATCTCCTCGGCCTCCACGGAGCCGTCCACTACACCCTTGGGCAAGCCCCAGCAAGCACTGATGCGTACCCTGCCGTCGGCCGGGTCCAGAGGCGAGGCGCTATAAACCACCCCTCCGGCCTGGGCCGGGAGCATCACCAGGCAGCCCACAGCCATGGCGAGGTCTTGGTCTCTAAGACCATAGTGGTGGTAGTAGCTGAGAGCCTGCGGGCCGTAAGCGCTGGCGATTACTTCGCGGTAGGCCTCGCCCAAGGCGGCGGGCGCAACGTTCAGCTCGGTGCGGAATTGGCCGGCAAAGGAAGCAGCGCCCACGTCCTCGCCCAAGGCGCTAGAGCGCACCGCAAGCCTCAACTCAGGACCGTGGCGCTGGGCGAGCCGCTCGCAGGCGGCGGCCATCTCGCGATCCAGGTCAGCGGGTAGCTCGCCCTGGGCGAACAGCCGTTGCAACGCCGAGCAGGCGGAAAACAGCTCATCCACTTTGGTCACACCCTTGATCTGCAACAGCCGATTGATCTCAGCGCGCAGGCCGTTGTGCTCCACGAAGCTGTTATAAGCCGCAGTGGTTATCACAAACCCGTCGGGCACCTTCAGCCCCAGCCGGTTGCCCAGTTGTGCCAGTGTGGCCATCTTGGGGCCGGCCAGCTCATCAGACCCAACGCACAGTGCACCCAGCTCAACCACGAGGGGGCCTTGGGGCAAGGGCCGCTCTCCGGCGACCAGTTGGTCCAGCTCCTGTTTCAGGGCGTTGAAGCGCTCCATAAGCGCGGGGTAGCGTTTGGGGGCAAGCCTCTCCAGTTCTTGGATCATGGCCAACACGCTCACCGCCATTTCGGTGGCCGCCGAGCGCAGGCGGGCCATGGCGACAAGTTCAGGACTCTGTTGAGCCCCTTGAAGTTCGGCCATGATGGTCAGTGCCCGGCTGTTGGCCTTGAGCAGGTTGCGGTAGCTCAGGAACCGCCTTGCCAGGCGGGCGCGCAACTCGGCCAGCGCCGCTTGATCCTGGGCGCCGAGACGGCCGCTGAACAGAGACTTGAGCAGATTGCCCAAGCCGAGCATCCGGTTGCCTCCAGCCAGAGACCGGGCCTAAGAGAAAGCCCGGCGCATCAGCTGTCCGCGCTCTCGGGCATCCCGGATACGTTCGATCAAGTCGTCCAGCTTGACCGGCTTGATCAGGTAGTCAAAAGCCCCCAGCTCCACACCCTCCACCCCGGACCCCACCGAGGCGTGGCCGGTGAGGAGGATCACCTCCACTTTGGGGTCGCGGTCCTTGATAGCCTTGAGGGTCGCAATGCCGTCCATGTCGGGCATCTTCACGTCGAGCACCACCACCTCAGGCGGGTCCTCAGCCACGAGTTTGAGGGCCTCCATGCCGGTGTCAACTCCCCGCGCGTCCAACCCCCGGCGTTGAAGTCGGCGCACCAGCGATTCCAGAAAGTCGCGCTCGTCGTCCACGACCAGCACCTTGCACTGGCTCATTGCTATTCTCCTTCCGGCCGTGTCAGCCCGTCCCTGACCCCGCGATGGGCAGGCTGGCGATGAACGTGGCCCCCTGACGGGGCGGGCTCTCGAACGCCAGGCTACCGCCCATTTTCTCCATGATGGAGTGGCTTATGGAAAGCCCGAGCCCGGTGCCTTGCCCCGGCGCCTTGGTGGTGAAAAAGGGATCGAAAACCCGTTCGCCCACCTCGGGCGGCACGCCCGGCCCACTGTCGGTTACCCTCACTTGCACGAAGGTGCCGTCACGCGTGGTGGCGATCACCAACCTACCGTTCTGGCCTGCGGCGTCAATGGCGTTGTTCAGCAGGTTCAGCAGTACCTGCTGCAGTTGGGCGCGGTCGGCCGGGATGAGCGGGAGGCCCGAATCCAGTTTGAGTTCCACAGCCAGGTTGTGGAAGCGCGCTTCCTTCTCGACAAAGGAGAAGGATTCTTTGACCACCTGGTTGACGTCTAGCTTCTCCAGGGTTGGCTCCGTACTGCGAGCGAACTTGAGCATGCGGTGGGTCACACCTCGAGCCCGTTCCACTTGGCCGAGTATCTTGGTGAGATTGTCTCGGCAGATATTGCCTTCCGGCAGCTGCGCCAGCACCTCAGGCTGCAAGATGTCTCCCAGCTCGCCGGCCAGCTCACCGATGGCGGCCAGGGGGTTGTTTATCTCATGCGCTACGCCAGCGGCCATGCGGCCCAAGGATACCAACCGAGCCGAGTGGGCCACTTGGGCGTCCAGTGCGGCGCGCTCACGGTCGTTGGCCTGGAGCTGCTTGATGAACAGCCGCACCAACAACAACACCAAAGCCAGGATGAGCAGGTTGGCGGCCCACACGATGGCCATGTCCACCCGTCTCGCCTGGCTCAAGGGTCCCGGCATCTCTCGGGGGTCCTGATCCACCACCAACAGCCAAGGCATGCTCGACAGCCATGTAAACGCCGTAAACAGCGTGCGCCCGCCCGGAACCTGCCGCTCCACGACCGTGTTTCCCGGTGGCACCGCCTCAATATTGAAGTCGGTGGGCGTAAGGATTCCCCCAGCGAAGCGGCTTGGGGTCTGCAATTGTCCGCGTGAGTTTACGATGTAGGCGTCGCCACTGAGGCCCACCTGGGCGCTGCGGACAAGGCGGTTGAACACCTCAGAGTCTATGGTGGCCCGCAGGATCCATGTCTCGCCTTCATCCTCCTGTTTCACCGCGATCACGAAGTGGGGCACCTTGCGTACGCCGAGAAAGACATCGCTGACATGCACCCCCCGGAGCATGACCTGCTGGAACCACTCCGCGTCGCGGTAGTTCTGGTTCTGCAGGGGATAGGGTCCCACATAGGACCTGTGGTTGCCCGAGGCATCGATGACCCCTAAGTCCAAAAAGGTCGAGGTGCGGCGGTTGAGCACTTGGAGGGCCTTTGTCAGCTCGCGCTGGTCGCTAAGTCGGGCCAGTTGGCCGGAATGGGCCAATACCTCCAGCACGGCAGTACGCTCGGCTAGGAAGAGCTCGATGGCCTCGGCGCGGTTGACCGCCCGTACCAGCATCTCCTCCTTGAGCTTCTCCTGGTTGGCACTGACGAAGTAGTAGTAGATCCCGACCCCCAACAGGTTGAGGGGCAGAAGGGCCACCACGAGGCCGACCAGGGTCATGCGCCGAGCAAGCTGGGAGTAATGCTTGATCACGAACCGGACTCCACGTTGCCAGATGTGGTGAGATTGTAGTCGCCCCTGCTGAAAGCCTCGGCCAGCCATTCCACCATGTGCGGCCCCTCCATCAGCATGTCCAACTGGCGGGTGAAGAGCACGAACCGCCCGACTTCTTCAAGAACGCGCGCGATCTCGTCTAGCCCGCGCTTCTTCAGGAAGGCGTTGACCGCGTCACCAGTGCGCTCGGCGTTGAAGCCTAGGCCGTCGAGGATGCGCTGCACCAGCACCGCCCTGAGCGAGCGGCGATCCTCCGTGGCCGCGCCCCCATGGAATCGGAAGCTCACATAGTTGTCATTCAACCGTTGACCGCAATAGCAGTCCAAGGCCGTAAAGTGGTAACCCACCCGGCAGTTGAAGTTGAGGTACTCGGCGCCCAGAATAGCGTATGCTCGGCCACCCATGCTGCGCTGACCGGCCTCCTGAGGCGGAGCCAAGAGTGAGCCGCTGAAGACCGAGGCCAGACCTTTGAGGGTCACCGGTCGGGGAGACTTCCAGTCGATGCGCTGGTCGGTGAGCCCCTTCAGGAAGGCCGCGCCCGGTTTGGATTCCACGGCATCGAGTCCGGGCCTTTCCCCCGCGTCGGCACTCAGCCCGCCGCCCAAGTCGATGATCCACAAATCAAAGGGCAGCCCAACCTCCAGACGGCGGGCTTCTCCCCCTGCCCTCTGTCCCACCTCGTCGCCCAAGCGGAACATCTCCCTGAAAGACATCTCATGCATGAACCGGATCAAGTCGTGGAAGCTTTTGCAGTTCTCGGGCCGGAACTCCGGGGCCTTAGGGTCGGTGAGATTCAACCGGGTGATGAGCTGAACCGCCCTGAGCGCCAGGGGAAGCGCCTGCACCCTGCTGGCGGCGGCCTCAGTGGTGATCTTCTGGTCCAGCAATGCACCTACCCTGCCGGCGTAGACCTTGCGGTTGCCTGCGTCCAGGGTGATCTCCAAACCTGGAGTGAGGATTTCCAACGCCCCAGGCACGCCCAATAGCGCCGGCACCCCGTACTCCCGAGCGAGGGCGGCCAAGTGCCCAGCGACACCACCCACCTCGGTTATCAGCGCCGCGGCCGCAGGCAGCAGCGCCGCCAGGGCCGGGGAAGACTCCCTAGCCACCAGTACCGCGCCGCTGGGAAAGCCAGCCATGTCGTCCATCCCGCGCACCAGATGCACCGGCCCACAGGCGGTGCCCGGCCGGCCGGTCTGCCCGCCACTTAAGATCACGGGCGCGGTCACACTGACCTGAGTGGGGCTGGCCGGGCCCTGCACCACACGCAAGGGCCTAGCTTGCAATATCCACAGGTGTCCCTGGCTGTCCCGAGCCCACTCCACATCCAAGGTCTGGCCCAGGACGTTCTCGATGCGGGAGCCCATGGCAGCCAGCTCCTGGATAGCGTCGGCCGGCAGCACTTGTCCGCCGGCCTGCTCCAAATCAAGCTTCCGGCGTTGTACCCCTTCCGGCCCCACCACCAACATGTAATCTCTTCGGCCCGAGTGACGCACGGTGTGGCCGGCGTGGGGGCTCCGATCCACCGCGTAAACGTCCGCGTCCAGCGATCCGTCAACCAGCCCCAGTCCGAGGCCTGGGACCGCGCTGATCACGGCCTGTCCGCTGCCTCCAGCCAGGGGATCGACGGTGTAGAGCACTCCACTGGCTGCCGGTTCGATCATGACCTGCACCAGCACGGCCATCTCAGCGTCCAAATCCGAAAGCCCCTGCCTTTGTCGGTAGGCCAGCGCCTGGGGAGAATACAAGGAGGCCACTACCGCCAGATACGCCTCGGACGCGTCGTCTGGGCGCACCCCCAAGCGGCTCGTGTAGAGCCCCGCGAAGGACGTGTTGGTGTCCTCGCCTAGAGCGCTGGAGCGCAGCGAGAGCGCAGCTCCGCCTTGGGCGGAGCTCAGCGCGCGGCACCGTTCCAGCAGTTCAAGTTCCAGATCCGCCGGAAGCTTGAGCGTGGCGAACTCGGCCTGGAAGCGGCGTGACCGCTCTTCCACGGCAGCCACATCGCCTCCCTCCGTCAGCATGGCCACCTGCCGTAGCCGTGCCCCCAGTCCAGTTTCGGCCATCACGCGACGGAAGGCCCCCGTGGTTATGACCAGCCCCTCCGGCACCGGCAGCCCTTGCTTGCGCAGGATAGCAAGGTTGCCGGCTTTGGCTCCGGTCAGATGATCCAGTCCAGGCTCCAAGGCATCCAGGGGAAGGAAGGTCGAGGCGACCGCGTCTTGGGCCTCGGTGGCCAGCAGCGCGTCTATCTGGTGGCGCACCTCGTTGAAGGGTGCCAACAGGGATATATAACGGTCGCCGGATATCAGGTTCAGATGGCGGATCATCAGAAAGACCTTTGCACTGGCGGCGATGTAGCGGGAACGCAGAAAGTCCACCCCCAATACACCAGTCCGCTCCAGCGCACTCTGGATCTCAGCGATGATCTCCAACACCTCGTTGTTGGCCCTGAGAAGGTACTGGAACTCCTTGAAGCGAAGCTTGAGCTGCACGAAGTCCGGACCAGACCGCCGCGAGGATCCGCGCAGGGTGCGCCAAGCCCTTGTAAAGCGGTTGGTCACGACCGTGACCTTCTCCGCCCTTAGCCTCTACGGCACGGGCTCTGGTCGGAGACGCTGTCGAGGGCGCCGAAGAGCCCCACTGGCCGACAAAGCCGCTCCCCTGGAGCAGGGGGACGCTCGGGAGCCCAACGCCTGAGTGACCAGCGAGCAGCCAACACCGTCACCAGGGCACAGGGCACGAACACCTGGCTGAAGCGCCAGGCGATCGCGGCAGGGTCGAAATGGCTCCACCAGATAGCCAACGTCAGCTCTGTCAGGAGCAGTATGTCCATGACCGCCAGAATCGCCAGTCTCCGAAAGTTCATTTCTTTGTACCCTCTAAAGCTGAGTGGGCAGGTCTCCGTGGGGGCCGGCCCGCTCCCGTGTTACTGTTTGCGGAGGTCCTGCTTGCTGACATTCATTACCTTCAGCGCCGAGAAGGAGTTGCCCTCGACCTTGTAAGCTACACGGATGACGTCCCCGGGGGCAGGAGTTAGCCCCACCTTGGCGTTGGCCAGATTGAACACCGCCGTCTGTCCAGGGATGGGGTTCAATTGGGGTTGAGTGTTTTTCAGCTCCAGGACCTTATCGGCAACACTGAATCTCAAGCACTCCCCTTGGTAGACGTGGCTCTCACCCACGTCGCTGCAACTCAGCGCAGACATGACCATTACCACCAGTACGGGGATGAACAGCTTCTTCATCTTAACGCCTCCACTTGTCAGGCCACATTGGCCAGGCTATTGGCCCGCTTCTCACGAAGCTCCTGGGCCGCACCTCTGAACATGATGTTCATTATGTAGATGCAGATGGCGGTAATGGCTCCCAAAATAATCACTGTAGCTGAAGCGGTGAAGCCATACTGCTTCAAGATGATGGAGATCATGCAGGCCACCACTGCACAGCCGAACAGCAGGCGGATGCCGTAGCCCTTGGTATACTTGGTGGCCACGGTACCGATCTGAGCTCCAATGGCCGCGCCGCAGAGCATCACAAAGACCGCCACGATCTCGATCCGACCCTTCAAACTGTAGGTGAAGGCGCCGTAGAGGCCGCTGAACATCACCTCGAACAGATCGGTGCCCACCGCCACGTGGGTGGGCACGCCAACGAAGTAGACCAGCGACGGCATGCGCAGTAGACCGCCGCCGATGCCGAGGAAGCCGGCGAGCACGCCCGTGAGGAAACTCACCAGCACCGGCAGCCACATGGAACAATAGAGGCCGGCCACCTTGAAGTGAACCATCGGCGGAATCCTGATCTTGTGCAGGGTCGGGGCCCAGTTCACACCGCCGGTAGCGCCGGTGTGGCTGGGGACGTCGCTCTTCTTCTTGCTGCGCACCGCCTTGCTATAGTCATAAAAGACCATCAACGAGATCAGGGCCAGGAACACCACGTAAGTCCAGCGTACTACTGGCCCCACCTGGCCGATGCGCTCCAAGGCCATGACGAGCCGCGCGCCCAGCTCGATGCCAAACACGGTACCGATGATCATGATGAAGCCCAGCTTGTAGTCCACGTTGCCGAACTTGGAGTGGCGCATGGTGGAGATCATCGATTTGCCCGCCACGTGGGCTATGTCCGTACCGATGGCGAACGCCATGGGAAAGCCCAGGATGTTGAGACCCGGCGTCACCATCCAGGCGCCCCCCATGCCGAAGAAGCCGCCGATGACACCTACCGAGTAGCCGATCAGCAGCAGACCCGGCCAGAAGACGTCCACGCCCGCGATGGGCATATGCATGTACATCCATTCCATAGTCTTGTGCTCCTTGCCCCCTGAAGCGCGGGATCAATGCTCCACGTGGCCGCCGCCCTCGCTCAAGTTCAGGCCGACGCGGCTCATGATCGCGTCCATCGTCAAACCCAAGAACCCTCCTAGCAGCGCGGTTAGCACCACCGCCCAGATGGCGAACATCCAGACGTTCTCGTTGTAGAGGTTCGCCAGGTACAGGCTGAATCCCTTGAGTACCCGGGTGTCCGCCACCACCACCAGATCAGTGGCCTCCTCCGCTGCACTGGCCAAGCTGGGGAGCAAGGCCCCCAGCGCTCCCACTACGGCTACGATCTTTAGACGCCCTGTCATTGCATGCCTCCCTTTCGCGCTTGAAGCTACCTATCCCATTCTCCTTCGCGCCCGCTCGGCTCGCCTGCCCTGCGGCCGAGGCTGAACAGTAACGCTGGGGGCGAGTTAAGCCTAATGCAAGAAAATAGTCCACCGTCGGCATACCCCGCAACACCATCAATCAGCTGCGCTCCGAGATCGACGCGAGGGTCAAACTGTTTACGCTGCAGCAGGAATTCGGGGCCGTCAGTGACAAAAGAGGCTGTCGGGGATGTTGGTGGAAATGCGACAGGATCAGCCGCTGCACCCGTTCAGCGCGTTGTTCACGGCCGTGAGGATCTCATCGATGGTGATCTGGCCATCGTGATTCGCATCGCCGGCCTCGCAGTTGAGAAGTGGTGGGTTGCCGACGGCGATGTTCACCGTCGTGAGGGTCTCGTTGATGGTTACGCCGCTGTCGGCGCTACAGTTGCCGGTGCAGCAAGGCGTCGGCGAGATGTCGGGGGGCCCGACGTTTCCGTCGGTGTGTCGACAGTCAGCGTGGTGGCAGCCGAAGTCGTCAGGTATCCGTCAGCTCGAAGGTCAACCTCTTTCCGTCCAACACGGCAACGAAATGGTTCATCCGATCGTAAACGGGCACGAGTTAGCCGATCAGCTCGGGAGAAGGGAGCTCGTAGACGGTGGGTTCCTTGTCGACCTTTCCGATGTAGAACGGAACGTCGCCGAGCTTCTCGAACATCCGTCGCGCCAATTGCTCATCATCGGCGTCGTGTCCAACGATGCGGCCGCGGTACGACGCCACGAACTGACCCGGGTAGCGGCGCATGAGCTGCGGGAGCTTCCGGCGAAACGGGTGCTCTTCCGCGGCCAGCGGTTCGTCTGCGAGCTCCAGCCGTCTGCGCGCCTTTGATGTGGCCATGTCTGCACCTCGTTGGCGCTAGTGTACGGCGTGTCCGCGCTCGTGGTCAAACCGGGCACCCTGATCCCCGATCCCCCGACCCCTGACACCCGGCACCCGTGACACCTGACCCCCGCCTCAGCCGCATCCATTGAGCGCGTTGTTCACGGCGGTAAGGATTTCACCGATGGTGATCAGGCCGTCGTGATTGGCGTCTCCGTCAATCGGTGATTTCCGCGGAAATTCGTGTTCCACAAGGGTTTCACGATAGAAACGAGCCCCCAGGTGGACACAACTTGACAGCTCAGTAAACTGCTAACGGATCACTTTCCGTTCGGCCGTCCGGCGATTCCGCGCACCGTTTCCGGCGCCCACGGCTTGCCGGTGCGGGTCGGGTGTCGTTCGGCGTTCAGCCGGTTGGCAATCGCCGCGAAGCTCAGCCGAAGGCAGAGACGCGCCAAGGTGCTGCGCCCGTCCCAAGTGGTCCGGTGCGTCGCAACCGGTGGCACCAGTGCCCAGGGAAGGCCAAGTTGACACTTTCTATTGAGACAGTTCCGTTGCTCAAACCCGCGCCGATCGCGACGCCGCACAAGGTGAATCACAGCGACGCTGGCACGGGTTACGCAGGATCACGCCAAAATGGCACCTCTTTAGGTGGATCGTTTGGCAGGCGAACGAGTCCGAGGTTGCGTGGGGTCGCATTTGCAAAGTGAAACTGTCCCCAGCTCACTGGGAGGTGCGATTTGTCGGTGGGCGGCGACGCCTGCGTGTCTTTGCCGCTACACCAGGGCCACCGGTAAGCATCTGGCCAGCGGCGGTGCCCCAGCGGATGAGGGTGTCAGTGATCCCAGGTACCAACGCGCCGAGCACCTCTACTGCAGCGGCTCCCGGCGGGACGGAGATCTCGCGCAGGCGAAAACGCGTCGCCAGCAGCACGGCAGCGGCGACCCATTCCGGCGGCATATTCAGCAGCGATGGCCAACTGGCGGCAATCGGATCGGCCTTGGCACGTTCGGCCATCGGGGTGTCGACGACTCCCGGCATGACGAGCCCGATGTGGATCGCGGCGGGGTCCACTTCCGTGCGCAGCGCTTCCGTCAAACCCACCAGCGCGAACTTGCTGGCGCAGTAGCCGCCGAGGGGCGACAGGCCGCGCCGTCCCGCCAGCGACACGACGTTGATGATCGTGCCTGCACCCTGCCGGCACATCAGTGGGAGTACCGCCTGCATCATGAACAACGCGCCGAAGACGTTCACGTCGAACATGGCGTCGAGATCCGCTGCCCTGAGCTTGTCGACCGTGCCCGGAATCAAGACCCCAGCGTTGTTCACGAGAACGTCGATCCGTCCCCAGGTGCGGTCGATCTTGCCGATGGCGGCACGGACGGCGCGCCGATCACTGACGTCGGTCCGAACGACCAAGGCGCGCCCCCCGGCCGCCTCCACCTCACGGGCAACCGTATCTAGAAGTGCTCGCCGGCGCGCCGCAAGCGCGACCGAAGCCCCTTGTCGTGCAAAGCTCAACGCGGTCTCCCGGCCGATTCCGCTTGAGGCGCCAGTGACCAGCACCACGTGCTCCGCGAGTGACCCCAGCCACGGCAGCACCCGCTCAAGAACCATTAGCTCGCTCCACAATGCGTCATCATCCACCTGCAATCATACCTGCACCGGCCTAATTGAAAGATAGCGTTGGGCGAATGGAGAGATCTAGCAGGAAAAACCCCATGCCATGCTTGGCCATGACCGCACGCTACCTTGAGCGCGACACCGGCCCGCTGCTCGCCACCGCGCGGCTTGCGGCGCAGCTTGTGAATCGGCGCCACACTGCGGTGTCACCCGGTCGGTCCCGTATGGCTTCCGCCTTTCACGGCGCCCTGCGGCCCGACGCTTGTGCACCCCGCCCTCGACTCCCCGACCCGTCGCGCCCGCCGCAGCACCAAGCGCACCGCTGCGCATGGCGTCCGGGCTGGACTTCGCGGCGCACGCAAGGGGGAAACCAGGACCGCCCCCCGGCACCCGGGAGACCTCGGATTTCGGCGAAAGTATGCTGCTAGGGAAACAAGACCCGCGCTGGACGAGTCCACGGCACCGCTGTGCCTAGCGCGACTGCCTCTCAGCCAACCCGTCGCACCGGGCAGTGCTGCGAGTGTGAATATGCGGCGCGTCCGATGGAGCGGCAGCGAGGTCGAGGCTCGCACGCCTGAGCGTGCGCGCGTACCGCGCGGCGGTGGTCCGCTTCGTGGCGTGGCTCGCGCGTACCGAGCAGTCCCTCGACACACTTCAGCCGGCGGATCTTCGCCCCGTTCCAAAAAACTTCTACAGGGGGAGGGCTCACGCCCCCCCCCCCAGAAGAAATCAAAGGATCAAAGTCTCAAAGGGTCCAATGATCGATCATGAGCCGCCACGAACGGCACGCACGTAGAAGTTGTTGCTCTTAAAGTTGTAGCTCACGTGGCCGTCGTAGAAGCTCACGGTCCACGCGTAGCTTGGACTGGGCTGGTAGGTAGTGGACGACCAGTAGCCGTAGTAGTAGCCGTAGTACCAGTAGTAGTAACCGCCTGTACAACTGCAGGCTGCGCTCGTAATATCCGTACAGCCGGCTCCACAGCTCGCCCCATTGAACGCCGGGGCGACGGAGGGATTGCTCGTCGCGCTGTCAACGAGGCTTTGCAACTCCCGGAGGTTCGGGATGCGCCAATCGTTGTGCCTAGCGAAGCTCGCCGTGTTGAGCTGCGCGACCCATTTGAAGATCGTCAGCCCATCGGGAGAAGCCGTCTGGCAGTCCGCCGCCTGACACGGTCCATTGGCCTCACAATCCGCATCCGTCCCGCAGGCTACTCCGCCCGGCCCACAGGTCCCCGACCACGGGTAACAATTGTCCGCGTCCTCCAGGTTGGCTGCGTTCACAGTCCCGTCGAGCACGTCCTTTTTCTCCCACGTGAGCCCGGTGTTGTTGTCGGTAATCGTGCCGTCGCCGTTGTCGGTGTACGCCAGAGCCACGCCTTCCTGCAGAGCTCCGTCTTGCCCCGTCCCAGAGCAGGCAATGACGTATCCATTGCCGTCCCAGCAGATCGTTTGCCCTGTTTGTAACAGCTGCGCAGGGGGCAGGGCGCCGCCCTGCCCCTGGCACGTCGCGAGATTCGCTTCGCAGGTAGCGAGCGGAATGCTTGCACAGTTCGTTTCACAGGCGCTCAGGCTCGTGTCGCACGTGCTCAGGTTCGTGTCACACGTGCTCAGACTCGTCTCGCAGGTGTTGTAGTAATCTTCATAGCTCGTGAGGTTGCTGTTGCAGTCGTTCAGATAGTCTTGCAGCGTCGATGGATCGCAGTCTGCTGCCGGTGTTCCACCAGCGAGATTGCCGCTCAGGCAGCTGGTGAAATCCGTTATCGTGCTTTGCACTGTTGACTCATCGCCGGTAGTCGGGCACGCACTTTTCGCGTTCGCCGCCGCCGTTTCCAGATTGCCCCACTGCTTGCTCAGCGTCGTCTGGCACTTGGTAATCGCCGTGTCGTACGTCGTGGCGTCGTTATTCAGTACGAACGCCTTGTTAGCCGTCTGCCGGCAGGCCGTGTACTTGCCTGCCGCATTATTCTTACCGGCCTCACACTTCTGCGGTGGCGTCGTTTTGCCAAACGCCGTCCCGGTGCACAGCAACGCGGCGCACACCGCTGTCATCGTCACAATGGTCCTCGCTATCCGTGTCATGAAGTAACCCTCCGAGACTGTGGAAGCTGGTTGGGCTTCAGCGACCTGCCACAAGGCACTGTGAACGGGGTCCCTCGCACATTTGCGTAATACTGTACGCTAAGAACCCGCCCCACCGTTCTCCATAGCGTGCATTTCCACATCCCCCGTAAGCATCACTCGTACGCGCTTCGCCGCGGCAGCTCACGGCGCGGGAAGAGGGGTAGTTCCGGCGCAGTAAATTTGGCCGTCGCTGGTCTGATCGATGAAGCTGATCATCGCATCGGCCAGCGCGCCCTGGGCCGTCGCATCGAGACAGGACGGACAGATCAACGCCTTCTGCTTGTTCACCGTTGCCGTCTTGGCGAGCACCGCCGCTTGCGCCTTGTCGTACGCGGCGCGACAGGAGGTCGGCGTGCCGCTTCCCTCTTCGCACGCTTGGACATTGAATGACTTGCTCTTGAGTGCCGCGTCAGCATCCTTTTTCTGGCAGCTGGTGATGCATCCCGCCAGTGTTCGCAGATTTCTGGAGACCGTGTCTTCACACGCACCGGTGTTCTTGTCCGGCGGTACGTATCCCGGGTTGCCACTCGGGAAACCGGCGGTGCCCGCGCAGTAGATTTGGCCGTCGAGCTGCTCCACGACGCTCATCGCCGACTCCGCCAAGGCGGTCTGCGCCGTGGCACCCAAACAGCTCGGGCAGATCGGCTGCTTTACCCCCTTCACCCTCACTGTCCTCGCAAGCACCGCCGCTTCCGCCTTGTTGTACGCGGCGAGGCAGGAGATCGGCGTGCCGGTTCCCTGCTCGCACGCCATTTCGTCAAAGGATTTGTTTTGCAGCGCGTAGTCAGCCTCCTTCGTTTGGCAATTGGCCGTGCAGACTACGAGTTTCTTTATGTTCTTCGCGACCGTATCTTCGCAGCTATCCGCGCTGGAATTGGGAGGCACCATAGCCTCCGGCGTGTACGTTGGGGTCGGCGTGTTGGTCGGCGTCGCGGTCGCTGTCGGGGTGACTGTCGGGGTGTTGGTGATGGTCGGCGTTTGAGTCGGCGTGTTGGTAATCGTCGGCGTCTGCGTTGGCGTGTTGGTAATCGTCGGCGTTTGCGTCGGTGTATTGGTAATCGTCGGCGTCTGCGTTGGCGTATTGGTGATGGTCGGCGTTTGCGTCGGTGTATTGGTAATCGTCGCCGTCCGGGTCGGGGTGTTCGTGATCGTCGGGGTTAGGGTCGGGGTGTTGGTGATGGTCGGCGTTTGGGTCGGGGTATTGGTGATGGTCGGCGTTTGAGTCGGCGTGTTGGTAATCGTCGGCGTCCGAGTCGGGGTGCTGGTAATGGTCGGCGTCTGCGTCGGCGTGCCCGTTGGGGTGTTGCTGGCCGTCGGCGTCGGGGTGTTCGTCCGCGCGTTGGTCGGGGTGGCGGTTGCGGGGCTTGCGGGTGCGGGTGTGGGCGTGGCCGCCGCCGAGTTCGCCTCGAAGGCGCCGATGGAGCAGTTGGTGGCACCTGTACCGGGCCGGACGAAGCCGCGTTGGTCGAGGTTGTCCACGGGCGCGGTACCGGTGGTCGTCGAACAGACGCTCTCGTTGCCGGCATTGATCGCGGGGCTCGCCCCCGTGCATCCCGCGCTGGGGGCACCTGTGCCTGTACAGAGGGCGACCGTCTGCGTTGGGCCGCCGTTGCTCTGGCGCCCGGTGGGGTCGAGAACAGGGTTCGTGTTACAGAACGAGCTGCCGCTGGTAGTGGTGCAGCCGGTGCCCGTGAAACCACACGTCGTGCCGTCGTCGATGTTGTGGCCGCCATCAGTCACGGGACCGGCGCAATTGCCGCCCGAGCTGCTGGCGACTATCGTGTTGATGGCCGTCACGGTGCCGCCGTCGTTCTGGATAGCGCCGCCGCCCGTGCCCGCGCTATTGCCGGCGAAGGTGCTGTTGGTGACGGTCAGCGTCCCGCTGTTGGAGATGCCGCCGCCGCTGTCGGTCGCACTATTGCCGGAGAAGGTACTGTTGGTGAGCGTCAACGTGCTGCCGCTGTTATTGTTGATGCCGCCGCCGTAAGCGCTCGCGCTATTGCCGGCGAAGGTGCTGTTGGTAACCGTCAGCGTGGCGCCGTAGTTATTGTAGATACCGCCGCTGTAGCTCGAGCTATTGCCGGAGAAGGTGCTGTTGGTGACCGTCAGCGTGGCGTTGTTAAAGATGCTGCCACCGTAGTCTGCCGCGCTATTGCCGGAGAAGGTGCTGGTGGTGACCGTCAGCGTGCCGTTGTTGGTGATGCCGCCGCCGAAGGCGCCGGAGATATTGCCGGAGAAGGTGCTGTTAATGAGCGTCAGCGTGCCGTTGTTGGTGATGCCACCCGCGGCGCCCGCGTCATAGCCCTTGGCGATGGTCAGGTTCTGAACCGTGAAGTTGACGCCAGAGTTTACGGAGAAGACGCCCACCTTATTCCCGCCGCTGATGGTGATCAGACTCCCACCGTCAATGGTCGTGTCGGTGCCAATAGTTTTGGTGCCGGTGACGGTGATCGTGGCGGCGCCGCCGCAGTTGAAGGTCACGTTATGGCCGAAACTCCCGCCGCCGGGGAGGCAGGCAGTCAGCGCCGCCTCAGTGCAGCTCGTCCCCGTGCCGGTGCCCACCACGCACGCCGGGGCCGCTGTGGGTGTTGGCGGCGCGGTCGGCGTTATGGTGGGTGGCGTCGCCCCCATTGCCGCCAGCAGATTCCCTGCATCGGGGCTACCAAGACCGGTCACCATGTCGTAACCGACGCCAGCGCTGTACGCGCCGTTCGAACCGCTGGTGATGTCATGGAAGGCGGAGCTGCCACACAACCCGTACAGCAGCGCACCCGGATTCCCGAGGCCACTGCCACCAACTCCCTCGTTCAAATCAGCGAACAAGCCGGCCCATTGTGGCGCCGCGTCGGAAGTGCCGCCGACGATGTACCACCCGAAGTCGAACGCAAGGTAGTTGCCGGGGGACGGATTGGCTGCCAAGGCCACATCGGGCACCAAGCGCTGGGTTCCGCTTGGCACGGCGCATCCGGTTTGAAACGCGGGGCGTGAAAACACCTGACTGATGCCCCCGCCCGAGCCGCTCCAACCGCTCTCAGAGCCGTATCCGCCACAGCCCGGGCTCGAGGAGGTCATGCCGCCGCTGCAGCTCGGCGTGGTCCCGCCAACTCCCATCACGTGCGGAGAATTGGCCGGATGATCCAAACAATTGCTCCCGTTGTCACCAGACGCAGCGAACCAGGTCTGCCCAATCGCGTTGGCGTTGGCGAAGATGCCGTCATTCGTTTGCTGCGTGGCCGCGGACGTGCCCGCTTCACAGCTTCCCCAGCTCGTGGTGACCACGTGGCCGGGGTTGTCGGTCACGATGCGGTTGTACAGCGTGGTGAAATCCGACAACGCGCTCGAGGCCGCCATGTAGTTGAGAATGACGGCGCCCGGTGCGGTGCCGTGCGCGTACTCAACGTCCAAGGAAACCTCGTCGGAGGGGTTGTTGAACGTACAACCGCTGGACCCAATCGCGCCAGTGCACACCTGGCCACTGCCACTCGGCAGCGCGGGCAGCCCCCATTGCGAGTCGAATGTGGCGACATCGGTGTCCAACCACGCGTAGGCTCCCGCGATCACCAGCGTCTGGCCCGCCCCCGCGTAGGTGCCGCCGTTGTCGTAGAATACCGCCAGGTCGTTCGGACTCAGGGCGCAGCAGTACGATCCGAACGCGGCACCGGGGGCGAGCGCGGGTTGTGTGCTCCGGCGGACGTTCGTGTGCATGCTGACGAGATCATCCAGACCGAGGATGCCCACGACGTCGCCGGCGATCTCGGCTGGCCACGTGGGTTCGTTGATGGCCGCGTAGTGTGTCTCCCCCCCGAAGATCACTCGGTAGGACTCCACGCCAAAGGCGTGTTCGAGCGCCGCAACACCGCCGACCGCTCCAACCAGCAGCCGATTGGAGAAGCGGTCGGTTACGGTAAAACCGTTGCCTGCGAGGTAGTCCACCACACCCTGCTCTGCATCGGCCGCCGGCGCATAACGGGCGTTGAATTCGTCTTGGGTCAGGAACTGACCGTATTGCGGGGAGTCAGGATTCTGCACCTCGGCGAGAAACCGTTCCAGGTCATCGCGATTTCTGAGCTCGAGGCCAACGACGATGCTATGGCGAGTGGCGGGATGTTCGCGTTCCAGGATTGTCGCCTCGCCGAGGCGGGGGGACGTTGAATGTGCACGAGCGTACACGGGCGCTTGCAACCCCAGCGCTAGCAGTACGCCCGTCACCACGCTCGCAGCATTGATCCTCATGCTCTCTCCTCGGCTGATCGCACTACTTCAGCTCCAAGCTTAAAATCTCGGTTCATGCGGATAGCCTGCATAAAGCACCAAGTTGACGTAAGCCCCGAGTATCAGACATGGCCAGACCCCCCGCAGCCGCGCGAAAATCTCAGACAGCTACCCGTATACGGCGCGGACTGGCGCGGACAAACCGTCTGTCAATCGTCGCGACTTTGCGAGACACGACACTAGTGTTCTCATATTGCTCCCCTTTCCCGTAGACGCGGGTAGTTGACCTACGGCAGTGGGACGGTCCCCGCGCAGTAAATTTGGCCGTCGCTGGTCTGACCGATGAAGCTGATCATCGCGTTGGCCAGCGCGCCCTCGGCCGTGGCATCGAGACAGGACGGACAGATCGCCACCTTCTGCCCGTTCACCGTTGCCGTCTTGGCGAGCACCGCCGCTTCCGCCTTGTCGTACGCGGCGCGACAGGAGATCCGCGTGCCGGTTCCCTCGCACGCTCGGACATCAAATGTCTCTTTCTTGAGCGCCGCGTCAGCCTCCTTTTTTTGGCAGCTGGTGATGCATCGCGCCAGTGTTCGAACATTTCTGGAGACCGTGTCTTCACACGCACCGGTGTTCTTGTCCGGCGGTACGAAGCCCGGGTTACCACTCGCGAAACCGATCGTGCCCGCGCAGTAGATTTGGCCATCGAGTTGGTGCACGACGCTCGTCGCCGAGTCCGCCAAGCCGTTCTGCGCCGTGAGGCCCAGACAGGCCGGGCAGATCGGCACCCTCTTCTTGTTCACCGTTGTCGTCCGCAAGAGCACCGCCCATTGTGCCTCGTCGTACGCGGCGCGACACATTCCCTCGCACGCCATTTCGTCAAAGGATTGGTTTTTCAGCGCGTAGCCGGCCTCCTTCGTTTGGCAATTGGCCGTGCAGACTACGAGTTTTTTTATGTTCTGCGCTACCGTATCCTCGCACGTATCCGTACTGGAATTCGGGGGCACCATGGCCTCCGGCGTCGCCGTGGGTGTGGGCGTTGCCATCGGCGTCCCTGTTGGGGTGTTGGTCGGCGTCGCAGTTGGTGTTGCCGCTGGGGTGCTCGTCGGCTCGGCGCATACCCCGCCGGCACACGTTCCACTGCGGCATTGGGAGCCGGCGGTGCAGCTCGTTCCATCGTTGCAGTCATTGGTCTGCCCGCAGCACGAGTTGCTGTCGCAGGCGCCGCCGGTGCATTGCGACGCGCTCGTGCAGCCCGACCCATCACCGCAGTTGGCGATGCAGGCTGCGGCGTTCGCCTCGAAGGCGCCGATGGAGCAGTTGATCGCGCCCGCACCGGGCCGGACGAAGCCGCGTTGGTCGAGATTGTCGACGGGCGCGGTGCCGGTGGTCGTCGAACATACGCTTTCGTTCCCATTGTTGATCGCTAGGCTTACTCCGGTGCACGAGGCAGGAGAACCCACGCCGGTACACAAAGCGATGGTTTGGGTCGGCCCACCGTTATCTGCCAAACCCGCCGGATCGAGCATCGGGTCGAACGCACCGATGGTTGTGCCACACGTCGTGCCGGGGAATTGCAGGTTGTGGCCGCCGTCAGTGATGCCGCCGCCACCGATGCCACTGTCGGCGCAGCCGCCCGCCAGGATGGTGTTGATGACGGTTGGCGGCGTGGTTCCCAGGTCGGTGGCGATGCCGCCGCCGCTATTGCCGGAGAAGGTGCTGTTGGTGATCAAGGTCGAGCCCTGGCTGAAGATGCCGCCGCCGGAGCCCGCGCCATTGCCGGAGAAGGTGCTGTTGGTGACCGTCACCGTGCGCTGGTTGTAGATGGCGCCGCCGACGTAGACCGCGCTATTGCCGGAGAAGGTACTGTTGGTGACCGTCAGCGTGCCCACGTTGAGGATGCCGCCGCCGCCGTTGCCGGTGCTAAGCGAGCTATTGCCTGAGAAAGTGCTGTTGGTGACCGTCACCGTGCCACCTCCGATGAGGATGCCGCCGCCGGAGCCCGCTGATCCGTTGGCGATCGTCAGGTTCTGGACCGTGAAGTTGGCGGCAGGCACGGAGAAGACGCCCACGCTGTTCCCGCCGCTGATCGTGATCAGACTCCCGCCGTCAATGGTGGTGTCGGTGCGAATGGTCTTGGTGTAGGTGACAGTAATCGTGGCAGCACCCCCGCAGTCGAAGGTCACGGTGCCGCCGCCGAGGAGGCAGGTGTCCAGCGCGAACTCGGTGCAGCTCACCCCCGTGCCGGTGCCCACGACGCACGCCAGGGCGCGCGTCGGTGTTGGCGTTGCGGTTTCGGTCGGGGTGTTGGTCGGCGTCCGGGTCGGTGTATTGGTCGGTGTGGCCGTCGGGGTGTTGGTTGCGGTTGGTGTCTGAGTCGGGGTCTTGGTCGACGCCTGGGTCGGTGTATTGGTCGGTGTGGGCGTCGGGGTGTTGGTCGCGGTTGGTGTCTGAGTCGGGGTGCTGGTCGACGTCTGAGTCGGCGTGCTGGTTGGCGTCACCGTCGGGGTGGTCGTCAGGGTCGCGGTGGGAGTCGCGGTTGCGGTTGGCGTCGCGGTTTCGGTCGGCGTCGGGATCGGGGTGGCCGGGCTGAGCTCGGCCACGAAGGCGTTCGATCCGCCGTTGGCGGCAGCATTGTTGGTGCTCTGGAAGGCATTCAGGGTGGGGAAGTTGTTCGACCACGCAAAGCCCGTGACGTAGGCGTTGCCGGAGGAATCGACCGCGATGCCGTTGCCATAGTCCCAGAAGCTTCCGCCCAAGTAGGTCGAATAGAGCAGCGATGCCGCTCCCGACGCCGATGGGTTGAGCTTGGCCACGAAGGCTTCGATTTCGCCGTTGTAGCTCAAGCCGTTCAGGGTGGGGAAGTCGGGCGAGGCGGTAGATCCCGTGACGTAGGCGTTGCCGGAGGAATCGACCGCGATGCCGTGGCCAGAGTCGCCGTTATTGCCGCTGCCGCCGAGGTAGGTTGAATAGAGCAGCGACGCCGCTCCCGACGCTGACGGGTTGAGCTTCGCCACGAAGGCGGTACCAGCGTTACTATCGCCGGCGTCGGGGACGTTGTTGGTGCTTTGGAAGGCGTTCAGGGTGGGGAAGTTGGCCGAGGCCGTATTTCCTGTGACATAGGCGTTGCCGGAGGAATCGACGGCGATGCCGTAGCCATAGTCGCCACGAAAGGCCGGGCCAAAGCCTTGGAAGCCTTGGCCAATGTTGCCGCTGCCGCCGAGGTAGGTCGAATAGAGCAGTGACGCCGCTCCTGACGCTGCCGGGTTGAGCTTGGCCACGAAGGCGGTATACGCGTTATCGGGGCTGGCGTTGGCGGCGGCATTGTTGGTGCTCTGGTAGGCGCCCGCAGTGACGGGGAACGCAACGCACGTGCCGGTCCCGTTCCCGGTGCAGCAATAAGCAGGTGTGTCGGAGCCGGTACAACTGGAGTTGCCGATCGAGGTCGTCCATCCCGTGACGTAGGCGTTGCCGGAGGAATCGACCGCGATGCCGGTGCCAGAGTCGTAGACGCTGCCGCCGAGGTAGGTCGAATAGAGTAAGTCCGCCGCGCCTGTTCCCGCCGGGTTGAGCTTGGTCACGAAGGCGTTCTCGGTGGCATTAAGCGTGCTCTGGAAGGCGTTCAGGGTGGGGAAGTCGGCCGAGCCCGTATATCCTGTGACGTAGGCGTTGCCGGAGGAATCAACCGCGATGCCGTTGCCAGAGTCGTACACGCTGCCGCCGAGGTAGGTCGAATAGAGCAGTGATGCCGCTCCTGACGCCGACGGGTTGAGCTTGGCCACGAAGGCGTTAACAAGGCCGGCGTTGGTGCTCTGGAAGGCGCCCGCAGTGACAGGAAACGCCATGCACGTGCCGGTTCCCGCCCCAGCGCAGCAAGTCTGAGGTACGCCCGAGCCGGTACAACTGGAGTTGCCGATCGAGCTCGTAACTCCCGTGACGTAGGCGTTGCCGGAGGAATCGACCGCGATGCCGTAGCCAGAATCGCCGCCGCTCCCGCCGAGGTAAGTCGAATAGAGCAGCGATGCCGCTCCCGACGCCGACGGGTTCAGCTTGGCCACGAAGGCGTTACCAAGGCCGGCGTTGGTGCTCTGGAAGGCGTTCAGGGTGGGGAAGTTGGTCGACTCCGTATATCCTGTGACGTAGGCGTTGCCGGAGGAATCGACCGCAATGCCGGTGCCATAGTCGCCGTCGCAGTTATATTCACCACAGAAGACGCCGCTGCCGCCCAAGTAGGTCGAATAGAGCAGCACCGGATCGATCACAATCGGCTTGCTCCGGTCGTAACTCGCCAGCTTAAAGCCCGCCTCGTCCGCGCCCCGGATCACCCATCCGCCCGCGATCGTTTGCTCCTTGCCGCCTGTAGTCTCCTGATAAATCTCCGGCGCGTGCTCGATGAGTTGGTTCTTGCCCGCGCTCACGACCAGATCGCCCCGCTTATTCAGCGCGAGCTTGCGGACGCCCTTGAAGCTGAGCCGGATCGCTTTCGGATCGGCGCCCGGCGCAAGCCGGAAATCGTACTCAAGCCGGGCCTGCTCGCTGCCGTGGTAGATGAGATCGATTCCGGGATAGACCTCCTTGAGCTCGACCTTGGCGTAGTTGGGAACATCGGTGTGCCACTGCTTGGGGTCGTTGCCGATGAAATAGTTGGACTTGCCCACCATCCGCTCGAGGCCGCCGATTTGCGACGCGCGCGCCGCCCCCTTGAGCGCGATCCGCACCACCGCCGCCTCCGCCTCAGCAGCTTTTTTCCTGTCATTCCTGCGTGTGGCTGCCGCGCGAGAGCCTGTCCCTTCGACAAGCTCAGGGCGGGCTCTGAGGCCGCCGAAGGAAATCCCCGATGCGGGCCCCCTCGACTTCGGAGACTTCACTCGCGATGACTGAAAAGAATCAGGGCGACCGGGGAAAAAAGAGTGTGCGCCTTCCGGCGCGGGCGACCGCATCGCAATCACCGCCTCGCCGGGCGTGATGAACAGCGTGTAACCCTGCCCGTGCGATAGGAACTTGACCCGCGGATCGCTCTGGCCGAGGTTCGGCTCGAAGCGCATCGGCAGCTTTACGAGCGATAGGTGCGGCGGACGATTCGGCGCGGAGGGCGCGTGCGACCGTCTGCGTCGGCCCGCCGTTGTCCTGGAGCCCGGTGGGGTCGAGAACGGCTCTTCTCCCAGCTGCTGACCGCCTGGCTGCTGTGCACCGGGCGGCGCACGGTGACCGACACGCTGCGCTGTCAGTGTGCGGGACGGACAGGTTTCACTGCCAGTGCCCACGACACACGCCAGGGCGCGCGCGGGCAGAGTGAGACATGGCAGGAGCAGAGCCAGCCCTAAGCCGCTGCATCGCAGTTGACCGCCGAAACGTGTGCTCATCGGGCACCTCTTTTCCACCGATATCTCCCAGACAGGCCGCTGCCCGGCGTGTGTGGTTGGCAAATCGAGGCTCGCACGCTTGCCCCCGACGAGACCGTCGTATCCCGCGTGCAGGCCACCGGACGTCATCCGAGGCCGATCATGTTGACATACGGTCGCGGTGATTACACCCTACACCCTGTGGCGTCAACCAAAATCGTCACAGTGGCCGTACAAATCACGCAAGAGATGACCAATGTCAGTGTGGACTCCGTAAACTTACGGAGTTTTGACCTCACAGACGGTCACCATCCTTCCCCCGTCCTTCCTCCCGAATCGCAATCACCGTCATCGGCGCAGCGGATCGGTGTCGCCAGAGCCGTCATCTCCGACTTTGAGGACGACGACTTCGAGGGCGACGCGCTCGGGCTCCTCCAATGGATCGCTGGCGCACTCGACAAGACCGTCGAGATCTGCGTAATGCCGCGGAAGACCAAGCGGCACGCCGCGTGAGCAGTCCACCGATCGTCTCTGCGGACCCGCGCAGTCGGAATCTACGGCTTTGTCAGCACTCGGCGATCAAACCGCCACCGTATCCGTCCCAATGCCGGCCCGCACCGTCTGCACTCGGTTGAGCCAGCCCTTCAGGAACCGCGACTGGTCAGGCCGGGCCTCTACAATCTCTCGGTAGAACTGCGCCCGTTCGTTACAGAGCGCTTGGGCGAGTTGCGCCGGGTCGCGGGCGGCGACTGCTGCGAGAGTACGAGGTCCGATAATGCCGTCCACTGCCACCCTGACCGCCGCCTGGAGAAGACGCGCCGCGCGCGCCACGCCCACATTCACGCAGGAATCGAAGTGGACGGCATCGAGCGGCTCACGCAGGTCAGCACATTTTCCTGGGATCCAGTACTGGTCGTAGTAGATGCGCCGGACCTCATCGTCCGTGATGTTGGCCACCGATTGCGGCAGGGCATCGATCGACGCCCGAAAACGGTCGTACGTGGCTTGCGTGATCCCCTGGTTGGTGGCGCCGCCCCGGTCGGCCGGATCGTCGACGAATCCCCCCTCCAGATCGAGCGTAAGCGCCAAAGCCTTGTCGAAGCTCATCGCTACCTGCGCCTGGGCTTATCGTGGTCTGCTCATGGAGCGCATGAAACACGGTACTGAGTATGTGGCGACACCCCAGCCACATGTTGGCAGGCTGTAGCATGGGAAGCTGGGGATCGGCAACAAGGGTTTCACTTTACCGTCTGCATCCGCGCCAACGCTGCCAAAGACACGAGGCACCGACTTTGCCCAACGATTCGGAAGGTCGGCCATGGGAGCCCGGCGTGAGGGCACGGCTCCACTATGCGCGCCTTTTGGGGCGGCCGGGCTGTGAGCCCGCCTTTCTCGGCAAAGCCCCCTGGATCGCAGGTTAACAACGCCCCGCCGTGGATTTTCGCTCGCAGAAGGGCTTGGCCAACCCTCCGCAACGGCGGAGGCGGGGGTGAACGGCGTGGTCAGACCCGTCGCAACGAATGTATGCCTAAGATTTCGCTGTCCGCGTCATTACTATGGCTGAGGCGGGGGGAAACAGCTTGGTCGGACGCGTTGCAACCAATGCGTGCCTAAGATTTACGCTGTGCGAAGCGTCCCGACGGCGGAGGCGGAGGTGAACGGCGCGGTCAGGCCCGTCGCAACGGATGCGTGCCTAAAATTCAGGCGTTCCAGGGCTCCACACTGAAAAAACTCGATCGGATACGGGCGCCGTACTACACCCTAGGTGTTGTGTACCATAGCCTGAGGTTGCCTTCTTCCGGCTACCCCAGGCCGCAAGCGCGGCGCGTGTTCGCCCTGGGTAGCCGCCGAAAAGACGCGGCAAGGGTCCGCGACCCAACCCAGGGCTATGTTGCGCAACGCCTTCGGCGTAGGGCTGTGTCTGTCGAAGCATTGTGATTGTTCAGCACACTGTGAAGCGGTCAGCAAGCAGTTCTCCGCTTTGATTGTTCAATCTTGTGAACTCTCCATGATGTCAACTTCACCAGCTTTTCGGGGGCCTTGCCCCACAAGAGCGGGCTGGGAGTAGCCCGGCGAAAGGCGCGGTGTTCTGAAGTCGGCGTGCCCTCACGTTGCGGCTCGATGGTTAATGTAGGCCACGTTTTGTGGGCAATTTCGCTGTGTTCAGCCTTCCGCACTCGTGGTGAAATGGTGGCGAACCATTTGTGAGTGGAAATCCGGCAGGTGACCGCTCCACCGGTGTTGCCGCACATAGCAAGGGCAGGCTTCTATGGTGTATCCAGTGCCCAGCCGGTACTCACGTGGCACTAGTACGAAATAAACTTACAATGATGTACAGTCGGCCAAAGATCGACGCGCCGTATGGCGCACAATGGTTTGGCAAGTGGTTTGCACAGCGACGCCCTCTCAGAAAGGAGAGGCGGTATGTCTACAATTGCGGTAGGCAAGGGTACAACCCGGCAACTCAATGCCGGCGTGGCAATTCTGGCCGCAGCGCGGACGGTGGACACAAGGCTGATCAAGGATCGGCTGGCGGCGTTCGATCGGGCGCAGCACGGCTACGTGCAGGCGCAGGCGAAGGTGCAGCAGGCCGAAGCGGAGGTGGAGAAGGCGCACGCGCAGTTCCTGACCGAGCAGCAGAGCGTGGTGGACACGCTGGCGCGGGCGCTGGTGGCCGACGGGCAGCCGCTGCGGGATCCGTTTGCGGCCTTTGGAAATCTGCACACGGGGGCGCTCATGCGTTTGGCGCCGGCGGATGCGGCCAAGGCGTTGCCGGAGCTGGTGGCGGCGATACGCCGCAGCAAGGCCTTGGGCAAAGGGACGCTGCAGGCCGTGCAGAGCGCGGAGAAGGTGACGCGCGGCATGGAGCCGGCGTTGGCGCGTTTGGAGACGCTGCGCACGGCGGCGCGCGACGCCCGCGCCACCCGTGACGCGGTGGCGCAGGCGTGGGAGCTGGCACTCGGCGCCCTCAAGCGCGGGGCACGCGCCGCGGCCGACGATGGCGCACCGAACTTGTACGCCACCCTGTTCGAGCGGCCAGCGCGCGCGTCCACGAAGGCTTCAAAACCAACCCCACAACCGTCACCGGAACCTCCCTCCCCACCGGTGACAGCTCCGGCGCCGGCGCCCGAACCGGCGACGTCGTAAACCAACGGCGGCACGGCTCGAGCCCCTGGGCCGTGCCGCCGGCAGCCCATTCGCACCGTAATCGGCTAATGAAATTGGCGGTGCTCTCCGCCTGTGTCAGGTTGGCGGCCAGGTTCTCGCGGCTGGCCTCGCCACGCAACGTGTAGAGCACCCCGAGGCTGTAGGCGAAGCCCAGCAGGATGAGCAGCAGGAATGACCCGAAGGCCATGAACAGGCTGCGCCGAGGAGTCAACTCCTTCCTGCCGTATCGCCGGCTCACGTCAACGGGGTTCACATACTCTGCTGAACCTCCGCCTCCGCCCTGTCAGCATCCTGCTGTTGCTGGTCGAGTTGAACCGTGGCGTCTGTGTCCGGCTGTGCCTGGCCTTCTTCTACCGGCCTTGGATCCGCAGGCGGACCGCTCACCATTCCATTCTTGCCTTGATTGTCCGCGAGCGTCTGAAGCCCCGCGTCAATCTTCTGCCGGAAGTCGTTGTGCATGTCCTGCAGATCCTGCAGGGGCAAGGCGAGTTGCGTTCCGGGCTGGCAGTCATTGGTCTGGCTGCTCGTGACCAGTACCTGGACGTTTTGATTCGCATCGGGTGTATTCGCGATCCGCGTCAGAACGTCGCCGGAGGAGAGGGAACATGTCGTACCGTCAGCGGTTGGCTGGCTGAGTGTGTTCGAGACGATGAACGTCCGCACTTTGGGGTCGAGCGCTTCCGGTACCTGATCGTTGCTCGGTGCCGCTGCCGGCTGTGGGGGGTTGGCAGCGGCTTGTTCCGCTGCAAGCTGCACTTTCACCTCGTCGGCAATCGCCTGCTTCGTTTCCGGCGTAAGTGCGGCGCCATTGGCGTTCGTGTCCTTCGACACGTAGACCGCAGGAGCGGCCGCTTCCGCCTGGGCGTTGGCCGGTGCCTGAGCTTCGTAGCCGGCCCGCAGAGTTTCGGCGAGCAGGAAGTCCGTCAGCCAGAGCGCCGGGTACGGATACACGGGGTACGGCCTGAAGTAATATCCATAGTAGCCGTACCAAGGATCTGCGGCCCAACCCCATCGCCACGAGACCGGCACTGCCCACGGATTGTAGGCCCAGCCATAAAATGCGGGTGCGTAGTAGTAGGGCGGCACATAACCGTAGTAGGCGAGACCGCGGTAGTGATAGCCGCGATAGACAACCGCATAGGGGTGACCGCCGTACACGTACGTCCGCCTCATGTAGGGCCGTCCGCCATGCTCGAACGGACGTTCCACGAAGCCGCGGTGTGCTCCCACGACGACCACTCGGCCGCCGCCGCTGAGATGGGTCTCAACGATCCGGCCACCACGTGGGCCATGATTGATCACCATACCGCCGGAATGAATCGATCTCACACCGCCGTCGGCACCGAACCTCGCTTCTGCACCGCCGCGCGTCCTGAGGCTCGTCAGCTGGCCCTTGTTTCCCGTGTGGAATTCGCTGCCATTCGGGGCTTTGTAGATGGTACCACCCCTGTTGTCGCGCTTCGCTATCGCGCCGTGCGGCGGAGTGAAAGGCTTGACCTGCCGTTGTTGGGGTGCGGCATGCTGTGGTTGCGGCGCGGCATGTTGTTGTGGCGCGGCTTGCCGTCGTTCGGGTGCGGCCTGGCGTTGTTGCGGTGCGGCCTGCCCTTTTTGCGGCGCGGCCTGCCGTTGTTGCGGCGCGGCATGCTGTGGTTGCGGTGCGGCGTGCTGCGGTTGCGGCGCGGCATGCTGTGGTTGCGGCGCCGCCTGCCGTCGTTCGGGCGCGGCCTGCCGTTGTTGCGGCGCGGCATGCTGTGGTTGCGGCGCGGCGTGCTGTGGTTGCGGCGCGGCGTGCTGTGGTTGCGGCGCCGCCTGCCGTCGTTCGGGCGCGGCCTGCCGTCGTTCGGGCGCGGCCTGCCCTTTTTGCGGCGCGGCGTGCTGCGGTTGCGGCTTCTTCTCCTTCTCCTTCTCATTGTTCTGAGCCCAGGCCGATCCTGAAACGACCAGCAAGGCCAGCACAAATGCAAGCCAATTCCTGGCGGTCTTATGCCCTGTTTGGTGGTATCTCATTTGATCCTCGCTTTCTGCCTGGTGCGCAACAATTGGTTGGAAAACGCTGAAGCATTGGAGCCCGGACGTGCTGTTGGTGCCCAAGTCCTTTCCTCAGGCAGTCCATCCATGGCTCTTGTCTCATAGCGTAACGCGATGGACGAGTCCACAGCACCGCTGTGCTTAGCACGACTGCCTCGGCAAACACGCCAGCGACATCACCGTGTGATTCCCCGATGTGCCGTCGATCATCTTCAATGTCAGCCGATCACGCTTTGCGACCAGCAACACATAGCCTATCGCCCTCGTGAGGGATGCCAGGCGTGCCAGGCCAATTGCGCTTTGACCCGGGTCCCGCACCGGTTCGGTGTAGCAGCCGCAGAACGAAATGCGAGCGTATGGCAAAGGACGTTGCGCAGTGAAGGCGGTCGGGACCTTCGGAGGGACCCGCACTTTGGGGGCTAGTGGCTGCACCCGTTCAGGGCGTCGTTCACGGCCGCAAGGATTTCGTCGACGGTGATGTACCCATCGTGGTTGGCATCTCCGGCATTGATCGCCGGGCTGGCCGTACTGCTCGTGCAGGACGCGTTGGGTATATCAATGCCGCCGCATAGCGCGATGGTTTGAGTAGGCCCGCCGTTGTTCTGGAGCCCGGTAGGGTCGAGAACAGGGTTCGTGTTACAGAACGAGGTGCCGGTCGTGGTGGCGCAGCCGGTGCCCGTGAAGCCGCACGTCGTGCCGTCGTCGATGTTGTGGCCGCCATCAGTAACGCTGCTGCTGAACATGTCGTTCGCCCAATTGCCGCCCGAGGTGCTATTGGCGACGATCGTGTTGGTAAGCGTCAGCGGGCCGCCGTCGGTGTAGACGGCGCCGGCGTCGCCCGCGCTATTGCCGGAGAAGGTGCTGTTGGTCACCGTTAGCGCGGCTCGCGACGCAGCCTGTGAATCAGCGCCACCACGTCCGGTGAGTTGCTGGTGCGCTCTTGAACGAGGTCGCGACTCGGACGCGCCGTGAGGTAGCTCACAATCGTTGTTTCCACGTACACGCTCGACGCCATCACGCCACGCTACCGCAGACCGACATCGGGGTTTAGCACCGATCGTCTCTACGGACCCGCGCAGTCGGAACTTACGGCTTGTCGGTGCTCGGCGATCAAACCGTTATCGTCTCCGTGCCGATACTGGCCTGTCACCAGGGTCCCGCCTCGACTGAACCACAACCTCCCGACGCTACAGCCCGCCTCCGGCCCAGGTCCCCATGGGCAAGCCGCGCAAGATGTCAAAGGTTATGCTGGGTACGCAATCTACGCTCTGTCGGCTGTGGCGCTTCGTGTGCCTCTCTTGCGTCGGATGGACGTCGCAGGTATGAAGTGGACGAGAAAACGGGGTGAAACGACTCTCTGCCTCCCTTTGAGTAGCCCAACCGTTCCTGCGGTTGGCTGCGGCTTAGCACCACCCACGGCCGGCGCTCCCCCCAAGCGCCGGCCGGTGCTGAGCCGATCGTCCGTGGCTTCCGCAAGACTTAGAGGACAGGAAGTGGAGCTTGAGGTCACGTCAGCTGGGATGGTGCAGCAGTTTCAGCACTGCTGGTTCCGGGTGGAAGCTTAGCGTAACCCAAGAAGAACTGATCATCTGAGGAAAGGATATGGCGAACGAAGCTGTACCACCGGCAGTGATTTTGGTCCGAGCCATGGTTGGCGGCGTCTTCCTCTCGGAGGGGATCCAGAAGTTCCTCTTCCCCACGGCTCTGGGAGCAGGCCGCTTTGCGACCATCGGGATTCCGGCCCCGCAGATCATGGCTCCGTTCGTTGGCGTTGTCGAGATCGTTTGTGGTCTCCTCCTCATCCTCGGCTTGGTGACGCGGCTGGCGGCGCTGCCGCTCTTCATCGACATCCTCGTCGCCATCGCGACGACCAAGGTTCCGATGCTCTTGAAGAGTGGCTTCTGGGCCGCCGCCCACGAGGCCCGGACCGATTACTGCATGCTCCTCGGGTTGATCTTCTTGCTCACTGTTGGTGGCGGCCCTTGGTCGCTCGACGCACGATCGAGCGTGAACCGCGGGCCTCACTGAGCCGCCGCCCGTCGAGTGAAAGGCGGACGGCGGCGTGCTGATCGCCAACGGTTTTGACGGGGCGCGGGATGTGAGACGGCTGCTCCTCGGCCACCGTGGGTTCGGCAATGCACGGCCCTGCGGATCGGCAGGGCCGCTCATCGTGCTGCTGTGTTTTCTCGCGGCGCCCGCGGCTGCTGGCCCTCCTTACGTCACCGACGATCCCGAGCCCGTGCCCCACCAGCACTGGGAGGTCTACCTCGCCTCCCTGCTGTCCCGCGACGCCGGGGTCTGGTCGGGCACGGCACCGCACGTCGAGGTGAACTACGGCGCAGCGCGGAACCTTCAGCTCCACACTATCCTACCCATGTCTTTCGTCCGCTCGACCGAGGGAACCACGACGTATGGGTACGGCGACACAGAACTTGGCGCGAAGTTTCGCTTTATCCAGGAAACCTCCACGCGCCCGCAGGTGGGCACCTTTCCCCTGCTGGAGATTCCAACCGGCGACCACCACAGAGGACTCGGAAGCGGGCACGTGCAGCTCTTCCTCCCGGTGTGGCTCCAGAAGAGCTATGGTGACTGGCTTACGTACGGAGGTGGTGGGTACTGGATCAACCCTGGCGCTGGCAACCACGACTGGGGCTTCTTCGGGTGGCAGGTGCAACGCCAACTCGTTTCCAATCTTAACCTTGGGGCAGAGGTGTTTCACACCACCGTCCAAGCACAGGGCGGAGAAGCGGAGACTCGGATCAACCTCGGGTTAGTCCTCGATCTCAGCGACCTGCAGCACGTACTGTTCTCGGCAGGTCGGGGACTTGAGGGTCCCAACCAGTTTCAGAGCTACCTCGCGTACCAACTCACCTTCGGCCCAGCGACCCAACGTCGGACTGGACATTGATGGTTCAACACAAAGGCAGAAGAACCCCGGCGCAGTGGCGAACGGATGGCCCGCCAGCGCGCTTCGCCCTTGCGAACCCCGGCGTGCCCGAGTGGGTTCCCACGGTTAGCGACTAGGCCCCCTTCCGTGCAAACATCCTGGTGCCCGTCGAGCTGCAATGTGCGTGGTTGCCCGACTGCGGCTTCGAAGACATCGACTGCTACTTCAAGGCGGTCGAGCTGGCGATCTTCGGAGGCCTGCGGCCGTCCGGCGCCACGACACAGGGGAGCTGAGACTTCCGGCCGGGTGGCAAGGCGTTACTTCGGAATCAACACGTCGGTGCATCCCACGTTTCGCTTAGTTCGACGGGGTGTCGGTTACCGATCGATCGTTCGACCTAAGCTGTTAGCGACCTCATTGAGCTTGCGCGGATGCAGGGGCGGACGCAGTTTCGTTGCTGTCGGGATGAACCGCCGGGTGCTCGGCTACCACACGGTCGATCACGCTGAACAACGTGCTGCTGTGGATCGGCTTGGCGATATACGCATCCATGCCAGCAGCCAGGCACCGCTCCGCGTCGCCTTTCATCGCGTCCGCCGTCATCGCGACGATCGGCAGGTGTGCCCCATTTGTCTGCTCGCGCTCGCGGATGGCCGCGGTGGCCTCGAAGCCGTCCATCTCCGGCATCTGCACATCCATAAGCACGACGTCAAACTCATATTGGGTGACTACGTCCACCGCCTGGCGACCGTTGGTAGCCAGCAGCACCGTATGGCCAGCTTTTTCCAGCAAGCGCACGGCGAACTTTTGGTTGATTGAGTTGTCTTCGACCACCAAGATGCGCAGCGGGCGTGCCGCCTTGCCGATCAGCTGTTCGTCAACCGACGCTGCTTGCTCGGCCTCCACCGCTGGGGCGCCCAGCACTCGCAAGATAGTGTTGAGCAGCTCCGACTGCTTTATCGGTTTGGCCAGATACGCCGCCACACCAAGCTGGCGGCAGCGCGCCGCATCTCCCGGCAAGTCGGCTGAAGAGAGCATCATAATCGTTGCCCCGGATAGCTCCGGAGTTCGCTTGATCCGCGCCGCCAGCTCGAATCCATCCATGAGCGGCATCTGCGCGTCGAGCAGCACCAACGGGTACGGTTGCCCTAGCCCGGCCGCGCGCATTAGTTCGGTGAGCGCGGCGATGCCGTCGTCCGCCGTAGTGGCTCGCATGCGCCAATTGGTGAGCGTCTCGTAAAGGATGCGACGGTTGGTGGCGTTGTCGTCCACGACCAACGCCCGCAGCCCGAGCAGCGCGAGTGGCGCCACCGGAACCTTGCGCCTGACCGGCCGGCTCGAAAGTCCAAAGCGCGCAGTGAAGTGGAAGGTACTGCCGCGGCCGACCTGGCTGTCGGCCCAGATCCGTCCGCCCATCAGCTCCACCAGTTGCGTAGAGATGGCGAGACCCAGCCCCGTGCCCCCGTAACGCCGGGTGGTGGAGCTGTCGGCCTGCTCGAAGGGCTTGAAAATGGTTTTTAGCTTGTCAGCCGGTACGCCGATGCCGGTGTCCTTGATACTGAAGTGGAGCTGCACCGCGCCATCGGATTGCGCCTCGGTGTCAGCACTTATGATTACCTCGCCCCGTGCGGTGAACTTGATGGCGTTGCTCACAAGATTGACCAGTACTTGCCGCAACCGGCCGGCATCGCCCACCAAGGCGTCCGGCACGTTCGGCGGAATGGCGTACGCCAGCTCCAGCCCTTTCTCGGCCGCGCGCACCGCCAGCGCTTTCGTGGCGTCCCCGACGCAGTCGCGTAGGGAGAAGTCACTCACATCGAGCTCGACCTTGCCCGCCTCCACCTTAGCGAAGTCGAGGATGTCGTTGATGACCCTCAGCAGCGAGTCAGCCGAGGACTTGACCATGGTGAGGTATTCCCGCTGCTCATCAGTGAGCGGGGTGTTGAGGGTGAGATCGGTCATGCCGACGATACCGTTCATCGGCGTGCGGATCTCGTGGCTCACGTTGGCGAGGAACTCGTTCTTGGCGCGGTTGGCGGCTTCCGCGGCAACCATGGCTTGCTGCAGCTCCCGCTCGATGCGTTTGCGCTCGGTGATGTCGCGGCAGATCCCTTGCATCGCCACGGGGGCGCCGTCGCGGTAGAGGACGCGGGGGTTCACTTCAAGCGTGACCTCCCGACCTTTCTTTGTGGTGAGGTGAAGCTCGTAAGGTGACGCGCTGTCTCCCGCGATGCGGCGTTGCGTCTCCCACGCAGCGCGCTCCTGGTCGCTTGCCGTGATAAGTTTCATGACGTCCATACCCTGCCATTCTTCGCGCGTGTACCCAGTAAGTTGCTCACCCGCTCGGTTCACAGACTTAAGGAATCCGTCGAGGTCGTGCTCGAAGATGATGTCGTTGGCGTTCTCGAACAGCTCGCGATAGCGCTCCTCGCTGGCGCGCAGTGCCTCTTCGGCCTGCTTGCGCCGCGTGATGTCCTGAACGTGAACCAGAAAGCCCAGCGGGGCTCCGGCCGCATCATGCAGGATCGACACTATGGACAGGCCCCACACGACATGCCCGCGCTTATGGATGTACCGCTTTTCCAACTGATACGAGGAAATCTCACCGGCAAGCAGTTGCCGCGTATAGTCCCACTGCGAGGGGAGATCGTCCGGATGGCTGATGTCGGCAAAGGTCGTGGCGAGCAGCTCGTCTTCCGAGTAGCCAAGCATCTCGCACAGCGAACGATTGACTTTCAAGTAACGACCTAATGGCTTGGTCAAGCACATGCCGATCGGAGCATTGTCAAATGCGCCGCGGAAGCGCTCTTCGCTTTGGCGCAACGCCTCTTCGGCCCGCCGGCGCTCGGTGACGTCGCGGACAACGCCGCGAAACCCACGCGGTTGCCCGGCGTCGTCCCGGATCAGGGAGGCGGACGCCTCGACAAGTCGCTTGGTCCCGTCCTTGCGAATCATTTCCCAGTCGAAAAGCCTTTGTGGCTCGCCGGTTCGATACACGCGACTGAACACCTCGTACAACGGCGCGGCCTTCTCTGGGGCTGTGTATTGGCGGTAGTTCATCCCCAGTAACTCGTCGGCGGGGTACCCCGTTGCCCGGCACACCGAGTCATTGAAGAAGGTGAAATTGCCGGCCAGATCCACTTCGTAGTAGCCGTCCTGGATGCTCGTGAGGATGGTGCGGTATTTCTCCTCGCTCTCGCGCAGCGCGCCCTCCCTCTGCTTCCGCTCCCGGATGTCGTGTGCGATGAGGACGGTGCCCACCCGGCTGCGATCGCGGTCCTGTAGAGGGGAGAGCGAGATTCTCACGGTGACCGGTTCGCCGCCCTTGGTGTGGAATACCATCTCTTCGTTGCGAGCCGTGCCCGGCGAGAGCAGCTGGCGAAGGTGTCGGGCGCCGCCCGCATCCGCGCCCGCCAAACACTCGATCCGCTCCCCGAGCAGCTCCTGCTCGGTGTAACCCAAGGTTACGCACAGCGCCTGATTGACGACGCGGATCCTGCCGTCCGCGTCACAGACCGCGAGCGGATCGGCCATGGTGCCGAGGATCTCGTTGGCGGCGAAGGCCGGAACAATGTCAACCAAGCGATAGCGCTGGATGGCGCGGGCCATCAAGGCGAGACAGACGAAAACCGGCAAGTACCCCAAGGGATAGAGCGGCACGCCGTAGCAAGGCAAATAGTCCAGCCCGCCCACATAGGCGATGCTGAACGCGATGAGCAGAGCGCGCAGCCTGTGCTTATGCGTGCCGGGCTCTGCTTTGCGGTACTCGATCCAGTAATCGCGCAGGTTGGCAAGCGCGAGCCCAAAGAAGAATACCAAGAAAGGGACGCCCAGCCAGCCATAGCGCGGATAGTATCCCCACCAGTAGCGGTAGACGCCGGCGACCAGCACATCGCTGCCGAGGGCGGCCGCCGAGAAAAATGCGGACAGCAGCAAGCCGGCCCAAATGAGCCTCTTACGCCGGGCATAGATGCCCATCGTGACCACCGAAAACAGGTAGATGGTCGACGGAATGAAAGGACTGCCGAAAAGATTAAACCTTGCCCACCATATCGCGTACCCTTCGTTGGTGGCGCAATACATCGCCGCGAGCCCAGAGAGCCATACGCTGACCGCGAGCTGGATAAAGAGAAACGCCACGCTTACGCGCGAAGCGCGTTCACGGATGATGGCCGCTACGCCGACCAGGAGCAGTCCCAGAACGGTAACCGCCAGCGGGGCAGCGTGGATGTTGAAGCTATAATGCGGTGGCATGCTGCTCGGGCCTTTCGCTAAGTGAACCGGCGCCGGATCGCGTAGGAGATGCTGGCGAAGATGAGACACGGAGATCCATCAGCACGCAAGGGAGGTGCGGCACCAGGATGAGCAACGGGCTCGCGGCCGCTCGTTGGAGGGGCGGCTCGTTTTTATGCCGCCGGAGTTGTCGCCAGGTGCGTTGGATTGTCGGGGAGGGCATTCAACCTCGGCGACGCTAGGCAAACGCTTGTAACGTGCTCGTGAGGTTCTCGATCTCCGTTTCCAGGTCCGCCAGCGCCTGATCAACTTCCGCCCAATCACCCGTGCGGCCCATGAGCTGCAGCCGTTGCGCCGCAGCCACCGCCAGGTCGGCCGCGAAGTTGGCTACTGATCCCTTGAGAGAGTGGGCTGCCCGTGCCAGAGTGGTGCCGTCGCGCCGGCCGACGGCGTCACGTACGTCCGACAGCCGGGCTGGGCAGTCTCTCAGAAACAGCCCGACGACCTCGCGAAGCAGCTCGGTATCGCCGCCGAAGAGATCCAGGAGCAGACTAGCAGAACATTCCGCCTCCGGCTCTTGCGGTGCCAGATCTGTTGCACGTCTCCCGGCCGTGAATTCCGAGCCGGTTTCGAATGCGCTACTTCTCTCCATTGCACAGCCTCTGCGATCTCAGGCTGTGCACATCGCGTGCCGCGGAGGCCCTTATGCGGGGCGCATGCAGAGCCTCACCCACGGCGTGGGCCCAGTTCCGCTCGGTGGCGAATCGCATGACGGGTGATCATTGCGTGACGTCAGCCGCAGGTCGTGTCCTTTGCGGGCGCTCTTCTGGCGGCGTCCCGAATGGCGGCGTCCCGAAGCCTGTCCTGAGCGCAGTCGAAGGGGGCTCGTCCGCGGAAAATCGACACACTCTCCAACGGGCTGCTAGTCCCCGCGACGATTCGCGGGGAGGTACTTCCTGATCTCTTGAACGAGGTACGTCGCCGTAAATGGCTTCGAGATGTAACCGGTGCATCCCACCCGCGACGCGCTCAGTCCCCCCCCGTCCCAGAGGTGGGCGGTCACCGCAATCACTGGGATGTCGCGGGTTGCAGGGTCCTGCCTCACCGCGGCGATGACATCGTAGCCGGTCACTTGCGGCATTTCCAGATCGGTCAGCACGAGGTCGGGCTTGTGGGCCTTGACCTTGCGGATAGCGTCTTCACCTCCGTACCCGACCATGACCTGGTAGCCCGCGTTGTTGAGCGCGTAGGTGATGAGCCTCATCGTGGCCGGGTCGTCTTCGACAACCAGAACGCTCGGCTTCATTCGTTTTGCACCCTATTGTTAGTATACCACATCATGCGCAGGTGATCATCTTTTCCCTTGAGCCGGCTGCGACGGGTTCTGGGCGACGCTTGTCACGGCTCTCGCCGGTGTTCTGTCACCGAGCGAAGCTGCGTGCGCACGACGGACACAACGAGAACTGGCAAAGGGCTCTGCTTCATGGGATAATGGTTGGCCTGGAAATGGGAGCGTCGTGAGCATCGGTCACTCTTGTGCGGGTGAGTGAAACACCATGGCGGAAGTGTCCGAACCGCAGATCGATGGACCGAGCGTCGTCCTGGCTGAAGACAGCGACGATCAGGCGTTGGTGATCACGCGGACGTTAGAGAAAGAGGGCTTCCGCGTGCGGCGAGAAGCATCGGCGCAAGGGCTTCT
Source organism: Binatia bacterium (assembly GCA_050015455.1). GTDB lineage: Bacteria > Desulfobacterota > Binatia > HRBIN30 > HRBIN30 > JAGDMS01. The sequence goes on from JBEKBJ010000002.1 coordinate 52,772, forward strand.
GAACAGCCTCAAGCGAGGTGCCGACGAGGTTGTCCTGCTCGATCTTGGCCTCCCCGACATGCACGGGCTGGAGGTGTTGCAGAAGATCGTTCGTTACAGCGGCGACATTCCGGTCATCGCCTTGACCGCTCTTGATGACATCAAGATTGTGGTGGGCGCGATTCGCATGGGGGCCTGGGACTACGTGGCCAAACGAGCCGACCGATCTCATCTCAAGGAGTTGCCGGATGTGATTCGGCGCAGCCAAGACCGGCGACGACTGCTGCAACACCAGAGTCTCGCCCTTCGCCGTCTGAATGACAATGTCCGCGAGCGGATAAGGGCGATTGAGAAGTGCGCCGATGAGTTGGCGGCAAGACACGTGACGGGGGGAGGGCAGCCTGTTGTCGGCGAAATTCGCGACAGCACATCCGGCATTCTGGCGTTGGTATCGGACTTCGTTGTGGCGCGAGCGACGGAAACGGGTGCCCTCTCGCTAAATCACCAGCGTCTATCGGTTGGCGCCGTGGTCGGGCGCGTGACGTCGCAGCAGAAGGCCACGATAACGGCCAAGAACATCACTCTCGACGTGCACACGGCCGATGGCCTCCCGGAAATCAATGCCGATCAGGGTCTCATGGAGCACGCTGTAACGAACCTGCTCCTCAATGCGACCAGTTCGACGCCAGCTGGGGGCACCGTGACCGTGTCACTCGAAGGCGATGCTGACAGGCTGGTCCTCAGCGTCGCGGATACCGGTAAAGGCATTACGGAATCCGAGCTTCAGTCGATCTTCGAGAAGTCCTGGCGGCTCCGGGCTGCCTCGCGGACAAGCGACCTCAGACTCTTCGTGACCAAGGCCATCGTCGAAGCGCACGGCGGAGAGATCTGCGTCGAAGGCGCGCCGGGCAGCGGTTCTACCTTCAAAGTCCGCCTGCCGTTGGGCACCAGCTAAAGACGCGTAGTGCGGCGCGCTGCGCGCGTGTCCCCCGGTGCGTTGACAAATTGCATGTCTGTGCATATAAGCATCAGAGTCGAGGTGGGAGCAGATCATGGCGATCCCGAACCGCACAACCCGTGAGAAGGCCGCGCGCGAACTGACGGATCTCCTCGATTCCAAGCTGTTCAAGGCGCTGTGCGAGCTGGCGCGGGTCGAGATCGTGAGGTTCCTGACCGTGGAAGGGCGGTCGGATGTGAGCACGATCGCCAAGCATTTCCCGCAGCATGCCTCGGTGGTGTCGCGGCACCTCGCCGTCTTGCACGACGCCGGCGTCTTGCGGCGGCGTAAGGATGGCCGGCACGTCTATTTCGAGGTGGACGCCGCCTCGATGGTCGGCCGCATGGACAAGATCCTCGGTCGGTTTCGCAGGATCGTCCCGCTCTGCTGTCCGCGGAAGTGATCTCTTGTGCGGCAACAATTGCATATCTGTGCACGGATACAATAAGGGAAAGGACGAACTTTATGGAAGACGTGGATCGACGTGAGGATCCGGAGGCGACGCGCACCACGGTGCGCGAGCGATATGGCCGCGTCGCGGAAGGGTCGACGGGCTGCTGCGGTGCGCCCGACGGGCACGCGGAGCAGAGCCGGCGCCTCGGTTATACCGATGCCGAGATGGCGGCGGTGCCGCAGGGCGCCGACCTCGGCCTTGGCTGCGGCAACCCGACGGCGCTGGCGTCGCTGCAGCCTGGGCAGACCGTGCTCGACCTTGGCTCGGGCGCCGGGTTCGATGCGTTCCTGGCGGCGCGAACGGTAGGCGCCGATGGGCACGTGATCGGCGTCGACATGACCCCGGCCATGATTGCCAAGGCGCAAGAGAACGCCCGCACGGCAGGTATCAGCAACACCGAGTTCCGGCTCGGGACGGTCGAGGAATTGCCGGTCGAGAGTGCGAGCATCGACGTCGTGATCTCCAACTGCGTGATCAACCTGTCGCCCGACAAGCCGCGCGTGTTCCGCGAAGCCTTTCGCGTCCTCAAGCCCGGCGGCCGCTTGTTGGTCTCCGACATCGTGCTGCGCGCGCCGCTGCCGGAGCGCGTGCGGGCTAGCGTGGAGGCCTACGTCGGGTGCATTGCCGGCGCGGCCCTCATCGACGACTACCTGCAGGCGATCGGCGCTGCCGGCTTCACCGCCGTGCAGGTGATGAAGGAAACGGACGCCTCGGCACTGCTGTCCGCGGACTGTGCCTGCGTGTCCGACCCGCTCGTCGCCGACATCATTGCCGCGATCGGGGACGCCGAGGAGCTGCGCCATCTCGTCACCAGCGTCGTCAGCATTACCGTGAGCGCGCGCAAGCGTGACAGGCGTGGGTTGGCGGTCTGAGTGTCGAAAGGGGGAGGCCATTGGCATGCAGCAACCGGAAAGGCGAACGATCAAGTTCTCGGCGGAGGTGAAAGACATCGAGGTGCTCCTCGAGTATTCGCGACAGGTGGGCGCCGAAAGAGCTCTAGCGGTCAAGGTCGCGGACCTGACTTTCATGGAATCGAGGCGGCGCAAATGCGAAGTGCCCGCTTGCGCTTCGTACCTCACGAACCTGCACTGTCCTCCGAAAGCCCCGGCCGCCAAAAGGATGGAATCGTGCCTTCCGGGCTCGTACGAGTACGGCATCCTCGCCGTCATGTACAGTCCGGAACAGGATGTGGTGTTTCCGAATCAAGTGCGTGGCGGCGGCAAGTGGTCGATCAAGACCAGCAAGCTGGTCGAACGCATCGAATCCCGTGCGCAGGCCCTGGGGTACTACAAGGCGATGGGCTTCACCTGCGGCCCGTGCGCCTTGTGCGGCATGTGGACGGAACCGTGGGTCATGAAAGTGCTGGTGCAAGAGGACGCCCGCAAGTGCGCCGTGCTCGACGGCAAGATCTGCCTGTTGCATCGTCGTTCGCGACCGTCGCCCGAAGCCTGTGGCATCAATCTCATCGACTTCATTCGCGACGTAGGGCTCGCACCGAAGCACCTGGTCTTCCCGGAAGTGTCACCCGAGGCCGTCCCACGATGCCCGTGGTACGCTTTTGTCCTCGTTGCCTGATCCGAACGTCAACCACGGCACGAAAGGAGAATGCAGAGAATGACAGAGCGGAGCCAGAGCCGCGTCACGCTGACCCCACGGCAGTTCGGAGCGGAAAGAACGGATCGGCCCGCGGTGAGTATCAAAGCCAAGGCCGACAGGGCAGATCTCGATAAGCTTGCGACGTTTGCAAAGGGTGTCGGCGCCATCGACGCGTTGGCCGCACCCACGAATGTGCTTGCCGTCAGCGAGGTTATGCGTCTGAAGTGCCAGATCCCAGCATGCTGGGGGTTCAACGCGAGTCCGTTTTGCCCACCGCGCAGCGCGACCGCGGAGGAGATGAAGGCCATTGTCGGGGAGTGTAACTGGACGCTGTTGCTAGCCATTCCTCGTCCGGCGGCGGCGACCGGCTCGGCAGCTGAGCTGTTTGAACACTCGAACAGAGTGAAGGAGGTCGTGGGAAGAACGGAGGTCGAGGCGCAGTATGACGGCTTGCTCGATACCATGGGATTTGTCGGTGGCCCCTGCACGCTCTGCGGCATGTTTAGTGAGGAGTGGATCCAGGAAATGAAGAAAGGAGCGGACGTTCCGTACTGCCCATTAGTCCAACGGACGGCGCCCCTCTGTCTCCATGCTTATCACGGCAGGCCGGCCGCCCAAGCTGTGGGTTTCGACATGTACCTGACGGCGAAACGTGTCGGCTGGGAGAAGCACCTCTATCCGCCGGAACCGGTGGCCGATGGCCGCATGGACTGGCCGTGTTTGCCCGGCGTCTACCCCTTGCTCATCAAGTAGCGACTCGATGCAGGCCGGTGGATTCTCAGTACGCACTCAGTCGGCGTAGCTTTCTGCGCATCAGCGGCCCTGCCACCCTCACGGATTCTCATCCGAGCCATGGTTGGCGGCGTCTTCCTCTCGGGAGGGAATCCAGAAGTTTCTCTTCCCCGCTGCCCTGGGAGTAGGGTGACAAGAGGGTGACAAGAGGTTGACGTTGGCCGAAGGTTTGAGTACGTTCGGAATCACTGCGGCGGTGGGGTCCGCCCCTAACCATCCAGGCTGAGCGCGAAGCCAGCTCGGGTCAATGACCCCTACTCGGTGAAACGCGGGTGGGGGTTTTTCGTAAAGCCTCTACCCGGAAGGGTGTGAGGTTTTTTTGTTGGCGACGATGGAACCAACCGCGGCGGAACCGGAGATCGCCACCTACGGTGCGCTCAAGCAGGCGTTTCAGGCAGCGGTTTCTCAGCTGACCGGGCTGCTGTCTCATGGCACCTGGAGCCCACTGGCGCAGCGACTCGCTCCAATCGCGGATAAGCTGGCCCGCAACCGCTTCCATCTCGCTGTCCTCGGGCAGTTCAAGCGCGGCAAGACGACCTTCATCAACGCCCTGCTCGGTGCCGACATCCTGCCCACCGGCATCGTACCGCTCACCTCGATCGTCACGCTGATCGAGTACGGCAGCGAGCCGGGAGCGACGGTGCATTTCCGTAACCACCGCACGCAAGTCATCGCACTCGACGAGGTGGCCGCTTACGTCACTGAGCGCGACAATCCGCAGAACAAGAAGAACGTCGCCCGTGTCGAAGCGACCTATCCGGCTGCGATCCTGCGCGACGGCGTCATCCTCATCGACACCCCGGGCATCGGCTCCACCTACGAGCACAACACCGACGTCGCGTATCAGTTCCTGCCGCAAGTGGACGCCGCCATCTTCGTGGCCTCGGTCGATCCGCCGCTCAGCCAGGCGGAGAAGGATTTCTTGATCGCCATTCGTGAATACGCGGCCAAGCTGTTCTTCGTCCTCAACAAGATCGACTACGTCAGCGAGACGGAGCGACGCGAGTTGCTGGATTTCCTGCACACCGTGCTGGCAACCGAGCTGGGCATCGTCGAGCCGAAGATTTTTCCGCTCTCGGCGAAGCGCGCGCTGGCCGCGGCGCTGCATGGGGGAGAGGATGGTGGCCTGCCAGCGTTTCGCGCCACGCTCGACCACTTTCTGCTGCACGAGAAAGGGAGCGTGGCACTCACCGCCGCAACGGGGTCGGCCCTGCGGCTGGCAGGGGAAGCGCGCTTCCTGCTCGAGGTTGAACAGCGGGCGTTGGCGACACCGCTCGAAGAGCTGGAGGAGAAGCTCGCCGAGTTCGACCGCTTGCGGACACGGGCCGAGCAAGACCACCGCGACTTCCAGCACCTGCTGAAAGCGGAAGCGCAACAGTTGATGAGTATACTCGATGAAGAACTGCCGGCGCTCAAAACGGAACAGGTTCCCGTGCTCGAAGCGGCGCTGCGCGCCTTTGCCGACAGCCATGCAGAGCTCAAAGGACGCCATCTCGGGTACGCCTTGCAGGACGAGCTGAAGCGGGTGTTGATCGATCATTTCGAGGGCTGGCGGCGTGCCAAGGAGCAGCGGCTCGATGCGGATTTCCGCGCTCTGTCCGGCCGCTTCGTGGAAGCGGCGAACCAGATCATTGCGCGCGTGGTGGAATTGTCGGCGGCGCTGTTCAATTTGCCGCCGGTGCCGCTGGCGAGCGTCGAGGGGCTCAGCACGGAGAGCCAGCTGTACTACATGGTGGGCGAGGACCCGGTGCTGCTCAGCATCGAGCCGATCTACTTTTCGACCTTGCTGCCCGGGCGCTTCACGCGCCGCTTCGTCGTCGGCGACGCGCTCAAGCACGTGCCGATCGAGGCGGAGCGGAACTGTGGCCGGTTACGCTACGACTTCCTGACGCGCATCGAACAGAGCGTGAACCGCTTCGCGCAACAATTGGCGGAGCGTATCCACCTCACCGTGGGCAGCATCCGCCGCGCCATCGAGGCCGGAACCGTCGAACGCGCACACAGCGGAGAGCAGGCGGCGGCAAGGCAAGCGGCAATCGACGGGCAGTTGGCGACGCTGGTCGCCGTGGACGCACGCCTGGATGCGATCCGCACGCAGGCGGCAACCTTGTGAGGGAGATGCAAATGAGCAAGCTGGAGAGTTGCCCTCCAGGGCCATCGTGGGGCTTCCGTGGGCGCAGGTTTCGGTCACCGCCGGGCTCGTCTACGCTGCCGTCCTGAGCTTGGCCGGCGCCGTTTTGATCCCACGGGTGCGTGCCCCGCTCCTGTCGCCGCCCGAGCGTCCGCTCGATTGCCAGCAGCGCGTTCATAAGTTGCCGCGGCATTAGATCCCTTTCCGCTTCGACCGCGCAATTCAGAAACCAGCCCCTCCCGCGGACGTCCACTGGCCCCGTTTCGTAGAGCGACGATTGCCGGGTCACGCGGACGCCATGCGCTCCGAGCGCTTCAATGGCCCGCGCGATATTCTGCGCGCGGGCTCCCAGGTTCGATCCCAACGATAGATACACAGTCTTCATCGAGGAGCGAACATTTTAGTATTGCGCGTGCCCGCCAGTTGACAGTCAGCACCCGAGGGGCGAAGGATTCGCGACATCCGGGAGGCGCCAATGGCAGACCCAAAGAAACTGACGTGGCTGCGCGTAGATCAGCGAGAGTTGATACATGCTCTTCGAACCACGGTCGCAGCGGTGGCTTCCTTGCTGATTGCCCGCTGGTGCCGGTTGCCGGAGTCATACTGGGCCGCCATTGCAACCATGATCGTCATGCAATCAACGCTTGGCGCGGCATGGACCGTCTCGAAAGATCGCTTGGCTGGAACTGCGCTAGGCGCCGCTGCGGGAGGGTTGCTGGCAACCTATGCGGCGCAAAACGTAGCCGTGTTTGGCGCCGGGCTGTTGGCGTTGGGAGTGCTGTGCGCCATCCTGCGCATCGAGCGAAGCGCGTATCGCTATGCGGGAATCACGTTGGTCATTGTCATGCTGGTTGCGCGCGCTCAGCCCGCCTGGATCATCGCCATTCACCGCTTCATCGAAATCTCGGTTGGAATCGCGGTCGGATTGATTGTCACCGCGCTCTGGCCCGAATACCGCTCTCAGTGAGTATTGCCCAGCGGTTGAAACCGCGGCTACAAAGCACCAAGCATGTCCTGAGCCTGTCGAAGGGCCCACCGGAGCTTGCCCTGAGCATCTCCTGCGTGGCGCACCGTTGGCGTTTCGGCAGGCGTCAAGGGTCCAAGTCCCATCGCGTCCTGACGGTTGCCTTTGTATATACGATAGCATACGCTGCCCACTAGTGAGATTTACGTGGGACGAGAGCAAGAACACCGCCAACTTCCGCGAGCACGGAGCCTGGTTCGAAGAAGCTCAGACCGTGTGGACAGATCCGCTGGCCGCCGAGTTCTTTGATCCCGAGCACAGCGCGGAGGAGGAGCGCTTCATTCGCGTCGGGTATTCTCGGAAGGAGCGGCTCCTGCTTGTCGTCTTTTGCGAAAGAGAAGACGGGAGCACGGTTCGCATCATCTCTGCGAGAAAGGCAACCGCCAAGGAGAGCAAGGCTCATGAAGAAGGAGTATGATCTCAAGAAGCTCACGAAACGACCGGGGAGAGTCAAGACGCATCCCAGCGCCGCGAAGGTTCCGGTAAGCATTCGTCTCGATGGCGTGGTGCTTGCTGAGCTTCGCAACGAAGCGCACCGGCTAGGAATCGCCTATCAAACACTCGTGGGGAGCATTCTGCACCGCTTCGTCCACGGACAGCTGGTCGACCCGAAATCCGTCAACCTGAACGACCTTCTCAAGCGGGCTTCGTAGCGGCACAGCGGCAACAGGGGCGGCGGCACGGCAAGTATTGCCCAGCGGTTTTCAACCGCCGGGCTACCGCTCTTGCCAACCCTGCAATCGCGATTGCTCTGTGGTAAGAACATGTCGACGCGAGCATCGAGAGGAGCAGACATGTCGCACGTGGTCGCTATCGAGTTGGAAATGCCGGACGACCTGGCCCGCTTTCGCTTGCCGCTCGCTGTGAACCAGCGTCTCCAGGAGCTACTCGACCGCCAGGATCGCGGTGATCGGCTGACGGCTGCGGAGCGCAAGGAAGCCGAAGGCCTCGTGAATCTGGCGGAGTTGCTGTCGCTCCTGCAGCTGCGCGCCGCACGAGTGAGGAAGCCGGCAAGGAAGTTGTGAGCGAGGTTCCCGCCCCACGGCGCCGCTTGGTGCGGCGCCGTGCCCAGAGTCGGTGCGAGTACTGCAGGCTGTCGCAGGAGGGCCAGGAAGCCACGTTTCATATCGATCACATCGCTCCCAGGCACACCGGCGGCCCGACGCGGGCCGATAATCTCGCGCTGGCCTGTGTGTCGTGTTCTCTGCGGAAACAGGCCCGGCGGTCGGCTGTTGATCCCGCGACCAGGCGAATCGTCCCACTGTTTCATCCTCGCCGCCAACGCTGGGCAGACCACTTATGCTGGGAGGGCGTCCGGGTCGCTGGTTTGACGGCCACCGGCCGGGCTACCGTAGCCGCGTTGCGCATGAACCATCCTTTGATCCTTGCCATTCGACAAGAAGAGGCCTTGCGCGGCCGCCATCCGCTTGCGGGAAGGTGCTGAGCATCGCAAGGCGACTCACCTGTGGATTCCCTGTAAGCGCAGGCTATAGCTTGCGCGGCTAGCAGCTGCACAAGGCGTGGGGTTGGAATACAGATGTAGTACTATGGGCACGCCTGGTGATTCCACACGTCAGCATTTGGCAACATCCGACACGACGATTCAGGCAGGGCCGGCATTCGCGGGCACTGCTTGGCGCCATTGCGGTCGCGCCCGGAGTATCAGAGGAACAGCGCCGTGCAGTGGAACTGGTGCGGCTGGACGAACGCATTCGGGCCATCGGACTTGGCGAACCCACGCAGCTAGAATCGAGGAGGAGATGAACACCATTGCGCGCGTTCACCGTTCCCGAGTGCGTTGCGCGTCGGCGCCAACAGGTTTTTCCGATCGCACCGCACGGCGCGTTAGCGCCTCTTCAACAGATCTCGGATCTTCACGCCACGCCGACTCTAGCCGGCACCACAGCGCTTCCTGTTTGTGCGTTAGTCCCTCCGGACCGCTGCACGTTAGCAACCCGTCGACAATTCTGGCTCGGATTCCGCAGTCAAACACGTCCCGCACGATGGCGTTAATCTCGGATTCTTCCATGGGCACGTAAGCGGGGGGCGTCGCCATCACTCGCGTGCCGCTTCGCGTCTATCCCGGTCTTCGAGTAGCGAGCTTAGGGTCTGCAACATCTCATAGACGCACCCCGCAAGTTCTTTCACCGCCGGATCTTGCGTCCGTGTAGTCAGCCCGATGACCTTGCGCTCAATTTTCCTAAGATCCGTGTGCATACGCGATCCCTCTTCCAAATCGACCGGACGCTATCACGCAACAGTCGGTCCAGGCAAGTGTATGGTTAGCCTTATTAGCCTGATTAGCCTGGCAGAGACGGTTAAGGTTGAACCCGCCGGTGTTTTCAATTAGTCGTGGCAAGATCGCCGCAAGGGGAGTTGCGGCGGAAGATCCGCGCTATGTCAGACGCGGCGGATCTGACACGGCTCCGCGCCGGCGCCTCAGAGATCCGAGGATTGATTCAAGTGGAAGGGCTACGAGTTTCGACACGAGATCAGCCGCGCTCGCAACGCTCAGCCCGCTTGCCGCCGATGCGGCCAAGCCCACTAGATCCGAGGATTCAGGGGTCAGCTTGCGAATGCCGGGCCCGCTTGCTGGCCGGAGCTGAGCGGCGGTCGCCTCCAGTTCGCGTACTAGCTTCAGCCGCCGCCTGACCGACGTACGCTTATCAACGGGACACTGGAGTTGTCGCAGAACTGACCCACCGGAGCGCAAGGGGGCTGCCAACATCCATTCAACGCGTTGTCCACTGCGGTGAGAATCTCATCCACCGTGATCTGGCCGTCGCCGTTGGCATCACCCGCCTGACACGCGGCCATCGGCGCGTTTCCGAGGGCCATATTCACCATAGTCAGAATATCATCGACCGTGACCTGACCGTCGCCGCTACAGTCGCCCACGCACACGAGCGGCAGAAGGGAGACGACGACAAAACCGTCGGAGCCCACCGTGTTGGAGAGCTGCACACCCTGCGGGCTGTACGCGGCAGCATTGCCAATTGACAGGCGATACGTACCTGGCAACGCGGAAGGGGCAACGCTGAAGATGCAGGTGTACAGGGTTCCGTCCGGCATGGGGCTGGTGTTCTGAGCGGACTGAACGAAGAATCGCAAGGTTTTTGTGGATACATCGTCCTGCACAACACTCGCGACAAGCAACTTGCCGATCGCCGGGTTGACTTGGCAGTCGGAGGGATCGAGGCCGAGGATGCCAGGGTCAAAGCTAATGTCGTTGCCGGTGGCCGCGACGCTCGTCCCGGACGACCTGAGCGACACCGCCACCGTGACCGTGTCTCCCGGCAAGCCGTTGGCCGATCCAATATCCATATGCACAATGCGAGGCGTTGGGGTTAGTGTCGGGGTGGGGGTTCGCGTCGGCGTCTGGGTGGCCGTTGGCGTCACCGTAGCCGTTCGCGTCACAGTTGGCGTCGGCGTGATCGTGCGGGTTGGCGTGATCGTGCGGGTTGCTGTCGGAGTGTCGACCACGCAAAGTAGTGTGCTCTCGCACGTGGCGCCGTAGAGCACAGTGCAGTCCCCGCACGAACCGTTGATTGGGGCAGCGCAGCTTGTCGGACACTGACAGCAGTCTGAAGCTCCGGCTGGAGGTCCGGGCGAATTAAACTCATAGGCGCCGATCGAACAACTGGTTGCGCCAGTACCGGGCCGGATGTACCCGCGCTGGTCGAGGTTGTTCACGGGCGGTGCGGCGCAAATTGTCTCATCACCAGCGTCGATTGCCGGGCTGCCGGCTTGGAGGGCAATGGTTTGGGTCGGTCCGCCGTTGTTTGCTAAACCCGCTGGGTCAAGCATCGGGTTGGTCGCAGGACCAACACCACACGTCCCATCCGAGTCCAGGTTATGGCCGCCATCAGTAACGCCGCCGGTGCCGGCGCAATTGCCGCCCGCGGCGCTATTGGCGACGATAGTGTTCGTGACCGTCAGCGGGGTTTTGCTGTTGTAGATGCCGCCGCCGTAGTCGCCCGCGCTATTGTCGGAGAAGGTGCTGTTGGTGACCGTCACCGTGCCGTCGTTGAGGACGGCGACCTCGCTGAAGATGCCGCCGCCGAGGGTCGCCGCGCTATTACCGGAGAAGGTGCTGTTGGTGATGGTGACCGTGCCGCTCTCGTTTCCGATGCCGCCGCCGCCGTAGTTGTAGTTGCCGTGTGTGCTATTGCCGGAGAAGGTGCTGTTGGTGACCGTCAGCGTGCCGTAGTAGTTGTAGATGCCGCCGCCGACTACGGCGCTATTACCGGAGAAGGTGCTGTTGGTGATGGTGACCGCGCCCGAGTAGTTGAAGATGCCGCCGCCGCCTTCGCCGCTGGTCCCGTTTGCGATGGTCAGGTTCCGGACCGTGAACGTGACGCCAGTGCTCACGGAGAAGACGCCCACGCTGTTCCCGCCGCTGATCGTGATCAGACTCCCACCGTCAATGGTGGTGTCGGCGCTGATGTACTTCGTGCTGGTGACGGTAATCGTGGCGGCGCCCCCGCAGTTGAACGTGAGGTCGCCGCCGCCCGCAAGGGCCGCGTCCAACGCGGCTTCGGTGCAGCTGCCAGGGGTGCCGGTCCCGACGACGGCGTCACCGCGCGCGGGTCGGGGCGACCATGCAACGAACGCCACCACCGCGAACGTCGCGGCAATGCCGGCCCATTGTGGCACGTGTGGGGTCATGGAAAACGTGTTCAGCCGGCGAAGTTTGCAACGCCTGGTAGGTGTCAGTCAAGGGACAAGGCCCCCCACTCATGCGAAACAACGGCGCCGGCGCCGAGGCCCCACCGCTCCTGAGGTGTCCCGCGAAACGCGGGACGACATCACACACAACATTGAACCAACGGCACCGGTGTTGGTATAAGTCGGTTGACGGCGAAAGGAGCACGAGAGATGGCAACCAAGAGCACAGGGCAAAAGAACCCCCCGCGGCCCCCGCGTCAGCAGAGTGACCGCGGTTACATCAAGCAGCAGAGCGGGGGTGGTGACATCAAAATACGTGAGCCTAAAGGCAAAGGAATCGGTAAGCTCAAAGTGGCCTAACCAAGAAGAAAGGCCTCGACCGCCGCAAAGCGACCGAGGCCTAGGGCGCACCGCGCCCCTTTTCACGTACCGTCCCCTGCCTGAAAAACCCGCTGCACCTCGAGGAGACCAACCGCACGGCCAAAGCCTCGACCATTGACCACGCGCTCGCCATCGCCCGAGCGCGCGACGAGATCGCACGCCACTTTAAACCAACCGGCTCCGGCGAGCCGCGCGGAGAAAAGAAAAGCTACCGGTGCGCCGGCGCCCCGTTCTGTCTATAATCAATCAGCATGAAACGACACGACTGTGACTGTCGAGGGGGCGTGGTTGAGCAGATTGGAAGCTGCCTCGCCAGACTCTTTCCCGGCCGAGTCCATGAGGAGCATGACCGGAACACTGGGAACCACACGTTCACCATTGACGAGCGCCTTCTCCAAGTTCCACCCACCGAGCCGCACCTCCTCCATTATCAAGTTGTGGTGCCGTTCGAGTTTCGCGAGGACACCAGCGACGCGCCCTCGCAGGCTCTGGCAAACATCCTGAAGGCTGATATCTTGGTGGACGCCTTGCGGAAACACACGCGCGTGCTCGTTACCACGAAGGGCTTGCAGGCCCTTTCGTAAATAGAAAGAGCCCCGGCCGCTTTCACAACCGAGGCCTGCAGACGTTCACCGTCCGCCGTACCGAGGCCATAGGAGTCGTCAACCTGCGCTCGGCCAGTAAATCGCGCGCCGCAAGAGGCAGAGACGTCAAGCTGACCGGCCGGCTTCCCAGTACGCCTGTGAGACGACCCCGTACAAACCAAAGAACGCCCGCGACAGGTCGTCCAGTTCGTGCTCACTCAGGGCAGCAGCACGTTCTCTGAACGTGCCCGCCCCTTCCATGATCGCCCGGATCTTCTGCACGTGATCCTCGCCGCCCGCTGGCGTTGGCTTCTCGTGGAAGGCTATCGAGAACTCAAGCATGGCGCCTTCGATTCGATCAACCGCTTTCATCGTGAGCGATCCGAGGACGCTCACCGCCGTCTGCAGCTTTTCGTGTTGGTAGCTCAGGATCGACACGCCAGGACTTATAGCCGCGATCATCGCGTCATCCTGTTGGTCACACACACGTTTGCTCCCCGGCTACGACGGGCCTGCATGCCCACGACGACCAGCAGGTTCCCACAAGGCCTTCCGCCCTGCAAGATACTCGTTGAGCCGCTTGTACCTGGACGTGAGTTTGGTGTCGCCTTTGAGCGTGAACCGGACCAGCTCGCGAGAGGCGAACTCGTAGACCTGCGTAAGAGTCTCGGGGCGTACGGCGTTGGCACCAATTTCTCGGACCGCCTCACCAAGATAATCTAAAATTACCTTCCCGTCCGAATCGCGAGCGAGAAAACGCAGGCAACGCTCAGCGGTTCGCTTGGCACACGTCGCTGGGATACTGGATGTGGGCTGGTCGCGGACAAACTGTAGGTAGCTTATCAACTCGTCACCGACCGTGATCCGCGGGTAGTCCGACACGTCGTGTTCCAGGGTATAAGCGCGTTCCAGCGCAGCGCCGTAGACCTCGCCGCTATCGAGCTGGGCACCGACTCCAACGTCGATCCCACCCCGTAGCGCGTGGCCCAAGCCTAGGGAATTCAGGGGCATGATGGCCGACGCTAGCAGTGCTGCATGCACGCCGTTTATCGGTGTGCAGTGGTCGTCATGGCTGCGAAGCGGGACAGAGACAACGAACGAGTCTGAGAAACCATAAAACAGGACTTCCGATCGACGGAGCCCACGCAGGGCCTCTTGCTCTGGTTCGGGGAGGGACTTCAGAAAGTCGGCTGGCTTGCTGTAGCTATCAAAGAGGGTCTTGAACAGCTCGCGAAGCTGCAGGACGCAACCAAGGGTACGCTTAAGCGCGGCTGACGCCTGACGGAGTTCCGCATCGTTTTGGGGGAGGGTCGTGAGCCGGCGAAGCTCATCACGCTGCCCAAGCACGTCGAGATAGACTACCAGGAAGTGTTGTATTACCGGCGCCCCGCGCTGGAGCTCAGGTCGCTGGGACCCCATGCTCGCTTTCCGCGTTTACGCAAATACCACACCGGCCGAAAACCCGCACTACCGGCGCCCCGTCGCGTTCCGCCCGCAAAAGCCGACGCAGGGCCTGATCTTCCACGGAAAAAACGCGAGTCTTTCTGCGGAGCCGATCAGAGTCCCCGTCACGGTGTCGCCTTGTTCAGACTTTCCGACAGCCTGCCCCGGCAGCACGGTAATTCAAAAAGCCGCCGGAGAACTCCTCCAGACGGCTCGACTCCAATCCGTCATGCCCGCAATCCTCTAGCGGGCATCCAGGGGGGGGCGGGCAGGATGGATTCCCGCTTGAAGACTGCGGGAATGACGAAATGCGCTGGTTGATGGGCACTCCAAGTCGGTGTCTTCCGCGGTTGGTTCTCTCGTGAACCGGGTGGCGACTGGCTGCCGGGCATTTCTTGACACCTTCTGGATCGTGAGTCCTGCCGGCCCCGCGGAATGGTGGCGGCTGTTGGTGAGTCGCGTGAGGCCGTTGACAGCAGCGGGTGCGCCTCAACGCGGTGGTGGCCACTGATCCTCAAGCTGCCTCGCTGTCCTCGGATGGGCGGATGAGCGACTCCGCCGGAATGCCGAGGCCCTTGTGCAGGCGCCAGATCATCTTCAGAGTGAGCGGACGCTTTCGGTTGAGCACCTCGTAGACGCGGTTTGGGCGGCCCAGCATCGGTTCGAGGTCCTTCACCGAAAGGCCGCGCTGCTCCATCACGAATGTGATCGCCGCGACCGGATCCGGCAAATCCATCGGGAAGTGCTTGCGCTCATACGCTTCGACGAGCGTCACCATCACATCTAGGCGCTCTCCCTCGGGAGAGTTGGGGCGGGCCGTCATGAGCGACTCTATCTCCTTGAGCGCCGCCCGGTAGGCGGCTTTGGTCTTCAAGGGTTTGATGTCCATGGCAATTGCTCCTTCAGATAGTTTGCGCGTCGATGCGATCGTACTGCGCATGCGTACCGAGGAATCGCACATACACGACTCGATACGGAAAGTTGATCCACACTGCCAATCGGTACTTGTTGCCGGCGATGTTGAATACCACCCGGCCATTCTTCAGGACACTGGCATTGCCGAAGTCGGCCTTCACATCCGCCGGAGATGACCACTCAGCATGCAGCGCGTGTCTGTACCAGGCGAGCGTTGGCTCTCTCGCGTCTGCATATGCTGGATTGCTCTCCCAGAATGCCTTGAGGGTGGATAGCGCGATGACCCGCATGCCCAAGCATAGTCCCAGGTTGGGACTAGCGCAAGCATTGCCGCTGCCGGAGGCCGCGGTGCGCCCCGAGTATCAGAAGGGCGGCGCCGCACAGCGGAACTGCCAGCTGGACGTGCGTATTTGGCAACTATTGCCCAGCGGTTGAAACCGCGGCTACAAAAGCACCAAGCCCACCGGTGTGGGTGTTGGGCTCCCAGCCTCTCCACCGATGCAGTTGACACCGGGTGGGGGAGTCCGCAGCCAGGCACTTGAAAGCCGCCGGAGAACTCCTCCAGACGGCTCTTGGAACTTCGTGCGAGACGCTGACCCACAACAACTGAGAACGTGTCACACACGCCGTCAACCCTCTTCACCGGCCCGGGCACGATCGAGGAGCGCCGCACATTCCCGCCGCAGCACCGGGACGTCCGTCTCGACGATCGCCCAGACGAGGGCGTCGTCCACCGTTGGGTACTCGTGAGTCAGCTGATTGCGGAAGTCGACTATCCGCCGCGCATGCGTAATTGCGTCGAAGGTCTCGGCTGCCAGACGAAAGAGCGCCGCGATGGCTTCGCCGATGATGATGAACTCACGCTCGACGGAGGAGCGCACGAGCCGGTTAGCTTCATATGCAGCTAGATCGAGCCCGCGGACGGCGTTTGCGATCGCGTCGCACGACTCGACAATGTCAGCGAGATAGGCGCGCGCGTCACGCGGCATAGAGCAGCTGCTTCGTGCGCTCGATGTCCCGAGCGATGTAGGGGTTCTTGACGGCTCCCACCATAACCAGGTCGACGTCGCGGTTCAGCAGCTGGCGGAACTCATCGAGCAACCCGAAGTACGCTTCGACTCGCGCGTACGGCTCCATGGGCTCGAACTCGACGAGGAGATCCACATCGCTCTCGTCCGCCTTGAAATCGTCGCGCAACGCTGAACCGAAGACCTCAAGGCGAGCCACACCGTGACGCGCACACGCGTCCACGATCGCTTCGCGCTTGCTCTGCAGTAGACCGACCACGATGCACCTCCCGCTCACATCTTACCCGTGAAGCGCAGAGGACGCTATCGCGAGGCTCGTGTGCTGAGCTTCAACGGGTTGGTGACCTATTGCGAGCCAGCCTACGGGCCGTCAAGAACTCGTACTACGAGTCCGTCGAGGAGCTGGCGGCGGCGTACCGCTTTGCACAATCATCCTGACTGTGCCAGCGTACGAGCATGCGCGCCGCGACCACGATGTCGGCGATCGAGGTTGTCAAACTGCGGATGAAGATCGGCGTCCACGAGTTCGAAGCGGAAGGGCCACGCGATCTGGTGACGGCGCAGCTCGAAACGTGGAAGCATCTCGCGGGACTGTACGCGGCGGCCGCGACAGCGGATGGTCGCACCGCCGCCGGCGACCCGGCGCTGCGTCCCCCCTTTGCAGCCGACGCCGAGCGGAAGCTGATTAGGCTGCGCGTCAGCCCCAGCGGCCAACGGCGCAACGCGGACGCCGCCCTGTTGATCCTGTACGGCTATCACACCTGGTTCGCCGCCACCGACGAGGAAGAAGTGCCGGCCACCCGCTTGAAAGCCGCATTGGCTGCCTCGGGTCACCGGCCGAAGCGCTTGGATCGCGTCCTTGCGCCGCACCTGGCCGCCGGTTTGGTGAGCAAAAGCGGGCGCCACAGGCACGAAACGTATGCCCTGACGATATCCGGGGCGCCAGCACGCCGCGGCGCTCGCACGCCGGCTCTCTGAGCAGCGGTGAGCCGTCAGAGTTGCCCGGAAACGCGGCTGGCGTGGTGCGTTGGACCGCTCACCCTTTCTCAACGGGCTGACGGCCTCGCCGCGATGGCGCCCACTGCCGGGTCGGGAACCGTTATGGCCTGCGGCAATAAAAACCTAGCCATATTCCAAACCGGAATGGCGCATTACAACAGGTTAGGAGCCAGACCTGAGCTGTTTTGGCCTCATCTACTCGAGATCAGGCCGAACCTGAAACGATTGTGGCTTGTTACAAATGAGTTACAGCCAGACCAACTTTAGTTCTGGCCGCCGCGTCCGGCATGGAGCCAGATCCAGAGCCGATCTGGCTCACACTCATCACGATCAGGCCAAAACAACAGCCAATTTCGGCTTGCGGCTGCCGAAATGGCGTGTGCGGGTGCAGGTCCGAGGCGACGTTCCACCAAAGTGCAAAATCAATGTTCCGAGGGATCACTTAGAGATCTGCAGAGTGATCGACATTGGCGGCAGCGACGAAGCCGGGAAGGAGTGAACATGGTTACGACAGTTCTTTTGCTGCGGCACGGCGAGACGGCGCTCAACCGGAGTGGCGCGTTGCGTGGACTGATCGACGTGCCGCTGTCGGAACATGGCCAGCGCCAGGCGCGGCTGCTGGCGGCGCGTATTGCCGCCGAGTACCAACTCTCCGCGCTCTGGGCCAGCACGCTGCAGCGGGCGCGGTCCACGGCTGAGGAGGTGGCCCGCGTCACCGGTCTCGGCGTCCAGATCGATGCCCGTTTCAACGACGTGGACTACAGCAGCTGGGCAGGACGAACGTGGGAAGAACTGTCGCCGGAGGAACAGGTCGAGTTCCAGCGGTGGCAAAAGCATCCCGAACTGCCGCTCCCCGGGGCAGAACATCCCGCCGACGTGCAGCGCCGTGCGCTCGCAGGGCTGGCTACGCACGCCGAAGCTGGGAACGGCTGCATCGCGATTGCAGCGCACGATGCCGTCTTGCAACTGCTCCTCTGTGGCGTGTTGGATATTGATCTGCAGAGCTATCGTGGAATCGCGCAGCACACCGCGACACTCAACGAATTGGAGCGAACTGCAGCCGGATGGCGGGTACGCCTCCTGAATAGCGCGTACCACCTCGATGACACGTGATGCGGCGCGCTTCTGAGTGAGCGCCTACCGCACGCGTCGGCAGCGCCGGCGAGGCGGTGTACTCAGCCTGCAAGGGCGGCATCATTGCCTTTTGTAAGACTCTGGCGAGGCCCCCATGGCCCAGGGCTCACCCAGCGTCTCGGTGCGCGTAACTATCCTTGCGCTGGCGCGTTTCGGCATTGCACCGGAAGCGGAAGTCAAGTCCCTGGAAAAGCGCTGGAAGAAGTACCGACAGGCGAGCGGATGCGATTTGCATGGAAAACCAAGCGCCACCGGAGGTCCGGCGTGAGCGGTGGCGACATCCTGCAGGGGTTGCGCACGCCGTTTTCCTATGTCGTGGGTGCCCAACCCTTGGGAATCGCGAGGCATTGCCCGGCATTTGCCCACTGCTCAGCCTGCGTGATAGTGCACGGGTTGGCGAACGATCGTGGGCCACAGTAGCGGGGTTTTTCGCCGTGTTCTGCGCTTTCGAACTTCGAGGTATTCTAGCTGTCAGCCGCATGCGCAGCGAGCGAAACGATGGCCGAGGAACGGCCGAAGAGGGCGCTGTACATAGTTGGCCGAGAGTCACCTGGTCAAGCTCAGCTCAGATGGTCAGGGGAGAACGCTTATGAGTAGCGCCAAGAATCAGGGTGGAGCCGAAAGATCCTCGGGCGCACTAGACCCCAGGAAACTGTATCGAGCATTCTTCGAGGAAGCTCCTGACGCTATGCTAGCTACTGACCCTCACGGGCGGTTCATTGTCGTCAACCGGCGGGGAACTGCGCTGACCGGCTATTCCCGCGAGGAACTACTCGGCATGGCCATCACGGATCTCATCAACCCGGAGGACCTTGCACGGGACCCGATCAGCATGGATGATTTGCGGGCCGGAGAAATCGTCACAAAGGAGCGCAACATCCTCCGGAAGGATGGCAGCCTGCTCCCGGTAGAGATACGCACTCGGATGCAGCCGGAAGGGAGCTTGCTGGTCATCGTTCGCGACATCACCGAGCGCAAGCGGGCCGAAGCCGAACAAGCAGCGCTTCTAGAGATTGCCAAAGACATCGCCGGCGTACTCGATCTCAACGATCTTCTCAGACGCGTGCTCCAGCGCACCGCCGCCGTGCTGTCCTGCGACTACGTCGTCACTTATTATTTCGACGCCACGCGCGGGGCCTACAGGCCGCTGGCCTGGTACGGTGTTCCCTCCCGGCTAGAGCCAGACATGATCGTACCCGAGTTCACCTCCGGCCAGCCCTTGGTCGAAGCGTTGCTCGGGACGGAAACCGTTGTCATCAACGACATCGCCAACCAGAGCTTGGTGCCGCTGGAGATCTTCACTCACTTCGGACTCACCGCCATGTTGGTGGTTCCGCTCGCGGTGCGCGGGCGAAGGATGGGCGCGCTGGTAGCGCTGAACGCCGAAAGTGGCCGCCGCTTCGCCCCGCACCAAGTGCGGTTGCTGGAAGGGATAGCGCAACAGGTGGGTGTCGCCATAGAAGCCGCAGATCTCTATCGCGCACAGGAGGAAGAAGCGGCGATCGCCGGCGCCTTCGGGCGCGTCGGGCAGGAGATCATGTCTTCGCTCAGCAACCGCGGGCTGCTCAACCGGCTTTGCCAGGTGACCACCGAGGTTATGGGCTGCGACCGCAGTGGCACCTCGCTTTGGGACGCTCGGGAAGAAGCCTTCGTTCCCGTCGCCAGCTACGGCGACTCGCCGGAGCAGTGGGAGACGATCCGCCTGCTTCGGTTCCGCCGGTCCGCGCTAGCGACGCAAATCGAGGCCATGGAGCGCGACGGGATTTTCAAGATGAAAATCGCGGACCTGCCCGACTCGGGGCCCAAGGCGGCAGCTCGCGCGTGCGGCGTGACCGCAAGCATGATGGTGCCGCTGCACCGCGGCAGCGAGCTGGTCGGGTTTCACACCGCCGACTACTGCGGCCGCGAGGAGGTGTTGGGAGAGCGCGACGCGCGTATCGCGCGCGGCATCGGCCAGCTAGCATCGCTGGCGCTGGAAAGTGTGCGGCTGATCGAGGAGCTGGAGCGGGCCAATCGCTTGAAGTCCGACTTCGTCGCCACCATGTCCCACGAGCTCCGCACGCCGCTCAACAACATTCTGGGATACAGCGATCTCTTGCTCGACGGCGGCTTCGGCCCAATGACCAAGGACCAAGTCCACACACTGCAGCGGATCGGCAAGAGCGCTGAGGGGCTGCTCGAACTGATCACCGCCACGCTCGACCTGAGCAGTCTCGACACCGGACAGGTGCAACTCGATGTCCAGGCCATCGACTTGCCCGATCTGGTCAGGGAGTTAGACGCCGAGATCTCCGGGCTCCGTGAAAACCCCAACGTGAACTTCGCGTGGGATGTCGCGCCGGAGCTGCCGGAGCTACGCAGCGATCCGGCTAAGTTGAAGGTGGTGCTCAAGAACCTGATCAGCAATGCGATCAAGTTTACCCATGCGGGCAGCGTCGTGGTGCGGCTGCGCGCGCGTGATGGCGGTGTGGAGATTACGGTAGCCGACACCGGGGTCGGCATTGCTCGCGACATGCTGCCGGTGATTTTCGACCCGTTTCGCCAAGGCGAGCCAGCCATGACCCGCGAGCACGGCGGTGTCGGTTTGGGGCTCTACATTGTGCGCCGGGCAATCGACGTGCTCGGGGGTACGATCGAAGCTGAAAGCATCGTCGGGCAAGGCTCGATGTTCTGCGTTTGGGTGCCGTCACGGCTGGCGGCGTAAGGCCGAAGCCTGCTGCGCACTTCCGGAACCCTTGTCGCTCGGTTTGCTCCGCGCGTGGGCTGCGGTCATTGTGGCGGCCACGAAAAGCCTACAAGGGGAAACGGCATTTGTGACCGGCGGCAGCAGCGGGCGGGCGATCGCGCTACGGCTCGCCGACGACGGCGCCCGTGTCGCGGTGGCGGATATCAACATCCAAGGCGCCAGGGAAAGCGAGCACCTGGTGCGTGCAGCCGGGGGTGACATTCGCCGGTCTCGCGTCTTGTGGCGGGAAGCGGCACCGAAAACCGCGGGGAGTGAGCGCGCGGTCAAAGTTGTGCCGGAACTCCACGACATCTTGCGCGCGTTGAGCCCGGTGCATGCAGACAGCGATCTGCACGTCTTTCGTGGACGCGACGGTCACCCGCTGCACCAAGACCGGGTGACACAGCGCCACTGGCAACCCGCCCTCCGGGAGCTGCAGATCCGTCCGCGCGTTTTGTACGCATGTCGGCACACGTTCATCAGCTTGGCGCTCACCGCTGGCGTGAACCTGAAGTGGCTAGCCGAGTACTGCGGCACCTCGGTGGTAATGATCGAGCGCCGCTATGGCCGCTACATGGCCCCGCCTACAGATCAGCTTGAGCACCTCTCCGCGACGCTGCCATCCGCCAAAGAAAACGAAACTCGTGACCCTACCCCCAGGTCACGAGTTTCGCGCCGCAAAGACCACAGAAAAACAAGGGTGAGTGAAGGGGCTCGAACCCTCAACCCCTGGAGCCACAGTCCAGTGCTCTGCCAGTTGAGCTACACTCACCGTCCCCGGTGATCCGGCGCGCGCCAGCGGAGTAGGACGCACCGTCGGCGTGCTCGTCAGCCTCCGCTATGGCATACGTGATCGAAGACGAAGGTGCAAGAGACCCCGGCGGGCGGCGGGGGCACGCCGACGGCGATGCTCGGCGCCCTGTTCAGAATTCTACTCTGAGGGCTCCGACTACAGGCCGCCGCGCACGGCACGCACGGAGTTCGGCACGATGCTTTTCTCGAACGCGTTGACGATTCCGACGTTCCCGTCCACGGCCCAAGCGTTGGTGGGAATGTCTTGGTACGTCGTCGACGACCAGTAGAAGCCCAATTTCGTGCAACTGCAGGTCGCCGCCGTGCAACCGGGACCCGGTATGGTGGGGCACCCGGTGTTGAACGCAGGATCGACCGCCGGGGCTACCCGGCCTGCATCCACGAGGCTCTCCAGCTCGCGCCGGTTCGGGAGCCGCCAATCGCAGTGATCCGCAAAACACGGCGACGCGTTCAAGTTGGCAATCTTGACGCTGAATGCCTCAGACCAAGTGTAGGTATTGTTCGCGTCGTGGATGCTGCCGTCTTGCACCAGTTTCTCCCACATCAGTCCGGTCACGTTGTCGGTGATCGTCCCGTCCCCGTTGTCCGTGTAGCTGAGCGGTGCGCCCGCCCCAACTGCGGCGTCCTGCCCGGCCGGCAAGCCCGGACACGCGCCCAGCGCACCCGACCCCTGGTCGCACTGCATCTGCCCGGTGCTCAAGAGCCCCCCGCCCTGACAGGGCACGGGTTCCGCCGCGCACCCGTTCAGGGCCGCGTTCACCACACGCAAGATTTCGTCGATGGTGACCACGTGATCGCCGTTGATGTCTCCGGCACAGCATGATGCAGCCTGGGTGCTGCGGACCGCGATCAACAACGCTACTGAAACCACACCACACAACGGAGACCGCCGCAAAGTTCGCATCGCCATTACTCCTCCAGGTATGTCTCGCTTAGCACCGCGTGAACATCAGGGCCAGGCTTCTGCGCTCAATTGTCCTCCCCCTTGGGTTTCGGCGCTGCGGGTCTCCTGCCGGGGCTCTTGCGGTCGTAGTACTGCGGCTTGTGACATCCCGGCGAGCAGCCTCCGCCGGTTTCGGTTTTCACAAACCTCAACGGTAGATTCCATTTGCCAAACGGGACGGTGTCGGCGATCAACTTCGGATTAGGGCTCCCGTGGAGGCTGTGACAAAGTATGCAGCTGCGCGCTTTTTGCTTGTTGTGCACGTGCACATAGTGAAGATTTTTCTCGCCGTCTCTGAAGTTCGTCGCGAATGACGTCTCAGCGTACTGGACCATATCGCGCTTGTGACAGCCGAAGCACAAGGCGAACTCGGTGTCGGTGTACGGAACGTAAATGTCCGACGGGAATTCGTTCACCAGGAGGTGCTCGTTCTGGCCGCCGTGTGGATCATGACAGCGACTACACTTGCCGTCGTTGTTGGGACCATGCTGCACCGTCGCGTTCTTGGGGATGATCGAGTCGTGACAGGTAACGCAGAGGTCCTTTACCGGACTCAGCAGCATCTTTTCATTGTCGCTGGCATGCGGTGAATGACACGACGCGCATCCCTTCTCCATCAAGAGAGCGGGATGGCTCACCGGCGAGTTCTTGACCTTCTCGCCGATCTGCGGGTGGCAGAGAAAACACAGTTCCTGGCCCTCCTGAGCCAGCATTTTCGGATAATCGCTGCCATGAGGGTTGTGGCATGACGTGCATCCGCTCGCCAAAGCCGGATGCACGTTTTTCTTCTTCAGCACGTCCGGCATGTCGGTATGGCAGCCGAAGCACAAATCGTCGCCTTCCTTCAAAAGCAGCTTCTTGGTATCCGACGAGTGGGGGGTGTGACAGAGCGTGCAGTCTCCGGCGGAAACGGGACCATGGACGACCTTGAAATCGACATGATCCGCATGACAGGTCCGACACAGGTCCTTCATTGGCTGCACCAGCATCTTGGGCTGATTCGACGCATGGGGGTTGTGGCACGTCGTGCACAGCCCCGACTGGACCGGGGAATGAACATCGCTCTTCGCAAATCCGTCGCGGTCATGGCAGGTAAAGCAGAGATCGGGCGGATCCTGCGTGAGCTTGAACGTCTTCTTGCCCTTTTGCGGATGCGGCGTCGTCTCCGACTGGTGACAGGTCTCGCAGGTTTCCGCGATTGGATGGACGGTCTGTGCCTTCAGCAGTGTAGCGTGACACTTCTCGGAGACACAAGTTCCCTCCGCTAGCGCACCGTTGCCCATCAGCAAGACGGCGCTCACCAGCAGCGGAGCGAGCCCGAGGCAAGCGTGGAAATTCTTCTGATCCATGTGCCCATTCCTTTTTTGCACTGCCGAAACGCGAATCACGGGTAGGAGGAGTTGTCATGGACGTGGCTATGACACACGAGGGTGCAGCTCCCCGAAAACATCCCGTTGTCCTTAAAAACGGGGTACTGACTTCCCGTCTTCGGGAAAACGATCCTGGTATCGAAGTTGATCAGATGCGTGTGCGATCCCGTCCCCGCCGGCACGGCGCCCATCACATCGTTTACGCCATGCGCATCGTGACAAGCGGAACACGGCGCGCCGGCCGCCAAATGTCCGCTGTGCCCCCCTTTGGATGTCTTCACGCTCTTACGGAAACTCGTGTTCCCCAGGATGCTGTAGCGGTCATGGCAGCGGTAGCACAGCGCGTAGTGGTCAAAGCTTTCCGGCGTGCCGTCCGTCGTCTCGTAGCGTTCCTTCAAAATCGGAGGGAAGGCCGAACCGTGCGGGCCGCGTGAGCCGCCCTCGTCATCGGCGTGGCAAGTTGTACAGTACATCATCACCGTCGGTGTCATGTTGGGTTCGAAGGCGGAAGGAATGCTCGGTATGTTCAAGGTCTTCCCCATCGCGACGATTGGGTGGTACGACGAATTTGCGGGATCGAAGGCGCGCCGCAGGTTTGTGACGCCGAGGACGCGCGGGATGTAGTTCAGATCGGGAGTGTTGTCGGCGTGACACTTGAAGCAGACCTCATATTCGTACGTGACCGAACGGATCCCCAGGCCGTTGCGGTCGACGCCGCTCACGCCGCGCAGCATGCCCGAAGCGTAGGGAGCCTCGGCTTGGGTGTCGTTGGTAACGTGCGGATTATGGCAATCGACGCACTCCACGCTGCGGATCCCGGAACGCCCCGCAGCGCCGACGCTCGATACCATCGGCATGGTGCCGGGCAGCGGCTCGTGATGCGCCGACGGCTTGCGAATCTGTCGAGCGATATCCACCATCCCCAACTGCGGAGCCCCGACCATCACGGCGCCCACTCCGGCTGTGGCAGGGTGTATCGGGGCCGGCTGGGAACTGTGGCAACCGGCACTGGTGCACGAGAACGCCGGCGGCGCAGCGGTGAAATTCAGTAGCTCTTCGGCCGTCGGCGCAAAGTGGGGCGTGTGGCACACCTCGCAGCCCCACTCGTTCAGCTGCGTGTACGTCGGCCACGTCTTCGGCGGCAGGGGTAAGATCCCGACTACCGACGCCGTTGAGGTGGCATGGGCCGAGCTGTTCCATCCGGTCATCTGATGGCAAGTCGTGCACAGGGCCGAGAAGCGGTTGTCCTTGAGCAGAAACTTGCCATAGGTGTCGTTGTGAGGGTCGTGACAGGTGATGCAGTGGACTTCATCCGTGTCGCCGTACACCAGATCGGGTGGCGGCGAAGACACCAGCTCGGCGTTCGGCAACGCCATGTGGTACGGAAACGACACGGGGTGATGCCCCGATAGGTCCAAACCGAAATTGGAAAGACTGCCTGGCGCCAGCGTGGCGCCGCCCGCCATGGTGATGCCGCCGGCGGGGTTGACAACCGCACCCATGGCGATCGTGCCGTCATGACAGCTGAGGCAGAGCTTCGTCGGGCCGGAGGGCTGCGGCAGCGGACCGGCCTTCAACGTCGGGCTTGCGTACACGTTGTAGACCTGCGGCTCGATATCCTTATTCCACAGCGGCGAGAGCGGTGTGGCGTTGTGCGGTGTGTGGCAAAAGATGCAGATGCGCGTTTCGGTCAGCGCGCGGATCGGGCCGGGTCCCGACACCGACAGGTTGTGCTTGGTGTTGACCATGTCCCTCGGCGTCTCTGCCTCGAGCGTGGATACCGGCACCGACCCGAAGAGACACAAGGCAACGACGCATACCCTGACGCACCGTCTTCCGGATTCAGGATGTGCCATTCACATACCCCTCGGTGATCCGGAAGACCTGGACGCGCCGATTGTAGGTGTCGCACACGTACAGCTCGTCGTTGTCACTGATGAAAGCCGCCGACGGGAGCCAGAACTCGCCGAAGTCCGTGCCGCGCTTGCCGATCGTCAGGAGGAAGTCACCGCGGCGGTTGAAGAGCTGGACGTTGTCAAACAGCCCGTCAACGACATACACGACACCGTCCCTGTCC
Organism: Binatia bacterium; assembly: GCA_050015455.1. GTDB lineage: Bacteria > Desulfobacterota > Binatia > HRBIN30 > HRBIN30 > JAGDMS01. The sequence goes on from JBEKBJ010000002.1 coordinate 78,825, forward strand.
ACCGCGAGCCCTTTGGGCATCGCCATATCACCCGAGCCGTCGCCGTGATGACCAAAGGACCCCAAGGGGTTGCCTTCCTCGTCGAAGATCTGCACTCGGAAATTCAGCGCATCGGTCACGTAGAGCTCTGCGGCAGAGGACCGGAAGATGTGCGTGGGAAAATTGAAGCGTCCCTCGCCGTCCCCTCGCTCACCGAACGAAAAGGCGAAGTTGCCGTTCGTCCCGAACACGTCGACCTTGTTGGCGAGCGTGTCGACGATGTAGAGCGCCTTCTTCCGCGGGCTGTACGTGATGCCGGTCGGGCGCTGCAGCCTATCGGCGCCGGCCGTCAGCAGGGTGAACAGCAGCCCGCCGTCGGGACCGAAAGCAAACACTTTTCCGGTCGAATCGGAGACGTAGAGTCTGTCCTCGTCGTCGAAGATCACCCCCACGGGCGAGGCGATCTTGTCCTGTTTCGTTCCCGAAAGCTGAACGTAGCGCTGCTCTGCAGGGACATAGAGGTGCACGCACCGGCGTCCCATGTCGGCAACCGCGATGCGCCCGTCGTGTGCGGTGGCCACCGCCACCGGCAGCATGAAAGCGTTGCGATCTTCGTCCTCGCCGAAGATGACCTGACGCAGCAGCGAGCCGGAGTCGGCGTTGCGCGCTAGGCCGGTGAAGGCTTGGGCATAGGTCACCTTCGCCCTGTTGGGCTGATACGGCCACTGGAGGACGATGTCGGGATGGGACGTCCGGAGCCTCCACGTCGTTGCGCAAGCCGACGCGACGCAAGCGAGAACGAAGAGGGGTACCGCGTATCGTCTGCGAGCAGCACAAAGATTCATCACGGTCCGGGCTCTCCTGTTCACGATCGACGACATCTCAGAACAGCCGTCTCCTGAAATTGAGGTAGAAGTATTGATGATCACGGCTGGTGGACAGGGTGCCACCTCCGGAGGAGTCGGACCCGTAAACGCTCCCCCCGGCGGTCACCTCCACCTTGCCGATTCTCCACACCCACGCCGCGTTGACCGAATACGCGTTGCTGTCGACCAGCCCCTGCAGTCGTTGGTAGGAGCCGCCGAGCGACACCGACATGTTCCACGCCAAGAGCTGTTTCTGCACGCTGCCGCTGACGGACTCCGTCTGTTCGGTGAATGCCCCCGAATAGGAGACGAACGGCCCGGGCGAGTACGCGGAGGTTCCATGCGGGTAATACTTGTTCACATAGTCGGCCGTCGCGTACGCGGTGGTCGTATTGCCGAGAGGGCGTGCGTATTGTACTTCGCCGAGCCATTGCCGATACGGGCTGATGTTCCAATCGAGCTGCTGATACTCTGCCCGCAGCCGCAGTGGGTCGCGGTGGCCGATCAGGCCGGCGGTATAGGTGGTGGAATCAATGGGCACCCCCGGAAAAACTCCGGACAACACGCTCGATCGGACCGTAACGTAGCTGAGGTACGGCGTCAGCAGATCATTGAACAACTGCGCGCTGGTGTTGCCAGCAAGCGTGTCGGTGCGCAGCGCGAATGTTCCGCTCGCAAGCGCATACGACACCAGAAAGGTATATTGGGTGGTTGGATTGGGAAGGGTGCACGCCGCGGGTAGGCTGGTTAAAGATATCTGGACGGTGTTGCCCATCGAAAAAACCTGGTAGTTAGCGGGGGACGTCAGGGTAATTTGCGCGAACGGCCCTACGGGGCACTGGAGGACGACCGCGAAAAGCGCCCCTACGACGCTTTGCGGCTGCTGCGCGAGCGTGAAGGAGCCAGGCACGGTCGCCAAATGCGATTCGTTCACCGTTTCGAGTTGCCCGTGGTTGTCCGTATCGGTTCGCGCAACACTGGCCCCCGCCAGCAATCTGCCCCACGGAATGACCTTGGTGTAGTTGAGCGTCAGGGTATTGGATAGCGACGTCGAATCGCCGCCGACGGAGTTCCGCCAGTCACTCAACAGCGTGTAGGTGGTATCCAGGCTTTGGTACAGCCGGTGGACGAGGTTGAACTGGAGGTCCTTCTCGGTGTTGGACAAAACCTGCGATCCGGGGGTCGAGCCCTGAATCGTGGCCTCGTTGTCCTGGTAGCGATAGGAGAGGTCGCTCCGGAAGTTCCACGGGAGATACGCGTTCAGCAGCTCGTACCAGCTCAGCTGGTCGTTTTCGAACCGTCCGGACGAAGTGCCCTCCTGATCAAACGTGTTCTTCGCCACGCTCGAGCTCAGTCGCAGTCGCTGGAGGTTGATGAAGTTGCCCGCGAGGTACTCGGTCGAGCTGCCCGAAAGCCCTTGAGAGTCGCTGAACCACGACGGATTGAAGGCGCCGTTGAAGGACACCTCGTTGCCGCTGACGAAACGCTTGAAGTACTGGCCGTCCAGGCTGAAGCGCGTGATGTCGGAGGAAATATCATCGGACGTGATGGAATCGTGCACGACCCCGGTGTGCAGGAAGTACGGCTTCTGGCGGTAGCGGAACGAGGCGCCTTGGCTTTCTTCGACGCTGTTGTGCTGCGTTGCCGCCTGCTCCTTGTACAGCGGTTCGTAGCGGCGGGCAAACACCTCCAGATTGTAGGCATGCTCCGGTAAGAAGAGCAGCTTGGCATCGTACTCCAAGCCGAGTGCATTCTGCCATCCGGTGGAGCCGGCAAACGACGACTCATAGTCCTCTTGCCGCGCCAATCCCCCGATCGAGAAGTGGTATTGCAGGAAACGTGGATGATAGGAGTAGCCGTCGGAAAACAAGGTGAATTTCTCTCGGATGAAGGTGTCGGTCCAGTGCACGGGCTGGGTGCCCTCGGTGCTAACGTGATCCCGCTCGAATGAGGTGAACGACTCGAGGAAAGCTCCGTTTTCATAGGGGGTCGGCACGAAGTCCCTCCAATCGGCAAAGACCAGTGAAGGAACGAAACCGATCGCCGCACACAGAACCAGGAAGGTCCTAGAACGGAACCGGCTCCCATCCCGCCTCATCCGCAGTTGGCTCCATCAATTCATTCTCTTTCTCATCTCAACAAGTACCTCTTGTCAGACATATGTGGATTGTGGCAGCTCGTACACTGTCCCTCGATGCCCACATGCGCGCCGATACTCGCCACGGTTTGGCGCTCGTGGCAGTAGAAGCAGAAGCTGTCGGACTCGGACACCAGGAGATAGCGGTACTGAGAACTGTGCGGATCGTGACAAGCCAGGCACCCGCCGGATGCGAGCGGTCCATGGACGTATTTCTTGTCCAACTTGAGCTCATGGCATTGGAAGCAGAGTTGGTCCTGCGGTAGCACCAAAGAGTTGAAGGCGTTTGGATCGTGGCAGGCGTTGCAGAGGTGCGCGGCGTAGGGGCCATGTTCGCGGTATCCGACCTGTCGCGACTCCTCGACGTTCTCGGCGGTGGTCTGCTCGGCTTCCGGTTCGCCGGCCGTGGGCGGCGGCACCCCATCGAAAAATAGACTGAGGACTTTGTAGCGTGTCGCTGGGTTGCAGCCTGTCGACAGCACCGCCAGCACGGATGCGCATGCCACTACCGTCCATACCTTCATTGAAATCCGGAAAGCGATCGCGCGGACCCTCTTTGGCTCACTTCGGTTGGACTTTCTCCCGCTCCTGCTGCCGCCGCGCTTGAATGGCCTTGAGGAGATCCGCATCCGAGGGATAGGTTTGTCCCTTCTGCTTCCCGTACGCGAAGACGTTGACCAAGCGTGGGCCGAATTGGCTGATGACGAATACGAGGTACTCCGGCTCGAAACCCGGCTCGACGTATTGTTGAAAGTACGGCAGATTGTCGTAGTCGATGGTGACCTTTGCCGGCAACAACAAGCCGCCAGGCTTGTCGCTGTCCTCCCCGAAGAACATCAGCAGCCGGCCTTCCTTGTTGAAGATCTGCACGTTGTTGAAGGCGGCGTCGACGGCGTACAGATGACCTTCGCGGTCAACCGCGATCCCCTTGGGCCGCGCGAAGTGCCCCAGGTTGTCTCCGGGCTGTCCAATCGTCCCCTTGAAATGACCGTCGCGGTCGAACTTGACCACTTGAAATCGCCCGACGTCGGTGACGTACAAGTCGCCGTCGCCGTCGAACGCGAGATTGGTGGGACGATCGAGCCGCTCGGAGGGATCCCCCTTGTCGCCGAAATGCTTGATCAGCTCACCGCTCTGCTTGTCGAAGACTTTCACCAACCCGTTGCCGGGGTCGGCAACGTACAGCCGGTCCTCGAGCGGCACGGCGTCCACCGGCCTCCATCCACCGGGCAGGCCGTACGCCTTCAGATAGTCGTCGTTCCGATCAAAGGCGACAACTTGACCGCGGGCGGGATCGGCCACGTACTTGGTCCCTTCGGACTCGATGCTGATGTTGAGCGGCTGCGTGAGTCGTCCCGGACCAACAGCCCCTTTCAGCGGTTCGAAGGATTGGTGTTTCAGATCGAAAACGACGATGCCGGTGTTGGTGTCGCAGACGTAGATCTTGCCGTCGAAGACCGCGACGCCGTACGGCTTGTCGAGCTTGACGTCCGGTTTCTCACCGACAACGAAGCGGTTGAAGGCGGACTGCTGCTCCACATCCTTGAGGCTGCTGAAGGCGGTGAGATACTGGATGCGGGGAGGATCGGGCGCCGTCGGAAAGAATGTCGGGGGCGGCAGCGGGCGCCGCGGTGCGCTGCACGCCGCCAGCAGCATCACGGCGCCGCACAGGACCCTCGGCCACTTCTCCTTTCTAATCACGAGCTTCTTCCATCCGCTGAGCCGACGCGTGCGATGGCGGCTTCCTTACGCTGCTGATCGTGCCCTATCACAGCGACGATCGAAGGCAAAGAAACTCACCGAGCCTGCAAACCGAATTTGTTGGGAGTAGGGACACAGGCTGCCGAAACGCGAGGGGGGAATGTTGCCATTCCCCCCTTCGTCTCGCGTGTGATACCGTGCCGGAGTTGCGTCTACGGCGTCGCTGTCCCTGGATCGGTCCCCTTGTCGTGGCAGGTCAGGCAGAGGTGGCTGCTGGCGTCACTCCTCCACAGCAGCGTTTCGCCGGTGTTGCCTTTGTTGTGGACCGCATGGCAGCTCCCGCACTCCATCTTCGTGTTGCCCGGACCGTACAGGTGGTTGCGCACCGGCCCGGCGCCGCCCATCTGCGCCGTGTCGGCCGAACGGATCTCAGTGTCGACGGCCTGTACGGCGTCGTAGTCGAAGCCGATAGGGTGGTGGTTGCCGAGGTAGTTGTCCTTACCGATCATGTATTGCGGATTGATCGTCGCGCCGCCGCTGCTCACCGAGTAGGAGAGCTGGGAGCTGTTGCCGTACGCATTGATGGCCACGCTGCCGTCATGACAGCTCAAGCAAAGGAGGGACGTACCGCCCGGTGTCATGCCGTTTTGAATGGCCTGCGAAGCGTGCGGACCCCTCGTCGGTGCGCCCGGGCCGTTCTGGTACATGGTGTAGGACGCGTAGTTGCCGGTGAGCTGATGGTTCCACAGAGGCAGGTAGGTGAAGGCGTCCGGCGCCTGCGGGCCGCTTCCCACGCCTGCTCCCGGCCCGCCATTGGCCGGGCTCAACTTGTAGGTGCTGTGAGGCGCGTGGCAGAAGATGCAGATTCTCTGCAGTACATCCGTCGGCATCGCGGTGTAGCTCATGCCGTTATGTGATGTGCCGAGATCGTGCACCGTGCCGTTGATGCCCGTGCCGGCCGGGTACGCGAACGGCTGTTGGGGCGTGAACGCACGCGCCGAGGATGCAAGGGACAGCCCGAATGTAGCGATGAGCAACCCTTGTGCGAGTCTCTTCATGGTTCCTCCCATGGTTTCGTCGGTCCGCATGTTTTCCATCTTTTCGCTCCTAAGGAAGAGGTGGGTTGCCCAGCCCGCTCTCCTACATGCACACTCCGGAGCTGCAATGCGTCGCAGGTAACACACAGTCTGTGTTTACCGTACACGCTGACACTGTCATTGATACGTTCTCAGTCAGTGCCCCGAACCAATTTTCGGTTGCGCCGACGTCATGGACCATTTGCCACTGGAAGTTGTACGGGCCCGGAGTTGCTGGCGCGGTCACGGTCCAGGTGAAGGTCTTCAGGTTCGTGAAGGCGATACTGTCGGATGGATTGAGATATACCCGGTTCATCCCCCACGTGGTGTTGTCCTGGGTATTCTGCGAACCGAGGGCATAGTCTGCTCCTGGTGTCGGGGTCGCCGTCCAAGTGGTGCTTCCGGTATTTTGCATCGTCACGGACACGCTGTACTGATTTCCCGCGATCATCGCGGTCGGCACACTCACGCTCACGAACGCTGCATTATCACCGGTCGAAGGCGTATTCGTCGGCGTCAGCGTCGGCGTATTCGTCGGCGTGCGCGTATTGGTCGGCGTGCGCGTATTGGTCGGCGTCGACGTGTTCGTCGGCGTGTTCGTCGGCGTTGGCGTGTTCGTCAGCGTGTTCGTCGGCGTCAGCGTGTTCGTCGGCGTCGGCGTGTTCGTCGGCGTCGGCGTGTTCGTCGGCGTCTTCGTTGTCGTCGGGGTGATCGTCGGTGTCAGCGTATTGGTTGGCGTCAGTGTGTTCCTTGGCGTCCAGGTCGGGGTGCTCGTCAGGGTGTTCGTCGGCGTTGCCGTGCTCGCCGGTGTGTTCGTTACCGTCGGAGTGATGGTCACCGTCGGAGTGATCGTTACCGTCGGGCTGTTCGTCGGCGTTGGAGTGTTCGTTGGTGTCGGTAGTGTGCCCGTAGGTGTCGGAGTGAACGTTGCTGTCGGCACCGTCGAAGTTGGTGTCGCCGTCGACGCCAGCGCCTTGATGACATTGCCCATGCTGCTCGGCCCGACGATGATGTTGGGCGACGAGGCACCAACAGGAACCGCGGGAACGGCAAAGCTGTAGCCCCATTCCGTGACCGTCAGGTTGTACGTCCCCGGCTTGAGAGATCCGGCTGAGAACGTCCCGTCGACCGCGGTGTACACGGTCGAGGCGACGGTGCCGGTCGCGATATTCGTGACGGCAACGGTCGCCGATGCCAGGCCCGTTCCGCCACTGTCCGTCACCGTTCCGCTGATCGTGAAGTACGACACGGTCACCGTGCAGGTCTCGATGCTCTGCTGCCCAAGCGTGTCGAGCACCCTGTGGGTGATCGTGTACGAGCCCGGACCGCGATACGTGTGCGGGCCGAATGTCGTGCCCTGGCCGCCGCTGGCGAGCAAGCTGCCGTCGCCCCAGACCACGGTCACCTGGGAGACGCCGGTACCGCCGGGATCCGACGAGTTATCCGTGAAGATGACGGTCCAGTTCGTATTGACCTGCGCTTGCAGGGCAGCGCACCACGACATCGGGATCGGACTGCCGGTCGGCGGCGGCGGCGGCGTTCCCGTCGGCGTCGGTGTGATCGCACCCGGTGTGGGCGCGTAGTCGGGAGTGTAGACCGACACGTTCTTCGTGACGGATCCGGCGCCGCCGTCCACGGTCAACGTGATCTGGTACGTGCCTGTGCCGCTATAGGTATGGGTTGCGCTGGCGCCCGAGCCATCAGTCGAGCCGTCGCCCCAGTTCCAATCGTAGGAACCGCATCCGCCGATGCAGGCTGCCTGGGCATACACGGTCACCGTGAGCGTGTTGGGGCTGCCCAGCGTGTAGCCGAAGTTCACCTCCGGCACGTTATTGTGAATGGTGGCCGCGTAGGTGGCCAGGTCGGTCTTGCCGATATACGGCGCGTTGTTCACCGTTGCGCTTGCTCCGAGCGAACCGCCGTGGCACTGGCCGCACGCGAGATCGAGGTCCACCCAAACCGCCTTGGGGTACGAGCCGTCGGGTGTGGTCTGCGCGTTCCTGTCCTCGGTGACGGCCGTCCATATCCCGCTCGCCCCAGTGCAATTGCCAGAGGAGACGTCAGACAGGTAGACAACCGGCTGACTAGGAGCATTCTGAACCGCACCTGTATGTACAGAGCAGGTTCCTCCATAGAACTGACCTATTGTCGGGAATGTGCTGTAAGTCGCACTGGTATTGATTCTCCACAAATGCACCGGCATGGATGTCTGATTGCCGTTCGCCTCAGCCTGTGTAGCCATATGACAGACGACGCAGGGACTGTCATATTTGCTGGAGTCAAACGGTGTCCCGGCTCCCATCGGATGGAGCATGCTCGACACAGCCACCTGCGGAGCGCCGGCGTCGGTTGCGCCGGTTGTGCTGTTGTTCACATGACAATTCTCGCACGTCTTCCTGATGGCCGCCTCCGACTGATCCTCAATAAAGAGACTGTTGTGGACATCGTGGCAGGTCGAGCAGGTCCCCTGCTTGGTGCCCAGATCGCCGGATGCGTCGGCCCTCCATGAGCCAACACCGTATAGCCCCTCACAGTCGGCTTTGGTCGTTATTTCACTGCCGTCAGCGTTCGTCTTCGCCGGAGTGCTGCTCGTGGGCGATTGCCAGCAGGTGTAGCCCTTGAAGATGCTGCCATACTCCGAGGTCCCACTCGGGTCGGTAAGATCGTATTCACCAAGTGAATTCAGCGTGATAGATCCAGGACCGGTCTGTGCGCCGGCGTACTGCGCGTGCGGACTGTTCAGGAACGAGTTTCCGAGCACATGGCCGTTGAAGTCGCGGCCCGCTGCTGCGCCGTGGCTTATGCCGGTCGGGATCAGAGTCGGGTCGTACTGCGTCGTGCCCGTTGAAGAGCCACCCTGGGCGGGCCAGTTCTTGGCGATGGACTGGTGGCAGCCGAAGCACAGGTTGGTTCTGCCGGTGCCTGCCGCGAGGGCGCCCATACCGCCGCTGGTGGCGTGTGTTGTAAAGAAAACGGAGGCTGCCGAAGGGTAAGAAGTCCACGTTCCGCCATTACCGGTACACGCCACCGCGGTGAGAAAAATCTCACCAGCGTTGATGCTGCATGATGCCGAGGTACTGCTCCAACTTCCGCCGGCGGCCGAACATTGGGCTTGAGTACTGTAGCTGCACGATCCGCCCGTAATCTCACCCTGCACTACGTTCCCGACCTCCGCGTTGTGGCATCGTGAACACTGAATGCCGTTAAGGTCCCACTTCGGATTCAACGGATTCAGATTAATGCCCGGGAATGACTCCTGAGGCTCAAGTCCGGCGTATCCGGGAGTACCGATCGACTGCACGCCGGGATTATTGTTGTCGCTGTAGCCTGCCGTGTGGCACGCTGCGCAGCTGGTCGTCGCGGTGTACCCATTGGTAGGTCCGGGAAGCAAACCATAGCCGTTCGTTCCATAAACGACCGAAGGCAATGGGGTCAGCCAGTCGCCGTAGATATAATAAAGGTTCTGGGGTGTGCCGCTGACCGTGATCTGTCCGAACGGATCCGAAGAGGTCTTGAAGTTGATGGGGTGGGTGCCGTCGGTGGTGTAGACGCACAGACCGTCCGTCGGGTCCGTCGGGGTTTGGCCGCTGGCACACGGACCTGCCCAGCTCTGCCCCGCCGTTACTTTCCTGAGCATGTTCTTGTGACCCGTCTGGAGATAGCTGTCCTTCCATCTTTCTGGCGAGCTGTTGTACTGGACGGTGTCGCTGTGGCAGTGCAGGCAGCCGGTATCAGCATCGGGTGCCTGAGCGGTATAGTCCCATTGCGGCATCTTGTAGGTGTTTCCGTCATTACCAATAGCAATGGTGGTTTCTGCGCCCTGACCGATCCAGTTGCTCCACGTGCCCCCGTTCGCGAGACAGAGGCCCATGGTGTTATAGTTACTCAGATCAATGTACCCCGTGTTTGTGCTGCCGTCGGCTTTCGTGAGGGTGGTGGAGCCGGAGGAGGAATGTATTATGCCGGCAATGCTCTTGTTATAGATGCAGCTGGTACCGGATACCGACCAGTCATAGGCTATATTCGCGTTGTATGGAGTGGTGGTGGCGTAGATGGAAGGGCAGTGTGCAGCGTCATACCCAGGAACAGCGGACCAATCCATCCCTGCATAGCAGTAACCAGTGCCGGTACCCTGGATTGTCCCGTTTGGTGTGGGAAAGGGGAGAGGATTACCATTGGCATACTGGCCCTTGAACTGTGCACCGTAGGCTGCGCAGGCGCCGCTTGTTACCCACGTGCCTCCCACGCCCGCGCACATGGCCTGGGTCCGATCCAGACCTGCCAGCGATATACCGTTGCCGGTTGCACTATTGACGCAGATGCTCGTCGACCAGGCGTGTGCCGCCCCGTCGTTTCCTGCGGAACCCGCGTACGTGCACGCATTCTTTGAGGTCATTGACGAAAGGTTGAAGGGCGTGCCGCCGTTCATGGTTCCCTTGATCAAACTCTGGCAGGTATGTCTGTCGGTGACGCCGTCAGCGATATCGAGCGCGCCGTTGGTGTGCACGCCGACGATGCAGACGAAATCCGTGGGCTTGCTCCAGCCACCAGCGCCGTCCGGGACGGCACCGTCCCACATATATTTCGCCGAGGCACCGCCCGCGGCCAGCATCACGCAAGCAGCCACAGCAAGCACCGCCACGAGCCGGGCTTCCGTGAAAAGGGTTTTTCTCTTCCCTGTCATGATTCGTAGCTCCTTCCGTCTTGGCCCATGGGTTCCTCGCTCCGCTCTTTGCCCGCCGATTGTTGTTTTGCGGTTTCCTGCGACGCGATGCTCTTCCCCGCCGTAGGGACCGGCGGTCTCGTGGAACCGCAACATGCGTGCCGCGTCCGCATATAGCCAAACCCACGCCAAAAGGCGAACGGAAAACACGCGAGTGTGGAAAAACACGCACCGAGGTGCGGGAAAATACGCAGAGGCCGCAGCACAAGACCGCGCCGGCAACCTAGGTCTACAACGGCGTGGCGACCGTCAGGCTGGCCGTCGCTAACGAGACCAGCGGGCGCAGGTGCTTGCGAGGGACCTACCTGCTCTTCACGGGTATACGCGGACCCTTCTCGCTATCCCCGCGGCGGCCCCTAGCCCTCAGTCGCAGCGTTGCTTGTTGCTTTGCCGGCCACCTACTGCCTCGGCCACAATCAGGGGAAGCTCGTCGAAATCGAAGGGCTTCTTGAGGTACGCAAACGCACCACGGCGCCGCGCCTCCGCGGCCGAACACACATCCTCGTAAGCCGTCATGACGACCACGGCCGCGTCGCGACCGCGGTCGTTTTTGACCGACTGCAGCATTGCTAAGCCATTACCATCGGGCAGCCGGACATCGAGAAACACCACAGCGGGCTGAAACTCCCGAAAGAGCGCCAGGCCCTCCACCGCGGTCTCCGCCAGCGCCACCTCGTACCCCGCGGCCCGCAGCGTCTGTGCCACCGACCAGCGGATCATGTGCTCGTCGTCGATGATCAACACCTTCGCCGAGGTCATGGCGTACATCGCGGTCGCATTGGATTTACACGCACGACGAGCGGGAGCAACTGTCGTGCCCTGCGCGGAGAGAGCCGATGCACGTGAATTGAGCCTGGGCTGGCGAACTCGATGCGGGAAAAGATACCCAGGTCTGGGCGAAATTCCTCAGGCCGCCGAGTCGAGCTTGTGCATGCGGTAGCGTAACGCGTCGCGACTAATACCGAGCAGCTGCGCCGCGTGCGTCTGATTACCCCCCGCAACCTCCAGCGCCTGGCGTACGAAGTCCTTTTCCACTTGCTCGAGACTGATGCCGGTTGGCGCCAGGCGGTACTGCGGCTTGGCCGAGCTGACGTGCGGCCGGATGATTTCCGGCGGCAGGTGTTCGGGAAGAATGGTCTCGCCCTTCTCGAGGATCAGGATGCGCTCGAGGAGATTTTTCAGCTCGCGCACGTTGCCGGGCCACGAATACGACATCAACGATTGCAGCGCGTCGTTGGAGATGCCGCGAAAATCCTTGTGAAACTCGGCGTTATACTTCGCCATGTAGTGCTGCAGAAGCAGCGGGACGTCTTCGCGCCGCTCACGCAACGGCGGCAGCACAATCGGGATGACGCGCAGCCGATAGTACAGGTCTTCGCGGAAGCGCCCTTGACGCACTGCTTCCTCCAGGTTGCGATTGGTTGCGGCGACGATGCGCAGGTCGACGCGCTGGTCCACGGTGCCGCCGAGACGCTTGAACTGACGGCTTTCGATGAACTTGAGGAGTTTGGGCTGCAAGATCAACGGCAGGTCGCCGACCTCGTCCAGGAACAGCGTGCCGCCGTCCGCCAACTCCAGCAGTCCCTTCTTGGTAGCGCGGGCATCGGTGAACGCGCCTTTTTCGTACCCGAACAGCTCACTCTCGAAGAGGCTCTCCGGCACAGCCGTGCAGGAAATGTCGAGGAACGCGCCGTCTGCCCGCTTACTGCCACAGTGGATGGCGCGCGCGAAGAGGTCCTTGCCCGTGCCGTTCTCCCCTTCGATGAGGACCGTGGTCGCATCGCTCTCAGCGATTTTCTCTACGAGGTCGAGTACCTGGCGGATCTTCTCCGATTCGCCGACAATGTTTTCCACGCCGTAGGTCTTGCGGCGCTCCTGCCGCAACTCGCTGACCTCCCGGCGCAGATTCGTAGTCTCGAGCGCTCGGCCAACAATGACTTCCAGCTCGTCGAAGTCGAACGGCTTTTTCAGATAATCGTACGCCCCCAGGCGCATGGCCTCGACTGCCGTGCGGATCTCACCGAAAGCGGTCATGACGATGACGGCGCTCTCCTGTCCATTCTCTTCCTTCATCTTCTTGAGCAAGGAGAGACCGTCGCCATCCGGCAGTCGCATGTCGAGGAAGACCACCTCGGGCAGGTACTGGCGGAACAGCGCCATCCCCTCGACCGCAGCGGCGGCGACCGCGACGTCATGCCCGGCTGCAGACAACGTCTGTTCGATCGACCAGCGAATCATCTGCTCATCGTCGACGACGAGTACCTTTGCTTTCCTCATACGCTACCCATCAGCACGGTGATGATGCCAGATCTCTCACGCACGGCATCATACGATAGCATCGATGACGACGAGATCGCCAGGGCGCTAAGCGCCCTCACTTGTTTGGACGGCATCCGGGGACACCGGCAGCTCCACCTGCACGCACGTGCCCAGCCCCGGTGCGCTGCGCAGCGAAATGCGTCCATGGTGCTGTTCAACGATCTGGCGTGCGATCGACAGCCCGAGCCCGGTCCCGTGCGCCTTGGTGCTGAAAAACGGCTGGAAGGCTTGCGCAGCCTCCTCCGGCGTCATGCCTTTGCCGTGATCCTCGATCTCGATGGCCGCACCCGTCAGGCTGCCGTTATCGGCTGCCACGCGCGTACGGACCGCAATCTGGCCTCCGGCCGTGCTGGCCTGAATCGCATTGAGAATGAGGTTGAGCACCACCTGCTGAATCTGATGCGGGTCGGCACTGACTGTGACCGAGGCGGAACCGTTGGCACCTGGCGCCGGCTGCTTCACGATTTGGATGCCGGCTTTCCTCGCCTCGCCTTCAGCCAACGACAGGCTACGGTCGATGATGTCGTCGAGTTTGACGGTTTGCAATTGTGGCGACGGCGGACGGGAGTAATGGAGGACATCTTCGACCGTGTTGTTCAAGCGCTCGATGAGCAAGCGCGTTTGACGGACAATCTCCCGCCGTGAGTCGTCGGGGGAGAAATCCCGGCTCAACACCGACAGGACGCCGCTGATACCGGTCAACGGGTTGCGAATCTCGTGCGCCATAGCTGCAGCCATCTCACCGATCGTGGCCAGTCGATCGGCGCGCGCGAGCTGTTCTTGATGATAGCGCTCCAGCTCTCCTTGCGCTGCGTGCAGCTTGGCGATCATGTCGTTGAAGTGCCGCGCCAGCTGTCCCAGCTCGTCGCTGTTGGAAACAGCCGCTCGAACGCTGAGATCGCCCCGCTCCGCGCGCCCCATGACGGCCACCAATCGCTGCAGCGGTTGATCGACCAGCCGCGTGAGCGCCAACCAAACGCCGAGCACGACGACCCCGAGACTAATCAGCGTCGCCACAAACGCCGACCGCCGTAGACCGGCGACCTGCTGCTGCAGTTCGTTCACCGAAACACTGAGCTGGAGCATGCCCAGGACCTTCTGCTCGGCCGGATGGCACCCGAAACACTGCGGGCGGTTGAACACCGGCTGGAGCACCGTCTGAACAATGTCCTGTCCCTCACGGGTCACGGTCACCGGATCCGCCAGGCCCTGGTAGCGTTGCAGCTCGGTGGCGCCGAGACGTGTGCCCACTTCCGCCGGGTGCGACGAGAAATGCACCATGCCGTCCGTGTCAAAGATTCTCACCGTCTTGATGTCCCGATGAGCGCCAATTGCCTCCAACAGGTCTTGTATCGGGTGGTGGTCGCCGACCAGCATCTTTCCAACCAGCGTCTTCAGCACTTCCTGCAGGATCTGCAGGTGCTGCTCGGAGCCTAGTAACAGTTGGTGCTCCTGCGTTTCGATCGCGCTCCAAGGCGCGATGCCGACCGTTAGACCCAGGATCAAGACAACGAGGAGGATGAGCTTGAGCTTGAGGCTGCTGCCGACGGCAGTGACTATGGCGGTCGTGAAGCGCATCGTGTCCCGCTTCAGGGAGGCAGATGCGCAGCTGGGGCGTCTTGCGGCTCGTACTTCGAGGGGCAGCTGGCGAGGAGAGATTCGGCCACCAGTCCCTTGGGCGAGAGCCGCCCCTCGACGATGATTTCCCGTCCCTCCGCGAAGAGGTCGGGGACGACACCGTGGTAGGAAACCGGGATCTGCTGCTGGCCATCCGCGAGCGCGAAGGACAACCGGAGTGCTCGCGGGTCCCATTCGCTACTGCCTTCGCGCACCTTTCCTTTCACCCTCACGATCTCGGTTTTGCCGAGTGGTCCGGCGCCGACTGCCTCAGCTACAGTGAGATAGTAACTGGCGGTTCCGTTCATGCCGGTTGCAATGAGGTACAGAATCGCAACGGCTATGGCACTACCACCCAGAACGAACTTGGCTCGCTTGCTCACGATGAACTGTGTGGACTCGTGTTCCGTTTGTCAGACCAACGATTATCCGATACCGTCTTTCCGCCCCTTTCTCAAGGTGGAAACGCGCGCCTGAATGGGGTCTGCCCCGTTCAAAGTCGCACCGGCACGCCGCGTGCCGCGAGGTACTCTTTGCACTGCTGTACCGTGAACTCGCGGTAGTGAAAGATCGAGGCGGCGAGCGCAGCGGTAGCGCCGCCGATGGTGAGGCCTTCGTAGATGTGCTCAAGGGTGCCGACGCCGCCGGAAGCGATCACCGGAAGCTGCACCGCGTCAGCAATGGCGCAAGTGAGCTCCAGATCGTAACCCACTTTGGTGCCGTCTCGATCCATGCTGGTGAGCAGGATTTCCCCAGCGCCGTGCGACTCCATCCGTCGCGCCCATTCGACGGCATCGATCTGGGTCGGCGTGCGGCCGCCGTGGATGTAGACTTCCCAGCGCGCCGGCGTACTGCCGGGTACCCTTTTGGCGTCGATGGCCACGACGATGCACTGGCTTCCGAAGCGCTCCGCTGCGATGCGGACGAAATCCGGGTCCTGCACGGCGGCCGTGTTGATCGACACCTTGTCGCTGCCAGCGTTGAGCAGATCGCGCACGTCCTGAATCTCGCGCACGCCGCCGCCGACGGTGAGCGGCATGAACACGGTCTCCGCCGTGCGCGCCACGACGTCGAGGATGATCTTGCGGCGCTCGTGCGACGCGGTGATGTCAAGGAAGGTCAGTTCGTCGGCGCGCTCTTCGTCGTAGCGTTGTGCGATCTCGACCGGGTCGCCGGCGTCGCGCAGGCCGACGAAGTTGACGCCCTTGACCACGCGGCCGTTTTGCACGTCGAGGCAGGGAATGATGCGTTTGGCGAGCATGAGAATCAGTAACTCCGTACCGTTCCGCGGGGATGGACTACGCTGCAACTACTGGCTGTGATAGCCGCCCCACGCCACCGCATCTGGCGAAAGGTCGAAACTTTCATCACATCCCCGCTGCCGCCACCCGGACCGCCTCCGGCAGCTGCACCGTGCCGGTGTACAACGCACGCCCGACGATGACCGCATCGATGTTGACCACACCGCAATCGCGCACCGCAATGATGTCGGCCAACGACCCGACACCACCGGAAGCCGTGACCGGTAGGCCGACGGCCTGTGCCACGGCGCAGGTTGCGGCCACGTTGACCCCCTCTTGCGTGCCGTCGCGGCTGATGTCGGTGTAAATGATGCGGCACGCACCGAGGTCCTGCGCCTGGCGAGCCAGATCAATCGCCGGCGTGCTGCTGGTCTCGATCCAGCCGCGCACCGCCACTTTGCCGTCGCGGGCATCGATGCCGACCGCGATGCGGCCCGGGAAACGCCGGCAGGCATCGCTTACCACCTCGGGCGTGGCCAGGGCTGCCGTGCCGAAGATGATGCGGTCTATGCCAAGCTGCAGCAACGTCGCTGCGCCTTCAACGCTACGCACCCCGCCGCCGATTTCAATCGGAATCGGTAGGGCGCGGCACAGCGCCGCGATAACGGCCCCGTTCACCGGCTCTCCACTGACCGCGCCATCAAGGTCGACGACGTGCAGGTATTCCGCGCCCTCCTGAACCCAGCGGTGACCCACCACCACCGGGTCATCTCCGTACACGGTCTCGGCACTCATGTCGCCGCGCAACAGGCGGACGCATTTGCCACCCTTCAGATCAATGGCGGGAATGATCAACATACGGTTACAGATTGGTTGCCCTCCTTATCAAGCAGGGGTCAGGCGAGGTTGCCGTTCCGGCGACGATCCCTCCGAAATTCTCCAGGATCTTCAAGCCCACCGTCTGGCTCTTCTCGGGGTGGTACTGTGTCGCAAAGACGTTGTCGCGAGCGATGGCGGAGGTGAACTCGACGCCGTACCCGGTCGTCGTAGCCGTCAGGCTCGCATCCGCCGGCACGACGTAGTACGAGTGCACGAAGTAGACGAAGGCTCCGTCGTTGATGCCCCGCAGGTGCCGCGGCTCGCCCTGCTTGCGGATTTGGTTCCATCCCATGTGCGGCACTTTCAAGCCCAGCGTCTCGGGGAAGCGTGCGACTCGCCCCGGAAAGATCCCCAGTCCGGGCACAGGGCCGAACTCTTCACTTTCCTCGAACAGAAGCTGCATGCCGAGGCAGATCCCCAGGAACGGCGTGCCGCGCGTGATGACCCGCCGGACCGTGTCGATCAGGCCGTAGGTGCGCAAGTTGTCCATGCACGCGCCGAAGGCGCCGACCCCCGGCAGCACCACGCCATTGGCGGCCTCGACGCGCTCTGGATCGCGGGTGACCTCCGCAAGATAGCCCACGTGCTCCAATCCCTTTTGCACCGAGCGCAGGTTCCCCATGCCGTAGTCGATGATGGCGATGGCCCGCATTACAGCGATCCCTTCGTGGACAAAACCCCCTCGAGGCGTGGATCGAACTGCGTCGCCTGGTCGAGAGCACGCGCCAGGGCTTTGAAACTCGCCTCGATGATGTGGTGCGGGTTGCGCCCTTGCACCTGGTTGAGGTGCAAGTTTATCCCGACCTGGTTGGTGAACGCCGCCATGAAGTCGTGCACCAGCTCGGTGTCGAAGTTGCCGACCCGCGCCTGTTTGATTTTCAGGTTGTAGGCCAGGAATGGCCGCCCGCTCAAATCGACCACGGCGCTCACCAAAGCCTCATCGAGCGGGCAGGCCGCGTCGCCGAAGCGGCGGATACCGGCCTTGTCGCCCAAGGCTTGGCGCCACGCCTGGCCGAGTGCCAGACCCACGTCCTCGACGGTGTGGTGCTGGTCGACGTCGATGTCGCCGCGGGCGCGCACGCTGAGATCGAAGAAGCCGTGGCGCGCGAAGATCTCCAGCATGTGATTGAGAAACGGGATGCCGCTGTCGAGCGCCGCCTGTCCGCGGCCATCGAGGTTCAGCTCTACCGTGACGTCGGTCTCCTTCGTTTGCCGCGTCACGGTAGCCCGCCGGCCGCGGTTGAATCCGCGCATCCTGTTCCCCGGTGCCTTAGCTTTTGCCATCCTGTCCTCCCTGCCTCCGTCGTCCACTGCCGGTTCCGTTTAGAAACCGGCAACGCACTGCAGCCGCGTGCGCATCATAGCCTTCCAGTGCCGCCAAGCGGACGACCGCCGGCGCCAGCCGCCGCAGCCCCTCGCGGGTAGCGGAAACCACGCTGGTCCATTTGACGAAATCATAGACGCCGAGCGGCGAGAAGAAGCGGGCGGTGCCGCCGGTGGGCAACACATGGTTGGGCCCGGCCAGATAATCGCCCAGCGCTGCCGGCGCAAACGGGCCCAGAAACAGCGCGCCAGCATTGCGGATGCGCTGCGCCCAGCGCTGTGGATTCTTGACGATCAGCTCCAAGTGCTCCGGCGCGATCTGATCGCTGAGCGCCACGGCTTCCTCGAGGTCACGCACGACGATCAGCGCGCCGCGCCGGCGCAACACCCGCGCGATGTCCTGCTGCCGCGGCAAGACGCAGAGCTGGCGATCGATCTCCGCCTGCACGGCGACCGCAAGGGCGCGTGCCGGCGTCAGCAAGATGGCGCATTCGTCGCCGCTGCCGTGCTCGGCTTGCGCCATCAGATCCGCGGCAACGTGCGCCGGCACCGCCGACGCATCGGCGATGACGACGACCTCGCTGGGCCCGGCGATGGCGTCGATGTCCACCGCGCCATACACGATCTTTTTCGCCGCCTGCACATAGGCGTTGCCTGGCCCGACGATCTTGTCGACGCGCGGCACGGTACCGGTGCCGTACGCCAACGCGGCAACCGCCTGCGCGCCGCCCACGCGGAACACGGCGTGCACGCCGGCAATCGCCGCCGCCGCAAGCACAGCCGGGTTGAAGCCGTCCCGGCCCGGCGGCGACACCATGATCACCTGGCGCACGCCAGCGACGCGGGCGGGAATGGCGTTCATCAGCACGGATGACGGATAGGCTGCGTGGCCGCCAGGCACATACAGACCGACCCGGTCGAGCGCCACGACCCGCTGTCCGAGCTGCAGCCCGAGCTTGTCGCGGTAGCTCCACGATTCCGGCAACTGGCGGCGGTGGAATGCCATGATCCGCCGCGCCCCGAGCCGCAACGCGCGCAATGCGTCCGGCGGCACCGTCTGCAGCGCCGCGCGCACCTCGCCGGCGCTGATACGCAACTGCGCCGGCTCGAGCGCCACCCGGTCGAACCGGCGCGTAAACTCGATCACAGCTCGATCGCCGCGGCGGCGGACCGCATCGACGATGCGACGCACCTGCGGCTCGACCGCTGTGGTTGCATCGGCTCCGCGCTGGCGAATAGCGGCGAACTGGCGCGCGAAATCGGAGTCGCTAGTGGAAAGCAGGCGGACGCGCATATCAACCCCGTTGTTCCTTCACCCGGCGGATGTCAGCGCCCAACGCCGAGAGCTTCTCCTCGATGCGGGTGTAGCCGCGGTCGAGGTGATAGACGCGGGAGACTTCGGTCTCGCCGTCAGCCGCCAGCCCCGCCAACACCAGACAGACGCTGGCGCGCAGATCGGTCGCCATCACCGGCGCACCGCTCAACGCCACCACACCGCGCACGAACGCACTGTGGCCCTGGACCTTGATGTCGGCGCCCATGCGATTGAGCTCCAACACGTGCATGAAACGGTTCTCGAAAATCGTCTCCGAGATCACGCTACGGCCATCGGCCAGCGCCATGAGAGCCATCATCTGCGCCTGGAGATCGGTGGGAAAACCAGGGTACGGCATGGTCTTGATGTCCACACTGCTCGGCCGGCCATTGCCGATGACGCGAATCCCCTCTGCGTCTTCCTGCACCTCGACGCCGGCCTCGCGCAGCTTGAGGATGACCGCATGCAGGTGCTTGGCACGTGCGCCGCGGACGTAGACATCACCCTCAGTGATGGCAGCGGCGATCATGAAGGTACCGGCTTCGATGCGATCGGGAATGATGGTGAAGTCGCACCCTCTGAGCGCGGAGACGGCCTCGATGGTGATCACGTCTTCCCCGGCGCCGTTGATTTTGGCGCCCATCGCGGTCAGCGCGCGCGCCAAGTCGACGACTTCCGGCTCACGTGCGGCGTTCTCAATGACCGTGGTGCCTGCGGCCAAAGTCGCCACCGTCATCAAGTGTTCCGTGGCCCCGACGGACGGCACATCGAGGTAGATGCGCGCGCCTTGCAGTCGCTCGGCTTCCGCTTCGACGTAGCCGTGCACGATGCGTATTCGCGCCCCCATCTTTTGCAAGCCTTCGAGATGCAGATCCACCGGCCGGCTGCCGATGGCGCAGCCGCCGGGAGTCGAGACGCGGGCGCGTCCGAAGCGCGCCAGCAACGGCCCCAACGCCAGGAAAGAGGCGCGCATGGTTTTCACCAGCTCGTACTGCGCCTCCAGCCGCGCCAGCCGTTCCGCTTGGACGCTGATGCTGCCGTCGCTCTCCGCCACGTGGGCCCCGAGATTTGCCAGCAGCCGCAAGGTGGTGCGGACATCCACGACATGCGGGATACGGTGGAATGTGCAGCGCTCTGGCGTCATCAGCGAGGCGAGCAGGATCGGCAGCGCGGCGTTCTTGGCGCCGTCGACCACGACCTCGCCCTTGAGGCGACGTCCACCGCGAATGACGATCTTGTCCATGACTTACCGCCGAGCCACCAAAGCGCGCGGCAGCCCGGCGTAATCCGCACGGATCGACACCGAGCTGAACCCCGCCGCCCGCGCCAGCCGCTCAACTGCCGGGCCCTGGTCCGCCCCAATCTCCATCAGCAACCAGCCCCTTTCCGTCAGATATCGCGGCGCTTCCGCCACGATACGCTCCATCACAGCCAGGCCGTTCGGTCCTCCATCGAGAGCGCGACGTGGCTCCCAGGCAAGCTCCGGCTGCGCGCGCTGCAATTCGCCCGAGGACACATACGGCGGATTGCAGACGATCGCATCGAAACACAGACCGCTCGCGGCCGAGAAGCCGTCGCTGACCAGAAAGTGTATGTGCTCCGCGGCAGCGTGCCTCCGCGCATTCAGTTGCGCCACGTCCAGCGCGGCCTCCGAGACGTCCAAAGCCCAGACGTGAGCGTGCGGCAACTCGCGCGCGAGGGCGACGGCGATGCAGCCGCTGCCGGTGCCGAGGTCGCAGAGGCGGAGCCGGCCATTACCCTGACCCTCTCTCAGGGGGAGAGAGAACCCGAAGGCAGACTTTGGCAATATCGCGACCGCCAATTCCACCAACAACTCGGTTTCCGGGCGCGGGATCAGAACGTCTGGTGTCACTGCGAAATCCAGTGACCAGAATTCTTGGTGGCCTACAATATACTGCGTTGGCTCATGCCGCTGCCGGCGTGCGACCGCGGCATCGAAACGCAATCGGCAGTCTGCGGAAACGACGCTGAGCCAGCGGGCGTACAGCGCTGCCCGATAGAGGCAGCAGCCGTGCGCCAACAGCACTTCGGCATCCAGGCGCGCCGTCGGGATGCCGGCAGCTGCCAGTGCGGCGGTTGCGGACTCGACCAGCGCGCCGACGGTGTCGGTCGGTTGGAGGATCTCACTCTGCTCCGTCGTGTTCACGGGTCGCTTGCCCTAGTCATCAGCTCGCCGCCTTCAGTGCCTCGGTTTGATGATACGTGATGAGCGCATCGATCAGCGGTTCGATCTGACCTTCGATCACCCGATCGAGTGAGTACAGGGTTAGATTGATGCGGTGGTCGGTGACGCGGCCCTGCGGGAAATTGTAGGTACGGATGCGTTCGGAGCGCTCGCCGGTGCCGACCATGCTGCGCCGGCTCTGAGCCACCTCGGCCTGTTGCGCTGCCTGCGCTCGCTCGAGCAGGCGGGCGCGGAGGATCTTCAGCGCCTTGGTCTTATTCTTGTGCTGCGACTTCTCGTCCTGGCAGGCAACCACGAGACCGGTGGGCAGGTGGGTGATACGCACCGCCGAATCGGTCGTGTTGACGCTCTGGCCCCCAGGTCCGGAGGAGCGATAGACGTCGATGCGCAGGTCCTTGGCCTCATCAATCTGCACATCGACCTCGTCGGCTTCGGGCAAGACCGCGACGGTCACCGTCGAGGTATGAATCCTTCCGGACGCCTCGGTTTCGGGGACACGCTGGACGCGATGGACGCCGCCCTCGAACTTGAGACGGCTGTATACGCCGCGGCCCTCGATCAAAGCGATCACTTCCTTGAACCCGCCCAGGCCGGTGGGGTTGGCGCTCATCAGCTCCACGCGCCAGCCCTGCTCTTCGGCGTAGCGGCCATACATCCGGTAGAGCTCCGCAGCGAACAGGCTGGCTTCCTCGCCGCCGGTGCCGGCGCGGATTTCAAGGATGACGTTGCGCTCGTCGTTGGGATCGCGCGGCAGCAGCAGCCGTTTCAACTCCTCTTCGAGCCCCTCCAGCCGCTCGCGCATCGCGGGCAACTCGGCTTTGGCCAGCTCGCGGATCTCCGCGTCGCCCTCCTCCAGGAGCGACCGGTGTCCCTCGATTTCCGCCGACAGCTTCTTCCACTCGCGGTAGCGCTCGACGATCTCTTCCAAGTCGGACCGTTCTTTGCCGAGGCGCGCGTACTCCTTCCGGTTGCCGATGATGGCGGGATCCACGAGCGAGCGTTCGAGATCGACGTAGCGTCGCTCAACGTCTTCGAGTTTCTGCAGCATTGGCACTAACCATCAAAAAAGGGCGTGGGAGATCTCTCCCTCGCCCTTTTGATGCGCCGCCATTCGGAGAGCAGATGCTCCGCGAGCGTTACTCTTGGATGCCGTACTTGCGTTTGAAGCGTTCGACGCGGCCAGCGGTGTCCACCAGCTTCTGCTTGCCGGTGAAGAAGGGATGACAGCTTGAACAGATCTCGACATGGATCATCGGCACCGTCGAGCGCGTCTCAATCACATTGCCACACGCGCAAACGATCCGCGCCGCCTCATACTTTGGATGTATACCCTCTTTCATCGGATTTCGCCTCTGGCACCCATTCCCCCTCTCCCTCAGGGAGAGGCCGGAATCAGGACTTCAATAGCATCCGACCTGCACGGTCGCAAGGAACCGGATCACACGAGCGTGAGCGGCACTCGGTGCGATTCCGCAAGGAGTTCTCCGACCAGCTTCTACTCCCGGAGCGTAGCGACGATGTTGTACACGGCGCCAACCAGCCCGCCGACAACCGCACCCGTCACGGCTCCGTAAATGAACCCCACGACGCTCCCCCTCCAGGTCACTGAATACCCGTAAAAGTATTGGTTGAGCAATTGCAGGTGGCTGCCGACGTTCGGGCCGCCCTTGATCACAAGCCACGCGGTCATGGCGAACAATCCCGCCCCGCCGAGCACGCCACACACCAGCGCCAACACCCCGGCGTGGAGCCGGGCGACAGCGCGGCTCACCTCGAAGGTCTCATCACGGGTTCCGGTCATGTGTGGGCCTCCGTCATACACGGTCCAAAAGATCGCGGCGCGCTTCCGCAGCTGCCCGGCGGCGTAGCAAAACAGCATAAGCCGCCAGTCCCCAATTTCGCAAACTGGCGACGGCAAACCCCAATGCGAAGCCGCCGAGCACCGCCTCGAAGAGGCCGATGAAAGCGCCTGCCCAGGTGGGGCGGAAGCCGGCGAAGTACTGGCCCAACAGCGCCAGGTGCTTACCCACTCTGAAGCCGCCCTTCAGGAGAAGGAAAGCGGTGGCGAAGAACAGACCCACTCCACCAACGGTTCCGAACGCCGCCCCCAACGCCACGGGATCCAGCCGCGCGAAAGCCGCTTCTACCACCTGTTCCGGCGACAAGTGCCGTTTCGCAGCGACACCTGCCGACAGCGGACCCCCGACGGGTGCCGCCGTCGCTTCCTCTTGGTAGTCCTGTTCCGTGTTCACGGACCACACATCATAACTCGCCCCCGCCAGGTTGCGAGCGGCGTACACGCCGGCCAGCATCGAATGATCCTGGTTGTTGTAGCGATGCTGGCCGTTGCGCCCGATGAGCTGCAGGTTGGTCAGCTGTTCCAGATAGCGTCGCACGGTCACCAGGTCGCGTTGATAGGTCCGGTCGTACACTGGATACGCTTTCGGCACCCGCACCACCGTGCCATCCTCCACTTCGTGCGGCTTGATCAGCCCGATCTGAGCGCAATCATGGATGCCGGTATCGATGAGCCGTTCGCGCTCCCAGCTCCACTCCTCGTCGTGGTCCCACAGGAAGTATTCCAGCCCGAGTGAGCTGCGTGAGGCGTCCGGCACCATGTGCGGGCTCCAGTTCTTGTAGTTTTGGATGCGCCCGAGCTTCACTTCCGGCGAATGAATGTAAATCCAGTTGTCCGGAAACACCGCAGCGCGCTTCACGACCAGCACGACGGTGAGGTAGTCGCGATAGCGCAGGCGATCGGCGGCGCGCCGCACGTCATCCGGCGGCGCCGGATCGAGCGCGTTGATCAGGTCGCGGATCGGCATGGTCGAGATGACGTGCTCGCCGGAGAACTCGACCCGCCCGCCATCGCGTGCCCGGCCGTACACGCACTCGATGCGCCCGTGACGGTGGCGAATACACTCGACACGGACACCATGGATGATCTCGCCGCCGCGTTGTGCGACCAGCTCGGCGCAGCGCTCCCACAGCATGCCCGGGCCGAAGCGCGGATAGTGAAAGCGATCAATGAGGCTGGTGATGATCTCGCCGCCTTTGGTGCGCGTGCGATTGAAGAGCGCATTGCGCACTGCCTCGGCCAGCGACAGATTCTTGATACGCTGCGCCGCCCAGTCCGCCGATATCTCCGAGCACGGAATGCCCCACACCTTCTCCGTGTACGTCTTGAAGAAGATCTCGTACAGCCGGTACCCGAAACGGTTCGACACCCACTGCTCGAAGCTGCTTTCCTCCGATGTGGGCGCCAGCCGCGCCTTGGCGTAGCTCAAGCAGACGAGCAACGCTTCAACCGGCCCGAGGCCGGTCAGCGCGTTGAGCGGCTTCAGCGGATACTCGAAGTAGTGGCCGCGGTAGTAGATGCGCGACAGGCGCGCCCGCAGCAGAAAGTCTTCCCCGAGCATCTCGTGCCATAACTGGTTGATCAGCGGCACCTTGGAGAAGAAACGGTGGCCGCCGACGTCAAAACGGTAGCCGCGGTAGTTCACCGTGCGTGAGAGGCCGCCGACCTGATGATCCGCCTCCACCAGTGTGGAGCGCATCCCGAGCTTTGACAGCTCATACGCAGCGGTCAACCCGGCCGGACCCGCCCCGATGATCAGCACGGATGACATGATGCAGCTCAGCAACTCAGCAAGGCCTGCCGCTCAACGCGTGGTCCGAGGCCACGGTTGGCTCAGCTCCGGCCGGTGCGGCCTCAGCCTGTCCCAGAGGTGAAGAGACAAGCCCACCCCGACCGCCACGCCACAGTACCCATAGTACAGCCAGTGCAACGGGATCGCCTGCACTGCGAACCGCAGCCCGCGTTTGCGCGCGAGGAACCGATAGAGGTGGAGATTCAGATAGACGAGCAAAGCTGCGGCGGCTGTGACCAACAACAACGGCCATGGCGAAGCCACTAAATGCCCTGTGAAAACGGCGCCGCACAGGAGCACCACGGCGAAGACGAGGGCCACGCTGAACCGGTGCCGGGCGGTCACGTTCAAGTCCGACGGCATGCTGCGGTCACGCAGCATCAGCCGGAACCACGGAATGCCACGGTCGAAGAGGTCCGAGCGCAGCAGTCCGCAGAAGGTCCACCGCTTCAGATGGGTCACCTGGATTGCCGGATCCAGATCGATGCGGCGGCCGCGTGTCCGTAGCCGAAACCCGAGTTCGATATCCTCGATGCAGGGCCGCGTATATGATTCGTCGAAGCCGCCGGCGGCCAGAAAGGCCTCACGCCGGATGGCGCCGCAACCGGCCCAAAAGGTCCATGCTTCAGTACGGCTGGTATGGTGCACGTAGTGGTGGAAAAGATTCTTGTACTGCGAGATGAACCCGGGGTCCGCCGGAGTGTCGTCGTAGGAGCCGATGACGGCATCCACCGCCGGATGGGCACGAAAATACGCGTCCACCTGCGCCAGAGTTTGCGGATGCACGCACACATCCGCATCGAGGAAGAGCAAGACCTCACCCTGCGCCTGTTCGGCCCCGCGATTGCGTGCACGCGCAGGGCCGCCGTTGCGCTCGAGCGCCATGACGCTGGCGCCATAGCGGGCGGCGACCGCGCTCGACTGGTCCGTGGACGCGTCGTCCACCACAATGCACTCGTAGTCGCGAAAAGTCGATTGTCGCAGACGCTCGAGGCAGCGATCCAACCCTCCCTCTCCGTTATAAACCGGGATGATGACCGAAAGCCTCACGGGCGCTGGATTCCCTTTTTGGCGTCAAGCAACCGCTGCCGCACGCATGACATCCGTCTGCTAGAGCAATCGCAGCGCTGGGTCAACATATTTGTCGTTGGCCGTTAAGCCCGGCAGACAGACGAGCCAAGCCATCGTTTGCAGATTGGTGACAATTTGCGCCGGCGGTGCCACCGGCACGCGGCTGTCTTCGGAAGCATCGGAATGGGTCTGGAGATCGAGGATCATCGTTCGGTACGCCCCCCATGTCCATGCCGCGTCCGGGCTGAAGTGTCACCCGTTGC
The DNA here is from genome assembly GCA_050015455.1 of Binatia bacterium. Taxonomy (GTDB): domain Bacteria; phylum Desulfobacterota; class Binatia; order HRBIN30; family HRBIN30; genus JAGDMS01. The sequence goes on from JBEKBJ010000002.1 coordinate 105,191, forward strand.
CAGGTGCCAGGTGCACGCCCCGCAACCATCCCGTCAGTGTTGCGTTATGGAGAGCAAAGGAACTGAGCAGGCATTTCATGACATTGAGTGTCATGCGGCGCATTGGCGCTGACGAGTGTTTTGATCTGAACCCAACTGATGCCGAAATAACTCGGAGTCATTCATGTACCGAAAGCCCCGCATAACTCTTCTCGCCGCCAGGCTCGCCACCCTGGTGCTCATCGTCGCCAATGTCCCGATTTCATCGGCCGACGAACTACCTGCTTCCGACGAACCGCCGCCCGCGGAGGAGGCCAAAGAGATCGAACGGACGCCGCCCCGGCTGAGTTTATCGACGGCGAGGTGTCCTTCTGGCGCCCGGGAGCGGAGGATTGGGGGCTGGCACAGATGAACACGCCGTTAGCTCCCGGCGACGAGCTATACAGCGGCGGGCGCGCGAACCTGGAATTGCAGGTCGGAGCGCGTGCCTACGTGCGTGCCGGCGAGGAGACGCAGATCGGGCTCGAAAACCAGGAACCCAATTTCATGCAGTTCAAGGTGACCGCGGGCCATACCTCGTTCGATCTCCGCAGCGTGGCCGCCGGGCATACGCTTGAGTTGGACACACCTAATGCTGCCTTCACCATCGAAAGCACCGGGTACTATCGGGTCGACGTCGGCAAGGACTCGACCACGTTCATCACCCGCCGTGGTGGCCGCGCCTCCATGGTGCCTGCCGGTGGCGAAGCTGTGGGAATCGCCCCCAGTGAGGAGGTCGTTATCCAAGGGACGGACAATCCCAGCGTCGAGACCTACGTGGCACCCGAGATTGATGTGTGGGACCGCTGGAATTACGAGCGCACGGATCACCTGATCGACTCCGTCAGTGCGCGCTACCTGTCATCGGGGATGTACGGCGCGGATGCGCTGAACAACTACGGTACGTGGCGTGTCGTGCAGCCATACGGTCCCGTGTGGGTGCCCGAGGGCGTTCCAGCCGGCTGGGCGCCGTACAGCACCGGGCGATGGATATGGGATCCGTATTACGGCTGGACCTGGGTCGATACGGCACCGTGGGGTTGGGCGCCGTACCACTATGGCCGCTGGGTCTACGCCGGCGGCTACTGGGCTTGGGCGCCGGGCCCGGTTGTGGTCGCACCGGTGTACGCGCCCGCGCTGGTTGCTTTCTTTGGCGGCGCAGATTTCAGCGTCAGCATCGGCATCGGTGTACCCGCCGTCAGCTGGGTGGCCCTCGGCTGGGGCGAACCTTGCATCCCGTGGTGGGGAAGAGTTGGCTTCGTCGGCAGGCCGTGGTGGGGCGGGTGGGGCGGCCCGCGTATCGTCAACAATGTCGTCATCAATACGACAACTGTTGTTAACGTCAACAATATTACATACCGTAATATCGGTGTTCACGATGCCGTCATCGGTGTTCCTGAGGATCGGTTCGGTCGCCACCTGGCTCGGCACGTGCACCTCCCCGAGGCTGACGTGGGCCGCCTCGATCCGGTGCGTGGTGCGTTGCCGTGGAAGCCGACTGCGGCGAGTTTGGTTCCGGGGGTGGGTGGTCACGCGTTCCGGCCGCCGCCGCAGGTGTTGAGCCGACCTGTGGTGGGCACGCGGGCACCGCACGACCCTGTTCCGGCCCTGCGGGCGCAGGGATTGAATGCGCCTGCCACCATGGCTGCGCCAGCACCGCGGCTGGTCAGCGCCCCACGCGGGCCACACGCCGCTTTGGTGTCGCCACGTCCTCCCTTCGGGCAGCAGGGTGCTGTCGAGCGCCCGAGGCCGGCGGAGCCGCCGCGCTTCGGCAAGCAAACCGCGCCGGCAGAAGCAGCCCCGCCGCGCCAGACGCGTGGCGAGTTGCCCGGAGAGCCCGCCAATCGGCTCTTCCGCAGCGGGCCCCAAAGCCAGCCGCCGCGTACCGAAGCCCGCCAGCGCCCGGTTCGGGAAGCGCGCCCAGAGCGCGCACCAGGAAGCGAGCAGCGCACGCGTTAAGGCCTGGGCAAGTGAGAGACCGTGACGAGATTGTGAATGGTTGGATTCCCAAGCACTTCCTCGTCTGCGATCAAACCGCGAACCGCTTGCTGGGCACTCCACGCTAGTCGGGGCCTGCGAGCAGGCTTTGCATCTCAGCTTGCAGCTTCTCGATCCGGTCCTTGGTTTGCGCGACCTTGGCCAGCTGCTGGGGTGTGAGCACGGCGCGAATGGCCAGAGCGGTTTTGACGCCTTGCTCCATCAGTTGTTGGCGCAGCCGCATGATCTGCTGCACCTGCGGCGTCAGATCCGCGGCTTGCACGCTCCCGGGCGCAAACAGCTTGTCGGCCAACTGGTTGTTGGCTGCCTGCAGCTGTGTGAACAGCGTGCGCAGACTCTGGTGTTCGGCCTCCATGATCTGGCGCACCCGATTTTGCTGGTCGGGCGTGAGGCCAGCCTGCTTGAGCACCATGTGGAGCATCATCGCCGGGCTGTCCCCGTGCATCATGCGGCCCATCCCAGGCCCTTCCCCTGCTTGTCCCTGCAGGGGAGCGGCTCCGAGGCTGGCGAAGGCCAACCCGGCCAACAAGATGACGTACTTGGTCATTCGACTCTCTCCTTCACTTCACTCGCCCTCGGTAAGGAAGGCTGACACTTCATCGCTACACTCGCCGGTCAAGAGCTGCTCGCGCGTGCAGGGCTGACCCGCTTCGAGTGCGGCCTCAAGGTACGAAGCCTCAGCGGCCACCGGTGGAATTGCGTTCGCGTCGCTCGGGCCAAACAACGCGTCGGACAAGTCCGTGGCGAACGCCGAGACACTGCTGGCGCGTTCCGCGACCTCCACTGGCGACGACCGCCGCAGCCATGCCACGTCCAGAACCAACACAACAAGCGCTGCACAGGTAATTGCGGCGGGCATCCATCGGAGCCGCTGCAGCGGCGCGCGACCGATCTCCCCGACCGGCGGCGGCGCTTTGAGCACCTGGCCGATGGTGTCCAGATCGCCGACCAGTTGCTCGTAGCGTTCCGCGCAATCCGCGCACGTCCGCAGGTGGAACTGTTGTGTAGCCGTGCCTTCGTGCAAGTAGAGCCGCACCAACGCCCGCTCGTTCAGACATCGCTTCATGTTTGACCTCGCAACGCCCGGCGCATGTGGTGCACCGCGCGATACAGATGACGCTTGATGCTACCGGGACTCAGGCCAAGGGCCTCGGCGACCGCCTCGGCGGACCAGCCCTCCAGTTGCCGTAGCACAAACACCTCCTGCTGCCGCGCCGACAATTGCCGGAACGATAGCCAGACATCCCGGCGCGCCTCGTTGCCGAGCACCGTCTGTTCGGGAGTGGACCCGCGGGCCGGATGCTGTGTTTCCTCGAACTCCTGATGATGCTCGCGCCACCACTTCCACCAACCCGAGCGCCGCCGATCACGACAAGCATTCACCGTCACCTTCGTCAGCCAGGGTCCCCAGGCGATCGTGCGACCACTCAGCTGATGCTGGCGGAACAGCTTGAGGAACACTTCCTGACTGACGTCGTCGGCCTCATCCGCATCGGACAACAAGAGCCGGCACAGGCGCAGCACGCGTCCGCGGCGGGCTTGGTACAGCTCATTGTACTCCGCTGCGCCGTCCCTGACCGATTGCAGAGGAAGGTCCTTCCTGTGCTCTACGGATGCTGACGAACGCCGCGCATCCTTCATTGGCGAGGCGGCAATTGGGCCTGAGACATCGGTCGTGCGCGGTGATCGCGCCTGGACCGGGCTGCTCATCGCCACCAGGGTGAGCGGTTGGCGCATTCGGTCCTGAAGCCGGGGAACCACGTGCTGGGCGGGCAGGCCGCTGGGGGGGCAAAGAGACGGCCTGCCCAACCCAAGACGTGGCAGGGGCAAGTCCGCGACCGTTGCATCATGCGCTGGCTGCGGGCGGAGATCAGAACGTGATCCACACAAGGCCTCTGGCTCGAAGTAACGAACGAGCACGCCGCTGGGTTGACATGCCGTGGTACTACGACGCCGCCGAGCGCGCCACCCAGGGTATCCCAGGGTATCAACACCTAGAGGGGGCATGGTCCACCGCCTCAAGGAATTCATCAATGCTGACCTGCCATCGCCGTTCACGTGCTGGTCCTCAGCCAAGGTACGACTCACGGCGACCGCGCACAGCACGAGAAGACCCCCGTCAGAAAGTGCGCGGATGCGGTTCCAGTTGGTTGGGTCCAGCCTTTTTCATCTCGTTCATCGCTTCACTAATTTTCCCCAACTGCTCTGGAGTGAGAACTCTGCGGATCGCCAGGGCCGTGTTCAGCTCGCTTTGCATGAATTGCAGCCGCAGCTGAGCTAGGCGTTGGACCATGACACTCGGGTCGCGTGCTGGCACGTTCGCAGGCGCCAGCAACGCGTCGTCCAGCTGGTTATTGACCTCGGCTAGTTGGCTGAGGAACTTCTGCGCATCGACGCGATCCGTTTCGATGATCCGATGGACTTGGTCCGTTTGCTTAGTGGTCAGATCAGCGAATCTGAGCAGCACGGGGATCACCAATATCGGACCGTCGCCCATCATCATCATTCCGGCCACGGCTTCCGGTGATTGCGCATGCACCGGTCCAGGCCACGAACCGGCCACCGCCAGTGCTACCAACATGAAAACGCGCTTCGACAATCTGACGACCTCCGTACCCACACTGAACGGGCGAGCCTGCGTGTGGGCTGACTCACTGCCCGCCGTTCGGGTCCGCCGGACCGTGGTGATGGCGATGCCCGTGGTGCTGCGCCAGCAGAGCCTGACACTGCGGATACGTGTTAGACAGCTCACTCTGATGTTCGCGCAGGCACTCGCCGATGTCACGGGGACCGGTGATGCCACTGCAGTAGGTTGTCACGGCGCCCCCGCAAGCCGTTTTCCAGGCATCCATCTTGGCTTGCATCTTGGTCAGGTGGGCCTGGCATTGGTCCGAAAGTGTGACGCCCTTTGACGTCGCGGCCTCCTGCAGACAGCTCGCAAACGCGCCTGGGCCGGGCGTGGCCTGGCAGAGCGTCTGCAGACAATCGCGGAAGCTGCGGAAGCTGCCGGGGCCGGGTGTGACATTGGGGCAAAGCGTCTGCAGGTCCGGACGACATGCGCCTCCACCGTGAGGGCCGCATGCCCGAGCTGGTGTCGTCGTCAGCGCCACGGCGAGCGGCGCGATGAGCATGATGAACTTCGACATTTCCATTTCGATGACCTCCTCCTTGCTTCGTGATCGTGCGCCTTGCGGCACGCTGTGAAGCAACATGCACGCTGATGCAGCGCCCTCTTCATACACTCTATAACGAGTCGAGAGCCATCTGGGTTGACGTCACTCGCGCCGGCCATTCACATCCGCTGATGTCAACCGATGCGGCGCTGGGCCCGTTATTGAGCACGGATATCGAAAAGATCGCCCCGCGTTCCACTGCGGCGGCACAAGAGGAGAGAGCCTATGCGACGAGTTGCAACCCTGGCGTTCATCGCCCTGCTGGCGTTCGGCAGGTTTTCCACCGTGAGCAGCCACTCCCGGACCGTGGCCGCAGATCAAGGCGGTGACACCGGTGATGACAGCGGAGATGATGACGCCGATGACAGCTGATGCGCCGCCAGTCGGGCACTGCACGAAGACGTAATCGAACACGTCGAAAGTAGCTGCCCGCTGCTCTTGGTTGGCCACCAGAATTAAGGCGCGACAGAAAAAGGGAAGGGCTAGTGCAGGTAGCACGCGCACCAGATGTTTTGTTTGCGTGACACGATAGGCTCGGCCCGCAGACAGCGGGGGCCGGGGTTCGGCAAGATAACGCGGCACGGGCTATGGCACGAGACTTGGGTTCGCACACTTGCTTACAGTATGACCCTAGTCGTCGAGACAGTTACTGATGGTGCTCCAGCTCTCGCAGACTGTGACAACTGTCGCCTCTCAGCTTGCCCTTGATGACACTGACGACGGAAACAACCACTGCCATGCCTTTCATCGTTGCACCCGACGTCGTCCTGCCGTCACAGCTCCCGACGTCGGGCGGGCAGATTGCAGAGTACCGACTGCTGATCGCGTTGCTCGACGACGCATTTCGGTGCTTTCAAAAGACATAACGGCCCCCACAACGGTGCCAGGTGGCCTTCCAAGGTGGCCCCATAGGCCTTGGAGGGATAAGCCCCGTGCCGCGTGTTTTTATGCTCCCTTCAGTGGCCGCGATTCCGGGATGGGAACCAAGGTGGTAATCCTGGTCGGCTATCTTGTTGCACTCATTGTGATCGGCGCCTCGCTATGGATCGCGCAGAGGGAGAACGCGGGCCGACAGACGGAGACTGGGATCTCAACGGCGCTCGCGCGGGTGGGCGAGATGGCTGAGCAAGGTGGGACACGGGACAGCGTTCACTGTGCATACCATCCGTGCTCGCTGCGGTGACCGGATCGTGAAGCTGAAACCTAGCCAGGCAAAGCGGTAGCAATCACGTCTGCATGACCGGAGTGTCACTTGGTTCTCGGTGTGGCGATTGGATGATGGAAGACCCAATTATGGCGATCCCGCAATCGACTACCGGCACGCGCGCGCTTCTTTACGGCATCTTCGGATTCACGTTGGCGGTCGCGACGTGCTGGGTGACCGAACTGTTCGACCCGCCATTCAGCATCATGCAGGTCACCATCGAGACGTTGGTCATCTCCTTTCTGGGTTTCTACACGCTGCGCTCGATGCTGCGCTTCATCCAACGGCTTGAGTTGACGACGATCGAATTGAAGCAGAGACATCTCGAACTGCAGGAGCAGGCGGCGCAGTTGGAGGCCAGCCGCAAGAAACTGATGGAGTTGGACGAACTGAAATCCGACTTCGTGTCACTGGTCTCCCATGAACTACGCACGCCGCTGACCTCCATCATTGGCTTCTCCCGCACCCTGATGACCCTGCCACTGGGCGCCGAACAGCACCGGAGGTATCTGGGAATCATCGAATCTGAGGGCAAGCGCCTCGCGGAGTTGGTCGAGGAGTACCTGGACATGTCCAAGATCGAGTCCGGCCACATCGCGCTGCAGCTTGCGCCTGTCGACGTCGTCCGCCTGGTGCACGAGGTCGTGGAGCAAATTCAGAGCGGTTCCGCTGTTTGCATCATGACCTGCCTCCCCGCCGAACTCCCTGCCGTGACGGGCGATGTTGGACGGCTGAAGCGCGTCCTCCTGAACCTGACCGACAACGCGCTCCGCTACACGGCCAAGGGAACCAGCGTGATCGTGTCCGCCACGGCGGCGGACGACGGCCCGTGCGTCAGCGTGCAGGACCATGGTCCCGGACTCACGCCGAAGGAAGCGGCGCGTGTGTTCGAGAAGTTCTACCGCGGAAGGGACAGTATCACGGAGCGCAGCCGAGGCAGCGGATTGGGACTGACGATTGCGAAAGGAATCGTGGAAGCGCACGGCGGCCGGCTCTGGGTGGAATCGGAGCCCGGCCAAGGCGCGACATTTCGCTTCTGGATGCCAAAAGAAAGGGCGTCGGATGCGCGTCAGGCCGCGTCATTGCATAAGGTGCACACGTCGCGTTCCAATACCGAGGATGAGGAAAGGGAAGGCCTGCCATGGCGCAAAAGAGAATCGTGATCGTGGACGACGACCCGCACATCACAGAACTGATCTGTGTCAATCTGGATGCCGCCGGATACGACGTGGCGCGCGCGGCGAACGGACGGGAGGCCATGGAGCGCATCGACGCCGCGCGACCCCATCTGATCATCGTGGACGTCATGATGCCTGAAATGGACGGCTGGGAGCTTTGCAAGACCATCAAAGACGACCCGGAAATGGACGGCATTCGCATCATCATGCTCACGGCGCGCGCCACGGATCGCGACAGACTGATCGGTCGCGGCATCTTCGGCGCGGACGAGTATGTCACCAAGCCGTTCGACGTCAGCGCCTTGATGGACCTCTGCGAGCGGCTCCTTCATGAGTGACCGTTCGGCCAAGAAACGCCTGGAGTTGGCCGGCGCGGCCATCGCGCCGGGGCTTGTCCTGGGCAAAGCCTACATGCTGCGGCAGATCAGCCTCGACGCGTTGGAAATGAGGCCTTTCCCGGTCGGCGACACGGCCCGGGAGATCGAGCGACTGGGCCGGGCAGTTGACCAGACGCTGGCGCAACTGCGGCAACTGCGGGCCAAGGTTGACACGAGTAATCGCCGGGACGTGGCCGACATCTTCGAGACCCAGCTGAGCCTACTGGAGGACGTGGCGTTCCTGGAACGGATCAAGGGGGCCGTGCTCGCCCAAGCCGTCAACACGGAGCACCTGATCGCCATTGAGGTCCGGCGATTGGAGGCCACGTTCCACGGGATGAAGGACGATGTCCTGCGCAGCCGCTTCCTTGATATCCAGGATGTCTACCACCGGTTACTGCGCAACCTCCTCGAAATTGAACATGTACGCACCAATCCGTTCCAGAAGCTGACGTCGCCAATCGTGCTGGTGGCGGACCGCATGTTGCCTTCGGATGTCGCGCTGCTGGAATTGACCAAGGTGCTGGGGATTGTGATCGAGGAAGGCAGCCGGGTTTCCCATGTAGCGATCATCGCCAAGTCGCTCGGCATCCCGGCGCTAACTGAAGTGGCGCATGCGACCGGGCTGATCCGCTCGGGTGACACGGTGTTGCTCAACGCCAACGCCGGCCAACTGCTGGTCCATCCCAACGAAGCCGACCTCGGTTGGTATGAGAAAGCGCGGCAGGCCCGCTCTTCCGCCACCCACTTCGTTGAGGAACCAGCGGGAGCGATCCTACCGTGCGAGACTGCCGACGGCGTCCCTGTGGCGCTGGAGGCGAATGTCGGTTCGGTCCGGGAGGCCGAGGAAGCTCTGGCGTGCGGTGCGGATGGCATCGGTCTGCTGCGCACCGAATTCTTCTACATGTCCTGCCGACAGATGCCGACTGCCGAAGAGGAGGCTCGTTTCTACCACGATGTGCTCGCCGCCATGCACAAACGTCCGGTGACCATCCGCCTTCTGGACTTGGGTGCCGACAAGGGCTTGCCCTACCTCCAATTGCCGCGGGAGGAGAACCCCCAACTGGGAGTTCGGGGAGTGCGGGTGCTGCTGCGCATGCCGGAACTGCTCCAACGCCACGTGTCGAGCGTCCTCCAGGCCAGCACCGCCGGACCAGTCCGCGTTCTCCTGCCGTTCGTGTCCACGTTGACCGATCTCGAGCGCATGCTGGATGTGATCCAAGCATCATGTCGCAAGGAACGCATCGCCCGGGAGAGTTTCCAGGTGGGCCTGATGGTTGAAGTGCCGGCCGTCGCCCTGGGATTGAAGCCATTTCTGGATCGTGTGGATTTCCTCAGCATCGGGACCAACGACCTCGTTCAGTACATCTTCGCGGCCAGTCGCGAGGACAGCCATCTGGAGGAGTACTGCCTCGTGCATCACCCGGTCATTTTGGGATTGATCCGTGCCGTGGCGTTGGCTGCGCACGCCAAGAACAAGCCCGTTTCGGTTTGTGGTGAAATCGCTTCTGATCCGGCGCTAGCGCCCCTGCTCGTCGGATTGGGCGTCCGCTCGCTGTCCGTGCACTCGACCGCGCTAGGCCTCGTGAGGGAGAACATCCGGCGGTATTCCGATAAGGCGCTCGCGCGGGTCGCGCGACAGGCTCTGCGTGCCACAAGTGCCGCACAAGTCCTCACCTTGCTCGAGAAGACAAACGCTCGATAGAAGCGGCAAGGATTGTGTTAGGAACAGATCTATCGCCTCCGCCGGCTCGGCTGCGATCTGTTATCGGGTAACCGAGCGTAACTTCAGCGGCTCGACGTTCTACAAAGGCTGGTCAGAGAGCGCTTCGCTCACATGAGTATTCCCACTGCTTTTTCCTGACGTCTCCCGGCATGGCTCAGGTGAAATGGGCGTTTGCCTTCACTCTTTCAGGTGCTTTTCTTATGACTCGGGTCAGTTCAGCCAAGTCCACGGGCTTGGCCAGGTAGTTCAGTCCGCCGATGCGGGCCTCGTGCCCATGATGATTTCTTATGCGACGCACCACGTCCCGGTGTAAGGGTCCAAACAGGGTCTGCGGCGTTAGCGCGAGGTTTCATTTCTCACGCGCTTCCCACCAGCCGCCGCCCAAGGCGACAAACAATTGTGTGGTATCCAGATAGCGTTGTCCCTGGGCATGCGCGTATCCCAGCCGCGCTTGCTGGTAGGCACGCTCGGCCGTCAGGAGCGAGAGGAGGTCCGCCTTGCCGGCCTCATACATCAGCCGCTCGAGCGCGAGCGAGGCACTCGAAGTGTCGAGCGCACTCCGTTCCGAGTTGACGAGTTCGGAGTCGTACTGCAGAGCGCGCAAGCTGTCGGCAACCTGGCCGAACGCTTGAAGCACAGTCTGTTGATACGTGGCAAGCGACGCCTGGAAGGCGTCGATCGCCGCTTGCCGTTGCGCCTCGAGGGCGCCGCCGTGAAAGATTGGCGCACTCAGCCCTGATGCCAAACTCCAAATCAGGCTGGATCCCTGGAACAGGGTATTCGCCGACAAGGACTCCAAGCCCGCCGATGCCGACAGCGTGATGGACGGGTACATTTGAGCGACCGTGACGCCAACTTCAGCGCTGGCGGCATGGAGCTGGGCCTCGGCAGCAAGGATATCGGGGCGCTGGCGTGCCAGCTCTGAGGGAAGACTGATGGGCAGCTCGTCGGGAAGCTTGAATTCCGTCAACTCGAAGTCGGGGGGCGACCACGTTGGCGTATTGGTCGGCGTCCACTCGTCGGGGAACTGCCCCACGAGCACCGATAAGGCATGACGCGCCACGCTCAACTGCTGGCGCAGCGGCGGGAGCAGCGTCCGATCGTTGGCCAGCTGGCTCTGGGCCGTCAGGATGTCGCTTTGTGCGGCCTTCCCCGCTTCATAGGTTTGACGGACGAGGTCGAGGTCGCGCGTGTCTTGAGCGATGATGTCCTCGGCCGCACTCAACTGCATCCGGGCCGACGCGATGTTGATTGCTTGGGAGACAGCATTCCCCGTCAGCGTGAGATAGGCTGCGGCAAGCTGGTAACCTTGATTTTCTGCCAAGGCTTCTTGTTGTTCGACGTGTCGCCGCGTCCCGCCGAAAACGTCGGGCGCGTAGCTCACGGTTGGCCCCAGCGAATACAGGTTGAAGGGTGGCGATCCGCTACTATTCGCGACTCCGTTTGTCTGCTGACGCTGGACATTGGCTGCCAAGTCGAGCTGCGGATAGAATGCGCCGCGTGCTTGCAGTACCACCTGCTGGGCTTGGGCGAGCGTCGCCTTGGCTGCCGCCAGCGTACGATTCCCGGCAATCGCCTGCTCTATGACTTGGTTGAGGACCGGTGACTCAAACAGCGCCCACCATTCGGCCGAGATGGCCTGTCCGGTTACCAAGTGTTGCTCCGGCTCTCCATTGCCGGGCGTTAAGACGCCCGGCAACGCGGCTGACGTGTAGTCTTTGACCTCGGGTGGGCTCGGCTGCACGAAGTCTGGACCCACGGCGCAACCTGCGAGCAGAAGTGTCAAACAGGCCAATCGAGTGATGTGGCAGTAGCGGGCGAGGAGCCTATCTCTTGATGTGGCCATCGGTCCCTGGCGAATCTACTCGAAACGGAGGGCTTCAATCGGGTTGAGGAGAGAGGCCCGACGGGCGGGGTAGTAGCCGAAGAAGACCCCGACGACCGCGGAGAACAGGAAGGCCCCAACCATGGCAACTGGCGAGAGCAGTGTGGGCCATTGGGCGACCGAGGAAATGATCCAAGAAACGATACCGCCGGTGACAACACCGACGCTGCCACCGATCGCACTCAGCAACACCGCTTCGACCAGGAACTGCAGCAACACATGGATTCGACGTGCGCCAATGGCCATGCGGATCCCGATCTCGCGCGTGCGCTCGGTCACCGAGACGAGCAGGATGTTCATGATTCCAATCCCACCGACCAAGAGCGAAATCGAGGCGACCGAAGCCAGCAGCAGCGCCATGATTTGGCTGCTGCTCTCGGCGGCCTGGGTGATGTCGCTGATATTGCGCACGCCGAAGTCGTCCGGCTGTCCCGCTGGGATGCGATGGCGTTCTTCGAGCGTACGCGTGACTTGCGTCAGCGCGATCGGCACCATCTCCGTACTCGCTGCCTGCACATAAATCGTGTTGACGTACCCGGTCAGCTTCTGCTGGATGCCGAAAGGGTTGGGCGGCGGCGGAAAGATGACTGTTCCCGGAGTCGGCTGCGTCGTCGGTGCGGAGACCCCGAGCACCTTCCGCTCAGCGGTCGTGAAGGGCATGAGCACCACGTCGTCCTGGTCTTGTCCAAAACCCGACTGGCCCTTGGCATCGAGAACGCCGATCACTTCCATGGGCACGTTCTTGATGAAGATGGTGGCGCCGATCGGGTTGGCCTGGTCGCCGAACAGATTGTTGAGCGCGGTCTGCCCGAGCAGGCACACGCGGCTGGCGTTGAGCTGGTCCTCCTCGCTCATAGCTCGTCCGTCCACGACCTTCCAGTTCCGCACGGCGAAGTAGCTGGGCGTGACGCCTTGAATGCTGGTGCCCCAGTTCTGATTGCCGTACTGAACCTGAGCGACCTGACGGTTTTGATACGCGATTTCGGCAACCGCCGAGTCCTCCTTCTTGATCGCTTCCGCGTCGCTTACTCTGAGGGTGGAGGCGCTCCCGTAGCCGCCGCGCACTCCACTGCTCGTTGTGGCGCCGGGAAGCACAATCAGAAGATTCGTCCCGAGGCTTTCGATCTGAGCTTCGACCGCCGCATTGGCTCCTTGGCCGACTGCCACCATCGCGATCAAAGCGGCGACGCCGATGAAAACGCCGAGCATCGTCAACGCAGAGCGCATTTTGTTGCGCACGAGTGCGCGCCCGGCCGCTAAAAGTGCCATGCGGGTGAACAGCCAGACGCCACCGAAACCCTGCGAGGCCGTGAGTTCGGACAGCGCAGCAATCTGCCCCGTGACCTGAGGCTCGGTGGGCGATACCAGCCGTGCTTCCTGTGCCGCGTGGTGCTTATCGGAGACAATGGCGCCGTCGCGCATGCTGATCACACGGTCGGCAAAGGCGGCCATGTCGGGCTCATGCGTCACCAGCACCACAGTCAGACCGTGCGAACGGTTGAAGGCCTGAATGGTCGCCATGATATCCTCGGCCGTCTTTGAATCGAGATTCCCGGTGGGCTCGTCCGCGAGCAGGATTGACGGATCGTTGATCAGGGCTCGGGCGATCGCGACGCGTTGTTGTTGGCCGCCCGAGAGTTGGCTCGGATAGCTCTGCTCCCGGCCGGCGAGGCCGAGCGCGGCAAGTGCGTCGCGCACGCGCAGGGCACTATCGGACATCCGCCCGGAGTAGAACAGCGGCAAAGCGACGTTCTCGGCGGCGCTGGTGCGCGCCAGTAGATTGAACATTTGAAACACGAAACCAATTCGTAAGCTGCGAATGTGGGCGAGTGATGGCTCGTCGAGGGCGGCAATCTCGACGCCTTCGAGGAAGTACTGACCACTCGTAGGCCGGTCGAGGCAACCGAGAATGTTCATGAGAGTGGATTTGCCCGAACCTGAGGCTCCCATGATCGCGACGAACTCGCCGCGCTCGATCGTTAGGCTCACTCCGACGAGAGCGTGAACCTCCACGTCGCCAAGCTGGTAGGTCTTGACGACGTCACGGATCTCGATGACGGGCGCGGACAAGCAACAAGCCTCCTCGTCAGAAGCGGAGCGGCGAGCGTGGGGGGGGCGATCCGCCAGTTTTCTTCTCGCCGGACCTGATCTCGTTGACGACCACTTGGTCGCCGGCTTTGAGATCGCCACTGGTGATTTCCACGAAAGTGCTGTCACTTAACCCAGCCGTGACCGGAATTGGCTCCGGCTGGCCTGAGCGTAGCACCCAAACTCGCGTTTCCGCGGCTCGTTTGTGCTGATGCGTTCCCTCTCCGGCTTGCTTATGCTCGTTCGTTCCCTCGGTTGGTCGTTCAGGCTCAGTTGTTTCCTCTGACGCTTCCGCGTGGCCAAGCCCTTTCGGTGAAAACCTCAGAGCTGGCAGGGGCACGCGTAGGACGTCCTTGCGTTCGTCGGTGATGATGCGTGTATTCGCCGTCATGCCCGGTAGCAGCTGGAGGTCCGGATTGTCGACACTCACGACGACATCGTAGGTGACGACGTTTTGGACCGTGATCGGTGCCTGACGCCGCTGCCTCACTTGCCCCCAGAAGATCTTGTTGGGGTAAGACTCAACGGTGAAGGACGCTTTCTGACCGTCCTTCGTTGCGCCCACATCAGACTCGCTGACGTTTGTATCGACCTGCATCTTCGTCAAGTCTTTGGCAATCAGAAACAAGGTTGGGGTCTGAAAACTTGCGGCCACGGTCTGACCGACATCGATACTTCGCGAGACCACAACACCATCGACGGGTGAGATGATGTTGGTGTAATCAAGATTCACCTGGGCCGCAGCCAATTCCGCCTGGCGCTGTTGGATCGTCGCCTCGTCGAGACCAACCTGAGCGATGTTTTGGTCCAAGTTGCTCTTGTCGGTATCCACCGTTTCCTGGGAGACGCCACCGTGCTTCAAGAGCTTGAGATCGCGGGCGTAAACGATTTTGGAGAAGACGACGGTTGCCTCATCCTTGCGCAGTTGCGCACGGGCGCTCGCCAGGTTGGCGACGTTCTGATCCACCACCACTTGATACGGTCGGGGGTCGATCTTGGCGCACAGCTGCCCCGCCTTCACCGGGGTATTGTAGTCACATTTGAGAGCTTGGATGACCCCAGACACGTAGGTTCCGACCTGCACGGTGACGACGGGGTTGACCGCGCCCGTCGTGATGACGGAGCGCACGACGTCGCCTCGGGTCACAGCTGCGGTCACGAATTGCGGCGCCTCTGGCCGTAAATACCACCACAGGTACCCCACCCCGCCCACGGCGAGGGCCAGCGCCAGCAGCCATCGTATACTCCAACGAATCAAATTCTTTGGCATGTCACGCCATGGTTTCTGTAAGGTCAGTTCGCCGCGAATGATTTGTAGCAGATTTGGCGCCATTTGGCGCAATGACTAGGGGCCCCCGGGTTGATGACGATAAGCCCCCCAAAATTCAGGTCCTCGGCCCGACAGCGAATGGACGAACGAGGGCCATCATTGGTTGACACAATTAGATGACGACGGAAGCCTTCGCAACGGAAATGATCTTGGCGCAAGCACCGCTGCCGATGTAACAGGGCTAGCATCCTTCTCGGGTGCGGCGTTGTCCGCGTTTGGGATTGTGGGGGCGATGTCGTCGTCCGACGCATTTTTCAAACACCCCGCGACGCCAACGCCTCCTTGGACCCAGACGCCGAGTCAGACGCCCACCAGCACACCGACGGTAACACCAACGGCGATTGAGCTGGCACCTCAGTTGATTCTCGCCCTGCGACGCAGCCGGGATCGCCGTGTCAGCTCGGCGAGGCTCACGCCGACTGTGGTCAACCGACGATGCGGGTCACTCGTCAGTGTTGGTAGACGCCGGGGAGGACCATTACCTGAACTTGGTGGGAAATTCCGCTGCGGTACAACCAACTCTACGAGTTCTCCGTGAGCGCGTCTTGCGCCTGCGTCGGCTTTTGCTATCCAATAGGGACGAGGCATGGGATTCTGGTGAAAGGGTTCTCCGATGGCCGTACTCACTCGAGCGAGCCGGTCTCGTCCGTGCTCTAGGTGATTACCAACGAACCGCCCTGCTCCTAAACTTGGGCGGCAGAGGAGAGAGAAGATGAAGCGAATCGCAACCGTGATGATCATTGCCCTGCTGGCGTTCGGCAGATTGTCCACATTGAGCAGCCACTGGCGGCAGCTGGTGTCGGATCAAGCTGGCGATAGTGGAGACGACAGTGGCGACGACAGCGGCGACGATAGCGGCGACGACTCCGAGTGACGCTGCGTGACGTCTGATCCAGTCGCTCTGTCAATCCAAGGAGGCGTGGAGGACATTGGGAGAATCCGAGAATGCCTAGGATCTGATTGCCGGGTTGGATGGGCACGGGCAGCTCTTGTATGTCAGCCCCAGCTACAGGGATGTCCTGGGATACGATCCGAGCGAGCTTTGGGGCACCCTTTGCCTTGATCTCGTCCACCCGGATGACCGAAGCGTTGTCGCGGTGACAGTGCTCAGTGCTGCCGACGGTGACCCTGTTGCGCTTGCGGCGGTTCGTTGGGGTTGAGGAAGGCCGCTGACGGATCCGTCATGTCGCCGCTGATCACCCCGTGGTGCGCCTCGATTTTGCTTTCGGCCTCGGTGGCCACCCGACGCACCGCCTGGTCCTCGTCCGTCTGCGCGATGTGCTGCAGCACGCCGACCGCCTCGGGCGCGCCGATCTCGCCGAGCGCGAAGACTGCGCTGCCGCGGGTGGCCGCATCGAGATCGCGCTGTAATAACTCGATCACCGGTTGCACCGCGCGCACGTCACCGATCTTCCCGAGCGAGGCGAGGATGAGCTGTTCCATGCTGGCGTCCGTCGTGCGCATGATCAGGCACTGCACCAGAGTCGGCGTGCTCTCACTGGCCCGTATGTCGCCGAGAATTTGTATCGCCTTCGCCTGCACGCGCACGTCCGAGTCGCCAACCGCCTTGATCAGATACTCGGTCGCCTTGCTGTTCTTCGAGATGCCTAGCGCCTTCACCGCATCCAGGCGCTTGTCCGGGTCAGCGCTTGACAGTTGCTTCACGGCGTCATCGATCGATGTGCCCTCCGTGCTCTTGTCATGCTGCTGGCGCATGTGGTTACGGTTCATCTGCGCCACGGCGGCACCCGCAACCAAGGTCAGCACCGCCAGCGAGAGTGGCAGCTGTCGCGCGACGCTTACGGGCCACATCTCGTCGTCTTCCAGGGGGCTGATTCCTGCGCCCGATCAACGGGCCACGAGGAGTATCGAGGCCCGGGTCAGTCGGTGCCCTCGAAGATGCTGCGCATCTCGGCGTGGACCTTCTGGATGCGCTCATTCAACTGCGACACCTTGGCGAGTTGCTCGGGCGTGAGCACGGCGCGGATCGCCAACGCCGTCTTCACACCTTGTTCCATGAGCTTTTGCCGCAGCTGGCTGATCTGCTGCACCTGCGGAGTGAGATCCGCAGCCTGAACAGCCCCGGGCGCAAAAAGCTTGGTCGTAAACTGGCTGTTGGCGGCCTCCAGCTGCGTGAACAGGGTGCGCAAGGCCTGGCGGTCGGTTTCCATGATGGTTTGGACTTGCTTGGTCTGCTCAGGGGTGAGCTTCGCCTGCTTGAGGACCAGCGGCAACATCGTCGCCCCGCTATCGCCGAACATCCGTGCATGCCCGTGCCCCATCACGGGAGGTGATCCGAGGGGCTGCGCACGCGCCATTGCCGCGCAGAAGGTCACCAGCGTCAGCCCAGTCAGGGTCAGTAGCAAACGACTTTCCCTCATCGTCTTCTCCTTCAGTCACTCTCCTCGAAGAGCAACATCGACAGCTGGTCATTGCATTCGCCGTTGAAGTAGCCATCCTGGGTGCACGCCCATCCTGCTTCGAGCGCCGCACCGAGATCGGACGGCGCAGATTCAATCTGCGGAAAATCGCTGGCATCGGCACTGGCGAAGAGTGCAAGGGAGACATCGGCTGCGAAGGCCGACACATTGGTGCTCCGTGACGGCACCGGCGGCGGCGCCGGTCGGTGCAGGGAGATCACACTGGCGACTGCCGCCAGTAGCACGACGAAGGCCGCCGCAGGTGCCCAGCCCATGTGCCAGCGAGATAGACGCCTGGTCACAACCGCCGGTGGCGGCGTTGTCGTGAGAATCGCATCGATCGCATGCAGGTCATCGACCAGGGCGTCGTAGCGCCCGGCGCAATCGACGCACAGCCGCAGGTGGGCATGCTCGGCGCCGCTGGCTTCTTTCAGATAGGCCCGCAGCAGGGCTCGCTTGCTCAGACATCGGTTCATTGCAAACCTCCCAATGCCTTCCGCATCTGGTGTACGGCACGATAGAGATGGCGCTTGATACTCCCTGGGCTCACACCGAGAATCTCCGCCACCTCCGCAGTGGGAAAACCTTCCAGATGGCGCAAGACAAACACTTCTTGCTGCCGGGATGAGAGTTGCTGAAACGAGCGCCATACCTCTCGGCGCCGCTCACGACTGAGAACCTCCTGCTCGGGAGTGCGGCCGTGGCCTGGGAACTCGGCTTCCTCGAAGGTCTGATGGTGCTCGCGCCACCACTTCCACCAACCGGAGCGCCGCCGATCACGACAGGCATTCACCGTCACCCTCGTTAGCCAGGGCCCCCAGGCGATCGTGTTGCCGCTCAGCTGATGCTGGCGGAAGAGCTTGAGAAAGACTTCCTGACTCACATCGTCTGCCTCATCCGGGTCGGACAGCAAAAGCCGGCACAGGCGCAGGACTTGTGCGTGGTGGGCTCGGTACAGCTCGTCGTACTCCGTTGCGCGCTCCGCCACCGACTCTCGTTGGCCATCTACTACGGGTCCTACCGATGCTGACGAGTGACGCCCATCTTCCGTTGACAACACGGTGACCGGGCTCAGGCCCTCGGTCGTGCGCTGCGGCCGAGCCTGCATCCAGCTGCTCATGTCCACCAGGCTGAGGAGTGGGCAGGTGCGGAGATCCCGAAGCAAGGAGGCCACGTGTTGGGAGGCCTGGGCGTTGGGGGGGCGAACAGACGGCCTGGCCAACCCAACACGTGGCAGGGGGAAGCCCGCTTTGGGTGCAACAAACGCTGGTCGCGGGCAGAGATCAGAACGTGGTCCACACAATCCCTCAAAACGTAACGAACGAGCTAGCGGCTGGGTTGACACCTTAGGATACTACAGACGCCGCCCAGCACGCCACCCGGTAGCCGGACCGTCGCTCGTCATCATTACGGGTTGCCTTGCCCACTGTCCGGCGCCGAGTCCGGCGCATGATGGTGGTGATACCCGTGATGCTGGACGAGGAGAGGCTGACAGCTCCCCGGCACCTGGCCGCTCTGCGCTAGCTGGCGCAGGCACCCGATGAAGCCTTTGTGCTGGCCTGGGCCGGGTGTGATATTCGGGCAAAGGTTCTGCTGTACCAGGACCCCCTTGCACGTGTTCCACGCCGTGATCTTAGCCTGGACCTGGTCGCAGGCCGTGGGCAGCGTAGTACCCGCGGGAAGTTGCGTGATACACTTCATAACCCACCCTGGGCCGGTGGTCACGGAGCACAGTGGTGGCGAAGACTGTAACAGGGCCTGAGCACATGCGCCTCCACCGTGACGCCCGTGTGCCAGGGCCGGTGCAACCGCCAGCGCCACAGCCAGCGGCGCGGCCAGGGTGAACATCATCGATACTCTCATTGCGATACTCCTTTCACGTACATCAACGAACGAGCGGGAGCGTTGGTTGACGACGGCTATCTGCTGTCCGGAACGAGTGTCCGTGCTTGAGCCAGAGGGGGTCGGAAACGCGGAGCCCTGATGGCTTTGGGGCTGTTAGGCTTTAAGCCTATCCGGCAACGGAACCAGTGCTGAAACGCTGAAACGGTGTACGGCTATCGCAACTGGTTGGATACAAGGCCGCCACGGTTCTGGGCCGAGGTTGGAGCGGCCATTTCGCAGCTGTCGTGACGGCCAGATCGACCTAGTGATTTCCGTCGTCAACCTCGCAGAGGTGTTGATTCGTACCGCTGACCTGTCACGCACCACGGTGATCCCCGCGTTGGCGTTTGGAATAGCGTCGGCTTCGTCGATGGCGGTGACGTCGCCCACGGTCAACCGCAACCGCTCCGGCGCGCCAGCCTGACCATGTCCGGGTCGAAGTCGAAGGCATGCACCTCGCGCGCCCTGAAGTGCTCGAAGATGATCTGCATCCCGACGCCGCGCCCGCAGCCCACCTCCAGCACGCGCAGCCCGTCAGCTCGCCCGCCGAGGCGCTCCAACCACGGGGTTTCGTAGCGCCGCTGGATCAGCGCCCGAACGGGATTGTTCATCAATGCCTTCTCGATGCGGTTGAGCTTCATGGCGCCTTTCCCAGAACCGTTCACACGTTGCTGGTCAGAAAGCCGTCCGTAATGTTGGCGAGGATGCCGACGATCTTCTCCTCCTCGCGTGTAAGGATCTCCTTGTCACGTGGCGTGGTCACGTGCTTCGCTGCCATCTCCTGCCCGAACGCCACGTGGAAGGCTTCATCAGCAAGAATGGTCTGCAAGTGCCATTTCGTGACTGGGTCGATGAAATTGAGGTACGCCATGTACGCGAAGCCCGCCCAGGCGTCTACCACATAGATGTACGCGAGCTGCTTGGGCAGCGAGTCGGCCTTCGCGTACTCATCCCACAGACGGAAATATTCCGGGTGGTTCACTTCGAGGCGCCGCGGGTCCGGGTAGTGTTTTTCCACCTCGCGCTCGCCGACAAGCTCGATCATGCGTTGGGTCCAGATGCGGGTGTGACGAGCCTCGTCCCAGATGAGGCGGGCGTAGCCGTCCTCGACCTCGAGCTGGTTGGTGTTCTTCAGCCAATCACCGATGGTGATGACGGCGTGGTGTTCGCCGACGCGAAAGACGGCGAACAGGCGCGCCATCTCCTCAGGGCCACGCTGGCGAGTGAAAAACGGGAGGGCGTCAGCCGCCAGCTTCGTGGCACCGGTGTCTCCGAGGAGCTGGGCGAAACGGCTGTCGGTAAATTGGGTCGGATCCAGTGGCATCGTCTCTCTCCTTCCTCCGGGTCACTCGCGGTCTCTCCGCGATACCCGGGACCGCCTTTTACCATAGCCGGTGAAGCGCGTCTTGAACAAACTTGCTGCCGTGGCCCCAATGCCAGTAACAGTCCTGCCAAGATCGCATGATGCGGCTGGTCGGAGAGGACGACGGCGCCGCGATAGGCTCGCCAAGGCGTTGCCACGCCGGAGCGTAAGCGGAAGCGGCCGTTGACGCCGATGCACACCTGCAACGCGTGGTGCGCGTGCAACGTCGTGGCAAAAACCGACCCGGCATACAGGCTACACCCGCCCCAGAAAAAGAGCCTGCCATCCCAGCCAGCGGGCTTCTGTGGGGGAGCTTAACCTTTCGGCGCGATGGCGCGGCGCACCGGGGCGCGAAGACCTCTGCCCTCCGGCAGATCATGAAATCGCATTGACGGCATCGAGGTCCTGCAATCGGGGCCCGCGTCCCGATACAATTAGCCTATCACGGTTCGTCGCGGAACCAATACCGTTACGCATAGGCCCTCAGAGGGCAGGCAGTTTGCCCGCGAACATTGAGGCGACGGCTCTTCAATGATCCGCACGTTTTCTTGTCCGGCAGTCACTCGACGCCGTCCTGGGTAACCGGGCTCGGCTTCACCTCGCACCCACATTGCATCTCTCGCCAGGATGACCCATAAGCGGCTCCAAGAGAGATCCGATGCAAGCGCTCATGCCGAAGCTGAGGGGCCGCCCACGTCGCGGCCATGAAGAAGAGTAGACGACCGCGATGGGTCCGCTCTCCGTTGGCCTCATCCTCACTCCGCACGGGCGTCTCACGCTGGGCCAAGTAGACGACGCGCCGACGTTGGAGCCAGCGCTCGCCCAGCGGCTGCGGGACGCGTTTGCGCGCGGCTCGGGTCACGGTCTGCTGCAGCTCGGCGCCGCCGAGGTCGGAACCCCGCTTCCACCCGTCCTCGCCTATTGGCGCGAGTTCGGCACGCGCTACGTGACGGCCCTGTGCACGCTCCCGGATGCCGAGGAGCGCGGCGCCAAGGTACACGTCCCGGCCCCGCCGGAAGACGAGCTGAAGTCGGCGGCCTCGGCTGCGCCTCCGATGACCGGCGCGGAGTACCTGACGACAGCCGTCCTCCACGCTCTTTGGGAAGATCTCGACGCAGCTTTCGGTGCCGAGCTTTCCGAGTCGAAAGACTCGGTTCAGGATTTCCTCAAGCGCCGAAGCCCGGCGTGGAACCTCGTCGGTCGCGTGCACTTCAACCTCGCCGAAAACCGCAAGGACGAGGAGGCACCGTTCGCGTTCCTCGCGACCTACACGACCCGGTTGTCTGCCCACGCCAAAGCGCAGCACCTTCCCCTCGGTCAGGCGCTGCGCGAGTACGCGGGCGCGGCGAACAAGGCGCGCCTGTTGTCGCTGCTCCTCCCCGTTCAGCGCGCGGCGGAGCGCTGCGTGTGGCTGAAAGCCATGGTCGACGCGGGCGAGATCTTCCACCCGTTGCGCTGGACCCCCAAGGAGGCTTTCCAGTTTCTCGGCGATGTCCCGTTGCTGGAGAGCGCCGGGGTCGTCGTGCGGATGCCCGCCAGCTGGAAGGCAAACCGTCCTCCGCACCCGCAGGTGACGGCTACCGTCGGCGGCAACGCCCCGTCAGGTCTGGGCCAGGACGCGCTGCTCGACTTTCGCATGGAGGTCACGCTCGGCGGTGAAAAACTCACCGCTGGTGAGATTAGAGAACTGCTCGCCAAGTCCGATGGGCTCGCGCTCGTTCGTGGGCGCTGGGTTGAAGTCGATCGCGCGCGGCTCGGCCGCATGCTCGATCACTTCCGCCAGGTCGAGCGCGCCGCCGCCGACAACGGCCTCACCTTCGCGGAGGCCATGCGCATGCTCGCGGGCGCCGACGTGGCACGCGACGAAACGACCGGCCGCACCGACGCCGACTGGGCCCAGGTGGTTGCGGGCCCCTGGCTCTCTGAAACGTTGAAGGCACTGCGCAGCCCGGAGGGGCTGGCCCAAGTCGAACCCGGCCGGGCGTTCAACGGCACACTGCGGCCGTACCAGCAGGTGGGCGTGCGGTGGCTCTACCTGCTTTCGAGGCTCGGTCTCGGCGCTTGCCTCGCCGACGACATGGGTTTGGGAAAGACCATCCAAGTGCTGTCGCTGCTGCTCGTTCTCAAGAGTGAGCCGAAGGCCAAACGGCGACCCAGCAGCCTGTCGGACTTGGCGGCCCGGAGCGACCCAACACGTCCGCCGGAAGCCTCTGGAGTGCGGGCGGGGAGCGGCCCCGCCGAACCGACGCCGGGCGCAGCCCCCAGCCTGCTCGTCGCCCCTGCCTCGCTGCTGGCGAATTGGGCCGCGGAGATTGACCGCTTCACGCCAAGCGTGAAGGCGCTCGTTGCTCATCCGTCAGCGCTGCCGGCCGCCGAGCTGGCGACGCTCGAACCGGAGCGCCTTGCGAACGTGGATCTGGTCATCACCAGCTACGGCTCGCTACTGCGCATACCGTGGCTGGCCGACTGCGCGTGGCACATGGTTGTCCTCGACGAAGCGCAGGCCATCAAGAACCCGGAGGCCAAGCAGACGCGGGCCGCCAAGAAACTCGACGCGCGGGTGCGCTTTGCGCTCACCGGCACGCCGATCGAGAACCGGCTCGGGGACCTCTGGTCCATCTTCGACTTCATCAACCCGGGCTTGCTCGGGTCGTCGAAGGAGTTCACGACCCTCGTCAAACGGCTCGCGGACAGGCCCCACAACCCGTACGCTCCGCTGCGCGATCTCGTGCGGCCCTATATCCTACGGCGCCTGAAAACCGACAAGACCGTCATCGCCGACCTGCCCGACAAGGCCGAGGTCAAAGCCTTCTGCCAGCTCAGCCGCAAGCAGGCTGCGCTCTACCAGCAAGCGGTGAAGGAGCTGTCCGAACAAATTCAGAACGCCGAGGGCATCCGGCGCAAAGGGGTCGTGCTGTCGTTCCTGATGCGCTTCAAGCAGATCTGCAACCACCCGTCGCAGTGGTTGGGCGACGGCGCCTGGAACGAAGACGACAGTGGCAAATGGACGCGCCTGCGTGACATCGCGGAGGTCATCGCGGCCCGGCAGGAGAAGGTGCTCGTCTTCACGCAGTTCCGCGAGGTAACCGCTCCCCTGGCGGCCTTCCTCGGGTCGGTGTTCGGGCGGGCCGGGCTCGTTCTGCATGGCGAGACCGAGGTGAAAAAGCGCAAGGATCTGGTACGTCGGTTCCAGGAGGACGAGGCCGTGCCGTTCTTCGTGCTCTCGCTCAAGGCCGGTGGCGCCGGACTCAACCTCACCGCCGCCTCCCACGTCGTCCACTTCGACCGCTGGTGGAACCCGGCGGTGGAGAACCAGGCAACGGACCGGGCTTTCCGCATCGGGCAGACCAAGAACGTGCTCGTCCATAAATTCGTATGTCGGGGAACTGTCGAGGAAAAGATCGACCAGCTCATCGAATCGAAGCGACAGCTCTCGCAGGACTTGCTGGAAGGCGGCGCCGAGCTGCTCCTGACCGAGCTGAAGGACGAGGAGCTGCTCAAGCTCGTCGCCCTCGACATCAACGCCGCGATGAAGGAGACGTGATCGATGTTCTACGAGTATAGACCCTACGTGCCGGTGGCAGTGCGGCGGCGACAAGCCGAGCGCGAGATGGCCAAGCTCAGGAAGAAGGGACACGCCGTGTCACCGGTGGTGATTGAGGGGCGGGCCATCGCCACGACGTTCTGGGGCAAGGCGTGGTGTGACAACCTCGAGCGCTACAGCGACTACGCCAACCGGCTGCCGCGCGGGCGCACCTATGTCCGCAACGGCTCGGTGGTCGACCTGCAGGTCGCCCCGGGCGAGGTCAAGGCCATGGTCAGCGGCTCGGATATCTACAGAGTAGCGGTGCGGGTCTCGCCGGTTCCGAAGACGCGCTGGAACGCCATCTGCAAAGACTCCGCAGGGGCCATCGACTCGCTCGTCGAGCTCTTGCAGGGACGCTTCTCCAAGGGGGTCATGGAGCGCATCTGCCAGCAACGGACCGGCTTGTTCCCTTCACCGGAGGAGATCAAACTGTCGTGCAGTTGCCCGGACTGGGCGTCGATGTGCAAGCACGTCGCGGCGGTGCTCTACGGCATCGGCACCCGGCTGGACGAGCGGCCCGAGCTGCTCTTTAAGCTGCGCGAAGTGGACGAGAAGGAGCTGATTGCCAAGGCCGGTACAGGGCTGCCGCTGGCCAAGAAAGCACCTGCGGCGGAAAAGGTGCTCGCCGGCCGAGACCTCTCCGAGATCTTCGGGTTGGAGATGGCCACTGGCGTGGACGGCTCTGCACAGGAGAGCACGCCGGCGCCAGCGAAGCCGGCCAAGGGGCGTCGCGCTGCGAAGGCAGTGGCCATGGTCGCTGACGAGGTGTCGGCGACGAAGTCGAAGGGAAAAGGACAACATCTTTCTTCGCCGACCAAGAGGAAGGCGTTGAAGTCTGGAGGCCAGAAGAACCCAAAGAGTAAGGCGAAGAAGCGGGAAGCGGCAGGTTGAGCGATGCCTCTTCGAAGTAAGTCGGCGCACGCACCCGACGCCACCGTGCCGCGCGATGACTTCATGCCGCCGGCCGCTCACCGCCGGAAGAGATAGAAGAGCAGGCTCAGGATCACGCTGATGAGCAGGCAGGTGACGATGGGGAAGTAGAAGGTGACGTGCTCGCCTTTGTAGAGGATGTCGCCCGGGAGGCGACCGAGCCAGGGGATCTTACCGGCAACGGTGAGCAGCACCCCCACAACGACGAGGATCACACCGAAGAGGATCAGCAGCCTGCCGAGGTCACTCATCACCCATTGAATAGCTTGCCCTGCGCGGCTTGGCCACGGCCCGTCCCGCCGAAGTGCGAGAAGGCCGGCGGCGTTGCCATGCGCCTTTTCAGCCGACCGCCGCCGGGCACCGTCGGGCGCGGCCCTGACGGGCGACGATACGGATCCTCACCAACAAGCAGCTCAAGCGGGGCTCCCATCACAGTGTCCGCGAACTCGAAGCCGCCATCCACGAATTCCTCGACGTCCACAACGACAGCCCAAACCCTTTCAAGTGGGTGA
>JBEKBJ010000003.1:0-129594 GCA_050015455.1 Binatia bacterium
CCGATGCCGCCCAAGCCACCCATGCCGCCGCCGTAGCCACCCATGCCGCCGCCCATGCCGCCCATCCCACCTACGCTCCTGCTTCCACTTAGTCCGCGCCGCGTGCCGTAGCCGCCGATCCCCCCCATCCCACCTCCACCACCGCCGATCAATGAACCGAGCACCCCTACCATTTCGAGGGCGTTGGCGTACTTGAGGTAGTACACGTGGATGCGAGCGGTGCCGAGGGGCAGCGGGACGTCGAGGCGCGTGATCAACTCCTTGATCCGCCGCATTTCCAACGGCCCCGCCATGAGGATCAAGGCGTTGGTGCGTTCATCGGGAATTATCTTGAAAGCGTGCTCCGGAGTGGTGCCGCCGCTGACGACCCCCTGGGCCGCCCCCGGTGCGCCTGGCCTGGCGCCCGCGCCGCGGCGCAACCGAGCGTCGGGCGCCGCTCCTGGTTGGGTCTGCGGCGCGCCTGCGGGCCCACCGCCTTGCTCGCCGAGGACTTGCTGCAAAAGCGCGGCGATGTCGGTCGCGAACGCGTAGTTGAGTCGGATGACCTCGATCCCTTGCTCGAATCCCTCTACGTCCAACTGCGTGAGAATCTTGGCCAAGCGGTCGGTCTGCGCCGCGGTGTCGATCACGATCAAGGTGTTCGTCGCGGAGTAGGCAGCCAGTAGTCCGTCGGCGGAGATCAACGGCTGCAAGATAGCGACCATGTTGGTGGCGTCGACGTACTTCAACGGGATCAAACGGGTGATGTATTCGTCCGTCGGTGCTGGCACCCCGTTGGGGATGATCGTACGGATGGTCGAGCTCTTGGCTTCTTTGGTCGGGACGATCTTGATGACCGCGCCGGCCGGGACGGTGGTGAAGCCTTTAACCTGCAGCACCGACTGAAACACCAGATACGCTTCATCGACGGAGATCTTCGACGGGGAGATGATGGTCACTTTGCCCCGTACCTTCTCATCGATGATGAAGTTCCTGCCGGTGAGCTCGCTGATGAACTTCACCAGCACCCCGATGTCAACGTCCTGGAAATCCATCTGTATGAGGCGCTGATTGCCTTGCGCGTCGGCTCCACCGGCAGCGGGCGCCTCTTGTGCCAACGTCAAATCAGGCATAGCCCACGAGAATCCCAGTGCCATCCAGCCCAAGGCAAGAAAGCGTATCATCGATTGCCGCATGCCATCCCTCTTCGAATCACCCGCCTATGTTGTACTGATAGTTCAACGTTTGCTGGTTCCGGCGAATCGTCACATTGAGTTGCCCCGCGTTGCGTAAGCCTTGCATGAGGCCCAGCGCACCGCTCGGGTCGTTTAGGTCCGTGCCGTTGATGCTTTGGATGATGTCCCCGTTTTGCAGGCCGATGTTGTCGAAGATGCTGTTCTGGCGGATGGCAAAGAGCCGAAAGCCAGTCGACTTACCACCCTCGAAATGCGGGACGGCGCGGATCTGCGTGAACAGCTGATTCATGTTGTCCAATGCCGCGTCGACTTCGCTGCGGTCGATGTTGTACTGGTTTTCGCTGACCTGCTGGATGTGCGGATTGGCCGACTGGTTGGGCGCCGCCGCCACCGCAGCTACGGGTCGCGGCAGCCCGCCCTGTGCTGACGCCAGCTCAAGGATCTCCTCTTGACCGTCGCGGTCGAGGATGACGCGGTCCCATGCGACATCCTTTACCACGGCGTTTGCGGTGACCGTATCGTTGACGTGGTAGAGGTCCTGCTTGTGCGTGGTGAGGTCCTCAATGATGCAGTAGGACGAATGATCCGCGCGCACGGCAACCCCCCACAGCTTGAGCTTCAGCTCGGTCGGCTTCGGGGGTTCCGGCGGTTTCTCGGGCGGCGGCTTGGTGGAGTTGAAGATGTCGCGTGTGTTGATGTTGGCATAGTAGGAGGCCGGGCGCCGCGGTTCACGGGCAATCGGCGGTGGCGGCTGGCTCAAATGCACCTGGGGGGGCAGGCTGAGTTTGGCGGCAACAGCAGCGCTCACGGTCGCCGCCACCCAGTACGCCACCAATGCAAGCAGGACCAAATTGATCCAAACGAAATATCGGGGCGAAATCTTCATGCTGGCGACTGGGTCTCTATACTCGAAAGTTCCGCACAAATTCAAGCAAAGCCTCGGCCCATTGACACACTGCCGCTCGCTAAGTACGTTTTACTGACGAACGAGATTTGAGAACCTTCAACGCCGCGGCGCGGGATTGCGCCCGGAAAGGTGACAATGAAAGCGCAAGTGACTGTCGAAACCCCTCAAAGCGACCAGGGTACCGGGTCGGTGTTGCAGCTCACCGAAGCCGCTGCCGAGAGGGTCAAGGTCGCCCTGCGCCGTGAGGGCTTGGTGGATCACGCGCTCCGAGTCGCGGTCGCCGGCGGGGGGTGCTCGGGGTTCCAGTACAGCCTCAGCTTCGACAACAGCGTTCGTCCCGGCGACACGATGGTGGAGCAGTGGGGCGTCCGTATGGTGGTCGATGCCACCAGTGTGCAGTTCCTGCACGGCACCACGATCGATTATGTCGAGAGCTTGCATGGAGCTGGATTCAAGTTCATCAACCCCAGGGTCACACGCACCTGCGGGTGTGGCTCGTCCTTTTCCGCCTAGCGCTGATTGGTCAGAGCGCATGAGAGGTGCGGATGCCGCACCCGTTGCGTTTGCTTGCTGCCGTGCGGCGCCAGGATTTTGGTTTTTCCGGGGTGCACCGCTGTGCTAGCATGCGCCCGATGAAGTACTACCCGATGTTCTTGCGGGTAGCAGATCGGCGCTGCTTGGTGGTGGGTGGTGGCAAAGTCGCGGAACAGAAGGTAACAGCGCTGGTCGAGGCTGCCGCTCATGTGACAGTGATCAGCCCGGTGATTACCTCGAACCTCCAAGCGCTCACGGCAGCGCAAGCGATCACGCACCATGCGCGGCAGTATGCCAGTGGGGATGTCCGCGGCTTCTTCCTGGCTTTCGCGGCCACCGATGACGAACAGACGCAGGAACAGCTGGCCCGTGATGCCCAGTCAGCCGGCGCGCTGCTGAACGTGGTCGACCGACCCGGGCTCTGCGATTTCATCGTGCCCGCGGTCATGGAACAGGGCGATTTGGTGATTGCGACATCGACCGGCGGGGCCAGCCCAGCCCTCGCCAAGCGCATCCGGCGCGACCTCCAGGAGTCCTTCGGGCCGGAGTATGCCGAGGCGCTACGGCTGCTGCGGCGGGTACGCGGGCGGCTGGCAGCCCGTTCGGCGAGCCCGGCCGATCGCCGACGCGTTTTCACTGCCTTGGCGAACTCGCCGCTGCTTGAGTATCTGCGCCGGCGGCAAACTGATGCAATCGATCAACTATTGGCCGAAACCGTAGGCGATGGCGTTTCGCTAGCCACGCTCGGCATGGACACGCTCGGCGCGCAGTTGAGTTGAACGATGACCACCGTGTTACTGGCTGTCGCACTGGCGCTGTATTTCCTGAGCACCGCGAGTTTCATCGTGCATGTCATCACAGGTCAGGCTTCGACGCGTCGCGTTGCCATTGTTTTCCTTGCTTGCGCCTTCGCCGTGCACGCCGCCTCGCTGGGCGTGCGGGCGTTCCTGCTGGGCTACGAATCGATCGCCACCTTCCAGCAGGAGCTGTCGTTCATCGCGTGCGTGATGGCCGGACTGTACCTGCTGATCGCGGCGCGCGCCAATCTCACCGTCGTCGGGGCGCTGGTAACGCCGCTCGCGTTCCTATTCACCCTGTCGGCGTTCGCCTTCAACGCGCCGACGCCCCAACTGCCCGAGCGGCTGCGGAACGTATGGCTACCGGCGCACGTCGCGCCGGCGTTCTTGGGCTATGCCATCTTCGCAGTCGCCTTCTGCCTCAGCCTCATCTATCTGCTGCAAGAAAAACTGCTCAAGGCAAAGCGCAAGGGTGATCTCTTCCGGCGGCTGCCCTCGCTGGAAACGCTCGACGACCTGAACCACCGTCTTGTGACTTGGGGGTTCGCGCTCTTCAGCATCGGCATCATCACCGGCTCGGTGCTCGCCAAGGAAACCTGGGGCGCGATGTGGTCGTGGGAGCCGGTGCAGGTGTGGTCGGCAATCACCTGGCTGCTGTACGCACTGCTGCTACACGCACGCACCGTCGGCTGGCGCGGGCGCAAAGCGGCAGCGTTGACCATCGTCGGGTTCGTAGTGCTGGTCGTGTCCTTCGTGAGCGTCAATCTCGTGTTTCCTGGCAAACACACCGGGACCTTCGGCTGATGGAGCGCGAGATCCTCATCGTTGGCGTCAACCACCGCAAAGCGCCGGTGGAAGTCCGCGAGCGGTTGGGCTTC
Source organism: Binatia bacterium (assembly GCA_050015455.1). GTDB lineage: Bacteria > Desulfobacterota > Binatia > HRBIN30 > HRBIN30 > JAGDMS01. Next base: position 4,292 of record JBEKBJ010000003.1, read on the forward strand.
GGCGACGGACTGTTGGAGCAGGCGCTGCGCGATCTCATGGCCCTCTCCCCGGTTGAAGAGGGCGTCATCGTGTCCACCTGCAACCGCGTCGAAGTGGTCGCTGCCACCAGTGACGGCGACGGCGCGGTCGAGGCACTGGTCGCGTTCCTGGGGCGAGGAGAACACCTCGCTGGCGAACAGCTGGGAAAGCATCTGTCGGTCTACCGCGGCCGCGAGGCGGTGCGGCACCTGTTCCGGGTGGCGGCCAGTCTCGATTCGATGGTGGTCGGCGAGCCGCAGATCCTCGGCCAACTCAAAGAGTTCTACAGCCGCGCGGCAAGCGTGGGGAGTGCAGGAACCGTCCTGCATCGCTGTTTCCACAAGTCCTTCAGCGTCGCCAAGCGCATCCGAACTGAGACCGGCGTGGCCAGCAAAGCGGTGTCGGTGAGCTCCGCCGCGGTCGAGCTGGCGTGTAGGATTTTCGATCGGCTGGAAGACAAGACCGCCATGCTCCTCGGCGCCGGCGAGATGAGCGAGCTGGCGGCGCGCCACCTGCTGGCGCACGGCATCCGCGGCATCATCGTGGCCAACCGCACTTTCGAGCGCGCCATCGAGCTGGCGCGCGACTTTCGCGGCACGCCGGTACCCTTCGAGGATTTTCCGCGCTACCTGCAGTTGGCCGACGTCGTCATCGGGTCCACCGCCGCTGCCGGCTACGTGCTGACCCGGGCGCGGGTGCAGGAGGTGCTGCGGGCACGCAACTACCGGCCGCTGTTCCTCATCGACATGAGTGTGCCGCGCAACTTCGATCCCACCATCAACGAACTCGACAACATCTATCTCTACGATATCGATGACCTCGGCGGCGTCGCTCAGGACAACCGTGACCAGCGCGGCCGTGAGGCCGAGAAGGCCGAGACCATCATCGAAGAGGAAGTGGACTCCTTCTGGCGGTGGCTGTCCGCGCTCGACGCCGTGCCGACCATCGTGGCACTGCGGGAGAAGATGGAGGCGATCCGTAAAGGCGAGCTGGAGAAAACGTTGGCCACCTCTTTGCGCGAGTTCACGCCTCGGGAACGCGAGGCGATCGAGGCCATGACCGCCGCCATCGTCAACAAGATCCTGCACGCTCCCTTCACCCATCTGAAACAACATGACCGGCAGCGTGAGGCGTTCTACGTCGCCGCCGCGCGGCAGCTCTTCGACATTGAGGAGCCCGAAGACCGGTGAGGCGCAGTATCCGCATCGGCACACGCGGCAGTCAGCTGGCGTTGACACAGTCGCGGTGGATACAAGCGTGTTTGCAACGACAACACCCGCAGCTCGCCGTTGAGCTGGTGACGATCACCACCTCGGGCGACCGCTTCGCCGAGCAGCCGCTGAGCACGATTGGGGGCAAGGGACTTTTCGTCAAGGAAATCGAAGAGGCGCTGCAGGCAGGCGGCATCGACTGCGCCGTACACTCGATGAAAGACCTGCCGGCCGAGCTGGCGCCAGGGCTGGTCATCGCCGCCGTGCCCGTGCGCGAAGATCCGCGCGATGTGCTTATCACACGTGAGGGCCTCGTTCTGGAGGCGTTGCCGCGAGGGGCGCGCGTGGGCACCAGCAGTCTGCGGCGGATGGCCTTGCTGCGTGCGGCCCGCGCCGACCTCGAGGTCATGAACCTGCGCGGCAACGTCGACACACGCGTGCGCAAGCTGGCGCGCGGCGACTTCGACGCCATCGTGCTGGCCAGCGCCGGGCTGCGGAGGCTGGGGATTGAATTGGGCGAGATGGTGTTCCTTGATCCCCAGCAGTTTATCCCGGCCATCGGTCAGGGTGCACTGGCGATCGAAAGCCGCGCTGACGAAGCCACCGAGTTGCTGGGCCCGCTCGACGACGCGGCAACGCGGGTCGCGGTCACGGCGGAGCGCGCCTTCCTCGCCCGTGCCGGGGGATCGTGCCGCACACCACTTGCGGCGCACGCGACGGTTCACGAGAATACACTGGAGATGCGGGCGCTCATCGCCAGCCCTGACGGGCATCAGGTGGTACGCGGTGCATGCTGCGGCCCGGTGGCGGCGGCAGCCACCCTCGGCACCGAGTTGGCCACAGAAGTGCTCGGGAGGGGTGGCGCGGAGATTTTGCGGGTGCTCGGCGTCAGCTAGCCTGGGACTCATGCGCTTGAACGTTACCGTCCGGCGTGCGCACGGCGCGCCGGCAAATGAACGTGACTCTTCGACGGGCGAGGTCTGCGGTGGCAGGTAAGGTGTATCTGGTTGGTGCAGGTCCGGGTGATCCCGGTCTGTTGACACTCAAAGGCAAGCGCTGCCTGGAGCAGGCGGATGTCGTCATCTACGACTATTTGGCTACCCCGCGCTTGCTCGACTACGCTCGCCGCGACGCCGAGCGCATCTTGGTGGGGAAGCACGGCGGTGGTACGCGCGTCGAGCAAGACGTCATCACTAAGCTCACCATCGATCATGCCCGGGCCGGCCGTATCGTCGTGCGTTTGAAAGGGGGCGATCCCTTCATCTTTGGCCGCGGCGGCGAAGAGGCCGAGGCCATTCGCGCCGCTGGGCTGGATTTCGAGATCGTTCCCGGAGTGTCCTCAGCGATAGCGGTCCCCGCCTATGCGGGTATTCCGCTGACCCATCGCCGGTTTGCCTCGAATGTGATTCTCACAACCGGTTACGAGTACCCGACCAAAGAGGAGCCGGCGGTGCGCTGGACGGAGCTGGGGCGCAGCGGTGGTACGTTGGTGATCCTCATGGCCGCGCTGCAGCTGCGACCGACCATGGAGAAGCTCATCGCCGCAGGGCTCGCACCGACAACACCGGTCGCCGTGATCCGATGGGGCACACATGCGGATCAGCGAACGATCGTCGGCACGGCGGCAACGATCGCCGCGCTGGCGGAGGCCCACCGGATGAAACCGCCGGCCATCGCTGTTGTTGGTGAGGTGGTTGAGCTGCGTGAACAGTTGAACTGGTACGAGCGCAAACCGCTCTTCGGCCGGCGCATCGTCATTACGCGGCCCCGCGTGCAAGCAGCGGATTTTGCCGAGCAACTCGAGAACTTCGGCGCCGAGGTGGTGCCATTTCCGACCGTCGAGATGGTGCCGCCGCCGTCCTTGGCAGGGCTGCACGACGCCATGCGGCGCGCCGCGGAATTCGACTGGGTGGTGTTCACCAGCGCCAACGGGGTGCGCGTGTTCTTTGACCACCTGCAGGCGCTGGGCGCCGACGTACGGGACTGGCACGGCGCGCGGTTTGCCGCCATTGGCCCGCAAACGGCGAAGGCGGTGCAACGGTACGGCGTGCGCGTCGATACGATCCCGGCGGAGTTCCGCGCCGAAGCGGTGGTAGACGCGCTGCTGCAGGCAGGCGTGGCAGGCAAACGAGTCCTGCTGCCACGCGCCGCCGGCGCGCGGGACGTCTTGCCGGCAGAGTTGCAGCGACACGGCGCCCTCGTGGAAGAAGTAGCGACCTACACAACCGCTCTGCCGTCCGACACGCTCGGCGAACTGCGTGACTTGCTGCTCCGTGGGGATGCCGATCTGGTGACGTTCACGAGCTCGAGCACGGTGCAGAACTTCGTCGCCATCTTAGCTGGCGAGGTCGACCGTGTGCTGGCGCACGCCGCCGTGGGCTGCATCGGTCCGGTGACGGCAGAGACCGCACGCAGCTGCGGCATGCAAGTTGCCATTCAGCCGAGTACGTACACCATTCCCGCGTTTGTCGACGCGATTGTGCGGTATTATACAGACGAGCCGCGAAGGAGTAGGCAGGCCAACTGACCCTCAGAGGAGAAGGGTGATGGAATTCCCCGAATACCGCCCCCGGCGCTTGCGTAAAAATGAGAACTTCCGTCGCATGGTGCGTGAGACACGGCTGAGCGTAGACAATCTCATCATGCCGCTGTTTGTGGCGCCAGGTTCACGCGTGACCAAACCGGTCGCCAGCATGCCCGGAGTGGCGCAGCTTTCGGTTGATCGCTTGATCGAGGAATGCAAGGAAATTCGCGACCTTGGCATCCCGGCGGTGATCTTGTTCGGCATTCCCGCAAGCAAGGACAGCGTCGGTTCAAGCGCCTACAGCGACACTGGCGTTGTGCAGCAGGCTTTGCGGGCATTGAAAAAAGAAGTCCCGGACCTGTTGCTCATTACCGATGTCTGCCTCTGCGAGTACACCGACCACGGCCACTGCGGTGTGGTGGTTGATGGTGACGTGGATAATGACGCCACCCTGGATCTGCTCGCCAAGGAAGCGCTCTCGCACGCCAAGGCGGGCGCCGACATGGTGGCGCCCTCGGACATGATGGACGGGCGCGTCGGCGTCATCCGCGATACGCTGGATGAAGAAGGCTTCGAGCAGGTTCCCATCATGGCGTATGCGGCGAAATTCGCGTCCGGGTTTTACGGGCCGTTTCGCGAAGCCGCGGAGTCGACGCCTCAGTTCGGCGACCGGCGGTCGTACCAGATGGACCCGCCCAACGCCGATGAGGCCCTGCGGGAGGCGCAGCTTGACATCAACGAGGGTGCGGACATTGTGATGGTCAAGCCGGCACTGCCCTATCTCGATCTGATCTGGCGCGTGAAAGAGGCGTTTGGCTATCCGGTCGCGGCCTACAACGTCAGCGGCGAATACGCCATGATAAAGGCGGCGGCGCAAAATGGCTGGCTCGATGAAGAGCGCGTGATGATGGAAATGCTCGTCGGCATCCGCCGCGCCGGTGCCGATATGATCCTGACGTACTTTGCCAAGGAGGCGGCGCGACGGCTTGCGCGTGGATGATGATCGGACGCGTAGCGGCCGCAGCGTGGCTCTGCTATACAGCAACCGCTTGTCTCCCCCGCCGTGCTAGGCGCAGAGCAGAGCGAGAGCAATGGGGGGAGTCTGTCAGACAAGGGAGGTACTGTGTGAGTCGTGAGGATTTGATTCAGATCGAAGGCACCGTGAAAGAGGTCATGGCCGGTGGCCAGTTTCGGGTGGAATCCGACAAGGGGCAGCAGTTCCTGGCCAAAATCAGTGGCCGGATGCGTCGGTTCCACATCAAAGTCATACCCGGCGATCGTGTCACCGTCGCCGTGTCGCCCTACGATCCCAGCCACGGTTTGATCGTCTATCGCAGCACCTAACGTCAACAGTCCCCTATACAGATAGATATCGTTAACATCGGCGATATCGAGGTTGCCGCGCGCGACCGGTGCGAGTGCCCGAAACGGGCCAATCTGCAACCTACGACGGCTGCGGGTCGCGCGACAGCGCCACATCCAGCTCGCGATCGATCGCCTCGATCGCCCGCGCACGTGCCACAGCATTGAGGTGCGTGTGCACGCACGCCAGCAGCCGCTCGCGCGCTACCGGTCGGGGAAGGAAGTCGACGGCCCCTTCTCGCATGGCACGTTCGCGCGTCGCCAGACGATCGTCGCAGGTGAACATGACCACCGCGATGTCGCGCGTGGCAGGATCATCACGCAAGGCCGCCAAGGTCGCCCAGCCATCCATGCGAGGCATGATCAAGTCGAGCAGAATCAGATCAACGCGATGGTTCTTCACTACTTGCAGACATTGCCAACCACGAGACGCCTTGAGACAGCGGATACCAGCTCGTTTCAGGGAGCACACGGTGAGCATCAAGTTGTCGGTGGTGTCGTCGACCACGAGTACGGTGCCACGCATGTCATCAACGATTGGCGCGGTCATCTGCCCCTCTGGCCTCGGTTAGGCAAATGCCGTTCCAGGGGAGCCGGCTTCAGGCGCAACGACGAAAGCTATGGGAATTGCACGGATTGTTGAGGAACTCCGTCAGGTTGTTGTCGGCGTCGACCAAATCGACGCTCACGAGAGGTTACATATTTTGTCACAACAACCATAAACGCCCCCCATCGTATCTTCCCGACATCAGGCCGCGCATATGAAGTGCTTGGTTTCCTCGAACCCCATGCTCCGCATGGCCGCGCGGATCTGCTCACGTGCAACGGTTCCCGCCACCGACGCCACGACGGGATACCGACGCAAGGCGGCCAACTCCTGCGGCGCGATCACCGGCGCGCCGTGAATGGTCTTGCCCACGCGTCCCGGGTGGACCTCGACGATGTAAGCAGGCCGCTTGCCGTAGGCGAGCAGCGCACGGCGCAGCGCCTTGCCCGTTTCCCCATAAGCCCACAAGACATACTCTTCCCTGCCGGCGAGCAACCCAGCCGCAAGAAACGCGGCCTTGCACGCGATGAAGCGATCGAGGGCATAGGAGGGATGCGTGCGCGACAGCCGATTCGGGGTGTCACGCCAGCAGATGAGCCGACGCGGCACCACCCCGAGGTCGTGGCCGGCCGCCAACAGGCGCAGGACCAAATCGTAATCCTCGGGCCAACCTTGGTCGCGATAGACAAAGGCTGCGAGCACCTCGGTGCGGATCATCAACGCCGGGTGCGCGATCGGGCATTCGACGAACGCCTCTTCGCGCACGCGCCGCGAAGAGGCGATGCTGTTGAGCCAGCGTTCGTATTCGACACGTCCGTCCGCCAGCGCAGCACGCGGAAACAGGCGCACGTGGCAGCCCATCGCCGCACACCCGCAGCCATCGAGCGCCTCGACCTGGACGGCCAAGCGCTCGCGATGCATGAGATCGTCCGCATCCATGCGCGCGACGAAGGCTCCACGGCAGCGTTGCAGGCCGGTGTTCAACGCGGCGACGATGCCTTGGTGAGGCGTGACGGCAACGGTGAAGCGCTCATCGTGGCGCGCGAACGACCGGGCGCACTCCAGTGTCGCGTCGGAGGAACCGTCGTCGACGATGACGCACTCCCACCGCGTCTCGCTTTGCCGCTGGATGCTGCGCAGACATACCGGCAGGGTGGCCGCCGCATTGAACGCCGGCAGGAGGATCGAAACGAGCGGCCGGTTCGGCACCGAGAACTATCTCACAATCTCTCCGCCGCGACGAGGCCGAGCACCTCGTTGCAGCCATCTTCGATCATCGAGGCGCGCGCGTCACGCAGCAGCTTTTCGATCGGGTATTCTCGACTCAGGCCGTTGCCGCCAAAGATCTGCAATGCAGCGCTTGCTACTTCGAAGGCGGTCTGGGTAGCGGTGACCTTCGACGCAACGGCGTAATGCAGCTGCGGCGGGACATTCACGGCGTTGTAGACCATCACGCGCCGTGCCAGCGATCTCGCCGCCTCCACTTTGCGGAACATCTCGAACAGGCGAGCCTTCACGCTCTGGTGTTGGATGATCGGCACACCACCCTGGACCCGCTGCTTGGCATAGTCGACTGCGAGATCCAACGCTGCCTGCGCCAGGCCGACGAAGAGGCACCCCATCCCGCTATTCGCCATCGCCAGCACGGAATCGCCGCCGAAGGCGAACATCTCAGGCCCGATGACCATGTACTCGGCAGGGATGCGCACGTCGTCGAAGAATAGCTCACCCTGATTCAGCGCCCGCTGCCCGATCTTGTCGAGCGGCTTGCCATGCGACGCGCCCGGCAGGTCGAGTGGCACGATGAACCCGCCGGTTCCCTTCACGCCGTCGCCCATATCGACGGCGCAGAACAGCGCCGTCGCCGCGGCGATCGTGCCGTTCGAGACCCACGCGGCCTTCTGCCCGTTGATGACAAAGAAGTCGCCATCCTTGCGCGCGACGCAATCCGGCTTGCCGTATTCGGGCGTGCCGATCTTGTCGGCCAAGGTGATGAAGTCGCTACCATGGCTCGGTTCGGTTCCACCCCAGCAGCCGATAAGCTCGGGGGAGCCGAAGCGCTCGATGAGTTCGGGCCGGCCGGAGAACTCCGCCAGCATGCGTGGAAAGGTCGCAACGCCGAAGCTGATGGCCAGCCCGGCATCGCCCCAGCCCAACTCCTCGGCGATGATGTACCGCAGCCGCGCGCGCTGTACCGGCGTGAGGTCGTTGTTCGGATCGGTGTAGACGTCGAGGCCGAGCGCGCGGTGTTTCTTGAACACGTCCCACAGAATCGACTGTGGCGCGATCACGTCCGCGGGGTCGTGCAAGCGATCGAGCGCGATACCGGCAGGCCGCATCACCTCGGCGGCAAACTTGTGCACCAAGTCGCGTATCCTACATTCCTCATCCGACAGGTCGATATCGAGATCCATCATCGGCATTGGAGTCTCCTTTCAACCGCGAGGCGCCCCGGAGCGCTGCGCCGGGCGCAGCTATAGCGCGTTGCGAGGCCACTTGAAAAGATGCAGGCTACAGCGTTGGGGAGGTCGTCCGAGGCGGAGAGCGAGCCTTCCGGCGGCTCTCACTCCAACCTGCTCGGGCGGGGAGAGGGAGCGGAAGAGCAGCCGGGCCAGCTGAGCGTGCGGATCAGTTCGAAATTACACACCACAGCAGCCGGCTGCCCGGACTTGCCGGTCTTGAGCTTGCCGTCGGGGTTCATCGACAGCAGCAAGTGGTGACCCAGCAAGTTGAGGTTTTCCCGGCCCGCCGCTTGGAATTGTGCTTCGAGCCGTTTGATCAGGTCGCGATAGGTTTCTTCCGTGATCAGCTCGTACTCGTACGCTGTCTGGGCGTCGATGCCGAGGCTGACATCCACCTCCCCATCGTCGCCGCGGGTTTCGTGCTCCCGGAGGCGAGCACGGAAGCGCGCACCTTCACCGGACGTGCGTCTTTCAACCGCTTGAGATACTCCGCCGAAACCAGGATCGCAGCCGCTGCGCCATCTCCCATCGGCGCGCACATCGCCCGTGTGAACGGATACAAGACTAGCCGGTCGTTGAGGACCTCCTCCACCGTCATCGTCATCCTGTATACTGGGCGTCGGGATTGAGCGACCCGTGATAATGATTTTTCGCAGCAATGATCGCGAGCTGGCGTTGGGTCGTCCCGTAGCGCTCCATGTGGGCGCGGCTGGCCATGGAGTAGATGTCCATGAACGGGCTGCGCGCACCCCCGCACTGACGCTCCCTCGTATCCAGGCATGAGTCCCCGACGGCTTCCTAGAGTGACCGTATCGCGTTCAGACGTTCATATCCTCCTTGCGCTTCGACAGTGGCGATGCTCGTCAGGCGCACCACGGCATCTACGGTGTCGGCTCGCTGCAGCACTCCTACTGGTTTGTTGAGCCCCATGAGGATGGGGCCTACCGACTCGGCGCCACCGAGCTCGGCCATGGCTTTGTAGCAGGCGTTGCCAGCGTCGAGGTTGGGGAAAATGAAGACGTTGGCCGGCTTCGTGAGCTTGCAGAAGGGGTAAAGGTCTTTCGTGAGCGTGAAGTTAGTGGCGGTATTGAACTGCATTTCGCCATCCACCTCGAGATCGGGCCGCCGGCGCTGCACCATCTCGGTGGCTTTGGCCATCTTCACCGCGCTCTCTTCCTTGTTCGAGCCGAAATTGGAGTAGGAGATCATGGCGACGCGCGGCTCGACCCCGAGCTCGCGGACTTCGTCGGCGGTAACGATCGCGATCTCGGCCAGCTCTTCGGCCGTGGGGTTCACGTTTACGGTGCAATCCGCGAAAAACACGATATCGTTTTTGAGCACCAGCATGTACATGCCGGCGGCGCGCTTGACCCCTTCGCGGAGCCCGACGATCTCGAGGGCCGGCCGCACCGATTCCGCGTAATGGGTGTTCATGCCTAAAACCACCGCATCCACGTCGCCCTGCAGGAGCATCATCAGCGAAAAATACTTGCGGCTATGCAATCGGTAGCTAGCCTCCCTAAAAGTCACGCCCCGCCGTTGCCGGAGCCGGCTGTACTCCACGGCGTACTGCTCAAATTTGGAGCTGCGCAGGTGATTCACAATCTCGACGCGGCCGATCAAATCGAGATCGAGCTCTTTGATGCGTTGGCAGAGCATCTCTTCGTCGCCCAGCAGCACCGGCTTGGCGATTCTTTCGTCGGTGAGAATCTGGCAGGCCCGGAGTATCTTTTCGTCCTCGCTCTCGGGGAAGACCACACGCTTGGGCTGGCGCCGAGCCTGCTCGCGGTACTTTCGCATAACCATGTGGGTGCGGCCGTAAATCCGCTCCAGGCTCTGTTTGTACTCTTCGAGATCGAGAGGTCGCCGCGCCACTTTGGTCTCGATAGCGGCCCGCGCCACGGCTGGCGCTTCCCAGAGAAGGACGCGTGGATCAAAGGGCTTGGGAATAATGTAGTCAGGTCCGAACTTGAAGGTCGCTCCCCCGTAAGCGCGCTGCACGCTCTCCGGCACGTCCTCTTTGGCAAGCGCAGCAAGGGCGTGGGAGGCCGCGATCTTCATTTCTTCGTTGATGACACGGGCCTGCACGTCGAGAGCGCCCCGGAAAATGAAAGGGAACCCGAGCACGTTATTTACTTGGTTTGGATAATCGCTGCGGCCAGTGGCCATGATGACGTCCTGGCGCGCTTCTTTGGCGTCAGGATAGGTGATCTCCGGATCGGGGTTGGCCAGAGCAAAGACAATCGGCCGATCGGCCATAGCTCCGATCATCTCCTTGCTGACCAAGCCCGCCACCGAGCAACCGAGAAATACATCGGCCCCAACGATGGCCTCGCCTAGGGTTCGCGCCTTTAGGGAAGTGGCGAACTGGGCTTTGTACTTGTTCATGCCCTCGCTGCGGCCTTCGTAGACCACCCCTTTGGTATCGACGAGGATGAGATTCTCCCGCTTTACGCCAAGTGAGAGATAGAACTTGGCGCAGGCGATCGCCGAAGCGCCAGCCCCCGAGACCACAACCCGCAGCTTGTCAAGCGGTTTAGCCACCAGCTCCGCAGCATTGAGAAGGGCGGCGCCGCTGATGATGGCGGTACCATGCTGGTCGTCGTGGAACACCGGAATTTGCATGAGCTCTTTGAGCCGCTCCTCGATGTAAAAACACTCGGGGGCTTTGATGTCCTCAAGGTTGATACCGCCAAAAGTGGGTTCGAGCTTGAGGACGATGTTTATGATCTCGTCGGGATCCTCGCTGGCGATCTCGATATCGAACACATCGATGTCAGCAAACTTCTTGAAGAGACAGCCCTTGCCCTCCATGACCGGTTTGCCGGCCAACGCTCCGATGTTGCCAAGCCCGAGCACGGCCGTGCCGTTGGAGACCACCGCCACCAGATTGCCTTTGGAGGTGTAGGTGTAAGCCAGCGAGGGTTCTTTCTCGATATCCAGGCAGGGTACAGCCACCCCAGGCGTGTAAGCCAACGAGAGGTCCCGCTGGGTCAAAAGGGGTTTGGTGGGGGTAACCTCGATCTTTCCTCTGCGGCCTAGGGAGTGATAGTCAAGGGCGTCTTGTCTTCGGAACACGGTGCTCTCCTTTAGAATTCTAGAATGGGTGTCAGTGCGACGGTGAGATCATGAAAGGCGTTCTTCAGTAAGTCAAGGCCACCTGGCCAAGCTGTATGTGAGACATTACACTAGTGAACGAGTCGGCTAGGGCGATGGGACGTGCCGTGTCGCGCGGATCAGCTCGAAATTGCACACCACCGCGACCGGCTGCCCGGACTCGTCGGCCTTGAGTTTGCCGTCGGGGTTCATCGACAACAGCAGGTGGTGGCCCAGCAAGTTGAGGTTTTCCCAGCCCGCCGCTTGGAACTGCGCCTCGAGCCCTTTGATCAGTTCGCGATAGGTTTCTTCCGTGATCAGCTCGTACTCGTACGCCGTCTGGGCGTCGATGCTGAGGCTGACATCCACCTCTCCCTCGTCGCCGCGGTGCAGCCTGCCATCCGCGTCAACGCGGACGGCGAACTCGTACGGCTCCATTTCATCGACGTTGAACCCAACGGCCTGCAAGCGGCGCTGCACAAGGCCAACCACGTCGTCGTACTGTTGCTTGGCGAGCAGGCCGTCGTCGTACACCTGCTCCAACTCGGTCACGCCACCGGTGCCCTGGCTGTACACCATCTGGGCGTCGATGCCGCGGAAGTACCCCCAGATGGTGTAGTAATCATAGTCTGGATTCAGGATGGGTTCGCTCGCGTTTTCCGGTGTCATGAGGTGTGCGTGGGTGATGAAACGCCGCAGGTCACGCCGGTGCGCGATGCGGCTGGAACGATGACCGGTGCGGTAGATCGCCCGAGGATAGATGGTGCTGACTCCAGCCGGGCGCAGCTGCTCTGCGATGGCAACTTCCTCGAACGGGCTGTTGTACCCGTGCTCGCGGATGGCCGCACTCCCTGCGAGGAGCGGATCGACGCGCGGCGGAATGTCCACCCGTGATCTGCGGTAGACCAAGTGGATGCCGTCGCGCGTCCGTGTGTGGTAGACTTCAGTGGCCAACGATAGCTTGGCGCGTGGCGTGCGCCGCCAACGATCCGGCAGAAAGTAGTCAAACAGTTCGGGAACGTGACCGACGACCCACAGCTTGCCGTCGTCGGCGGTGGTTCCAAATAGGTAGTCCACCCCGAAGATGGTTGTGTTTTTCAACTGCGAGGGCAGCGGCGTGGAGCTCGACGCTTGCGGCCGACGCGTCTGCAACTCCCAGTACCGCTGCCGTTGCGCCGCTTTGAATCGGGTCTGATACGCCGGGGTGCGCTGCAACAGCTCGAAATCGACCAGCCCGTACACGATCCGGCCGCCGTTTCGGCGCAGGATTTGGCCGTCAGAGCGGCGCTTTCTGAGAATGAAATGTTTCGGCTTGTTGTCGAGAACCCGAAAGCCCTTGTTACGCAAGTCCTGTATTGCAAGAACGGTTAGGTCCCTGCACTCTTGTTCACTGATGTCTCCGGCACGGAGCACCTCCTCAGCGTCTTGTCCTTTTGTCCAGCTATACAGCATGACGTAGATGCGCTTGATGTCAAGCTCTATGGCCTTGGGCCTATTTTCCTGATCCTGGGCCAGCAGATGCCAGTGGGCGCGGAAGCGGCTGTCGTCGCGTCCGAGTTCCCACAGTTCGAACTCCTGGGCGGGAGCGTAGATCGCGAGCGGGCGCTGCGTGAGCAGCTGGGCGTGCCCCGGGCCTTCGGCGGCACGGCGCAGCTCCATGACCAGCCCGAATTCCTCCATCGGGCTGTTGAAGCGCGCGTTGGCAATCACTTCCGGAGGAACGTCATCGGGGAACGTGGTCGCGACCTCTAGCGGAACTTCACGCGCTACACGTGAGAACTTGACCACCACCTCGATGCTCTTTCCCCCCACCGGTCGGGTGCACACATGATAAACATGGCCTGACCCCGGCAGCTTATCTCCTTGGCGGGCATACCACTTGTCGCTGTACCAGTTGGCCGGCAGCAGCTGCTCCAGGAAGGGCCAGCCGTTACGCGTCACGTACAGGTCGCCGCCTTCCGGGAGGTGCACGTGAGCGTAATCGACTCCGAAGGCCCTCAGGATCATGTCCCTCGGGAGCCGGTCGAAGGGAATTGAGCGGGCGGTTGTCAGGCCCTTATCCCTGACAACCGCCTGCTGTGTCCCGTTCGTCTGTGCGGCGGTCGCCGGTGTGGTGAGACTCATGCGACAGCTCACTGTGCTTGTGCATGCCCTCCGTGTCCAAACGCTCCCGTCATCGCGGGTGGCTCCGAGCCGGTTGCCGCTTGGCGCGCGGCTCAGGCCGCCGCGCTGACTGCCGCGGCGCCAGCCGACGCACGCTCGCTGACTTTGTATCGAGTAGCTGAGCGAGGTGATGGCGATAGGCGTCCCAGTCCTCAATGGCACGGCGCGCGACGCCGGTATCCACCGCCGCTTGCGCAACCGCCAGGGCCTCCCAGGTGAGCACGCGCGGATCGAACGGCTTCGGGATCAGATAATCCGGACCGAATTTCAGCGTGGTGAGGTTGTAAGCGCGCAGCACCTCCTCCAGCACATTCTCCTTCGCGAGCCCGGCGAGCGCCTTGGCGGCGGCGATCTTCATGGGTTCGTTGATGGCGCGCGCACGCACGTCCAACGCGCCCCGGAAGATGAAGGGGAAGCCGAGGACGTTGTTGACCTGGTTAGGGTAGTCGCTGCGGCCGGTAGCCATCAGGACACCCGCACAGGCCGCCTTGGCATCCTCATACGTGATCTCGGGGTCGGGGTTGGCCATGGCGAACACGATCGGGGGACTGGCCATCGAACGAACCATATCCTGCGTGACGACGTTGGCAACGCTTACGCCGACGAAGACGTCGGCATCCTTCAAAGCGTCGGCAACTGTCCTGGCACTCGTGTCCTGAACGAAGTACGCCTTGTACGAATTGTACTTGGGATGAGCTGGATCGAGGTCTTCCCGGCCGCGATAGATCACGCCCTGGGTGTCGCACAAGAGCACGTTCTCGTGCCTGACGCCAAGTTCTTCGTAGAACCTGGCGCAGGCGATGCCGGCGGCTCCCGCTCCGCTGAACACCACCTTGACAGCCCCAATGTCCTTGCCGGTGACCTCCAACGCGTTGAGCAGGCCGGCGCCGGAGATGACAGCGGTGCCGTGTTGATCGTCGTGAAACACCGGAATGTCGAGGCGCTTCTTGAGCTCCTCTTCGATGTAAAAACACTCAGGCGCCTTGATATCCTCCAGGTTGATCCCTCCGAAGGTTGGCGACAGCACTTCGCAAATGCGGATGATCTCGTCCGGGTCACGCGTCTGCAGATCGATGTCGAAGGCATCGACCCCCCCAAAGCGTTTGAAGAGAACGGCTTTGCCTTCCATCACCGGTTTGCCGGCCAACGGTCCGATGTTCCCGAGGCCGAGCACCGCGGTGCCGTTCGAAATGACACCGACCAGGTTGCCTTTATTGGTGTACTCGTATGCATCAGCCGGATTGGCGGCGATCTTCAGGCAAGGGACAGCCACGCCCGGGGTGTACGCAAGCGACAGGTCTTGCTGTGTCACGCACGGTTTGGTCGGCACCACGGAAATCTTTCCAGGCCGCGGCAAGTGATGATACGCGATTGATTCTTCATCGTAATCGTGAGCCATGTTCCACTCCTCTTCTCTCATCAAAAGTTCAGATTCTAGTCCGACACCGCAGCGGGCGCACGCGAGCCGCCCGCCACCCTTCCAACTCCATCATGGAATTCTCTGAACTTTCGGCCGCCGGAGGACTACACATCCGCGCCACGGTGAGCGGGGTGTTCACCGACATGTGAAACTGCGCCCTTACCATCACAGTGTTGCCATGTGCCAGAATATCCGCTCTCGACGCAATTTGGAATAAGTGCGTTCATGATGATGCCTAACCCGGAATATTCAGCGCCCTTATCGCCCTTTGCGCATCCCAAATGCGCCTCGGCACGTTCGCGCGCACAAGCGCGCGGAGGCCGTCGGCCAGCGGAAATCTGGTCGAGCTGCACGTGAACCCCGAGGTCAACCCTACGACTCCGTCATGAACGGATAGCGATAATCCGTCGGCGGCAGGTACGTCTCCTTGATGCTGCGCGGCGACACCCAGCGCTCGAGGTTGAGCCAGGTGCCGGCCTTGTCGTTGGTGCCCGACGCGCGCGAGCCACCGAACGGCTGCTGCGCGACGACGGCTCCAGTCGGCTTATCGTTGATGTAGAAGTTGCCGGCGGCGTTGCGCAGCGCCTTGGTGGCTTTGACAATCGCGAAGCGGTCTTGCGCAAAGATCGAGCCGGTCAAAGCGTAAGGGCTCGTCGTGTTGCACAGCTCCATCGCCGGCTCGAACTCGCCGGCTGGATACACGAAAACCGTCAAGACCGGGCCGAAAATCTCCTCGCTCATCAGCTTCGAACGCGGGTCTTTGCTTTTGACCACTGTTGGTGGGATAAAGTATCCTATGGTGTCGTCATAGGCGCCGCCGCAGAGGATCTCCATGCTCGGATCACGCTTGGCGAAATCGACGTACTCGCTGATGGTCTTGAACGCCGCCCTGTCGATCACGGCGCCCATGAAGTTGCGGAAGTCGCAGACATCTCCCGTCTTGATGGTGGCGATCTCGTCGAGCAGGCGCTCTTTCACCCGCGGCCACAGCGTGTCCGGGATATAGGCGCGGCTGGCGGCCGAGCACTTCTGTCCCTGGTACTCATACGCCCCGCGTACCAGGTTAGCGACCAAGGCCTCGATGTCGGCGGACTCGTGCGCGAAGATGAAGTCCTTGCCGCCGGTCTCGCCGACGATGCGGGGATACGACTGGTACTTGCGGATGTCGGTGCCGATGGTGAGCCAGATCGTGGAGAAGACGTAAGTAGAGCCAGTGAAATGGACCCCACCGAGGTCGACGTGGTTGAGTACCGGTGGCCCAATCACTGGCCCTGGTCCGGGAACCATGTTGATGACGCCGTCCGGCATGCCCGCCTCTTGCAGGATCTTCATGATGTAGTACGCCGGTAGCACGGCCGACGAGGCCGGTTTCCAGACCACCGCGTTGCCCATGAGCGCCGGAGCGGTAGGAAGATTGCCGGCGATCGACACGAAGTTGAACGGCGTCACGGCGAAGACAAAACCTTCGAGCGGGCGGTGCTCCATGTAGTTGAGCACGTCCCGGGTAGAGATCGGTTGGTCGTCGTAGACCTGTGTCATGAAATACGGATTGAAACGCCAGAAGTCGATCAACTCGCCGGCGGAGTCGATCTCGGCCTGATGACAGGTCTTGCTCATGTTCAGCATCGTCGCGGCGTTGAGCGTATGGCGGTACTTCCCCGCCAGTAGCTCCGCCGCCTTGAGGAGCACCGTCGCGCGCGACGACCAGTCCATCTCGCTCCAGGCCACCTTCGCCTGATCAGCGGCGGCGATCGCCATCTCGGCTTCCTTCTGGCCCGCGCGATGGTAATAGCCAAGCGATTGACTGAGATTGTGCGGCGGCCTCATCTCGACCAGATCCCCGGTGGCAACTTCCCGCCCGTTGACCATGCAGGGGACCTCGACCGGGTTCCTCAGCATGCGGTCGAGCTCGGCCTTCAAAGCGGCGCGCTCGGGGCTGCCGGGCTCATAGCTCAGGACCGGCTCGTTCTTGGGCTCGCGGATGTGAAAGATTCCGTTGAACATGATTTTCCTCCCGTGCTCGATCGTGAATCACATCGCGCCGGCATCGTCCAGCGCATCGCGTATCCGGGCCGTTGACCGCCGGGCGGGAATACCACAGTCTTCACTACGTAGAAGGAGCGTACGATGGAGAAACCTGGTTGGTTGAAACCACTGTTTCCGTGGGAGCAGCGGCTCATCACCGTGAACGGCCGCCGCATGGCCTACATCGACGAAGGCCCACGTGATGGGCGGCCCATCCTGCTGCTCTCCGGCAACCCGACCTGGGGCTTCCTCTACCGCGACTTCATCGCGCCGCTGACCGGCGCCGGTTACCGTGCGATCGCACCCGACTGGATCGGTTGTGGATATTCCGACCACCCGCGTGTCGATGCGGCGCTGACCTTCGCCCATCACATCGCGGATCTGGTTTCTTTCATCGATCAGCTCGATCTTCGCGGCTTTACCGTCGTGGGCCAGGATTGGGGCGGGCCGCAGGGCGTCGGCGCCGCACTGCAACGGCTCGACCGACTGTCGGCGCTAGTGCTCATGAGCACGTGGCTATTCACCGGCTACGTCGGAAGCTTCCACTCGTCGCCGCGGCCGTGGACGACGTGGCACGCGCCGCTAATCGGGCAATACTTCATGAAACGCCACAAGGTGCTGTCCCACGGCGGGCCGCCGGTGATCAGCAAGCGCGGCATGAGCGAGACCGAAGCGCGGGCGTATCACCACGTGTTCGACGAAGCGGACTCAGACCACGTCGTCCTCACCTGGCCGCGCACCATCCCCATGCGCGCGGGCGATCGCGGCTGGGCCGACATGAAGCGCATCGAACAGCGGCTGCCCGAGCTGGCCGGCACCGCTACCCTGTTGCTCTATGCCACCGAGGACAGCGTTTTTGGAAAGCCGTATGCCGACCGGTTGAAAGAACTGTTGCCGCATGCCGAAGGACCGCTTCCCGTCGCGGGCGCGGATCATTTCCTCCAAGATGACCGCGGCCCCGAGATCGCTGCGGCGATCGCCGGTTTCCTCCAGCGTACCGTCGGCTCCAACGTCCCGGCGCCGGGTGGCACCGCGCCTCAGCCCCAGCGTCGCCCACACGCCGAGAGCTGGCGTCTCGAACTGTGCCAACCGGCGGCGGAACAGATCGCATCGCTCCGTGCCGACCCGCTGCTCGTCGAGCAAGAGCTCGACGTTCGCCCCGATTTTGCCGAAGCGCTGGAGCGCGCCACGGGCATGCGCGCCGGCCGCGTCCATTGGCGCTCGGCCCATGGGCATCTCTACGCCCTGGAACTCGGCGACATCGGGCGTGGCCGTCCGTCAACAGCCACGGTGTACGGGCTCTGGGAGCGCTGGGAGCCGCGGCCGCCGGAAAACGAGATCAGTCAAGACCTGCTGGACTTCTGCCTGTGGTTGGCGGAGATCGCACCGGATATCGATCCCGTCGACGTGGCGCGCGTCGCCGCGCGCACCGGCGTCCGCCGGGGTTGAGGAGAGAGGTATCGCCAGGGCCTGACCAAGGTCAGAATGCGCCTTGCCATTCCCATGCGGTGGTGCTCTCGTGTTGTCTTGGCAAAAGCGGATGGCCGAGCCACGACAGCGGAGGGTCGACGATGGAAGAGAAGACGGTCTACACGCAGTTGGCGGAACAGATCGGCGCGGGTGCGTCCAAAATCGTTCCGCGCATCTTTGAGAGTCTGATAACGGAGGACGAGGGCAGGGTCTTGCTCGCCGCCGCACCGCCGGCGACCGCCGCCGAGCTTTCCCAGAGGACCGGCATCGACGTCGCCAATATCGAAAGCATGACCGAGCCACTCTTTCGCAAGGGGTTGCTGTTCAAGTCCAAGAAGCCGGACGGCATCCGCTACTACCGCGTGCGGCAGGTGCTCCAATTGCACGACGCGACGCCGGTCATGCAAGACCCGCCGCAGCTTATGCTCGACCTGTGGAAAGAGTTCATGCGCACGGAGTGGGACGACACTATGAAGCTGGTTGAGTCTATCCTTCCCCACGCCGCGCTCCGCGTGATCCCTATCAACCTCGCCGTCGAGCCGAACTCGCAGGTTCTCGCCATGGATGACGTCAGCAAGCTCATCGAGGGCGCCCGCACCATCGCCGTCACCAGATGCTCCTGCCGGGTCATCGATGGCGCCTGCGGCAAGCCGGTGGAGGTCTGCATGCAGCTCGACCGCGCCGCCGAATACTCCATCGAACGCGGCACCGGCCGCCCGCTCACCCGCGAGCAGGCGCTGCGCATGCTCGAGCAGTGCGAGGAGGAGGGGCTGGTGCACGTCGCCGAGAACAAGCAGGGCGTCGGCAACGTCATCTGCAACTGCTGCAATGACTGCTGCATGAACTGGACCTCGATCCGCTCCGGCCTCGGCAAGTTCGTCGCCCCCAGCCGCTTCCGCGCCGCCATCCAGGCCGAGGACTGCAACGGCTGCGAGCTGTGCGTCGACCGCTGTTTCTTCGATGCCATGCACATGGTCGAGGCCGAGACGCTGGCCGCCGTCGACGAGGACAAGTGCATGGGCTGCGGCGTGTGTCGGGTGGTCTGCCCCACGGACGCCATCACCATGGAGTTGGTGCGGCCGCAGGACTTCATCCCGGCATAGTGAAGTGGCTCGGGGACTGTGAGAAAATCTTCCGGTGCACGAGCTACAGATCACGGAACGCATCCTGAACATCGTGCTCCAGCACGCTGCCGGGCGGGACATCCACCGCATCGTTTGCATTCACCTGCGCATCGGTGAGCTGTCGGATCTCGAGGACGAATGGATCCAGCACTACTTCGACTACCTCAGCCGCGGGACGCTGGCTGAGCACGCCAAGCTCGCCATCACCCGCGCCCCCATCGTCGTGGCTTGTCACTCGTGCTCATACTCGTTTGAAGTGAAAAAGGACCACCTGGGGGAGGCGAGCTGCCCCGAATGCGGCGAGAAACGCCTGGAGCTGGTCTCCGGCCGCGGCTATTTGATCGAGAACATGGAGGTTATGTGAACGACACCGTCAGGCTGATCGAGGTCAAGGAAGAGATCCACGCCGACAACGAGCGTGTGGCGCAAGGGTTGCGCGCGCAGCTGGCAGAAACGAAGACGTTCTTGCTCAACCTCATGTCGTCGCCCGGCGCCGGCAAAACCCGCACGATCCTGAAAACGATCGAAGCGCTGCGCGACCGCTTCCGCTTTGGCGTGCTCGAGGCCGACATCGATTCGAAGGTCGATGCCGAGCTGATCGCGGCGCGCGGCATCACCGCGGTGCAGCTGCGCACGGGAGGTTTCTGCCACCTCGACGCGTCGATGGTGGCCAAGGGGCTCGAGGCGCTCGACCTCGACGGGCTCGACGTCATCATCATCGAGAACGTCGGCAATCTCGTGTGTCCAGCCGAGTTCGACACCGGCGCAATGAAGAACGTGATGATCCTGAGCGTCCCGGAAGGTGATGACAAGCCGCTCAAGTACCCGCTGATGTTCACCGTGAGTGACGTCCTGCTGATCAACAAGATGGATTACCTGCAGATCTCCGACTTCAACCTCGGCCTCTTGCGCGAGCGCGCCCTCAAGCTCAACCCACGCCTCCAAATCTTCGAGATCTCCGCCAAGACCGGTCAGGGCGTTGACGCCTGGGCCGGCTGGTTGAGCGAGCAGGTACAGAGCGTCCTGGGCTGACGCCGAGAAGGCAAACCGACGAAGCGGAAGGGCCGCAAACCCTCAGCCAGCGGCGCACCGTCGGTTCCCTCTCCTTACGAATGAGAGGGTCAGGGACAGGTTGGTGCGGCTGAAAAACCTCCCCTGGCCCCTCCTTGGCAAGGAGGGGAAGCTGCAGCCTGAGGCGGCAAACATCGGCTGCCAGATTGCTCGCGATTCCAGCTGTCTTATTCCGGCGGCAATTCCGTCGGGCTCTGTCCGTAGCAAGGATTCTTACGGCGGCGTCCGTCGGCGCTGCGCGAAGAGTGCGTCCCGTCGTTGCAGCCCGGACGGGACGTTGCGCCAGTTCGGACACCTCCGCTTGCAGCTGTTGCTGCTTTGTAACGTCGGTGCCACAATCCGCCATATGTGGTGGGGAGTGCGCGGTCAGATGCGGCGAGCATTTTCAGAGGTGATTGCAAGGTGCCGTCCGGTCTCACCGACGCACCGGCGCACTGGCGCACCGGCTAATAGGAACCCACGATGAAGCTCACCCCGATGCTGGAGCAGTACCTGCGGGTCAAGGACCAGCACCGCGACGCTCTGCTCTTCTTCCGCCTCGGGGACTTCTACGAGATGTTTTTCGAGGACGCAGAGCGCGCCGCGCCTATCCTCGACGTCGTGCTGACCACGCGCAGCAAGAAGGATGACGTCCCGATCCCGATGTGCGGCGTGCCGCACTTCGCGGTGCAGGCCTACATCGCCAAGCTGCTCGCCGCCGGGCTCAAGGTCGCCATCTGCGACCAAGTGGAGGACCCGGCCACCGCGCGTGGCCTCGTTGATCGGGCCATCGTGCGCGTGATCACACCGGGCACCGTGACCGAGGAGGAGTGCCTCGATCCGAAGTGCCCGAACTACTTGGTAGCAGTGACGCGGGAGCAGGAAGCGCCGATGTTGGCCGCAGTCGATCTCTCCACCGGAGAGTTTCGGATCGTTCCGCTGGCCGACGAGGTTGCGCTGGCAGATGAACTGAGACGGTTGGTGCCGCGCGAGGCGCTGGTGCCTAACGGTGACACGGCGTTGGCCGAACGCATCGGCGCGGCCGTGCCGCAAGCGTTGCTGAACCATCTGCCTGGCGAGTATTTCGAACCAACGCGGGCGCGGGAGTGGTTACGGGCACGCGCCGACGACGACGGCACCGCTGGCACGCCGCTCGCGGTGGGCCTCACGGCCGTCGCCGCCCTGCTGTCGTACTTGGAGCACACGCATCGCGCCGGGCTCGAACACCTGCGGCTCCCGGAGGTGCAAAGCAGCGGCGATCGCTTGCACCTCGATCAGACCACCTGCCGCAATCTCGAACTGCTGGTTACCATGCGTGGCGAGCGGCGTGGCTCGTTGCTGTGGGTGCTCGACCAGACCCTCACGCCCATGGGCGGCCGCTTGCTGCGGCACTGGCTGCTCACGCCGCTGACCGACATCGCGGGGATCGGAGAACGGCTCGACGCCGTCGAGCATCTGCGCGACCGCGTCACGTGGCGCCAAGGTCTCGAAAGCGAGCTGCGCGGCGTGGGCGATCTCGAACGGCTCAACGGCCGCCTGGCGGCGGCGCGGGTGACCCCGCGTGATCTCGTCGGACTGGCCGTGACTCTGGAGCGCATCGGACGGCTGCGCGACGCGTTGACTGAAGTCGTGGTGCCGGCTCTACGCCGCTGCCACGACGAACTCGATCCCATGCCGGACGTGCGCGCGTGCATCGGCGCCACCCTCGCCGACGACCCACCGCTCAACGCGCATGCCGGCGGTCTGATCCGCGCCGGCTGCGACGCCACGGTCGATGAGCTGCGCGGGCTGTCACGGCACGGGAAGCAGTGGATCACACAGCTCGAAGCCGCCGAGCGCGCCCGCACCGGCATCGCCTCCCTGAAGGTCCGCTACAATCAGGTCTTCGGCTACTACATCGAGGTCACCAAGCCGAACCTGCATCTGGTGCCGCCGGAATACCGGCGCAAGCAGACGCTGGTGAATGCCGAGCGCTTCGTCACCCCGCAGCTGGAGGAGTACGAAGCCAAGATCGTCGGCGCCGAGGAACGGCTGCGCGCGCTCGAGTTTGAGCTGTTCAACAAGCTGGTCGCCGAGATCGCGGCACAGCAGTCACGCCTGAGCCGCACCGCCGCGGCCGTTGCGCGCCTCGATGTCTTCTGCGCGCTGGCGACGACGGCCGAGCGCAACCAGTACACGCGGCCGCAGTTGCATCGCGGGCGCCATATCACTATTCGTGATGGCCGCCATGCGGTGGTCGAAGCCATGGCCGGCCGCTCCGGCTTCGTGCCCAACGATTGCACGCTGGACCCGGACGGGCCGCAGCTGCTCACCATCACCGGGCCGAACATGGCGGGCAAGTCCACCTACCTGCGCCAGCTCGCGCTCATCGTGCTCATGGCGCAGATGGGCAGCTTCGTGCCCGCCGCCGCGGCGGAGATCGGGGTGGTCGATCGCCTGTTCACGCGTGTCGGCGCTTCCGACAACCTCGCCGGGGGCGAATCGACCTTCATGGTCGAGATGAAGGAGACGGCAGAGATCCTTGCGCACCTCACACCGCGCAGCCTGGTGATCCTCGACGAGATCGGCCGCGGCACCAGTACGTTCGACGGCATCTCCATCGCCTGGGCGGTCGCCGAGCACTTGCACGCCGCGCCGACGCGGCCGCTGGTGCTGTTCGCGACGCACTACCACGAGCTGACCGACCTGGCACGCACGCTGGAGCGGGTCGAGAACTACTCAGTCGCGGTGCGCGAGTGGAAAGGCGAGGTCGTCTTTCTGCGCCGCGTCGTGCCGGGCCCAGCCAGCCAGAGCTACGGTATTCAGGTGGCGGGGCTAGCCGGCGTGCCGCTGCCGGTGATCGCGCGCGCCAAGGAGATCCTGCACAACCTCGAGCAGGGCGAGCTGAACGACCTCGGCCAGCCGCGGCTGGCGCAAGGCGATGGCGCGCAGTGCGGGCAGCTGGCGCTGTTCGCGGCCCGCGAGCGCAGCCTGCGCGAAGAGCTGGCGCGGCTCGACGTGAATCAGCTCACCCCGCTCGATGCCCTCACCCGCCTGCACGCCCTGGTCGAGCAGGCGCGAAAGGACACGGAGTGACACCGGGGCGCGTCGCGAGTTTTCCCGCGTTCCCTTCAGGTCCCCTCGCCCTCTGGGAGAGGGAGAACAGCAAGAAACGAGAGGCGAGGTCCTAGGTGCGGCGACTGACTGTGGCTTGCCTGGGGGTGGCGGTGGTGGTGGCGGCGGCGAGGCAAGCCGGAGCTGTTGCGATCGTGCGCACAGTACGCCACATCACCACGCCCGACAGCAGCCGCCTCATCGTCGAGTGCTCGGGTCCGGTACATTACCGCCTGCAGCGCGCTCAGGGCCGTCCCGACCTCGGAGTACCGGCGCGCCTCTACGTCGACTTGTTGGGCGCGCAGCTCGGCAGCGACGCGCGCGCGCCGCTGGAGCTGAACGAAGGCCCGCTGCTGCGCGTGCGCACCGGCGAGCCGACCTCCGCGACCTCTCGGCTCATACTCGACGTTCCCGGGCTGAGCCAATTCAGCGCCTTTCTGATGCCGGATCCCTTCCGTCTGATCATCGACGTGCGCGGCATGGCACGCGCCGCGCCGGCCGCGAGCGCGCCTGTCCCTGAACACAGGCAGGCGCACCCCGCACAGATGGAGCCGGAATCGAAGCTCGCTGCGACCAAGGTGCCGACAGCAAACGGTGCCCAGCCGCGGGCGTCTGTCTCAAGCCGAGCCCTGCCACACCGTTTCAAGATTGTCCTCGATCCCGGCCATGGCGGCAAAGACCCCGGCGCGATCGGCGTCGGCGGCGTGGCTGAGAAGGACGTGACACTGGCGATCGCCCTGCGTCTCAAGCAACGCTTGGAGGCGATCCCCAACGTCGATGTCGTCCTCACTCGCGGCACCGACGTGTTCCTCGCCCTCGAAGAGCGCACCGCGCGCGCTAACGCCGAGCAGGCCGACCTATTCCTCTCCATCCACACCAACGCCAGCCCCAATCCCGGCCTTTCGGGTGTCGAGACGTATTACCTCAACAACACCAACGATCGCGCCACCATCCGACTGGCGCAGATGGAAAACGGCCTCACCACAATGACCGGCCACGCCCAGGGCGACGGCGACACGGCACTCATTCTCAGCGACCTCATCCAAAGCTATAAAGTTCAGGAGTCAGTGGTGCTGGCAGAGGACATTCAGCGGGCGCTGGTCAACGCGCTCGAGGCGCGCGGCAGCAGGGTGGGCGATCTCGGCGTGAAGCGGGGGCCATTCTACGTCTTGGTTGGCGCCGGCATGCCGTGTGTGTTGGCGGAGGTATCGTTCTTGACCAATCCGGGCGAAGGGGCGCGGCTGGCGCGGCCGCCGTATCAGGATGCGATCGCCGACGGGCTCTTGCACGGCGTCCAGCGTTTCATAGACAATACGCGTGTGGCCGGGAATCTATGAGCGACGATATCACAGGCATTGTGGCGGGGTTCCCGCCGATCGAGCCGCTCAGCCCGGGCACAGACTGGGGGAGACCGGCACGCGAGTTTCTCCAAGCCGTCAAGGAGCGGCTCTTCGAGCACCACCAGCGCGGCGCCTCCGGCCACGCCATCGTGCGCAGTTACAGTGCCGCCATGGACCGCCTCCTCTGCGCGCTGTTCGATGCTGCCAGCAGCGAGTACGCCGAGCGCTACTCGCGGCTGGACCAGCGCTGCGCCGTGGTCGCCCAAGGCGGCTACGGGCGCGGGCAACTGAACCCCTGCTCCGACATCGATCTGCTCTTCTTGTACCCGAGCAAGCGCGAGCCCTACGTCGAGCACGTCGTCGAGCGCACACTCTACGCCCTGTGGGACACGAAGCTGACTGTCGGGCACGCCTTACGCAACTCCCACGAATGCGTGCGCATGGCGGCCAAGGATTTCAGGGTCAAGACGTCATTGCTCGACGGCCGCTATCTCTGCGGCGACGAGACGCTGTACGCCGAGTTCGCCGCCGCCATGGAACGCGACGTGCTCAAACGCGGCGCCGGACGCTTTTTCAAGGAGAAGCTCAGCGAGAACCGCGAGCGCCACGAACGCTACGGCGATTCCGTATACATCCTCGAGCCGCACTTGAAAGAGGGGGAGGGCGGCCTGCGCGATCTGCATACCGCCATGTGGATGGCGAAGGTGAAGTTCAGGACCAACAACGTCACGCAGCTGGTGCAAAAAGGGATAATCACTGAGCGTGAGCTGGAGGAGCTGGAAGCGGCGCACGACTTCCTCTTCCGCGTGCGCAACGCGCTGCACTTTCTCTCCGGCCAGCACCAGGATCAACTGACCTTCGAGTACCAGGAACGCATCGCTGCAGACCTCGGGTTCGCGGCCACCGCCACGGTCAAAGGCGTCGAGCGCTTCATGCGCACCTACTACCTGCACGCCGCCACCGTCAACCGCTTCGCCGACCAGATCATCGAGCGCTGCCTCGAACGCGAGCTGCCGTACCGGCTCATCGGCCGCTTCAAGTCACGGGAAATCCGGCCGGGGGTCGTCATCGCCGAAGGGGTCCTGTCGGTCAGTGGGGTCGGGCTGTTGCGCGACGATCCGCGCAACCTGATCGCCGTCTTCGCCGACGCGCAACGCCACCACGTGACCATCTCCAGCAGCACCAAACGGCTGATCCGTGCCAATCTCGACTTGATCGACGACGAACGGCGGCGCGATCCGGCTCTGGTGAGCGCGTTCATCGAGGTGCTCAGCGCGGAGCACAAGGTCTACGACACCCTGCTGGACATGCACCGGGTCGGCGTGCTCGGCGCCTTCTTGCCCGAGTTCGGCGCCCTCCTGTGCATGGTGTTGCACGACCTCTACCACATCTACACCGTCGACGAGCACTCGCTGCGCGGCATCTACGAGCTCGAGCGGCTGCGCGCCGGGACGTGCAAGGACAGCCTGCCGCTGCTGACCCAGGTGGCGCGCGAGACCGATGGCATCGAGATCTTGTTCCTCGCCTTGCTGCTGCACGACATCGGCAAAGGCCACGGCGGCGGCCATTCCGAGCGCGGCGCACGTATGACCGCCGACATCGTCGCCCGCCTCCGGCTGAACACCGACGACGCCGAGCAGCTGCAGTTCCTGGTGGCGAACCACCTGACGATGTCGCACTTGGCGCAACGCCGCGACATTCACGATCAGCGCTTGATCATTGACTTCGCCAAGCGGGTGGCGACGATCGAGAACTTGAAGAAGCTCTATCTGCTGACCTTCGCCGACATGCGCGCCGTCGGCCCGAAGATTTGGAACAACTGGCACGACATGCTGCTCGGCGAGCTGTACATGCGCACCCTGGATGTCTTCGAGCGCGAGGAGTTCATCGAAGAGGATTACGCGCTCCGTGTGCAGCGCGTGAAAGACCGCGTTGCGGTCGCGGCTGACGGCAGCGTCGGCCAGCTCGCACTGCGGAATTTCCTCACCGAGATGCCCGACCGCTACTTCTTGGGGACGGCAGAGGAGAGCATCGCCCATCATGTCCGCCTGGTGGATCGGCTGAACGGGGCGCCCTACCTCGCCGAGGTGAAGCACTATGCGGACCGCGAGTTCAGCGAGTTCACGGTGGTGACGCGCGATCGCCCTGGCCTGTTCTCGATGTTGACCGGCGTGCTGCTGGCGCACGGCATGAACATCCTCGCCGCCAGCATCAACACCAGTACCGCCGGCGTCGCCCTCGATATCTTCCGCATCTCGCACGCCGATCAGGCCGAGTCGGCGCAGCGGCCCCAACGCTGGGAACGCGTCCAGGCAAGTCTCGGCAGGGTCCTCAGCGGCGAGATCGACGTGGAACAACTAGTGGCCGCGGCGCAACGGCCTTCGATCCTGGCGAAGCGCTTCGTGCCGCGGGTGAGCACGGAGATCGAGATCGACAACGAGGTTTCGGAGCACTTCACCGTCCTGGACGTCTACACGCAGGACCGCGTTGGCCTGCTCTTCGCCATCACCAACGCGCTGTTCCGCCTCGGTCTGCCGATCCACCTTGCCAAGATCACTACTAATGTCGATCAGGTGCTCGACGTCTTTTACGTGACCGATGCCGCCGGCAAGAAGATCTACGACAGCGCGAGCCTCGAACGGATCAAGACCGAACTCCACCGCCGCCTGACGTTGGACGAGGAAAACAAGGTAAGTGCCGAGACCCGAGCTGAGTAGAAGCATACATGGCGGACAAACCGCGCAGCAGGCATGACGCGACTCCACGCCCCGCACTCGGCACTGACGTCGCCGTCGACCGTTTTTTGAACTATCTAGCCACCGAGCGTGGGGTGGCCGCCAACACAGTGCTAGCTTACGGGCGGGATCTCGCCGGCTTTGTGAACCACTGCGAGCGGCGCCACCTCCACCACGTTGCC
This sequence comes from Binatia bacterium, assembly GCA_050015455.1. Lineage (GTDB taxonomy): Bacteria > Desulfobacterota > Binatia > HRBIN30 > HRBIN30 > JAGDMS01. The sequence continues at coordinate 32,115 of JBEKBJ010000003.1, forward strand.
GCGATCCAGGTGCGTGACGTCGTGAGTTTCCTCGAGGGCTTGCAGCAGCGCGGCCTCTCGGCGCGCAGCCGGGCGCGCATGCTCGCCGCCGTGCGCGGGTGGTTTGCCTTCCTGCTGCGCGAAGCGGAGATCGAAACCGATCCCAGCTGTGACATCCACCTGCCGCGGCTCGGGCAGCGGCTGCCGCGCTCGCTGGCGCTCGAGGAGATCGCCCAGTTGCTGGCTCGTACCGCCGGCGATACGTTAGCGCAACGCGACGGAGCCATGATCGAGCTGGTCTACGCCACCGGATTGCGGGTCTCCGAGATCGTGTCACTTAAAGTGAGCCAGGTGAATCTCGAGGCCGGTTACCTCACCGTCGTCGGCAAAGGGAGCAAGGAGCGGGCGGTACCGATCGGCAGCTACGCGCGCCAGCGCCTGCTCGACTACTTGGCCGGGGCGCGGGCGAAGATTCTCGCCGGGCGCCTGAGCCCGTACCTGTTCGTCAGCCGCGCCGGGCGGCGGCTCACCCGCCAGGGGTTCTGGAAACGGTTGCGCCTGGCGGTGCGGCGCGCCAGCCTCGCCGGCAAGGTGAGCCCACACACGTTACGCCACGCCTTTGCCACGCACCTGGTGGAGCGCGGCGCCGACCTGCGCGCCGTGCAGATGATGCTCGGGCACGCTGACATCGCCACGACGCAGATCTATACCCACGTGGCGCGCGAGCGGTTGCGCGCCGTGCATCGCCAGTTTCACCCGCGTGGGTAGAACGTGAGTCAATTCTTCCGGCGCGCCTTTTCCTGCGCCGCGTTTTCCGCCGCAGCTTTGAATTCCAGCACCGACTGCTTCAGCGCCTGGCGCTCCATCAACGACAGCAACAAACCTGGCACCCAAAAGCCGAGCGCTATGGCCTGCCAGCAGGTGACGCGGCTCAGGGCCGGCCCGAGCTTCTCGAACCGGTAACTGCCCTCGATCGCCTGGATGTCGCCAGCGACTGACTTCCACGTGAGATGCGTGGGCTTGTCGTATTCATATTCCAGAACATAGCGCACCGTCTTGACTTTCATGTCTACGAAATACTCGACCCGCTTCGCGAGCCGGTTCGGGTGGCGATCCAGAATTTTGGCACTCTGGATGGTCGAGAACCACTTCGGGTACTGCTCAAAATCCGTAATCGTGGCGAAACACCGCGCCACCGATGCGCGTACCTCCGTCGAGAATTCCTGCTGCTTGAGCGCCATGGGCGGGCGATTATGGCCAAGGGCAGCAGCGAAAGCAAAGAAACACTGAGACCCGCTCGATCACCAGGCACGGACGGCGCGCTGCCAGGGGTCGGTCTCATTCTCCGGCTGGGCCGGCTGCGGTGCCGTGATGATCGGGCGCTCGGGGACGCGGCCGCTGTCGTTGATGAGCAGCAAGACGGATTGCGAATCCTTGTTGATCACCGCCAGGTCGACGCGCCCGTCTTCGTTGAAGTCGCCGGAGACGAGCGCGAAGGGCCGGCGCCCAGCCGGAAAATAGATCGGATCGCCGAAGGTGTTGTTCCCGGCTCCAAGCAAGATCGAGATGCGGTCCCCACTTTCGTCCGCCAGCGCGAGATCGATTTGGCCGTCGCCGTTGAAGTCATCGGAAACGAGCGGGCGCACGGTCGTCCCCATGTCGCCGACGGTCGGCTCAGCAAGTCCACCGGCGTTGCCGTGCAGGATGGAGACCTTTTGATCTTGCTGGTTGCCGACGATCAAATCGACACGCTGGTCGGTATTCATATAGCCGGTCATCAGGAACGTGGGGCGGCTAATTACCGCGAAGTTTTGCACGCGCGGAAAGCGTCCTCGCCCGTCACCGAAGAGGACCGAGACACTGTCGGACATCGCATTGGCCACGGCGAGGTCGAGATGGCCGTCGCGGTCGAAGTCAGCGCTCACGATCGCGGTCGGAGCGACGCCCACCGGAATGAAAAGCGGTGAAGCGAAATTGCCATTGCCGTCGGCTTGCAGCACGGCCACGTCGTTGGCGCCGAAGTCGGCGACGGCGAGGTCTGGATGCCCGTCGCCGTCGAAATCGGCAGCAACGATCGCGTGCGGTTCCCGGCCGACGCGGAGGGTGGGTCCGGGACTGAAGTTGGCGTGCCCGTCACCGAGGAGCACCTGGACGGAGTTCGCCTCGTTATCGGCAATGGCCAGGTCGAGGTGACGATCGCCGTTGAAGTCCGCGGCGGCGGCGGCCACCGGGTGTGCCGTGGAGTCGAGGACTTGCGCCCCGGAGAAGTGCCCTTTGCCATCGCCTTTGAGCAGGGTGACCGAATCGGCAAGCCGGTTGCTGGCGATCAGATCGATCGTATGACCGCCGCCGAGATTGGCGGCCACCAGATCCGCCGCGCCGGCGCCGACGCTATAAGCGGCACCTCTGCGAAAACGGCCTTGCCCGTCACCAAACCACAGGCTCACGCTGCAGTGCAGAGTGTCGAGGAGTGCCAGATCCATATGGCCGTCGCCGTCGAAGTCTGCGGCAGATACGGCGCGCAGATTCTGATTGCGAACGACGCGTTGCGGTTCCTGAAAGATCCCGTCGCCCTTCCCGAGCAAGAGCAGCAGGCCGCTGTCGTCGATCACCACGAGATCGAGTTTGCCGTCGCCGTTGAAATCACCGGCCGCCAGGCGCCGAGGGTGGTGCCCCGCGCCGGAAGCCTCCAGCGGGCGGAAGTCGCCGGTACCATCGCCGGCGAATACGCCGACTGCTTCACCCTCAGTGTCGGCGATCACGAGATCTACTTTGCCGTCGCCGTTGAAATCGCCGCTCGTCAACACCCGCGAGCGGACACCGGTCTCCACGCGATGGCCGGCGGCGAAGCCACCGTGCCCGTTGCCGAGGAACACGGTGACGCCTTGGCTGTGGCCGACGACGAGGTCGATATTGCCGTCGTCGTTGACGTCGAGAGCTGCGACGACGTAGGGATGGGGGCCGACGTCGTAGTGCTGCGGTGCCCCGAATCCACCATCGCCATCGCCACGCTGCACCTGCAGCTGCGGGTCTAGCGTGCTCACGTACGCGAGATCCACATGCCCATCACGATCGAAATCGGCGACGGCCATCGAGTCGGGTGAAAAAGGAGTACGGACCATCAACGGGGTCGACAGGGTTGCATGGGCCGATCCGAAGAGGATGGACACGCCGTTGTCGTCGGTGACTAGGACGTCGAGAAACGGATCCGCGTTTACCGGGGCGACCTGAAGTGCGGTAGGCGCCGGGCCGGCCGGAAAGTCCGTACGTGTGACGAACGACAACTCAGCCATGGAGCCGTGCGCCAGCACCGCCGTCAGCAAGGCTATGGCGCAGCCGCGCGGCAGCAAGTCCCTTTGCATGCTCCCCATTAGGTATCAAATGTTTCGGGATATGTCGCCTCCAGAATGCAGGCTGCGGAGGGCTGCCCCCGGCTCTAGCAGCCCGTCGGACTTTGCAGCCCGCGGCGACCCAACACTTCCGCCGGAAGCCTCTAGAGTGCGGGCGGGGAGCGGACCCGCCGAAAGGACGCCGGCCGCAGGCCCTAGACTGGCGGCACCCGGCAGCCGCCACCTCGGTGAAGGCGCACCGGCTCGCCGGCACACAAGTTTCTTGTCCCACCCGGTGTCAGGTGATATCCATTTGCTCATCTCACCTTCTGGTCCTCGGAGGTTGACCGATGGGGGCAATGCTGTTGCGTGTGAATTTGAGCAACGGGAAGACCGGCAAAGAGCCGATTGCCGAGGCGCTGGTGCGGCAGTTCATCGGTGGCCGTGGTGTCGCGACGAAGCTGCTCGCCGACGCCGTTGTCGGTCCGCGCATCGATCCGTTCGACCCCGCCAATCCGCTGCTCTTCGCCACGGGCCCGTTGACCGGCACCTTGGCACCGACAGGCGGCCGCTACATGGTAGTGACCAAGTCGCCGCTCACCGGCGCGGTCGCCTGCTCGAACTCCGGCGGCTACTGGGGTCCGGCACTGCGCTACGCGGGTTATGATTACCTGATGATCGAGGGGGCAGCGCGCGAACCGGTGTACTTGTGGATCAACGACGACAGCATCCAGATCCGCAGCGCGAAGCACCTGTGGGGAAAGTGGGTGGCCGAGACGGAGGACGCGGTGCGCAACGAGACGCATCCCGAGGCGCGGGTCGCGTGTATCGGGCCGGCCGGCGAGAATCGGGCGCGGGTCGCCTGTGTGATGAACGACAAGGGGCGGGCCGCCGGCCGCTCCGGCGTGGGCGCGGTGATGGGCGCCAAGAACCTCAAGGCTGTGGCCGTGTACGGCAGCAAGGGGCTGCGCGTGTCGAACCCGCAGGAGTTCCTGCACATCGCCAGGATTGCGGTTGATGCGGTGACCAAGTCATCGGCCGAATCTAACCTGACGCTGCTCGGTACCGCCGCGACCGTCGACGCGATGAACGAGATCGGCATGCTTCCGACCTACAACTTCCAGAAGGGGATCTTCGTGCACGCCGCCGCCGTCAATGGCGAGCGTGTGCGCAACGACTTCATGACGCGCAACCGCGGCTGCCACAGCTGCACCATCGCCTGCGGGCGCGTCACCAAGATCACCGGCCACGGCCCGCTCGACGGCCACGGCGAAGGGCCGGAGTATGAGACCATCTTCGGCTTGGGCAGCGACTGCGGCGTCGGAGATCTCGCCGCCATCATCAAGGCTAACTACCTGCGCAACGAGCTGGGGATGGACACGATCGAGGCGGGCGCCACCATCGCTACCGCCATGGAACTGGCGCAGCGAGGGTATCTCCCCGAGGCCGACATCGGCTTCCCCTTGAAGTTCGGCGACGCCGAAGCGCTGCTCGCATTGACCGAGGCCATGGCCTGCCGCAAAGGCTTCGGCGACGCGTTGGCGGAAGGCGGCTACCGGGTGGCCGCGAAGTATGGGCACCCCGACTTGTTCATGGGCTCGAAGAAGCAGGCGTTTGCAGCGTACGATCCGCGCGGCTCGGTGGGCATGGGGCTCGGCTACGCCACCTCGAATCGGGGCGCCTGCCATCTGCGCGGCTACATGGTGTCGCTGGAGCGCTCCGGGGATCCGGTGAAACTCGATCCGTTTACGCCCAAGGAGAAGGGTATGCATCTGTCCATCCTCCAGAACTCCACCGCCTTCGCCGATGCCAGCGGCCTGTGCTTGTTCTCCACGACGATGATGGGCGACCAGATGGTTGCCGATTTGGTCGGCCACGCGCTCGACATGAAAATCGACGAACGTGACGTGCAGCGTATTGGCGAGCGCATTTGGAATATCGAGCGGCTGTACAACAACCGGGCGGGCTTCACCCGCAAGGATGACAGCCTCCCGCCGCGCATGCTCGAAGAGCCGCTCAGCGAAGGGGCGGCAGGCGGCCATGTCGTCCTGCTCGAAGACTACTACCAGTACCGCGGCTGGGACCACGAGGGGCGGCCGACGCCGCAGAAGCTGGCGGAGCTGGGGCTGGCGTAAGCAGTACAGGTTACCGGGCCAGCAGGCGGGAGGGGTTGTCGACGGTCAGCCGTTGGATGTCTTCGCGCGCGATGCCGACCCGCTCCAGCGTCGGCACCACAAAGCTGCACAGGCGGCCGTAGCCCTCTCCGCCGTAGCGGCGCAGCAGAAGCTTCATGAAGGTGTCGGTGCCGAGCACGAGCTGCGCCGCGTAACCCGCCCGCAACAGCGCTACGAGCCCGGCCAGACGTTCCCAGTCTGCCATCGCCGCGATCCCCATAGGCTCCGCGTCCCAGTAGTGTCCAAAGGTGTCGATCGACAAATTCAGACCACGCTCGAGCAACCGCATGGCTGTATCGACGTTGATACGCGCGGCGTCCGGTTCAAGGATCAACCGCGTCAGGTCGCGGGTGACGAACTTCATGTCGTTGTGGGCAATGACCGTCCGGTCGAACGGCATGCCCTCGCTCTCCAGGATATCGGCGATCTTCGCTCCCGCCTCCGGTCCCAGCAGTATTCCCTGGTGCACCGTGAGTGAAAGGCCGGTCTCGTGGGCAACCCGAGCCGCGGCTCGCAGAGCATTCACCTCCGGCTCGCAGAAATCCTCCTCGATCGCCACCTTGACGTGGCCAGGCAAGACGCCGGTTCCGTCGAGCCCGTCGCGGATCTCTTGGCGCATGTACGCGACCATGTCGTCGATGCGCATGCCAAGGAACCGCTCAGGCCAGGAGTCGCGCGAGTACAAACCCGTCGTGGCAATGATGTGCACCCCGCTGGCTTGCGACACGCGGCGCAACGCCAGCGGATCGAGCCGCAGTCCAGGCGTGCTCATGTCGACCACGGCGCTCCCGCCCACTGCTTTGAAGTCGGCCAGCTCCGCCGCCATGAGCGCCTCGTCGCGCATGACGAAGGCATCTCGGCTCATGATGAAGCCGTGTTTGAGTATGCCGAGGTTGTCTAGCCGGATCGGTTCATCCAGCTGCACCGGCGGGTTGCTCGGGACAAAAGCCTCGAAGCGCCGGCGGAAGCAGCTGCCGTCATACAGGGTGTGCTCGTGCATCGAGGTGAAGCCGAGTTGCTCCGGGGTGATCGGTCCGCGGACGGTCATGATTTCAGCCATCGTGCTTGCTCCTCTTCGCTCTGCGCGGCATTGCCTCTTCGGTTCGCGCGAGATCGCATACAAGAGGAGCGGTGTTCTCGTCAAAACGAACGCGGTCCCTTGGTTTCAGCGCCGCCTGTGTAAGTCAGGGACGCCGCTTCCCGCCTTGAGTCGGCACACCTCATTCGCTGGCTTCAACTGATCACACAATGGAAACTCCGAAGCGCCAGCCGACACGTGCCGTGCGGGTGGGGCAAGTACAGATCGGTGCCGGCGCGCTGGTCGCGGTGCAGAGTATGTGCACCACCAAGACACGCGACTTCTGCCCCGCCTGCGCCTGGAGTTGGACCGCCTCATCGCCGGCCGCTGCGTAGGTGCAAGCGAACAGGCGACTTGACGGACGGCCAGCTATTGCGGCATGACCTTTGACGCCATGGCTTTCGCATCCAGAGCGTTTCCCAAGATGATGCTCGGATTCGTCGTGCGCCGGTGCACCGTCGACATGGGCCATCAACCTTCGCCCGAAGAGTTTGCGGTGTGGGCCAACGACTACAAGCATGGCACCGGGATCTATCGCCTGTTCGGCCGCCCGATAACGGTGGACGAAGCGCGCCTGATCCTGCGGCACAGGTCGCGGATCGTGACCGCCCGCAGTGCCGCCCCGCACGAACGTATACTCCCCGAGGTGGGCGTCGCGAGCGGCAACGGAACCGCCGTCGTGGTCTCGTTCTCCGAGGCCATGGCGCGCTTGAAAGCGCGGGCTAAGTGAAGCTGTCAGGATTCAGCAATCAGCCTGTGACGGCGTGGTTGACGTTCTCGCTTGCCGGCTGATGGCCGCGCGCTGATCGCTCTGTCATGCGTCCCCGCGACCTTGCCGCATTAGAATTCGATCGCGTTCGCAACCGGCTGGCGGACTTCGCCTGCTCGTCGGCGGGGAAGGAAGCGTGTTGCGCCCTGGCACCGAAGAGTGAACGGAGCGCGGCCGAAAACGCGCTCGAGGCCGTCTGGCAGTGCTTCCGCTTGCTCGAGGAGCAGGGAACCATCCCGTTGTCGGAGTTCCCCGACATCCGCTTCTCCTTGCGCACGGCGGCACGCGAAAGCTCTGTCCTCGATGGCAAGTCGCTGGTCGAAGTCCGGACGGTGCTCGCGGCAGTTGAGGAAATGCGGGCATTTTTGAGGAAGCAGGCAAAATCGTTTCCCGCGCTGGCGGAGCTGCCGGACCAGCTCGTGCCGTTGCCCGAACTGCACCACACGCTGACGCTTGCCCTCGACGAGAACGGCGTTGTGAGCGACGACGCCAGCGATGAGCTGGCGGAGGTGCGGCGCACGATTCGCCAACTGCGGGCGAAGCTCACGCGCCGGCTGGAAGATCTGCTGACGCAGCCGACGATGGCCGAGATGCTCGGTGATCGCTTCGTGACCCTGCGCAACAACCGCTTCGTGCTCCCGATTAAGACCGCCATGGCCAGGCAGTTTGATGGCGTGGTGCAGGACCGCTCGGCTTCCGGCGAGACCACGTTCATCGAGCCGTTGTTCGCGGTCGAGCTGAATAACCACCTGCTTATGGCCAGCAAGGAAGAGGAATGGCTGGTGCGGCGGATCCTCGGCGACCTCACGGCGCTGGTGCGCGCCGACCACGAGACCATTCTCGCCAGCTTCGGCGCCCTCGTCGAGATTGATGCGTTGGCGGCGCGGGCAAAGTTCGCGCAGCGCTACCGGTGCACGCAGCCGCACTTCGATGGGGAATTGGTGCTCGAACAGGCGCGCCACCCGCTGCTGCTGTTCGGCGACCGCGAGGTCACGCCCATCAACCTGCGCATCCCGAACGGCAAGCAAGTGCTGGTGATCACCGGCCCGAACACCGGGGGCAAGACCGTCGCGCTGAAGACGTTGGGGCTCATGGCGCTCATGGCACAGAGCGGCATGCTGATCCCTGCCGCCGAGGGCGCCCGCCTACCGTGCTTCCGGGCGATCTATGCTGACATCGGCGACGAGCAGAACCTCGAGCGCAGCCTCTCGACGTTCTCGGCGCACGTGGCGAATCTGACCGAGATCATCGAAGCGTGCGAGGCCCCGGCGCTGGTGCTGCTCGATGAGCCCGGGGTGGGCACGGATCCGGAGGACGGCGCGGCGCTCGGCATCGGCATGATCCAGATCCTCGAGGACACTGGAGCTCATGTCGCTCTCAGCACCCATTACGCGCCGCTGAAGCTGTTCGCGCTCAGCCATGACGCCTGCATCACGGCGGCGGTCGATTTCGATGTCGAAGCCATGCTGCCACGCTATCGGCTACGCTATCACTCGATCGGGGAAAGCTTGGCGCTGCCGATTGCGCGCCGGCTCGGCATGCCCGCCGCCGTTCTCGACGCCGCCGGCGCCGCACGCACCGAGCAGGCGAAGGCGCTGGCCGCCGCCGTGGCCGCGCTCGAAGCCAACCGCCGCCGCTACGAAGAACGCCTCAGCGAAGTCGAGGAACGAGCCCGGAGCGCGGCAGGGGCACAAGAGGAAGTCAAGCATTTGTTGGAGGAGCTACGCGAAAAACGCCGCCGCCGTTGGGCGGACGAACTGCACGCCGCCCGCGACTTCGTACGCACGCTGCGTGAGCAAGGCCGCGAACTGCTTGCCGCTGTGGAGCGCGGCGTCGCTGATCGGCAAGCATTCAATCGATGGCTCCGGCAGCAAGAAGCGGAAATCGGCGCGCGTGAGGCGGAGTTTGCCGCCCAGTTACTCCCAATGTCCGCGCCGCCGCGAATCGGCGATCAGGTTCAGGTCGGCGACACCGGCATCCGTGGCCAGCTGCTGTCGGTGGACGGGGAGCGTGCCCGCATCCAGCGTGGCAACCTGCGCTTCGAAGTGCCGGCGGCGCAGCTGCACCGCATCGGCGAGACGGCACCAGCGGCAACGGAAGTGCACGTTGCCGCCGCACCGGAGGACACGCCGCAAGAGATCACGTTGTTGGGGCTACGGGCCAAAGAGGCCGTCGCTGAACTCGAACAATTCCTGGACCGAGCGGCACAGGCGCGTCACCCGTCGGTGCGCATCATCCACGGCGTCGGCAGTGGTGCACTGAAGCGCGCCGTGCAGGACTACCTGTCAACGTCGCCGTACTGCACAGCTTTTCGCGCCGGCGAGCCGCGCGAAGGTGGCGCCGGAGTCACGGTCGCCGAGATTGCGTGCTGACGCAGGGACTCAGCTCCCGCGCGGCAGCCCCAGCACTTGCATGGCGATGATCCCGCGCATGATCTCCGAGGTCCCGGAGGCGATGCTGGCCGCGGGCGCCTGCAAGAACGTGCGCTGCAGCCACTGCTCCGGATTGAAGTGCTCGCTGCCGGGATCGGGGGTGTCGTAGAGCAGGCCCGATGGTCCCAGGATCGACATGCCGATACGCGGCATCGCCTGGGTGAGCTCGGTCCAGTGCAGTTTAATGATCGAGGCCTCCGGGCCGGGCATACCCCAGCGCAGCAACTTGTCGAGCGTACGCTGGCAGGTGTGCCGAAAGGTTTCGACACCCAGGTAGATGTCAGCCAGCGCCTGGCGCATCAGGGGGTCGCGGCTCGCGCCGCGCTCGCGCGCCAGCCGGAGGAGCTGATCGCGTCCGCGGGCCAAGAGGATCTGCATCTCGACCACGTACAGGATGCCGCGCTCGTTCTGCAATGCGGCGGTGGCAATCTGCCAACCGTTGTGCAGCTCGCCTAGGAGGTTTTCACGCGGCACCCGGACATCCTCGAAAAAGACCTCGCTGAATTCCGCCTGGCCGCCGATCTGCCGTAGCGGTCTGACCGTGATTCCCGGGCTCTTCATATCGACGAGCAGGCAGGAGATACCATTGCGCCGTTTCGACTCGGGGTCGGTACGGCACAGGACCATGCACCAGTTGGCGTGCTGCGCCAGGGTGGTCCAAACCTTTTGGCCATCCATGACGAAGGAGTCGCCCTCCAGAATCGCCTTGGTGCGCAGGGACGCCAGATCCGACCCGGCGCTGGGCTCGGAAAAGCCGAAGCACCAGAGATCTTCCGCCGTCAGGATGCGGCGCAAGAAGCGTTGCTTTTGCGCCTCGGTACCGTAAGCAATCAGGGACGGGCCCGCGATCCCGATCCCGAGGCTGCCAGCGACCTCGGGCGCCTGGGCGTGCGCCATCTCCTCCGTGTACGCGATCTGCTCCGGAATCGAAGCTTCCCGTCCGCCGTATTCCACCGGCCAGGTGATTCCCACCCAGCGTGCCTCGGCGAGCTTCGCCTGCCAGGCACGCAGGCGCGGAATACGTTCCGCTTCGGGCAGCTTGGCGGCGTGTTCGGCCTGCAGCTCACCCGGAAGATTGGCCGCCAGCCAGCTGCGCAACTCCTTACGGAATACCTCGAGATCTTGTGTCCCCATGGCGGAGTTTTGTAAACGTCTGCTGCCCCGACGTCAATGTGCTGGCGTCACGGCGCAATTCGGTGTAATGAACCTCACCGCTGAGGTGTGATGTGTCGAGCAAGCGAAGTTGGGGTTGGATCTGCGCCGTCATAGCACTGCTCGCACTCGGTCGGACAGCAACGCTGGCGCAAGTGGTTCCGATCCGCGGTGATGCCAATTGTGACGGGCGGGTCGATGCAAGCGACATCGACGCCGTCATCGCGCTCCTGTTCGGTGAGGCCGGCGCCTGCCCGAGCGCAGAGGCCAACGCGGACGCCAACCAGGACGGTAGCGTGACTGCGGCGGACATCACCGCGGTGGAGCTGCTCCTACCGCTGGCGGGGCCGACGGGTACCCCGAGCGTAACCCCGACGCCCTCAGAAACCCCGACCATCACGCCGAGCCCGCTGCCGAGCGTAACGCCGACCATCACACGCACCCCCGTTCCAAGCCTGACCCCAACGATCACGCGCACTCCGACTCGGACCGTGACGCCGAGCGTCACACTCACCCCGACACGCAGCTTCACTCCAACTGCGACCGCAGTCGCGACGGGTACCCCTACCGCGACCAAGACTGCCACGTCCACCGCAACCCCGAGTAAAACCCGCACCTTCACACCGACTCGAACCTCAACTGCAACCCCCACCGCCACGTGGTCGCCTACCTTGACGCGAACGCCAACGGTCACGCGCACACCCACGTCAACCTCCACTGTAACGCCCACTCCAACCCCATCGGCTACGCGACCGCCGACGAGCACGCCGACCCCGACCCCATCGCCAACCGTGACTCGGACCCCGTCTTCCACAGCGACGCCGTCGCCCACGCGCACCCCGTCACCGACGCCGACACCGTCGCAGACCGCGACGGCGACCCGGACGCCTTCGAACACATCAACGCCAACGCCCACACGCACTCCGTCACTGACGCCGACACCGTCGCAGACTGCGACAGTGACTCGGACGCCTTCGAACACGTCAACGCCAACGCCCACACCCTCACCGACGAACACTTCGACGCAGACGCCGACGCACCCACCGTCAAAGGGGCCGATAGTAAACTACTTCGGCCTGACGACGGGGGATAACTCGGTGCTGACGCCGGATGACACGGACGCGGAAGGCAACCCAGTCTACACGCGTCCGATCGGCTTCGGCTTCTTCATCGTCATCGAAGCGAGGCCGGGCACGAGCGGGCTTCTGCCGCAGCCTATGTTCGAAAACAGCAATCCCTCCCAGCTGCCCGACGTCCAGATCGAAGCGAATCAGTCATTGGGAACGGGGGCGGGCCGCGGTAGCTTGGCGGTTTGCGACAACGGGCCGCCGCCGACGCCGCTCGGCGGTGTACCGGGGATCAACCCGCCAAGCTTTGACCCGACATCGCAGTTCATCGCCAATGCGCTGAACGACTTTGGCTGCCGGTTTGCCGACAACACCTCGGCCCCGTGTACAAAAGTCGACGACAGCGGGATCAACAAATACGTGATGGCGAACTCCAAAGCGCAGTATTGCACGAACACGGTCCTCGGTGCCGAGTTGGCATTCCCGCCCGGAGACACCCTGCTCACCGTCGAACTGCGCGACTACAACGCCGCAACTCAGACCCACGTCAACACCGGGTATCCTGTGAGTCTAGTGGTCCGCGTGCCGACCCCGGCACCAACCGGCACCCCAACCGAGACCTTCCCTCCGACGCTGACGCCGACCATCACACTTACCAGAACACCCAGTACAACGCGGACCGTTACCGCCACGCCGACGATCACGTCGACCCCGCTCCCCAGTTCGACGTGGACGAATACGCCGCTACCGACGGTCACCGCGACGTTTACGCCGACGCTTGTTCCAACTGCCACTGGAACGCTCACCCCGAGTGCGACGGCGACGGCGACACCGACAGCAAGCCCGACGTCAAGCCCCAGCCCAACCCCGACACCGAGCGCAACCACGGCGCCCAGCGGGACGCCGACAGCCACTTCGATGCCGAGCACGACCGAGACGGAAACCCCGGCAGTAGCCGATACCGCGACTGCAACTGAGACACCCGGGATCTGAGATCGCGGCCCCGGCGTTGGGCTACGCTCTGCATCGAAGGGGCGGGAGCAGGACTTGACCCGAACGCTCGCAACGTGCACGAGCAGGAGTAGAGGAGAACTACGATGCAGTGGACCAGCTGGATTGGTCTAGCACTTGGCGTGGTGATGGTCAGCGCCCCTAAGCTTGGGCCGCCACCTGTCATGCTCGACCTCGGCCCTGTCGTCCCGACCCCGGTACCATCGCCCAAATCGGCCGAGAAGAAGCGGCTGATCACGACGATTACCGTGCAGAATTCACCTGAGGGCGAAAGCATTGTTTCGTTCGAAGCCACCGATGTCGCCGATGAAGGCAAGGACAAGTTCCGCACCCTGGCTTCGAAGAACTACTCGCTGGCGGAGGAGAAACCCGAACTGAAGCATCTGCGTGAGCGGATCCTTCAGGACCTGCGCGGCATAGAGCGGGAGATGCTCGATTTCGCCGAGCTTGCTGGCCCGCCCAAAGAGCGCGCGCCATTACAACCGGGCGACGCACGACCGCATTGATCCGGCGGAGAGCAGCAGCCGGACGTTGGGCTCGATCGTCTGTCCGGAATTGAATTGAGCCTACTGTAGCAACTCGATCAGCGCCGTGACGTCGGCAGCGGTGACATCGCCGTCGCTGTTGAGGTCGGCATCGCTCGAATCGATCTCCTGAAAGATCGCCCCGATGACATCGACCAGCGCCGGCGGTGGCGTCGGGGTCACGGTGGGGGTGGCGGTCAGCGTCGGAGTGCCGGGGATGGGAGTCAGCGTCGGCGTCGCTGTGTTGGTCGGCCGCCGGCTGCGCGTGGGAGTTGGTGAGCCCGTTGCCGTGACCGTAGGCGCCGGCGTCGTAGCAAAGCCGGAGTAGAAGCGGCTATACAGCAGCAGATTGCTCGCGGCTGCCATCTGCGAATTCGGTTCCGTGTCCCAACAGTACGTCAACGTGGTCACGATCACGCGGCCGGCCCCGTACTGGTACTCCGCCCAGCTCGGGCCGTCGCTGTTGTTGAGCACAATGGTCGCATCGTCCGGCAGGTTCGTGAGCACGCCTAGGTCCGTTGGTCCCCAGCTGCTGAAGTCCTTCGGTCCTAGTACGTTGCCACCGAACGGAATCCCGGCAAGGTACAAGTGATCAGGGGCGCTGATGTCCTCGTAGTCGTGTTGAGCCACGGCGGAGAACCCAACACCCCCCGGAGCTATGTTCAGCTGATCGCCGACCAATCCGCCGGCGTTGATCACGGCCACACCGCCGAGCGAGACGAATTGTTCAATGAAGCGGCCTGGCAATACCAGCTGCTGCAGCCAGGCATAATTGGTGGCGCCCAATCCCGGCGGGATGTAAACCACCTGATACTGATTGCGGAGTTCGACCGGATCGCTGCTGGCAAGGGTTTGGAATGGTTTGCTTCCGTTACTTAAGCCCAGAGTCTGCGAGAGGTTGAACACGCAGGCCGCCTGCTCCGCGTCCTGTGGGAACAGGAAGGGAACGCCAGGGGACGGCGGTGTCACCGGAACGCTGGTGAAGGTCGGCGAAATCGTTGGCGTATCCGACGGCGTCGGCGTGGCAGTATCCTCTGGCACCGGCGTTTCCGAAGGGGTCGGCGTAACCGCCGGGGTCGGCGTGTCCGTGGCAGTGGGTGAACTCGTTGGCGTGAATGTCGGTGTCGCGGTCGGAGTGAGCGACGCTGTTGCGGTTGCTGTTCCCGTCGGGGCCGGCGACGGAAATGGGCTTGCGGTCGCACTCGGCGAAGGCGTTGCCGTGGCGGTCGGTGAGGGCGTCGCGGTGGCAGTAGGTGAGGGCGAGGAGGTAGCGGTCGCTGTAGGCGAAGCCGTCGCGGTCAAGGTCGGTGTCAGAGAGGGCAGCGGCGTCGGAGTCGGGGAGCTGGTCGTTGTCGCCGTCGGCGTGGGCGTTGGTGTCGGCGAGGGCGTGAGCGTTGGTGTCAGCGAGGGCGTGTACGTCGGTGTCCCCGTGGGGGTGGCGGTGATGGTGGGGGTGTTGGTGAATGTTGGGGTGTTGGTGGATGTTGGGGTGGCGGTTAACGTCGGGGTGTTGGTGAACGTTGGGGTGCTGGTGAACGTTGGGGTGCTGGTGAACGTTGGGGTGCTGGTGAACGTCGGCGTCGGTGGGGTCCAGCAGACTTGGACGAAGACCGTCGTCGTCCGCACCTCATCACCAAGTCCAGAGAGGTGTTGCACGCCAGCCTGCAACGCGCTTAATTGTTGCCATGCCCACGCCATTCCCGTGCTCGGATTGGTCTTGTAGAGTGTGTTGATATCGGTGTAGGTGGTGGTCGTCGGCGCCGCCGAACCAATAAATACCGACCCGCTGAGGTTGATCTGTGGGCTCGCGGAACTTCCGCTTATGCCTCCAACCGAGCGGCTGACCACGTGGACGGTCACCGATGAGATCGGATCGGACCGTGGTGTCGGAGCCGTCAGGGCGTAGATGTCGGAACGCGCAATGCCACGGCAGTCCTGACCGCAAAAGACATAGGAGGCGTCGCCATCGTCCGGCGGCACTTCGCATTGCCAGTTCTGGCTGCACCCGGAGGCCTGGTTCCCGTTTGGAGACTGGCCGGAGCCCGCTGGCACCATCAGCAGGCAGTTTGCAGGCGAGGTGGGCGTGGGTCCCGGCGTGTCCGTCCACGTCGCCGTCGCGGTTGGGGTTGAGGTGCTCGTTGCGGTCGCCGAGGCCGACGGCGTGGAGGTTGAGGTCGAAGTGATGGTCGCGGTCGGAGTAAAGGTGGCGCAGTAGCCCGACCCTTGGCACACTGCACCGAAAACCGGGCTGCAGTTGGGCGGACACTGCCCGCCGCTTGGCGGTCCACATGCGGGATACGGGCACTGGCAACAATCATTCGAGCCCGGAGTGTTAGTCGCCGTAGGCGTATTCGTCGGCGTCGGTGTCTCAGTCGGCGTGGGCGTATTCGTTGGTGTCGGCGTTTCAGTGGGTGTGTTCGTCGAGGTCGGCGATGCCGTCGGCGTGTTCGTAGGGGTCGGTGTAATCGTCGCGGTCGGCGTCCAGGTCGCGGTGGACGTGGCGGTACTCGTAGGCGTCGCCGTCGGGCTAAATGTATAGGTTGGTGTCTCTGTGGGTGTGTTTGTTGGCGTCACCGTAGGCGAGCTCGTCGGCGTGTCGGTCGGCGTTGCCGTGACCGTTGGCGTCGCGGTGGCCGTGGAGGTTGCAGTGTTTGTGGGTGTCGGCGTCGGGCTCGGCGTGTAGGTCGGCGTGTCGGTCGACGTGTTTGTCGGCATGACCGTCGGCGTGACCGTCGGCGAGTTCGTCGGCGTGTCGGTCGGCGTGTCAGTCGGGGTCGGCGTGTTCGTTGCCGTGTCAGTCGGGTTGGGTGTTTCGGTCGGCGTGTCAGTCGGGGTCGGCGTGAACGTCACGCAAGTCCCGCTTGGCCCGTCGCACCCGGCGTTTGGCACCAGGGTACCAGGGGCGCAGCTGCCGCCCTGGTCAATGTTTGCGCAGGCGCCCACGTACTGACAGCAGTCGGCGTGCACCTGGCGTGCAGCGATTTGAACCGCTAATAAAATGGTCAGTGCCGCGATCACGTGGCGCCGCGCGCGACTCTTCACGGCAAGCGTTCGATCGCTGTCCGGGCTGCGGTGCGATCGTGGCTGCGTGTATTCCACGTGCGTGGACCTGTTCATTGACTTGAAGTACACCCTCTGATACCTAACTCGCCACCCACAGCGCAAGCGCTCCCACAATGAGAATCGCGTCCGTCAAAGGATTTCACGACATCCTGCCCGACGAGAGCGTCCGTTGGCAATGGATCGAGCAGCAGGCAAGAGAGCTGTTCGCGCGCTACGCTTTCGCCGAGATCTGCATTCCGATTGTCGAGCGCACCGAGCTGTTCAGCCGCTCGATCGGCGAAACCACGGACATTGTCGAGAAGGAGATGTACACCTTCACCGACCGCGACGGTTCCTCGCTGACCTTGCGTCCCGAAGGGACCGCCTCGATCGTGCGCGCCTACGTCGAGCATGCGCTGCACCAGCGCGAGGCGGTCTCGAAACTCTTCTACTTCGGGCCGATGTTCCGCCGCGAACGGCCACAGAAAGGGCGTCTGCGCCAGTTTTCTCAGGTCGGCGTGGAGGTGATCGGCCGCGATGATGCCGCCATCGACGCGGAGGTGTTGCTCCTGCTGCACGATCTGCTCGCTGGTGTGCAAGTCCGTGGAGCGCAGATCGAGCTGAACTCGCTCGGCTGCGGCGCCTGCCGCCCCGGATATCGCGCTGCGCTATTGGCCTATGGTGAAGCGCACCGCGACGTGCTGTGCGAGAACTGCAGCCGGCGTCTCGAGCGCAACCCGCTGCGGTTGTTGGACTGCAAGGACCCGGCGTGTCGAGAATCGACGGCCGACGCCCCGATGATGATGGATTATCTGTGTGAGGCGTGCCGCACGCATTTCGACGCCGTCCGCGCGATGCTGGCGCGTGAGAGCGTGGAACCGCGGCTCAATCCACGCATGGTGCGCGGCCTCGATTATTACTGTCGCACCGCCTTTGAAGTAGTGGCCGAGGGCTTGGGCGCGCAAAACGCCGTCGGTGGTGGCGGCCGCTACGATGGCTTGGTGAAGGCTCTCGGTGGTCCGGACGCGGCCGGAATCGGCTTCGCGCTCGGAATCGAGCGGCTGGTGCTGGCGCTCGCCGAGCACGAGCGGATCCGTCCTCAGGTCCCTGAGGTCTTCGTCGCGCCGATCGGCTCCGTGGCCGAAATGGAAGCCATGCACCTGGCCCACCGCTGGCGTCGCGACGCGATGCGTGTTGAAATGGCCAGTGGGGGCAGGAGTTTGAAGAGTCAGATGCGCTTGGCTGATAGAGTTGGGAGCCCTTACGTACTGATCCTCGGTGAGGAAGAGTTGGCGGCGCGGTCGTTGACGGTGCGCGACATGGTGGCCAAGCGCGACTTCCCGAGAGCGATCGAAATGTCTTCGTCTGCGAACGCATTGCGGCAAGCGCTGCTGCAATGCGCGCAGCCGGTAGGGAGCAACGCACGTGAACGCTGAAGGTTTAGGTAACTGGAAACGCAGCTTGTACTGCGGCGACCTGCGGCTCGCCGATGAAGGTCGAGAGGTGACCGTGATGGGTTGGGTGCACACCCGGCGCGACCACGGTGGCCTCATTTTCATCGACCTGCGCGACCGTGCTGGGGTCGTGCAAATCGTCTTCAATCCCGAGCGCAGCCAGGTCGCGTTCGAGTTAGCGCGGGACCTGCGTAACGAATCCGTACTGGCCGTGCGCGGCCGCGTCGGGCGCCGGCCGGCCGAAACGCAGAATCCGAACTTGGCCACCGGCGAGATCGAAGTCATGGCCAGTGAGGCCAAACTGCTCAGCCGCGCGCGCAGCACGCCGTTTCCGATCGATGGCGGCGCGGCCATCACCGAAAGCATGCGGTTGAAGTACCGCTACCTCGACCTGCGCCGACCGGAAATGCAGGAACGGCTCATCTTCCGTCACCGCCTGGTGAAAGCGGTGCGCGACTACTTCGATAGCCAGGGTTTCGTTGAGATCGAAACACCGATGCTCACGAAGAGCACGCCCGAAGGGGCGCGCGACTACTTGGTGCCGAGCCGCGTCAACCCCGGCTGCTTCTACGCCCTGCCGCAGTCGCCACAGCTGTTCAAGCAGCTGTTCATGATCGCCGGGCTGGACCGTTATTTCCAGATTGCGCGCTGCTTCCGTGACGAGGACCTGCGTGCCGACCGGCAACCGGAGTTCACACAGATCGACCTCGAGATGTCCTTCGTCCAGCCGGACGACATCATCACGGTGACCAGCGGCATGCTGGCCGCGGCCTGCGCCTTGCGGGGCATCGAGGTGCCGCAGCCGATCCTGCGGCTGAGCTACGACGAGGTGATGCGCCGTTTCGGCATCGATAAGCCCGACATGCGCTTCGGGCTGGAGCTGTCAGATGTGACCGAGATCGCGCGCCGGGTCGAGTTCAAGGTGTTCCGCGAGACGGTAGAAGGCGGCGGCATCGTCAAGGTGCTCTGTGTACCCGAGGGCGACCGCTTGTCACGCAAGGATCTCGACGGGCTTCCCGATCTCGTTATGCCCTACGGAGCCAAGGGTGTTGCCTGGGTGCGTCTGACCGAATCCGGCTGGCAGTCCCCGATTGCCAAGTTCATCGCGCCGGCGGACCAGGCTGCGATCGAGCAGGCTTGCGGCGGCCACACCGGGGACTTGCTCATATTCGTCGCCGACACAGCGAAGGTGGTCAACGACTCGTTGGCCAACTTGCGGCTCAAGCTGGGCGATCAGCTCGGGATGATTCCGAGCGACCGCTACGCCTTCGTATGGGTGACGGATTTCCCGCTGGTCGAATACTCGGAGGAAGAGAAGCGGTTCGTGTCGGTCAATCACCCGTTCACCGCCGCGCACGAAGAGGACTGGGACCGGTTGGAGTCGGATCCATTGAGCGTGCAGGCCTTGGCGTACGATGTCGTCCTCAACGGTACCGAACTGGGTGGCGGCAGCATTCGTATCCACCGACCGGATCTGCAGTCACGTGTGTTCGCCTTGCTCGGCCTGAGCGAAACCGAGGCGCGTGCGAAGTTCGGATTCTTGCTCGATGCGTTGTCGTTCGGCGCGCCGCCGCACGGCGGTCTCGCCTTCGGGCTCGACCGGCTCGCCATGCTGCTGTGCGGCGCCACTTCGATCCGCGATGTCATTGCCTTTCCGAAGACCCAGCGTGCCGTGTGCCTTATGACCGAGGCGCCAAGTCCGGTCGATGCGCGCCAGCTGCGCGAACTGGGATTGAAGTTGAATGAGTAATTGATTGGTTTGCCAGCGCTGGACTCATGAGCCGCCCGCCGCTGCCTCTGCTTTCTCGCTTCTTGATTGCCTGGGTCCTGCTAGCAGTCGCCGGGTGCAATCCGTTTCACCACCCGCCGAAGCTTCCCGAGCGTGTTGATCTCATTGCCGTGATGCCGATCGAGGCGGCCGAGCATACTGGCGCGACGCCGGCCGAGCACGTAGAAACCTTGCCGCCCGGCGCGCCGCGCCAGGTGACCGCAGCGGTATATGGCGCTCTCACCAGCTCTTCCGAATGGCGTGTGGTGCCGGACTTGACGGTCGCGCAGGTGCTCACGCACGTGAATCGCGAGGGAGATCTGCGTTCGCGGGCCCGTGCGCTCGGCAAAGAGGTCGGCGCCGACGCCGTCGTCTATGGCACGGTGTCGCGCTACGTCGAGCGGGTCGGAGCGGAGTACGCGGCGCGCGCGCCGGCCGCGGTCGCCTTAACGTTGTATCTGATCTCCGTACGGTCGGGCGAGATTCTGTGGAGCGGCTCGTTCGATCAAACGCAGCGGCCGCTCACGTCAAACCTCTTCAACTGGTGGCAATTCTGGCGCGGCGGACCGCGCTGGTTCACAGCGCAAGAGTTCACCCGCCTCGGGGTCGAGCACCTGCTCAAGGATCTCGCGAGCCGGGCGGGGTGAGCTGGCCGGTTGTCAGTTGACCCGCCCGAGCGCCGCCGTTAGTTAGATATAGACTGTCGTTCATGCTGGGGTAGCCGGTGGAGTGGCTCGTCGTAACGCTGCACATTTATCGCAAGGTCTTTAGCCGGGCGGCGGTGTTGGCTGTGAAGAACTGGCCTGTACTGGGCAGCGTTTTCGTGTACGGCGCCATCTGCATGGTGGCGGCAACATTGTGTTTGCCCCTGGGGATCGCAGGCGGCTTCCTGCTGACGCTGATCAAAGCCGCGTGTCTTGGTTCGCTCCTGTATCTGGTCGAAATGATCATCCGCACATCGAAGGTCACTTTGGACGACTTCCGCCGCAGCTTTGGCCCCTATCTGTGGGACGTGGTGGGAATCATGTTCCTGTTCTGGATTGTAACGCTGCTCCGCCCCGCGTTCCTGCAGCTTCCGCAAGGTGAGGTCATCCTGCTCTTCGTCTATCTCGCGATCTTCGTGCTGTTCAACGCCGTGCCGGAATTGATCTACATGGGTCATTGCTCCGCGGCTGGGTTGCTTTCGGAGAGTTACGAGTTCATTGCCGAGAATTGGATCGAGTGGTTTCCGGCCACGCTGCTAGCAGTGGCCGTGATGGCTTTCGTTCGTTCGCTGCCGGTCAGCGGGGCGGGTTTCTACGCGCAAGAGGCGGTGCTGGCGCTCCTGCTCTACCTCACCATGGTCATGCGTGGCTTGCTTTTCATCGAGCTGCACGGCTCGACGCACCGCGGCCGGGCATTCAAGTACCGCATGAACGGCTGAGCCGAACCTGCTGCTTAGCCTCCTCGGGGGAGGGCCCGGCCGCCCTCCCCCTTCTCGTAGTACGCTGCAGGCGGCTACGCCGCCCGCTGCCGGAGTCCCTTTCCACCTTCGAGCACGTGCGGGCGCGGCGTTTCGGTCGCCTGGCTCCACGATTTGAATGTTTGCCGCGCTACCAACAGCACCGGCTCGAGCGATCAGTGGGTCACCACAACGCCGGCGCCGTTGTCCGTGCAACCCAAGCCGACCATCAGATCCACACTGCCGACATCGCCGTCGTTGGCGAGAAACCATTCCATCGGCCTGCCGGTGTAGCGGGCGATGCGGAACAGCACCTCGGTCGAGGGAATGCGGCCGTTGAGGCAGTTATAGAGCGCCGACAGGCTCACGCCGATGTCGTAGGCGAAAGCCTTGGGCTCGTCCGCTACGACCTCTCTCAGCCGCTGCGCCACCAATTGTGCATCTATCCGACCCATTGTCGTCTTCCTCCTCTCCGGATCGTCTCTCGGCCCCGGGCCCATCCCGGTCCGCTCGCCCCCGCCCGCTGCGGAGACCCCATCTTTCGGCCAAAAAAAAGGCCATCGAACCTTCGTCCGGTGGCCTTCTCATCCTCAAGGGTTGTGTCGCTTTTCTACGGATTCCCCTCCTTCGGAAGGCCACCAGACACCCAATGCGGCTTAATCTTAGCGGTGAAGAGCGTCGCCAGCATGGTCGTACCGACCACGCGCGATGCGGCCACATAGGCGTCGCCGCCGCGCACCCGCGCGTCGCATCGCGACTGCTCTTTATCTGTGTGATTTGGCGTCTTCATCTGGGAACCCGTTGTCCTCAGTGAGGCGCATTTATCCATAGTCGGGCCCGAGATGCAAGTGGGGCGTTTTTACGCTCGTTGAACGCGAGTATGCCGAGTCCGAACGTGAGCGCAGCGGAAAACTGTGGTACGTTTCGCTCAAGGAGGTGCGGCGGTGACGAGGTCGAAGAACAAGATTCATGTGGGTGTGATCTGTGGCGGACGTTCCGGCGAGCACGAGATTTCACTGCGCTCGGCGCGATCTATCGTCGATGCGATCGACCGTGACAGGTACCGCGTCAGCTTGATCGGAATTGACCACAGCGGGCGCTGGCACCTCCTGGACCAGCCCGCGTTCCGGCGCCTCACCGATGCTGCGCTCCCGGCGCTGAACGGCACCGGCAGCGAGGTCATGCTGCTACCGACACCCACGATGGGCACACTGCTCGAGCGCGAGAAACCGGGGACTCCGCTCGGCAAACTCGATGTCATCTTTCCGGTGTTGCACGGGCCGTACGGCGAAGATGGGACGGTTCAGGGTCTGCTCGAGTTGGCGGACATCCCTTACGTCGGCGCCGGCGTGTTGGGTTCCGCCGTGGGTATGGACAAGGATGTGCAGAAGCGGTTGCTGCGTGGCGCCGGGGTTCCAGTGGTGCCGTTTGTCGTGACGACACGCGCACGCTGGAGCGCCGATGCCGTCACGGTGAGCGCGCAGGCATGTGGGCTCGGCCTGCCGCTGTTCGTGAAGCCTGCCAACCTCGGCTCATCGGTCGGGATCACCAAGGTGAAAGCCGTCGATGACTTGGCGGCCGCGGTCGCGAACGCGTTGGACTATGACAACAAAGTGCTCATCGAAAAGGGCATCGACGCGCGCGAGATCGAATGCGCCGTGTTGGGCAACGAAGATGCGCAGGCGTCAGTTCCCGGCGAGATCTGTCCGAAGGCGGAGTTCTACTCGTATGAGGCCAAGTACGTTGACGAGAACGGCGCCACACTGCTGATTCCAGCGCCGCTCACCGAAGCCGAAGCCACGACGGTGCGAAAGCTCGCGGTGCAGGTTTTCCAGCTGCTCGATTGCGCCGGCATGGCGCGCGTCGACTTCTTTCTGGAGCGCGGCACGGGGCAGTGGTACGTGAACGAGCTCAACAGCATTCCCGGGTTCACCACCATCAGTATGTACCCGAAACTGTGGGAGGCGTCCGGGTTGCCCTACCGAGAGCTGATCGGTCGGCTCATCGATCTGGCGCTCGAACGCCACGCGCAGCGCCGGGGGCTGAAGAAATCGTACACCCCGATCGCGGCGAAAGTGGAGTAAGCCCGCGCCGACCGAGGTGGGTGCCGCTATTTGCGAGCCAACAAGGCCGCCGCCGCCCGCAGGCCCAGGAGATAGCTCTCCGCACCAAAGCCGACGATCTGCCCAACGGCAATGTCGGCGATCAGTGAGCGGTGGCGGAAGGCCTCACGTTTGTAGGTGTTCGACAGATGCACCTCGATGACCGGCAACTCCGTGGCCAGCAGGGCGTCACGGATGGCCACGCTGGTATGCGTGTAAGCTCCAGCGTTGATGACAATGGCGTCTGCCAACTCACGCGCCGCTTGTATGCGGTCCACCAACTTGCCTTCGCTGTTCGATTGAAAGGTCTCCAGCGCGACACCTAACTCGCTGGCCAACTCACGCAGGTGGCGCTCGATGTCGGCGAGTGTTTCGCGACCGTAGATACCCGGCTCGCGGGTTCCAACCAGATTCAGATTCGGCCCGTGTAAGATCAGTACACGAAATGCAAGCTGACTCTTCCGGCTCCGGAGGTTCGTCTTGACGGCCATGGCGGTGCCTTAGCAGAGTCCAAGGGGTTAGGGCCAGCCCAGCCCGTGGGGGCTCGGGTGTTCGAGCCCCCACGGACTGCAGCAGTTCACGGCCCCAGCTCACCGCTCGTCAACAACGAGGTAACGTTTCCGTTTGGCGAGGTGATTGTCACCGAAATGACCGCCGGCTCGTCACTGGTCAGTCCGGTAGGAGCCGTGAGCACAAAGGTGAATTGCGTCAGGCCGCCCACCAACTGGTTGAATGACTCACCGTCCGGCACGGTGATGCCGCCGCCCGTCACGGTGCCATTGGACGCGCTGATGGCGATTGTCGATCCGCCGACCAGGGGGTTGACCAGATCGTCATGCACATTGATCGTAAATGACATTGATGCCCCGGTCGAGAGGTAGAACGAGTAACACGATCCTGGCGACCCTGGCAACGAGCACCCTTCCAGTACCGGCGCTTGCGTGGGGCCGGAGAAGGTCACGGGGATGGCGCGCCACACCAGGATGTTGTTATCCCAGTACCCATGCGTGCCTTGCCCGATTCCAGTCGTGCCGACGCTGTCCCAGACCCCGTTCCCATTGGTGTCGACGAACAGTTCGAAGTCGTCCGTGACGTTGAACTGGTTGTCGCAAAGGGAGCTTGGCGGTGAGATCGGGCAGGTGGAGTCAGCTGGCGGGTAGGGCCGGAAGTCGATGAAGGGCTCGGGTATATCGTCCGTCAGGATGACGTCAGCTTGCGGGCCGGGTGCGGGCGGACACGGCGGAGCGTTGAAGCCGGGAGCGCAGTCGAAAATGCCATCGCCGTTGTTGTCCTTGAACGACTCTTCGCCATGAGTGAAGGCCATGACCGTCACGATGCCGGTCGGTGGGACGACTCCCTCGGTCACCAACGTCGCGGTCGCGACGCCGGAGGCATCCGTGGTAGTTGGGCTGACCACGCTGGCGGCGTTGGTGACGAAGGACACTGCCGTTCCCGGCGGGACAGCGTTGCCGAACCGGTCGTTGACGTACGCCGAGATTTGATCCGACAGGCCGAACGTCACGCGGCCCTGAATGTTCAGCTGCTTCGCCGCGATACTGAAGTGATTGTATGCTGGCGGCGCACCGAGGATGCTGACCGCCGTTGATTGCGCCGAAACTCCCGGGTTCGTCACCACGGTAGCGACTACCCGCACGGTCGTAGCCTGGATGCCACTGGTCACCGTGGTGCTGACCAGCCCGTTCTGATCACTCACCGCCGACAGCGGATTGAGGCTTTCCGATCCGCTGCCGGACAGCGTGAATTGGACAGCGACGCCAGACATGGGGTTGTTTGTGGTGCTGTTTACCTTGAAGACCAGCGTCGACTGTTCCGGCAGCCCGGAGCCACGCACACCAATGGACGGAGGCGTGGCGCCCAGGAATTGGATCGAGCCGGCCGGGGGTGTTGGGCTCAGCGTTGGAGTGCTCGGGGGCGTAAAGGTGGCCACGCCTGAGGGCCAAGGACTCGGCGTCGCCGTGATGGTGGGCGTATTCGTTGGCGGTGGCGTCGCTGTCATTGTTGGCGTCGCCGTCGGCCGGGTGTCAGGCAACGTGATCGTCTTCTCCGCCTCGATCACCGCCCCCGTCGCGGTCGTGACGCGAGCACGGATAGTGATCGTGGTTCCCTGCATATCGTACACGTACTTGATGCACGCCAGAGCATCGCCCGGCTGTGGTGTGACGCTGAAGCTGATGGTGCAAGGCTGCGCCTCATTGGTGAATCCGGGGCTGGTGATCGACACACCCGAGACCGGATTCACCAGGCTGAACTCCACCGGCACGCCATCGGCGATGGTTGCACCGTTGGCGTCGGTCACCAGCGCGCTCACCACGCTGGAGAACGTCCCGTCACCATTATCGACGCGCTGGTTCTCGGCCAGATCCACATCGATGAAGGCCGCAGGCGGTCCCTGCTGCGTGACTCCAGCCGTCGCGATGCGGCCGAGCGCATCCGTAGCGGTGATCAAGAACGTCCCGACTTCGTTGCCGGCAGTGAAGGTGAACGAACCACCGGACGCCGGCACCACGGTCGTATTCAGACACCCGACTCCGCTGGCGGAGATCGTGAACGGCGCCGCCCCGCCGCTCACCACGAACGTTTGCGGGATGCCGTTACAATTGGGCGGTGGTTCAACTCCGGCCCACAGCGTCGCGCCGCTCGGTGCGATACTGGGAGGCTGTACGGTCGGTGTCGCAGTAGGCAGAACCGTGGGCGTCGACGTGATCGTCGGCGTGGCGGTGGGACGTGTATCGATGAGAATAATCTGCCGTTCGTCCGAAACGAAGCCGCCGGTCGCGGTTTGCACGGTTGCCTGCACGGTCACGGTCGTGCCCTGCAGTGCTGCAACATACTTAAGGCACGACAGCGCGTCACCGGGCTGCAGCACGATGCTGAAGTCGATCGTACATGGCTGCGCCTGGCCGGTGTATCCTGGGCTGGTCAGTGACACCCCAGAGACCGGATCGACCAAGGTGAATGTGACCGGCACTCCATCTCCAACGACGACGCCGGAGACATCGGTCACCAGGGCGCTCACGATCGTCGTGAAGGTCCCGTCCTGGTTGTTGGTCACGTGACTGAGGATCTGATCCAAGCGCACGTAAGCAGCGCCGGGGGTTGGCGGCACGGTCGCCGTCGCCGGCACGGTCGCCGATGCCGGCGGTGTGTTCGTAGGCAGCGGTGTGAGCGTGAACGTCGGGGTCGGAGGCCCTTGGACCGTGACCCCGGCCGATGCGGTCTTCCCTGCAGCGTCGGTCACGGTGATGGTGAAGTTACCGAGCACGTTGCCCGCCGTGAAGATGAACGAGCCACCCGAAGCGGGAACGCTGCTGACGCTGACACAGCCGCCACCAGCAAACACGCTGAATGGTGGACTGCCGCCCGTAACCACGAAGGTCTGGGTTGCACCGTTGCAGCCGTTCGGCGGTGCGCCGTCGCCTGCAGCCAGGGTCGATTGGGTTGGCGCGATCATCGGTGGCTGCGGCGTCGGTGTGGGCGACGGAGCCAGTGTCGGAGTCGCCGTGGGAGTGAAAGTGGCGGTGATCGTCGGCGTCGGCGTCGGCATCGCGAGGAAGGTGATGACATCGGATACCGTGACCGAGCCGTTGCCGCCGCCCGGCAGCGAATCCAAATCTGACGTGACCTTGATCGTGACGACGTCGAC
Organism: Binatia bacterium; assembly: GCA_050015455.1. Classification (GTDB taxonomy): domain Bacteria; phylum Desulfobacterota; class Binatia; order HRBIN30; family HRBIN30; genus JAGDMS01. The sequence continues at coordinate 59,101 of JBEKBJ010000003.1, forward strand.
CTCGGACGTCGTGGACTGCGGCGCATTGTCGAGCACAGTGAAGTGGAACCGATTGATCCCGTCGATCAGCTGATCGAAGGTTATGGCGTCCGGTAAGGTGAAGTTGCTCAGGCCGATGACGCGGGCGCGACTGCCATCAACGGAGATGGCCACCGTCGACCCGCCGACGATCGGGTTTCCCACTCCCGTATTGACCAGCGGATCGGGATTGTCGCTGACGATCAACGTGTAGTTGAGGGATCCGCCGGCCTCTATGGGACCAGTACTGCCCGGAATCAGCCAGACGCTGGTCGGTCCGGAGAAGGTAGTGCAAACGTTGTTGAACACCACCACCTGGTCGCCGCACGCCGGTGTTCCCGAGCCTTGATCGCTGTCCCACTTACCGTTGCCGTTGAGGTCGATGAAGTCCTCACCGGGGTCGTAGGTGCCGTTGCAGTTGGCATCGTAGAACGGTTCCGGTATCGCCAGCAGCTGATCGCCGCTGTCGCACACGCCGTTACCGTTCACGTCGATAAAGGGCCGTTCTCCGCTACTGGTCGCCAGCGTGACGACGATCCCGTTGGCCGGGACGGGGGCTTGCGTCACGAGCGTTGCCGTCGCCTGGCCGAGATCGCTGGTGGTGGTGGGGTTGCCGATCGCGCCACCCTTGGTCGTGAAGTCGACGGTTGTCCCCGGCGGCACCGGATTTCCAAAGCGGTCGGCGACAAACGCGGTGATCGTATCGGCAATCCCATAGTAGACGCCGCCCGAAACGTTGGCTAACTTATGCACCACGCTGAAGTTCGGCTGCGACGGTGGCCCGCCGAGAATACTGACGGCCGCCGAGCGCACGATGAGCGGCGGCGACACGCTGTCGACTTCCGCTGTGACCTGGACGCTCATCGCCCGCTCACCGCTGGTCAACGTCACTTGCACATTGCCAGCACTGTCCGTCACCGCCTGCAGCGGCGAGATCTGCTCGTCTGCAATCCGCGCGATGGAAAAATTCACCGTGACTGCCGAGAGGGGAGCGCCCACGGCGTCCGTGACCTGGAAGGTGAGCACCGATTGCTCCGGCAAACCCGAACCGCGCACGCCGATGGTGGCAGGCTGCGCGCCGAGAAATTGCATCGCTCCAGGCTGAGCCACCGGCGTCGGTGTACCCGGTGTCGGTGTGGTGGTGGCTGTGACGTTGACGATGGGGACGGTAACGTCGGTGATCGGCAGGCCACCACCCCCCACCTGTACGGTCGCCGTGCCAGACTCCGTCCCGGCTGGAATAACCAAAGTGGCGCTCGCCTGGCCGTTACTGTCGGTCAGGGCCGACTGATCGATGGTGCCGACGGACGTAGTGAAGTGGATGCGCACGTTCTCAACCGGATCCAAGTTGGCATCGAACACCGAGACGCGGACGAGGGCAGGGGCGTCATCGGTGTTGTTGACGAGAACCGTGGCGGGTACCACCTTCACTTCCAAATCGCTGACCGCACCTGGCAGCGTGACTGCCTGGCCGCCTTGGTTATCGACGCTGCCCACGGTGGCGTGTACCTGTATTTCCGTCGCCTGCAGCGCGATCGGGTATTTCACGCAGGTGATGGCATCGCCGAGCTCGAGTGAGATCGGCAGGCCGGTTTGGGTAACGTACTGACTGGTGTCACACGGCGGCTCCGCGTCGGTCACCGCACTGCCTGACAGGACCACGTTCTGCGCCGGATCGTCGGAGCCGTTTGTCAGCATGGCGAAGAACACGCCGGTCCCGTCTTCAACCGGATTACCCTGTGCGTCCGTGACGCTTGCGGTCAGCACAGTCAGCAGCGTGCCGTCATTGTTGTTGCTGAATTTCTGACTGATGCTGATCCCGATGTGGCTGGCTGGCCCCGAGGAGACGGTCACCACCGTCTGCTGCTCGCTGAGCGGTGCAGGCACACCGTATACTGTGGTATCCGCGCAAGCTGCAATCGTTATCGGGCCGGGTTGCGGGCCGGCGTGCACCTGGATGACGGCAACTCCTGCAACGTCGGAAACCGAGACCGGGTCGTCCGCTGCGCACAGCGTCGTAGGGATAGGCGTCGGCGAGCTGGTCGGCACTGGTGTCGTCACAGGCAGAATGGCAGCGCCGGCAGCACTCGCTGCGGCGACAACGTGGTAGTGGACGTTGACGCCACTCAGCGGATTGCCGTTGTTGTCGAATACGCGGCCGATGACGGTGGCCAGCTCCGTCCCGCCCGTACCCGCCACTTGGATATGGGTCGGGCTCGCACCAAGCGTGATAGCAGCCGGTTCCCCTGGTGGCACGCCAGGATTGACCGTACCCGAGCCGGCCACGACCGTGATCGTCGCCGAACCGGATACACTTCCGGCTACCGCGCTGACGGTGAAGGGTCCTTCCGGCATACCGACGGGCACCTGCAACACCGAGGTCGCAACGCCGCTCTGCGTCTGGTCCGTCAGCGGATTCACGTAGCCTGCCGGCGTAACGAACAACACGTCGATACCGTTGATTGGAGCGTTGTCGGCGTCGAGCACCGCCGCGGTGAGATTAATCGCGCCGCCCGAGAGATTGCCTACCGTGGATGGGTCGGCTTGCAAGACCACGGTCGCGACCGGTTTCGTACTGACACCGGCGACCACGTTGACCGAAACGTTGCCGGTCTTGCCGCACGCCTGAGCTGAGACGGCCAGGGAACCGACGCTCGAGTTCACCGGAATGTTCAGCGTGGTCATCGCCGTGCCGTTGTTGTCGGTCGTCTGCACCAATTGGCTGAACGACGCCGCGTTTCCCGGTTGCACCTCGAAAAGGATGGCGACTCCCGCCACTCGGATGTTGTTCGAATCGAAGGCGATCGCAGTAATCTTAGCGCTGCCACCCGTCTGGCTGCTCACGTTCGGCGTGTCGGTCTGGACAATGATCGTCTGCACGACTGCACACGGCTCGGGGGTCGGTGTCACCGTTGGGGTCCAAGTCGGCGTCGGGGTCGGGGTCGGCGTTGGCGTCGGGGTCGGGGTTGGTATCGGGGTCCAAGTCGGCGTCGGCGTCAGGCTCGGGGTTGGTGTCGGCGTCAGGGTCGGGGTTAGCGTCGGCGTCACTGAGGGCGTCGGTGTCACTGAGGGCGTCGGCGTCGGCGTGCTCGTCGCGGTTGGTGCGGGGCCCACAGAGACCCTCAGCGTCACTGACAGCCCATTGAGCGGTGACGTCGGGTCTATAACGCCGACTGTCAAGGGGTAAAGTCCGGCCGCTGGGGCCAGAGCGGAGCCGCTAAATGAGCCGTCACCACCGGTAATACCGACGCTGCCAGGAGACAACACGGTCAAGTTTGTTGTGATCGCCACCTCTTGACCGGCAACGGGATGACCCTGGGAGTCTTTCAGGAACACGCTGAATGCAGTGGTGTCACCCGCCGCGAGTTCGACGTTCTGAATGCATAACGTTATCGCCCCGGCATTAGAGCTCTCGGTCCATTGATTGGGACACACTGGCAGGGGGGTCGGCGTCAATTGCCCGGTCTGCGAGGAGCTGGTGCTGCTGCCGCCGCCACCACCCCCGCAGCTACTCACCAGCAGCACCAGGCCCGCTGCCAGACCCAATCTAGCCATCCCCATCCGGCGTCCCATCGTTCGCCTCCTCGCGTTGCGTCAATTAAAGTGGCAGCGCCTCATCCACTAGTGCAGTTGTCATAGTCGGCAAAGGTCACCGTGTAACCGGCGCTGGTCTGGAATGTGTGGACCGCGTCGAACGCGGAGAAGGTGATGGTTACGTTGTAGGTACCCTGCCGGTTAAGGAAGAATCCCTTATCGCTGAAATCGAAAAGGAGGATGCCGTTGATGGTTGTCTCGGTATGCACACAGCTCCCGGCGGTCGTACTCGAGGCGCTGATGCAATCGGCATCAGCTGAGCACTGCTGGTCGATATTGCTGCAGCGCCCGCCGGGGAGAACGCCGCCCAGCTGGTGTGTGATCGTTGCGACGCTGCCCGCCGGCCCGACGGCAATGACCACTTGCTGCAGATGCAGGTCGGCCGCTTCGTTGTTGCGGAACGTGGCGTTGATGATCGTCTGGGTAAAAGACTCGTAATCAGAGCAGCTGCCATCTTCCGCTTCCACACAGCAGTCCTGCAAGACATCTACGTCCGCGCTGGTTGCCCTCACCGAGTCAGCTTGGGTAATCCCGTTACTGTCGAAGCCCACGAACTGGAAGACCAGCGCATCGTCGTTCCCACTCGTTGAGCCGCACCCCGTCACCACCGCCGCCACCAACGCGACACCCATCATTCGCCCGCACAGCCACCGCATGAGTTCCTCCCTGTTGTGCGCGCCGGCTCAGGCCACCGCCAGCGCTGCCACCTCCGACGCGGCCAAACGTTCGAAGCGCGCGTGCCCCACGTTCTCAACGCAGACGAACTTGACCTTGCCACTTGTCACTTTCTTGTCGCCTTCAATTACCTGGGCCAGCTGCGGCGCAGAAAATTCTGGCGGCACTTCCAGCGGAAGGCCGGCCCGTTTCAGCAGCTGCCCTATTCGCTGCACGGTTTCTTCGCTGCAGTAGCCGCGCACGAAGGAGAGCTTGGCAGCAAAGGCCATGCCGATTGCCACAGCTTCCCCGTGCAGGTAGCGCTGATAACGAGTGAGCGCTTCAAGGGCGTGAGCAAGCGTGTGCCCGAAGTTCAGAATCGAACGGTAGTCCGCCTCGCGCTCGTCGCGATGCACCACCACGGCTTTCAGGGCGCAACAGCGCCGCACTACGGAGCCCAACAAGTCCTCATCCACGGACAAGATGCGATCGAGTTGGGTTTCGATAACTGCAAACAGCTCCGCGTCCAGGATCACCCCGTACTTGATGACTTCCGCCAAGCCCGCGAGCAACTCCCGACGCGGCAAGGTCTTCAGTGTGCTGATATCGATGAGGACGAGGCGTGGTTGATAGAAGGCCCCGATCAGGTTTTTCCCAACCGGATGATTGATCCCCGTTTTGCCGCCGACGCTCGCATCCACTTGCGCCAGCAGTGTGGTCGGGAGTTGGATGAATGGTACGCCGCGTAAGAGTGTGGCGGCCGCAAGACCCGCGAGGTCGCCAATGACACCGCCACCCAGCGCAAGGATGGGAGAGGCGCGCTCGAGGAGCCCTCCGAGGAGGCGATCATAGATCAACGCCAGCGACGCCAAGTTCTTGTACTCCTCACCGTCTGGGATTTCGACGACAGTGACGCGATAGCCTGCATGGCGCAGCGAGGTCTCAACCGTTTCCAGATAGAGCTTGCCGACGGTTGGATTGGTGATGATGGCAGCGGCACCGGTGCCGAGCGTTGCCGTCAGCTGCGCACCGGTCTCCTTGAGCAAGCCACTGCCGATGATGATCGGGTATGAGCGGTCGCCGAGCTCTACCGTTACCGTGTCAGTAGGAGGACCGGACACCTGGTGCTCCGGAGCGTGGCGGCTCTACTCGCGGTGCGTCCATAACTCTGCAGCCGAGGGCAGACCCGGATGCGAACTGCCCATCACGCGGGGCGTTAAGAATACGAGTAGGTCTTCACGAGCGTCGGTCTTGTTGTGATCCTGGAACAGCCAACCAAGCCCCGGGATATCCTTGAAGAACGGCAGTCCTGTGCGGGTATCAGAGAAGTTGTCGCGGTAGATGCCGCCCAACACGACCGTTTGGCCATCCTTGATCAGAATGTGCGAGTTGGCCTCGCGGCTGATCTCAGTCGGAATGTTGTCGACCTCGCGGGTGAAATCCGCCTGGCTCGATTTGGCGTATATGTCGAGGAGCACGTAACCGTCGGAGGACACCTGCGGCGTCACAGTCAAGATAATTCCCGTCTCGATCTTTTCCGTTGCCGTCGAGGAGGCGCTAGCAGCGCCCCCGGCCCCGGTATTGATGATTGTGCCGGTCCCTGGCAACATCACGCGCAGGATCGTTAGACTCTTTATGTTAGCAGCGACGTTGTTCAGGGTCACGACGCGCGGACGCGAGATTATCTTCGCTTTTCCCTGTGACTCGAGCGCCGAGATCCGTAGGTCCAGCGCCTGACTGTTATCGATCGAACCGAGCGCCAAATCGAGTGCACCGCCGGACCCGGGTGTTACGGCGGCAGGGAAGTCGACCATGAACGGCACACCGTTCGCCCCGGTGTTGAGACCCGAGCCGCCGAGCCCGATCGTGCCGGGGAAATTGACCCCGGTGGGGTTCCCCGTCTGCGGACCGGCCGAGTTCCGGTAGCCCCACTGGACGCCAAGGTCCTGGGCAAAGTTCGTCGTCGCTTCGACGATATTGGATTCGATCAGCACCTGCGGCGTTTGCACGTCGAGCCGGCGCACCAGCTCGCGGGCATTGTCGATACCGCGCTCGATATCCCGCACCACCAGAGTGTTGGAGAACTCATCCACGAAGACGCTGCCGCGGCTGCTTAGGAGGCCCATTTCCGTCTGTGTTGTGCTGCCCGACGGACGGGTGGCACCCGTAAGGCCAGTGGCGCGGCCGCTGATGATCTCGGCAAGCTTGGTCGCCTTGGCGTAGTTGACGCGAATGTATTCCACCCGCAGCGGCTCCACCGCCTTCGCCGCCTCCTGCGCCTTCTGCAGCTCCTCGCGCTCCTCCCGCAAACGCTTCACCGTCGAAATGCGGATGAGGTTGCCTTCCTGCTCGCTTTCGAGATTCAGCACTTGGAGGACGATATCGAGCGCCTGATCCCAGGGCACATCGAAAAGGCGCAGCGTGACCTTGCCCCGCACTTCGTCGGTGGCCACGATGTTGAGTTTGCTGACCTCAGCGAGCAAGCGCAGCACGTTATGGACATCGGCGTCTTTGAAGTCGAGGGAGACGTGCTGCCCATGGTAAGCCTGATGCGGGACAACCTGCTCCAGTTTTGGGTTCGGCTCCCCGGTTGGCGCTCCCGCCGGGGCTTCTCGCGTGATGCCAGGCGTTGGCCGTGCGAGAGACGGCAACGGCCGCGTTTCGGGTGGTGGACCGAGCTGTGCGGCGGGTTCATTCCGTACGGTCTCGACCGCTCGGCGGGTAAAGACCACTTGCTCGCGCACCGGCTGCGTCCCTCCGGTCGGCTCGCCGAGAAAAGCGATGACCGTATCGTTTAAGTTATCAACCGTATAGGTCGGTACCGTTGTGCCGTGCAGTTCGAGTGTGAGCCGAATCTTGCCCTCATGTCGGGCGACGCGGACACCGGCGATCACGGCATCGTTCACCGTATACTTCTCTGCGGTGGTCTCACCGTCGCCTTCTGCTCCGGCAACATCGATGACCAGACGGGTGGGCTGCGTCAAGGCGTAATGCGTCACCCCGGCCGGCGAGCGGTTCAACTTGACGAACAAACCGTGCTGGCCGTTGTCTTCGATGAGTTTGATTTCACGAACGTCGAGTGTCTCCGCGACCGGCGCAGCCCCGGGCTGGGGCAGCGCGGTCTCGGTGAGTTCGCCCTGCCCCGCAGCTTGCACGGGGGAGCTTGCGGACACCACCGGTTGGTCTTGCGATACGATGACACGCGGCGCGCAACCCGCGAACGCGACGACGCTGAACACGGCGAGACCCCACTGAACCACACCCAACCCGCTCCATCGCATCATTTCCGCTCCTGTCCTGGTTGACTGGGACCCTCCTCCTTAGGTGTTTCCATCACGATCCGATTGATCTGTTCGCGACCGTAGAAGTCGAGGACGCGCTCCTCCACCAGAACGCGTTGCAGCTCGATAGCCGTCACAACTCCGCCGTTGTGCCCGATCGGGGTCCCCAGGGTGATGATGTACCCCATGCCGAAGCTGTCCTCCACCATGGCGCGCGGGGGGCTGGCGTCCCACACCGTAGCCACCACAGTGAGCTGACCGAGTTCGTAGCGTTGTAGTGGGGTTACCGGGCTGTGGGTTTCCGGGCGCACATCTAGCGCGAACGGGCGGAAGGGGTCGCGCAGCGGTTGCGCCGGTGCAACGTCGGCTTGGCCGGAGCTGCTGCCAGCAGCCGGTGAGGCCCCTTCCGCGCCATATACCGGTCCACTCAAGAGGAGCACAAGCAGCGCCAGCATCGGCCACAACACGGTCACGGCTTGCCCCCTTTCTCCTTTTGTTTAGCGATGCGCTCACGTTCGGCCTCGTCCAGAAAACGAAAGGTCACAGCCGCACACGACGTGTCTAGGATCAGGCCCTCGTTTTGCGCTTGGGCTATGTTCTTGATCGCGACGTTGGTAACGTTCACGATCCTGGCCATGTGTGACACCTTGTCGAAGAAAGTTGTCACCTGGTTGTACGTGCCGCGGACCGAAATATCGACGGGCACCGCAGCGTAGAAATCTTCGAACTGCTCCGGCCCCTGCTTGAACTGGATGATATCGAGTCCCGACTCGCGTCCGAGCGAGGAAATATTGCTCAGGAGATCCGGGATTTCTTTCGTGTCGGGAAGTTGCGCGATGGCGGAACGTAAGTCCCCGTTCAGCTTAGCCACTTCAGCGCGAGCATGGTCGAGATTTGCCACCAACCCTGCTTTGCGATCGCGTTCCTGACGGAGCGCATCTCGTTTTTGCTCTTTCTCCGCGATCGCGGCGCTCCCCGGCCAGTAAATGAAGTACACAAATGCGAGGAAAAGAGCCGCCAGGCCGCCGACCAACAGCAACACGCGCTGGCGTGGCGGCAGTTCGAAGATTCGTTCGAGCAGCTCGTTCATAGGCGGTACTACGTTCCGGTCTTGCCCGCAGCCGGTGGCGTCCCGCTCGGCGGCGCTTCCGCCTTTCCGCCCGCACCGAGGTAGTCGAGGTGTGCCTTGATGATGAACCTCTTGAAGCCGCTCACAGCGGTGTTGTTGGCCACGCCCCGCACCGCCTCGCTCTGCGATGTTTCAACCAAATCGACTTCGAAGAAATACTTGGAGGCTTGCAACTGCCGCATGAACACGGCGATCGTTTGGTTATCGAGCGCGATGCCGGTGATGGTCGCCTGCGCCTTGACCTCAGTGAAGTCGACCAGCCACAGCTTCTCCGGGGCGGCGCTGCTCAGGTCCTCGAGGACGCGCACCGGGCCGACACGCTTCTGATTGAGATCGTCTATCACCTTCAACTTGGCTTCGAGCTCTTTGCGCTTTCTGTCGAGATCACGGACCTCCTGTGTTTGCGCGTCGAACTTCGTGATTTGGGCACGCAGCTGCTCAATATCCGCGTCCAGGCGTCGCGACGTGCGTCCCTGCAGCATGTACGGAATGATCATCACCAGCAGTGTCAGGAAGAAGCCGAGCAACGCAACGGAGAGCTGTTGGCGCAGGGCGATCGCCCGCTGCACATCTTTGACCGGCAAGAGGTTTATCCTGATCATTTGTCGTTCGGCCTTCTCGTGGCCAAGCCGATCGCCACGGCGAACTCGGCCGCATGCTCACGCACGTCCGGGGTATCGACACTAGGATCGAGAGCGACGTGCGCGAACGGATTGGCGATCTCGACCGGCGCCCCTACCCGCTCGCTGAGTTGCTGGGGTAGCCCGGGCATGCGGGCCACTCCTCCGCTCAGGTAAACCGCATCGATGGTCTCATCGGTGGCCGCGGTCCAGAAGAAACTCAGGGCGTGGTGGATTTCCTCTATCAAGGCCGATGTTGCTGATGCCGTGACCGCGCTCGCTTGCTCGGCATCGACTTTGCCGTCCGGCCGTCCGGCCTTTGCCGCCTCCGCATCTTCTACACTCAAGTTCAGATCGCGTATCAAGGCCTCGGTGATGTCGCGACCGCCGACGGGCACGTCGCCGGTGAACGTCGAACGGCCTCCTTTGAGAATGTTGATGGATGAGTAGCGAGCACCGATGTTAACGAGCGCGATAGCTCGATCCGGAACAGGCTCGTAATTGACCTCAAACATGTTTTCGAGCGCGAAGTAGTCGACATCGACCACCGCGGGGGTGAGCCCGGCGGAGCGAATGGCCTCGCTGTAGCTGGCGACGATCTCCTTCTTGGCGGCTGCCAGCAGCACTTCCATGCGCTTGCCGTCATCAAGGTAATCGGTGATCTGGTAATCGAGGTTCACGTTCTCGAGATCTTCCGGAATGAAGTTGCCCGCCTCGAAGAGAATCGTGTTCTCGAGCTCTCGGGCACTTTGGGTCGGCAAAGTAACGCGTTTTATAATCACTGCCGGTCCGGGAACCGCCGTGATGACTTTGCGCGCACGCATCCCACGGCTCTCGCGCGCCGCCCGCATCGCGTCGGCAACGGCGGTCGTCTCATACACCATGTTGTTCTGGATCGCTGATGCCGGCGTGGGCAGCACCGCTGCCTTGAGCAGCCGTAAACGCCCCACGCGGCCGCCAACTTCGATGATTTTGATGTTGTTGGAACCGATGTCGACGCTCAGGTATGGCTCGTCACGTCGGATCGGGTTGAGGTCGGAGAGCGAACCGGTCAGGATACGCCCGAGACGTTGGGCCCATTCGCTACCTGTGGCCATGTAAGATGCCCCCACCACAATCCCCTCAACCTCCGCAGACCCGCGCTGCACGACAACAGGGTTCTATTACCCGTTGCGTGAGTATGGCCTGCGGAACGAAAGATGTCAAACGAATCAACTGCATCCTCTGATCTGACCGGTGAACCCCGAAGAGCGAATTCCGAGCCAACCCGAATTACACCAGCGGCGAAATATTCACGGCTCAATCGTTCGAAATCGCGGTGACAAAGTTGTGCCGTGCAACGATTTTGACCACAGCGTAGGAAGCCGACACCGCGGACCACTTTTCCACTCAGGACCGTAGCGGTAGACAGGCCTGTCTCTGGGCTACCGCGCTGGGGGTCCACCACCACGCAGAAAGCTTACAGCAATGGCGTAGATTTCCGCTGACCCTTTGCGTGTCGCCTTGGGCCGTGTGGTACGTACGTTGGCAAACCGCGCTCGCAGCTCGCGCAGCAACTGCGTCGCTGCGTCACCCGTGAACAGCTTCATCACCAATTTGCCGCCAGGCGTGAGTACTTGATCAGCCAGCGTCAGGGCTACGTGCGCCAGCACTTCGGCCTGCGCCTCGTCGCGCGCCCGCACGCCGCTGAGCTTAGGCGCGAGGTCGGACAACAGGACGTCCACTCGCCCTTCGCACGCCTCCAGCATTTGCTGTTGCGCTAACCGATCAGCGACGTCACCAACCACGGTAATCACGTGCTTCTGCGGCAACGGCTCGATGGGCTGAAGGTCGATTCCAATGACCTTCCCGCCAGGGCCGACGAGGTCTGCGGCGACCTGCAACCATCCTCCCGGCCACGCCCCGAGATCCAGTACACGATCGCCGCGCTGGATTAGCCGCCCACGTTGTACAAATTGAAGCAGCTTGAAGGCGGCACGCGATCGGTACCCCGCGGCCTTGGCGCGGGTGTAGAAAGCGTCTTTTCGTCGATATACCAAGAGGCGCTAACTTCCTATCCGCTGAGCGGCGTAGCGCTCACGGTCAGCGCAGCTTGAGCACATCGCTCATCGCGTAGCGGCCGAGCGGCTGCTGCACGAGCCAGAGGGCGGCGCGAATGGCACCACGAGCCAGGCACTCGCGGCTCTGCGCCCGGTGCGTCAGCTCGAGGCGTTCGCCGAGCCCTGCGAACACCACCGTATGATCGCCGACAACGTCGCCACCGCGCAAGGCCATGATGCCGATCTCCTGCTGCCGGCGTTGACCGACCATGCCTTGGCGACCGTACACGGCATCGGCGGAGAAGTTGCGGCCGGTGGCCTCTGCTAACGCTCGGCCCAAGGCGAGCGCGGTGCCGCTGGGTGCGTCCACTTTCAAGCGGTGATGCAGCTCGACGATCTCGGGGTCGAAGTCGGCACCGAGGGCGGTGGCCGCCTCGCGCACTAGGCGCTGGAGCACAGTTATGCCGACGCTCATGTTCGGCGCGATGACGCACCGGGTCTGCGGCGCCAAGCGGTCGATCTCGGCTTGTTGCTGGTCGTTGAATCCCGTGGCCCCAATGACAATCGCGTTGCACCGCTCGACGGCAGTGCGCAAGTGCTCCAGCGCTGCAGCCGCATTGGTGAAATCCAGAGCCACCGCGCCGGGCAACAGGGCTGCGGCGAAATCCTCGGAAATCGGGACGCCGAGATGGCCGACGCCGGCGACGTCACCCGCATCTTTGCCGAGCGCGGCGTGGCCGGCCGCTTCGAGCGCCCCGGCCAGTGTCGCTGCCTCGCTCTGCGCGATCAGGCTGATGAGCGTACGGCCCATACGGCCGGCTGCGCCACATACGATCATTGCTGTGGTCGTTGTTTTTCTCGATCCAGGCGTCATTGCATCCCCGCGCCCTGATTCTCTCCCGGAGGGAGAGGCGCCCCGCAGTTGTTATTCACTCAGGACTCAGCCCTTCAACAAGCCGACTTGCTCCATCACAGCCCTGAGCTTGGCGCGCGCAGCATCGCTCATGGGCAGCAGCGGCAGCCGCAGTGCGTCCTGGCAGTAGCCCATCATTGCGACCGCGGCCTTCACCGGGATTGGATTGGTTTCGAGAAACAGCGCACGGATGAGTGGCAGCAACTGATAGTGCAGCCTTCGCGCAGTGTCCCAGTCGCCACGGCGACAGGCAGCGACCATCTGCGCCGATTCCTTCGGCACGACGTTGGCCACCACCGAGATCACGCCGACCCCGCCGACCGCCAGGATCGGCAGAGTGAGCGAATCGTCGCCCGAGTACACCTCGATCTTGTCGCCACACAGACGAATCGCTTCTTGCGTCTCGTCGAGCGACCCCGTTGCGTCTTTCAGTCCGACGATCTCCTTCAGCTCCGCCAGGCGCGCGATGGTTGTCGCCTCGATCTTCGAAGCGGTGCGCCCGGGGATATTGTAGACGATCAGCGGAAACCGCGTGGCTTCGGCGACGCTCTTGTAGTGCTGATAAATGCCTTCCTGAGTCGGCTTGTTGTAATAGGGCGAGATGAGCAGCGCCGCCGCTGCGCCAGCCTCCTGGGCGGCACGAGTGAGGGCGATAGCTTCACTGGTGCTGTTGGAGCCCGTTCCGGCGATCACCGGTATCCGGCCGCGCACGATCTTCACTACCAGGCGCACCACTTCGGCGTGCTCGGCGTGCGAGAGCGTGGACGATTCGCCGGTGCTCCCGCAGGGCACGATCGCCGAGGTGCCGTTCTGGACCTGAAACTCAACCAAACGCTCGAGCGCCTCCCCGTCGACCCGGCCATCCCGGAACGGTGTGATGATTGCCGTCATTGAGCCGCTAAACATGCTTGTCTCCTTAGAGCGCGATCTCCCCACTGAACACCTCCTCCGCCGCCCCCGTCATCAGGACGTGATTGTCGGCGGCATTCCATTCGATGTCGAGGTCGCCGCCGTTGAGTCGCACCACGGCCCGCCGCTCGGTCTTTTCGTTCAGCACGGCCGCAACCGCTGCGGCGCAGGCACCGGTGCCGCAAGCTGCTGTTTCGCCCGAGCCGCGCTCCCACACTCGCATACGCAACTCGGTGCGGCTGAGCACCTTGGTGAATTCGGTGTTCACTCGCCGCGGGAAGAAGGGATGGTGCTCGAATTGCGGTCCCAGTTCTGCCAACGGTAGATCGTCGACGTCGGGCAGAAAGACGACGCAGTGTGGGTTGCCCATGGACACACAGGTGATGCGGTACGCCCGTCCGGCCACTGGCAGCGGCGCATTCACGATCCGTCCCTCGGCGGCAACCGGAATTCGCGGCCCTTCGAGAATCGGCTCGCCCATGTCCACGGTCACGCTCGTGACGCTGCCGTCGTTGGTGTGCAGCTGGAGCAGCTTGATGCCGGCGTCGGTCTCAACGCGCAGCGAAGCGCGCCGCGCGAGGTTGTGCTCATATAAATACTTACCCACGCAGCGGACGGCGTTACCGCACATCTCCCCGCGGCTGCCGTCGGCGTTGTACATCTCCATTCGGCAGTCGGCGACCGACGAGGGACAGAGGAGCACCAGACCATCGGAACCGATGGCGGTCCGCCGCGGGCTGACCCGGCGCGCCAGCGCAGCTGGATTGGCAATGCTCTGCGCGAAGCAATCGACATAGATGTAGTCGTTGCCGATCCCGTGCATTTTGGTGAACCGAATGCCCATTGTTCTGTTGCGACAATCCGTAATCTACACGCCAGCAAACCGACATGCCCCGCTTGACATTCCCGGTTTGACATCTTCCATTGCTTCCCTCACCGCAGCATCATGGGAATGTGCTCGCCGCGCACCAGGTCTTCAAGCGTCTCACGCGCGCGCACGATGTGCAACTGCTCTCCGTCGACCAATACCTCCGGTGGTCGTGGCCGGGTGTTATAGTTCGAAGCCATGACGAAGCCGTAAGCGCCGGCGCTCATGACCGCCAACAAGTCGCCCGGCTCAATCGCTGGCAAGTCGCGATCCTTGGCGAAGAAATCGCCGCTTTCGCACACCGGCCCGACGACATCAGCGGTGAACCGCGTCCCGTTGCGCGGGCGCACCGGCTGGACGGCTTGATACGATCCATACAACGCCGGGCGGATCAGGTCGTTCATCCCGCCGTCGACCACGACGAAATTCTTCTCATTCGTGCTCTTCAGGTACAGCACCCTGGTGAGCAGGATGCCGGCGTTGCCGACGATCACGCGGCCGGGCTCGAGCAGGAGCGTGACGTCGAGATCACGCAGGCCCTCGGTCAACGCGCCGCCATAGTGGTGCGGCTCGGGCGGCTTCTCGTCATTGTAGGTGATGCCGAGGCCGCCGCCCATGTCCAAGTACCGGATCTGGAAGTTCTCCGCCTGCAAGCGGCCGACAAGGTCGTGGATGCGCTCCAGCGCATCGACGAACGGCGGCACGGTGGTGAGCTGGGAGCCGATGTGACAGTCCACACCTACGACCTCGATGTGCGGCAAACTGCGCGCGCGACGGTAGTCTTCCAGCGACCGTTGGATATCGATGCCGAACTTGCTCTTCTTCAATCCGGTCGAGATGTAGGGGTGGGTTTTCGGATCCACGTCAGGGTTCACCCGCAGGGCTACTCGCGCCTTCGCCCCCAGCTGACCGGCGACGGAGTTGATGGCGTCCAACTCGCCGGGCGATTCGACGTTGAGCATGAGAATGCCGGCGGCGAGGGCGCAACGGATCTCGCCCGCGGTCTTGCCGACTCCCGAGAAGACGATCTTGCCGGGATCGGCGCCCGCCTTAAGCGCGCGAAACAACTCGCCCCCCGAAACAATGTCGAAGCCGCTGCCCTCACGCGCAAAGGTGCGCAGGACGGCGAGGTTCGAATTCGCCTTTACCGAGAAGCACACGAGGTGCGGAATGCTCTCGAAGGCTTCATCGAAGACGCGGAAATGGCGGCGCAGGGTGGCCAGGCTGTAGACGTAACAGGGCGTGCCGGCGCGCTCCGCGACGGCGCTGAGCGGCACCCCTTCGGCGTACAGCTCACCGTTGCGTTCCTGAAAGTGGTGCATGCTTCTCCTCGCCCGAAACCGTGCGCGTGATGGTCACCACAGCGGATGGCGCACTAAAGTACCGATCGAGCGTGAAAGATACAACCCGATATTGATACGTCGTTTCTGCGTTCGTGTCACGGTCCACGTACTGGAATTGCTTCACTTGCCGGAAGCGATCGCGGTCGCTTACTTCGAGGACCGCCAGGCGGCCGAACGGCACGCGCGGCTGGGTTCCCACCGCCCGCTCGACGACGAAACCGGCGAGGTCCGTCAAGCGCGTGCCGTCGGCGCAGGTGAGTGGGCGGCCCCACGAGAGTTGGATTCCTTCCGCGACGTTGGCCGCAGTCAGATCCGAAATCGTTTGCGGCACCACATCTTCGGGTGGCCGCAGCGGCGCCTCGCGCCCGCAAGCGAGGAGCGAGGCGGCGAGAAGGAGGGGGAGCGGGAGAAAAACGCAGGACACGATCCGCGAAGTCACAGTCCCAGCTTTCTGAGTTGTCGCCGGATGTTCTCGGGCGCGGTGCCGCCGACAGCGCGCCGGCGCCGCACTGCAGCGGCTGCGCTGAGCCACTTCTTCACGTCAGCCGTGAACAGCTGCGAGAAACGTCGCAACTGCTCGAGCGTGAGCTGCTCGAGAGGGAGCTTCTCGTTCGAGCAGAAGCGCACTACCTCACCGACGACCCGGTGTGCCTCGCGAAACGGCACACCCTTCCGAGCTAGATAATCGGCAAGCTCGGTCGCCAACGTGTAACCCGCTGTGGCTGCCGACAGCATGCGTGAGCGGTTCACCCGGAGCTGTGGGATGAGCGCCATGAACAGCGTCAGGCTGCCGGTGAGCGTGTCGAGGCTGTCGAACACCGGTTCCTTATCCTCCTGCAAATCGCGGTTGTACGTCAGCGGCAGTCCTTTGAGCGTGGTCAGCAACGCCAGCAGGTTGCCGTACAGACGGCCGGTCTTGCCGCGGACCAGCTCTGCGACATCGGGGTTCTTCTTTTGCGGCATCATCGAGCTGCCGGTGGCGAAGGAATCAGGCAACTCGATGAAACCGAATTCCTGCGACGACCAGAGCACCAGGTCTTCCGCCAGCCGGCTCAGGTGCATCCCGGTGATGGCGGCAGCGGCGAGAAACTCGGCGGCGAAATCGCGGTCGCTCACCGCGTCCATGCTGTTGGTGCTGATGTCGCGAAATCCCAGGCGCCGAGCCACATACCCGCGATCGATCGGGAAGGTCGTGCCGGCAAGCGCGCCGGAGCCGAGCGGCAGCACATCGACGCGGGCCGAGCAATCGGCGAAGCGCGCGGCGTCCCGCTCCAACATGGCCGCATACGCGAGCCAGTGGTGCGCCAACAGCACCGGTTGCGCTGGCTGCAGGTGTGTGTAGCCGGGCAGGATGACGTCCCGATCACGCTTGGCCACCGCGCCGAGGACCCGCCTTAGCCCGAATGTTAGCTCGATCAGCTTCTTGATCTCGGCTTTGAGAAACAGGCGGAGATCGAGTGCCACCTGGTCGTTACGGCTGCGCGCGGTGTGCAGCTTGCCACCGGTGGCACCGATCTTCTCGATCAAGCGCCGCTCCACCGCCATGTGAATATCTTCGTCGCTGGGTAGCGCGCGGAACTTGCCGCTGTCGAACTCGGCGCGGATCTCCCGCAACGCCTTGACGATCCGCCGGGCTTCGGCTTTGCCGATGATGCGTTGCTTCGCCAGCATCTCGCAATGGGCGACGCTACCCTCGATGTCGTGCGGGTAGAGACGGCGATCGAACGGGAACGAAGTAGTGAACGACTCGACAAGTCGGTCCGTGGGCGCGCTGAGGCGGCCGGCCCAAGCTTTCTGATAGGCCCGCGGCATGGGGTGTACCTTAACCGAAAAGGATTCTCGCGTCCAAGCGCTCGGCCGCCTCGCCTTTTACCCGAGCGTGGAATGCCCGGCCAGCCGCTGATTACGCCTGGCCGGTGGCCCCTCAGCTCGCCGGGGCCACCGGCAATACGCCATGAGCCATCGGACTCTCAGTAGATCCACTTGCCGTTTTCGTAGCGAAAGATCTCGGTGACCGCAGTGACCTCCAGCGGGCGGGGCGGGTTGTCTCCGGCTTCCGCGATGGTGGCGCCGCGCCTCTCGTAGCGAACCTCCTGGTAAATGATTTCGCCTACCGGCTGTTGGTACTCATCCTTGACAATACAGGAATGTTCCTTGGTGTACCCGACATACTCGCCCTGGACGCCTTCGGAAGTGGTGTTCCACTTGATGTTGCTGATGTTGTCGCGCTCGCGGGCCTCCAACTTCTGCATCCATTCTTGACAGAATGTCTGGAAAGCCTGGGCGACCTCTTCAGGTGCCGGCTTCTTCGAGGCGTGCGGCTTTGCTGACGCCGCTTTGCGAGTCTGGGTTTCTTGTGCCTGCACCGATCCCGAAGGCGCGAGAAGGGCTAAAGCAAGCAGCGTCACCATGGTTGAGAACCGCATTCACCACCTCCGTTCCGAACGCGCGCAAAAATCAGCTGTACCACGAGATCTTCGCCCTGCTGGCACCTTAGGGCACCTTCGTGCAGATCGATACCGGCTCACTTCTGCGAATCGTAGACTCGCCACATGTCGTCGTCGTCGAAGATCTTCTCGGATTCGTCAACGTGCATGGCGTCTTTTTCAAAGTCGCGGTAGCGGCCGCGCCGGGCGCGGAACTCCTGGTAGAGGTCGTGCTGGATCATGGCGCTCATGACCTCGTTCGTGCCTGTCCAGATCTGCGCCAGGCGGGTGTCGCGCACGGCGCGCTCGATCGGATACACGTCGGTGTAACCGATCCCGCCGGTGATCTGCATGGCAAGATTGGCCACGTCCCATGCCGATTCGGTGACGAACTTCTTGGTCTCCGAGACGATGCGGCGCACGTTGTCAGCCTGAGCGTCGGCGGCCCGCGCCGCTTGATACACCATGGCGCGGCTGACATCGAGTAGCGTCTGTGCCTTGGCGATCATGAAGCTGACCGCCTGGAATTTTCTGATCGGCTGCCCGAAGGCCTTGCGGCGATCGGCGTAGTTCATAGCCACATCGAGGCACGCCTGCATGCCGCCGGTGCAGGGTGCAGCGCTGCACAGGCGCTCCGGAATCATCATGGTATTGAAAACGAGCGCGCCGCCGTGCAGCGGTCCGATGAGGTTGGCCTTCGGTACCTTGACGTCGCGGAACACCACGCGTCCGGTCCCGCCGCCGCGCGTGCCCATGAGCCCGTAGAGATACTTCACCTCGACGCCCGGGCTGCGGTCGATGATCATCGCGCTGATACGCATTTGCGCCGGCGCATCGTCCGCCAGGTTGGTTTTGACGTAGGCGAGAAAGAAATCCGCCCCTTCCGCGCCGACGATGAAGCGCTTCATGCCCCGCACGATAAAATATTCGCCGTGGTCTTCAGCACGGCTACTGGCTCCGAAAAAGTCCGAGCCGCCGCGCGGCTCCGTTAACGCCTCGGCCGACACCAGCCTCCCTTCCAGCATGGGCTTGAGGTACTTCTCCTTCTGTTCTTCGGTGCCGAACGTGTTCAGCGCCTCGCCGACGATCGAGGGCATGACGTAGGAACAGCCGGCCGCCATGCCGAGGGCGCCGATCTCGCCCATGGCGGCGCATTCGGCCACCCAGTTGAGGTCCTGGCCGCCGTACTTCTTCGGAAAGCGCAAGCCGAGCAACCGGTGCCTGGCGTACGACTCGTACAGCTCTCGCGGGTAACGGATCTCGTCGCGGTCCATGCGCCGCAGGTACTCCGGGTCGATCTCGTTCTTGACAAACTCCCGCACCTTGTCCTGCATCTGCAGTGCGTGTTCGTCCAACATGAACTCGTTCATGGGCCCTCCTTGCGTCGCATGGCCACTTAACGACTTTCCTGGGGGACATGCAACCGGGTGGCACACACGCGATCCCAAGGAGGTCAGCCGATGCCCTTCGGCTCGATTGCCCGGTGGTGCTGCGAAGCTGCCCTGCGTTTGTTTCGGCTGCGGTGATGGGTCGGGCCTGCCGCGCCAAGCAGTGTATGAATGGACCCCTTCGCCCTCGAACGTCGAAACATCCTCCGCGAACTCGGTTCAACAGAGGCTGCCTTTGCCCAAGACACGCACAAAAACCGCTTGCAATCGTTCCCTGAGTCGAGATAGGATTGGCTCTCTGGTCTACAAGGTCAGGTTGACAACAAAGGAGGGTCGAGCCGATGAGAACGGGGGCAATGGGCGTGAAGGCGATCGCTTGCGTGATTACCATCGTGGCAATCGTGTCGGCGCAGCAGGCGAGGGCGGGGGTTTATCCCACCAATACGTGTGTGGGCGCCAAGATGACCGCCGCCGCTGCATACTGCCAGAGTACTCTCAAGGCCTGGAGTACTTGGGAGAAGAAACAGGACGACGCCAAACGTGTCGCAGCTGTGGGCAAAGCTGCGACGAAGTTGGGCGAGAGTTGGACAAAGGCTGAAGAGAACGCCACAAAGAAAAGCGTCGACTGCGCCCAAACGACGCTTTCCTCGACGGATTTGCAGTCCCTGGTGGACGCCACGGTGGCGGGTATCGCGGGTATCAAAGATGAAATCAACGGCGGCCTTGACCTCGGCAACAAGGACAACGCCAAGTGCGGTTCGAAGCTGCTCAGCGCTGCGGCCAAGAAGTGCGCCGCCATGCTCAAAGCAGAGAGCAAGTACATAAAAGCGCTGGCCAAGGATCCGACCGGCACGGCCCGTGATGCGGCAACAACGGCGGCCACCCAAGCGTTCTCCGACGCGTGGAACAAGGCTACGGCAGGCACCTGCCCCACGACCGCGACCAAGGATGGCATCGAGGACGAAATTGACGACCTCAACGACGAGGTGGTGACGGATACAACGGTGTCGCCGAACGTGGACGATACACAGTTCACGACGATTACGCCGACAAATCCCACTCAGTACCTCGGCACGTCGCTGCAACCGGTCTGCAAGGATGGCTCGTCGCCGTATGCGTTCTTCGTGAAGCGCGGGTCGGTGAACAAGCTGCTGATGTACTACCAGGGCGGCGGCGCCTGCTGGGACGAGGTCACGTGTGGTGGTACTTCTTTGACTGGATATCAGGCCCTGTGCGATACGACTGTGGATCCGAGCGGCAGCGACAATCCCAACGATGCCGTCAATCACTACGGCTTCGGTGACTTGTCCAACTCCTCGAACCCGTTCAAGGACTGGAACATCGTGTTCGTGTCGTACTGCAGCTGCGATATTCACTACGGCGATGCGGAGCAAGACTATGACAACTACGACGGCACGCCGATTCACGTTGTGCACCATGGCTTCCACAACGCCAAGGTGGCGGAGAAATGGGCGCGCGAGCACTTCGTCAACCCGGAGATGGTTTTCGTGACCGGCTCCAGCGCGGGCTCGTACGGCGCACTCTTCAACGCGCCGTTGCTCGAGAAAGTGTGGCCCGCTTCCCAGTTCCGCGTCCTCGGAGATGCAGGAAACGGGGTGATTACTCAAGATTTCCTGTTGAACGAATTCCCCAACTGGAACTTCAGTGCGAACCTGCCCAAGTACATTCCCGGGGTAATCGGGTCGTTCTCGGGTGATAATCCTACCGGCATGGTGGGGTACATTGAGGCCGTCGCCGCGTACTTTCCCAACACGAACTGGGCACACTACGCCACGGCGTTCGACGGAGGCATGGGGGGCCAGACCGGCTTCTATCACGTGATGGTCAATCAGTCGAGGATCTTCGATTGGCCGAACTGGTGGGAGTCGAGCTGCGACTGGAACCAACTCATGGTTCAGCAAGCCAACGACACTTATGGAGCGGTTGCGGCCGGAACCAAGAACTACCACTACTACATCGGCACCGGCTCGCGGCACACGATGTGGGGAAGCAACAAAGTTTACACCGACACCACGGGTGGCGTTCAGCTCATCGTTGATTGGATCAATGACATGCTGACAGGTGGGCCGGGTTGGGGGAACGTCCAGGCCAGTCCCTTCAACCTCCTGCTGTCGGGCGACCCGCAGCCTAGTCCGCTGGTGGAACCCTTCGAATCGTCCGATGGCGGTGTCACTGTCACAGTGAACTGCCCGTAGCGAACTTCGGTCGCCGCGGTACCGCGACGAAATTGCCCCGGGCCGCGACTATTGGGGGGGAGCACCGTTCCCCCCCAAGAAAACCAGGCGAAACGCCGAGCGTTCCCTTGAGGGCGGGAGCAGTGCTCTCGCCCTCAACGCAAGCGCCCGCTGGTACGACAGCCCCCCCCTAGCTACTAGCTATCCGGCTGGTTGTGACAGGCGCCACATTACAGCTACAGTGGGGCACATGAACCCATATCGTAGCCGTATCACCACCCAGGGCCGCACCATGGCCGGGGCACGAGCCTTGTGGCGCGCCACCGGCATGAAGGATGCCGATTTCAACAAGCCCATCATCGCCATCGCCAACAGCTTCACCCAGTTCGTTCCCGGACACGTGCACCTGCACGACGTCGGCCAACGCGTGAAGCAGGTGATAGATGCTGCCGGCGGTTACGGCGCCGAGTTCAACACCATCGCCATCGACGACGGCATCGCCATGGGACACGGCGGCATGCTCTACTCGCTGCCCAGCCGCGATTTGATCGCCGACAGCGTCGAGTACATGGCCGAGGCCCACGTCGCCGACGCGCTCCTGTGCATCTCGAACTGCGACAAGATAACACCGGGCATGCTCATGGCCGCCATGCGGCTCAACATCCCGACGATCTTCGTCTCCGGCGGGCCGATGGAAGCGGGCACCTCGGTTGGAACGCACGACGCGCAGGGGCAACCGCTGAAGATCGATCTGATCGATGCCATGGTTGCCGCCGGTGACAGCGCTGTCGCCGACGAACGGCTGCTCGAGATGGAGCGCTCTGCCTGTCCCACTTGCGGCTCGTGTTCCGGTCTCTTCACCGCCAACAGCATGAATTGCCTCAACGAAGCGCTGGGCTTGGCCTTGCCCGGTAACGGCACACTGCTGGCGACACACAAGATGCGCTGGTCGCTGTTCGAGGAGGCCGCGCGCCAGATCGTGGCGCTGGCTCGCCGCTACTACGTCGATGGCGACAGCAGCGTCCTGCCCCGCAGCATCGCCACTTCCGAAGCCTTCGAGAACGCGATGACGCTGGACATCGCCATGGGGGGCTCGACCAATACCGTTTTGCACCTGCTCGCCATCGCCCACGAGGCCGGCGTGCCTTTCACGATGCAGGACATCGATCGGCTGTCACGGCGCGTCCCCAACATTTGCAAGGTGGCGCCGTCTTCGAGCTACCACGTCGAGGACGTGAGCCACGCTGGCGGCATCTTCACCATTCTCGGCGCGCTCGACCGCGCCGGACTCGTGCATCGCGAGGTGCGCACCGTGCACGCGGCCACGCTCGGCGAGGGCATCGACGCCAACGACATTCGCCGATCTACCGCCACCAAAGCGGCGCAGCAGCGGGCGCTGGCGGCGCCGGGCGGGGTGCGTACGACCGAGGCGTTCTCGCAGGACAAGTACTACGCCGCGGCCGACGCCGATACGGTCAACGGCTGCATCCGTGAGGTCGAGCATGCGTACAGCGCCGACGGCGGCCTTGCCGTGCTCTACGGCAACCTGGCCGAGGACGGCTGCATCGTGAAGACGGCCGGCGTTGATGAATCGATCTGGCACTTCGAGGGTCCGGCACGCATCTTCCACTCGCAGGAGGCGGCGTGCGAGGCGATCCTCAAGGACCGCATCAAGCCTGGCGACGTCGTCGTGATCCGCTACGAGGGGCCGAAGGGCGGACCAGGCATGCAGGAGATGCTGTACCCGACCTCGTACATCAAAGCGAAGAACCTCGGGAAGGTGTGCGCTCTGATCACTGACGGTCGCTTCAGCGGCGGCACCTCGGGGCTCAGCCTCGGTCACGTCTCGCCCGAAGCGGCTGAAGGCGGCACCATCGGCCTGGTCGAGGAAGGTGATCGCATTCGCATCGACATCCCCAACCGGCGCGTCGACGTGCTCATTGACGCGCCGATGCTCAAGGCGCGCCGCCTGGAGATGCTGGCGCGCGGCGCCAACGCCTGGAAGCCAGTCGGCCGCCACCGCGAGATTTCACGCGCGCTGCAGGCGTACGCGCTCCTGACCACCAGCGCCGCGCGCGGCGCCGTGCGTGACGTCGAACAGGTGAGCGGCGCTCGCAGGTGACGCGTTGCGTGCGCGTCCCATCGTGAGAGAATAATCCGAGTCGAGGATGATACGAACGTGTTCGATCGGTGTGTCAAGGCTGCTGTAGACGCGCAGCCAAGGTGTCGGCCATCAGCCGGTGCAGCCGCCCGTTAGACGCAAGGGTTTGCTGTCCGAAAAGATCGAAGGGCCCGCCCCGAAAATCGCTGATGCTGCCGCCCGCCTCCTCGACGAGCAGCGCACCTGCCGCCGTGTCCCATGGCTTGAGTTTCCATTCCCAAAACCCGTCGAGACGGCCGCACGCGACGTACGACAGATCGAGCGCCGCCGAGCCACTGCGGCGCACGCCCTGCGCGCGAACCATGAAGTCGGTGAGGAAGCGGAGATAAAAGTCGAGGTGCTCGCGACGGTCGTACGGAAAGCCGGTGCCGATGAGCGCTTGCTCGATGTCGTCGGTCGCCGAGACCCGAATGGGCGCGTCGTTCAGCGTCGCGCCGAGGCCGCGGCGGGCACAGAAGGTCTCTCTGCGCACCGGATCGTGCACGATCCCTAGCAACAGCTCGCGGCCACGCGCCAGCGCCAGCGAGACGGCAAACTGCGGATACCCGTGCGCGAAGTTGATGGTGCCGTCTAGTGGATCGAGGTACCAAACGTAGCGCTCGTCCGGCGGACGCTGAAGCGCGCAGCCGGCCGAGGCCTCCTCGGCCACGATGAGATGATCCGGAAAGGCGCGTCGCAGTTCCGCTGTCAGCAGCGCCTCGATCTCACGATCGGTCTCGGTGACGATGTCGACAACACCCTTATGCTCGACGATCTTCGCCTCACCCCATGCCGCCCGCAGGCGCTCGCCGGCTTCGGCCACCAAAGTGCGCGCAAGATGCTCGAACCCGTCCATATCATTGACCGTCCCACATCGGATCGAGCCGGGCAAGCCGCGGCCGACTGGCCTCGTTGCGCCTGATGCAGTTGTTTTGTTGCGTAACTCCGGTTACAAGAAACCGTCCGAATCACCCCCTACCTTGAACGAGATAGCAGGAGCACGAAGATGATCGAGAAATACCAGAAGCACGTAGCCGAGCGGGCCGCGCAGGGCATTCCGCCGCTTCCCCTCAATCCAGAGCAGACCGAGCAACTGTGCGGGTTGCTCACATCACCCCCGGCGGGGCAGGAGAAGCTGCTGTTGGATCTGTTCGAGAACCGTGTGCCGCCGGGAGTTGATCCGGCCGCCAAAGTCAAAGCCGCCTTCCTCGGGCAGGTCCTGAAAGGGACGGCTCGGAGCCCTCTGGTTTCCAAGGCCCGTGCCGTCGAGATCCTCGGCACCATGCTCGGTGGTTACAACGTCGAGCATCTGATCGCGGCCTTGCAGGACGCCGAGGTCGCAGATGCTGCCGTCAAGGCGCTCTCCCGCACCACCCTGGTCTACGACGCGTTCAACCAGGTCGAGAAGCTTGCCAAGGCCAACGGGGCGGCAAAGAAGGTTCTCGAATCATGGGCAGCGGCCGAGTGGTTCACCTCGCGGCCCGAGCTGCCCGTCGAAATCAAGGTGAAGGTTTTCAGGGTGGACGGCGAGACCAACACCGACGATTTCTCGCCCGCCAGTGACGCGTCGACCCGTCCCGACATTCCGCTGCACGCGCTGGCGATGGGCAAGACGCGCTTTCCCGGCGGCATCGACACCATGGCCGAGTGGCGTAAGGCCGGCGCTCGCGTGGCCTTCCTCGGCGACGTGGTCGGCACCGGCTCGTCGCGCAAATCAGCCTGCAACAGCGTCCTCTGGCACATCGGCGAAGACATCCCGGCGGTGCCCAACAAGCGCCGCGGCGGCGTGATCATCGGCGGCGCCATCGCCCCCATCTTCTTCAACACCGCTGAGGACTCCGGCGGTCTTCCCCTCGTCGCCGACGTGACCGGCATCGGCTCGGGTGACGAGGTCACGATCGACACGCGAGAGGGCACGATCACCTCGGGGTCAGGCCAAGTCGTTTCGCGATTCAAGATCAGCCCGAACACGCTGCCCGACGAGTTCCGCGCCGGCGGCCGCATCCCGCTGATTATCGGCCGCGCGCTCACCGCCAGAGCGCGCGCGGCGCTCGGGATGGGCGAGACCGACGTCTTCCGCAAGACCGAGAACCCCAAACCCAAGCCTGGCCAGGGTTACACGCAGGCGCAGAAGATCGTGGGCAAGGCAGCCGGTCTGCCGGGCGTGCTGCCGGGCAGCGCGTGCGAGCCCAAGATGACCACGGTGCTATCGCAGGACACGACGGGGCCGATGACGGCCGACGAGCTTAAGGAACTCGCCTGCCTCAGGTTCCAGAGCCCGCTCTTCTTGCAGTCGTTCTGCCACACCGCCGCCTACCCCAAACCGGCAGACGTGAAGATGCACCAGACGTTGCCGCCCTTCATCGCCGAGCGCAAAGGCGTCGCGCTACGGCCGGGCGATGGCGTCTGCCACAGTTGGATCAACCGGCTGCTGGTGCCCGATACCGTAGGCACCGGTGGCGACTCGCACACCCGCTTCCCGACCGGCATCTCGTTCCCGGCGGGCTCCGGGCTGGTCGCCTTTGCCGGCGCGCTCGGCTTCATGCCGCTCGACATGCCCGAGTCGGTTCTGGTGCGCTTCTCGGGCGAGTTTCGCTCCGGCATTACCTTGCGCGACGCGGTGAACGCCATCCCGCTGTGGGCGATAAAAAAGGGCTTATTGACGGTACCCAAGAAGAACAAAAAGAATATCTTCAACGGTCGCATCCTCGAGATCGAGGGCCTGCCGAACCTCACGGTGGAGCAGGGCTTCGAGCTCACCGATGCGGCCGCCGAGCGCTCGGCGGCTGCCGGCTGCATCCAACTCTCCGAGGAATCGGTCAAGACCTTCCTGCGTTCCAGCGTCGCCCTCATCCGGCGCATGATCGAGGACGGCTATCAGGACGCCGAGACGCTGGAGAAGCGCGCCAAAGCCATCGAGGCATGGCTGGCGAATCCGCAGCTGCTCAAGGCGGATGCTAACGCGGAGTACGCCGCGGTGATCGACATCGATCTCAGCGAGATCACCGAGCCGATCGTCGCCTGCCCCAACGATCCCGACGATGTCAAGGTACTATCCGAGGTGGCCGGGACGCCGATCCAAGACGTCTTCCTTGGTTCGTGCATGACCAACATCGGTCACTTCCGCGCCGCAGCGAAGATCTGGGAGGGCCACAAGCACAACCCGGCAACACGAACATATATTTGCCCGCCGACGCGGATGGACCAGGCCAAGCTCAAGAGCGAGGCCTACTTTGCACTGTTCAACGCGATCGGGGCACGCATCGAGACGCCCGGGTGCTCCCTCTGCATGGGCAACCAGCTGCGCGTTCCGGCCGGGGTGACCGTATTCTCCACCTCGACGCGCAACTTCGACAACCGCATGGGTGACGGCGCGAAGGTTTTCCTCGGCTCTGCCGAGCTGGGCGCGGTCACAGCGATACTGGGCAAGCTCCCGACGCCGGCGCAGTACCTCGCCGAGTTTGAGAGCCGTGTCGCCCCGCACCGGGACGAGGTTTACAAGTACCTGCAGTTCGACGAACTCGGTCGCTTCGACGCCATCTACAACCGGCGCGATCTGTAACCTGACAGTCGGGAGTGAGCAACCGTCGGGCGGCCGGGAACTGAGCGTTCACCCCCCCACGGGTCTTGCGCGCATCCATATCAGCGCGTTGTTCACGGCCGTGAGGATCTCGTCGACGGTGACATGGCCGTCGTGGCTCCAGTACCTGGGCCATGCCGCTGCGTGGCTCCGATCGGAGGGTGAGCGTGGCAAGTTCCACTTACACCGTGTCGAGGACGCGGTGGTATTCGTCGGGAGTCACGCCGATTTCTCGTAGGATTTCGCGAATCAGCGGCCGAGCCAACTCCCGGCCCGGATGATGCGGGATGGAGGTGCCGCGCCCGTCCGGGTGGCGATAAAAGGCGTGGCTTCCCTTCTGACGACTCTTCTGAAACCCAAGCGCGAACAGCACGCGCTCCAATGTGGCCGCATCAACAATGCGCAGGCGGCTCATCGCTCCAGTTCAAGCTCGTGGACGCCATAAAAGCTGGGGAACTCGGTGAGGCCACGGCTCTCGGCCTCTTCGAGGCACAGTTCGACCACCTCGCGAACGTTCCGCTCAAGTTCGTCAAGCGTTGCCGCCTGCGTGTGGGCTCCGGGAAGTGTCGGGACGGTGGCGACGAACATGCCGCTCTCGTCATCACGTTCAATGATGACGGGGAACCGATACCGTTTGGCCATGCGCACCTCCGACTCGCCACCTATAGCACATCCGATCGCACGTTGCGCTCTGCGTGCCTGATAAGCATTTAGCCGAACCGCGCGTCCCTGACACCCGGCACCTGACACCGCGTGCTACCCGCATCCCTCCAGCGCGTGGTTCACGGCGGTGTGGATCTCATCCACGGTGATCTGGCCGTCGTGGTTTGCGTCCCCTGCGAAGCAGCCATCGATATTCGCGTTCCCCAGGGCAACATCCACCATTGTCAGCAGCTCGCTTACGGTTACAGTCCCATCCCCGTTACAGTCGCCCGCGCATGGGGCTACTGGCAGGTCCAACGCAAAGGTTGCCTCGTTGTTGCTACGATCAACGTCCGCCACGACGCCCGCGTCATCTGCCGTCACTGTAATATAGTTGCTCCGGGCTCGTCAGCGTTCCGGGCGCGAGGCTGAGCGCAAGTTGCGCCAGAGCGCCGGCATCGAGGGCGGGGACGATCGTCGTCGTGATCGGTGAACCGGATGTGCCGGCGTAGCGAATGGCCAGCGTGGACGAGGGCGCTGCCGGCGCGCAGTTGTTGACGACCTGCACGATCACACTTGCCGACCCGTCCGCTTGCACGGAGCGCGTGAGAATGGTCACCGCGAGGTCGGTCCCGCCGACGTTCACGGACAAGCGGTTGTTGGCCGGATTGAAGTCGCTGATCGTACCGTCCGGATCGATGACCGCAAAGAGCGTGTTGGGTGCCGGCACCACCCAGGCCGCCGGAGAGCTTCCACGCGGCGCGGTCCTCTGCGGTCAGCGTTTCTTCCGCTGGTTGACGAGACGCGCCAGGAAGGCACGGTCGAGCTTGTCCTTGTCGCGGTACGTGTCCTTCATCCGCAGGAGCAGCTCGGGGTTGGCGAACGGGATGGGGACGCCGTCGACCTCGACGAGGTCTACGTGCCGGCTGGCCTCTTCGTAAGCGATTCCGCACGCCGCCTTCATGAGGTCGACAACGATCTCATCGGCCACGCGCACCACGGCGTAGCGGCCAAGATCGTCGGGCGCCACGTCACGGACGGCCTGATCCTGGAGCTTCAGCAGTGCCCGCCGCACCCGCTCTTGATTCGCCGGGGAGATGTCGATCAGCAGGTCGATGTCGCCCGTGGCCCGCGGGAAGCCGGCCTGAATGACGGCCATCCCGCCAATGACCACGTAGGCTGCACCCGCCGCGTTCAGGTCTCGGCAGAGAGCCACAAGGTCCTCTAGGAGCGGGGGGCGTGCTTCCGGGGCCTCGTCAGCATCGTCAGGGACCATGCGTCGCTCTCTTCGAAACTCGCGAAGCGATACACTCCCTTGGGGATGAACGGCTTGTCGCCGCGGAGCCGCAAAGCGATCTCCAGCAGACCCGCGGCGGCGGCGAGCCCGCCTCGCCACCTTCGCCGTCCGACAACCTTCATGGGCAGCTCGTCGCTTGGAAGCGCGGTTCGTCGCCAGTCGACCATCATGTCGAATGCATAGTATCACACGCCCGCCAAGTCGAGCTAGAAGCCCGGATCATTCATGCATCGATCGACTGCGAGCGCGAAATGGACGGCCGGGCGGCCGAGGCGGAACGTGAGGAGCATCTCCGCTGTCCACCGGCCGATGCCGATGTGGTCGAGGATGAGTTCGATGGGCCGTCAGGCCGCGACTCGGCGCGCGCGCAGCTCGGCCACCAGTTCCAAGTCGGGTGCCGTCGCGGTCGCCTCACTTCTCCAGATCAACCGGTCTTGCTGAGTTTGACGCTCTTCTCTGCGATGCCGGCGAGCGCCGACTGGCAGAGGAGCTTGCCAACAAGAAGAGACAGGGAGACTCCGGCAAGAGATTCGGGCTCTGGATGCACGTCCCGGTGTCGTCTTCCCCACTTTGCAAGAGAGATGATGAAACGAGCGCGCCGGCAGGATCATCAGCCCGTGCCCGGATCTTGCTTGGAAGCCTGTTGCTTGCTGTCCGCGACGCTGCTAGTCGTCGGCGCCTGGGGCTTGGATCAGATCGGAACGTTTACCTTTGCGCGGGCGCTCGGGTGCGAGTCTCCGTTCGTCGAGCATGTGGCGGACAGCGAGGATGGGGTGGTGCCGGAGCATACGCGGGCCGGCGTAACGCATCACCGTCTGCACCTGCTGGCGCAGCGACGGCTTGTAGCAGTGGATGGGGCAGTTGGCGCAGGTGGGCTTGTCATCACCGTAGGGACATTTCTCCAGCCGCTGCCGCGCGTAGGCCTGAAGCTCAGCACATTGCACACACAAGCTGCGCTTCATGCCGTGCTGGTCGCGGCAGAACAGCCGGATCATCGCCTCGATGGTCCGGCGCTCTCGGTTGGTTCTCGTCGCCGCGGCGTTCATGAATAGATGATCGACCGCCCCCACCCTACCCGGGCGGTTGAAACCGCGGCCACAAACTGCGCCAAGCCCGCCGGAGCTTGTCTTGAGCCCCGTCGAAGGGCGGGCTCCCCACCCAACATCAGCCCAGTCGGCGCAGGCCGACTTCGTGCTTTTCGTAGGCGCGAATTCATTCGCCGGCCGGCGAAACGTTTATCCACACTCTCTTAAGCCGGCTTGCTCTTATCACGCCCAGACATTGATCCGCGGGCGGCGCCGCCCTCACGCACAGACTTCTGTGTCCAGCACCCGAGAGCTTGGGACTTCTCAGCCGGAGGGCGAGGAACCTACTGTGGTTGCGCGCTACCAGCGGGTGGCGCTTCACCTTTCAGATATGCGTCGATGCTGTTCGCGGCGATGCGGCCCTGGCCCATGGCCAGAATCACCGTGGCGGCGCCGGAGACGATGTCGCCACCAGCGTAGACGCCCGGGATCGAGGTCGCCATGGTCTTCTCATCCGCGACTACCGTGCCCCACTTGGTTACCTTCAGCTCGGGCGTCGCGCGCGGCACCAGCGGGTTGGGCTTGTTGCCAATGGCAACGACCACGGTGTCGAGCTCCATGATGAACTCGGAGCCCTTTATCGGCACGGGGCGCCGCCGGCCCGAGGAGTCGGGTTCGCCGAGCTCCATCTGGATGCATTCCATCCCGACCACGCGACGGCGCTGGTCTCCCAGGACGCGCGTTGGGGCGGTGAGCAACTTGAACTCTATCCCTTCCTCTTCCGCATGGTGCACTTCTTCTATCCGGGCCGGCATCTGCTCGCGTGCCCGACGGTAGGCGATGGTCACATCAGCGCCCTGGCGCAACGCCGTGCGCGCGCAGTCCATGGCCACATTGCCGCCGCCTATGACGGCCACGCGTTCGCGGTTGATCGGCGGCGTATCGTACTCGGGGAACAGATACGACTTCATCAGGTTGGAGCGTGTCAGATACTCATTGGCGGAATAGACGCCGATGAGGTTCTCCCCGGGAACCTCCATGAACGAGGGCAGCCCGGCGCCCGTGCCGATGAACACGGCGTGATAGCCCTCTTCATCGAACAGCTCGCGGATGGTGGCGTTGCGGCCGACCACGTAGTCAAAAACGAATTCGACGCCGAGCTTCTTCAAGTAATCTACCTCGGCGTGCACGATCACCTTCGGCAGGCGGAACTCGGGGATGCCGTATATCAACACGCCACCCGGATCTTGCAGCGCCTCGAACACCGTGACCTCGTGTCCCTTGAGGATGAGATCGCCGGCGACCGTCAGCCCCGCGGGCCCGGCGCCGATGACGGCGACCCGCTTGCCCGTTTTGGGCGCCACCGGTGGGATGAGGACCTGACCCGTGCTGCGCTCGTAGTCGGCCACGAAACGCTCCAGCCGTCCGATGGCGACCGGCTTCTGCTTGATGCCGATGACGCAGACGCCTTCACACTGATCTTCCTGCGGGCAGACGCGGCCACAGACTGCCGGCAGAGAATTTGTCTCCTTGATCTTGCGCGCCGCCTCGACGAACTTGCCTTCCTGAATCAGCTTGATGAAACCGGGAATATCGATGTTGACCGGGCAGGCGGGGACGCATTTCGCGTTTTTGCACAGGATGCACCGCTGCGCCTCCAGCATGGCGAGATCGTCGGTGAAGCCGTACGGGACCTCGTTGTAGTTGTTGATCCGGTCCTCCGGCGCCTGCTCCGGCATCGGCTGGCGGGGAATGTCTTTCTTCTTCACTGGCTGTGCCATGGCTGCTACTCAGATGGCGTGGCCGTGCGGCCGCGGGGCCGCCGGCGCGGTGCGCGCTACCGAGCGGATCTCCTCTTCGCTGTAGGCGGCGCGGCGGTCAAACAGCTCTTCCCAATCGACCTGGTGGGCATCGAAGAACGGGCCATCGACGCAAGCGAACTTCATCTCGTTGGCGACGGTCACCCGACACGCGCCACACATGCCGGTGCCGTCGAGCATGATCGGATTCAACGCCACCAGCGTCTTCACCCCGAACGGTTTGGTGGTGTTGGCGGCGAGCATCATCATGAACACGCAACCTATGGCGATCACCCGGTCCAGCGGCTCCCCGTTTTCGAGCTTCCGCTTGATGATGTCCACCGAATGGCCCTTGGTTCCGTTGGAGCCATCGGTGGTGGTTTGAATCATCTCGTCCGAGGTCGCCAGCAACTCGTCGCGGTAGTAGTGGAGGTACTGGCTGTTGGCCTCGATGACGGTGATCACGCGGTTGCCGGCCTGCTTCAAAGCGCGGGCGAGGCTGAGTATCGCGCCGATGCCGTAGCAGCCGGCCGCCAGGGCTACGGTGCCGTACTTCTCGATTTCCAACGGGACGCCGAGCGGGCCGACGAGGTGCGCGATCTGATCGCCGGCCTTGAGCAGGACGAACTTGCGGCTCGATTGTCCGACTTCCTGCACGACCAAGGTGATCGTACCGGCCTGCCGGTCCCAGTCGCACAACGTAAACGGCACGCGCTCCGAGTGTTCATCGACCATCACGATGACGAACTGGCCGGGCCGCGCCTTCTTGGCGATGGCCGGCGCGTAGATCACCGCCTGGTGCGCGTTCGGCGCGATTTCACGTTTCTGCAGGATCTCGAACACGGCTCAACCTCCAACCGCGGCGGCGGCCGCTTCCGCCGGCGGCAGCTCGCTCAAGCCGCGGACCTTCTCCTCCAGGTTGTGGCCGCGGAAATGGGTCCGCCGGTAACGAGGGTCGCCGGCGGCGGGCGCCTTCTGCAACTGCCGGATGCGCAGGCCGGCCTTGCCGGCCCCGATCTCTGCCTTGATGGCGGCCGCCGATTCGTACTCGAAGCCTTCGGCACCCATCGCCCGCGCCAGCTCGGTGATGATTTGCCAATCGGGCTTGGCCTCGCCGGGTGGGTCGCAGGCCTTACGCAACGGCCGCATCAGCCCCTGGCCGTCGACCCAGGTGCCCGCCACCTCGGCCAGCACCGCGGCAGGCAGCGAGACATGCGCTCGTTCGGCAAGGGCCGTGGGATAGCAGTCCTGCGTGATCAGCACTTCGAGCTGGGCGAGCCCGGCCGCATCGACGAAATCACCGGTGAGCAACGCCGCGCGCACGCCGCTCGGCAGCGCGCCGCGCGACGCGCCATCTCCATTCGGCCGGATCTCTACGTAATGCGGCGACCGCATCACTGCACTGGTGAACTTCTGAAACACATAGCGGTCTTCGAGGGTGCTGCTGGTGTCGCACACCAAGGCGAAGCCGTCGCCGACGAACGGCTGCAGCCGCTCGACGGTATGCGCCAGCGCCTGCTCCCAGGATAACGCGCGCAGCACTTTTCCGATCCGCACCTGCGGCTTCTTCAGACGGGTGACGCCGTTGAGGAACTCTGGAATGGCGAAGCGGCCGAGGACGCAGATGGGCACGCGCGTGTTGATGCCACGCGCCATCACCGCCCGCTTCAGCGGCGACGCCTGCACGGTGATCGCACAAGCGGCCTCGCACAAGGTGCAGGTCGTGGCGGTGAAGCGCGCCGGAGCGCCGAACCATTTGGCGTAACGGTCGGAGAGACTCCCGGTCGGGCAGACGTCGATGCACGAGCCGCAGAAACGGCAGCCCGCGTCAGAAAGCGAACGGCCGAAGGCCTCACCGATGTGCGTCTGGCTACCGCGGCCGACGAACTCGATCGTGCTCTGCCCGTGATGTTCTTTACAGATGCGCACGCAGCGGCCGCACAGGATACACAGGTTCAGGTCACGGTCGAGGAACGGATCGGAGCGCTCGATCGGGAGGTGACGGTAGAAGGGCACGTAGGGAAGAGAGCAGAGGCCGATGCTCTCTGACAGATCGCGGATCCCGCAGACTTGCTTGTTGTTGCACGTGTGGCAGCCGGTGGTGCAGCCCGCCTTTTCAGACCTCGGGCGGTATTGCTCGCAGAGATCCCGCTTATCGCAGACCAGGCAGGCTGAAGGATGCTCGGCGAGGATCAACTCCAGCACGGAACGCCTCAGGTTCTGGAGGGTCGGAGTGTCGGTCTTTACGACCATGCCCTCCGTCGCCAGTGTCGAGCAGGAAGCGGGGTAGCCCCGCACCCCGTCGATCTCGACGATGCACATCCGGCAGGCGCCGAAGGCCGGCAAGCTCGGGTGTGTACAGAGGTGAGGTATGGAGATGCCGTGGCGCAGAGCTGTTTGCAACACGGTCTCGCCGGCGTTGGCCGCGACCTGGCGGCCGTCAATAGTCAGGGTAGCGGCTGTTTCCATGGGCGCTACTCCGCAAAACGATAGTCGCAGCGCAGGCAGCGCGCGCATTCCATGCGTGCCTGGTCACGATCCACGGGTTGCTCCACTTCGTCGAGGTTCATTCGGGCTGACAGCTGCAGAGATCGCTGTTTCATCCGCGCGGCCGTCACGGGTTCGGCCTCGGGGTCGAAGGAGGCCGGGTTGTTCATGGCGTCCCGCCAGAAGGCAACCGAGCGCTCGGCCGGCGCGACGTCCTTGGACAACTCTTCGTTGATGGCGCAGGCCGCCCGTTCGCCGGCGGCGATGGCCGCAAGCGCGATGCTGGGGCCCGTGACCACGTCGCCGCCTGCATAGATGACCGCGGTGCTGGTGGCGTTAGAGAACGGGTCGACCTGGATCCTTCCTGCGCGGGTGATGGTGATACGCGTCTGTTTCCCGATGTCACCCAGCACCGGCCTCTGGCCGATGGCGGCGATGATGCTGTCCGCTTCGAAGGACATCTCCTCTCCAGTGGGCTCGGGCCGGCGGCGCCCGTCGAGCTCGAACCCCGAGAGCTTCATGCGCTGGCAGACGAGGCGGCTCGCCGCCCCGTTGCCTTCGATGCGCTCCGGTGCGGCGAGGAAGACCAGCTTCACGCCTTCCGCCTCGGCCTCTTCGATCTCGGTCTTGATGGCCGGCATCTCCTCACGCGTGCGGCGATATACGAGAGTGACGTCAGCGCCCATGCGGAAAGCCATGCGGCAGGAGTCGATAGCCACGTCGCCGCCGCCGATCACGACGACCTTCTTGCCGAGAGGGAAGTCCTGGCCACGGTTGCGCGCCAGAAGGAAGTCGAGCCCCTGCGTCACGCCTTTGAGGTCCTCTCCGGGGATGCCGAGCCGGATACCCTCCCAGCAGCCCAGGCCGAGGAAGAAGGCGCGATAGCCTTCCTGCACGAGAGCTTCGTAGGTGAGATCCTTGCCGAACTCCGTGCCGAGCTTGAGATCGATGCCGAAGCCTAGGATCCAGTCGATCTCCTCCTTCAGGATGTCGCGGGGCAGCCGGTACTCGGGGATGGCGTACGCCAGCATGCCGCCGGGGCGCTCTTCCCGTTCGAAGATGGTCACCGGGTAACCGAGCCGTCGCAGATAGTAGGCGCAGGAGAGGCCGGCCGGCCCGGAGCCGATGACCGCGATCTTCTTGCCGTGGTTGTGCGGGTTGTCGCGCACCATCTGCTGCGGCTCGGGCCTGCGCGCCGTGTCCACCATGTGACGCTTGATGGCGCGGATGGCGACCGGAGAATCGATCTGCTGCCGGCGGCACTTGTCCTCACACGGGTGCGGGCACACCCGCGCGCAGATGGAGGGCAAGGGGTTCCGCTCCAGGTGGGAGGCCAACGCCTCCTCGTAGCGGCCCTCGCCGACCAGCGAGATGTACAGCGGCACGTCCACTCCGGCCGGGCACCCGTTCTCGCAAGGCGCGTGGACGATATCCGGGCAGACCCCGGCCGGACAGTACTTCTCGCGGATGTGAGCTTCGTATTCCTGCCGGAAATAGCGCAGGGTGGTCAAAACGGGATTGGGGGCCGTCTGACCAAGGCCGCACAGCGATGCCTTCTGCACCGTCTCGGCGAGGCTCTCCAGCCGCTCCAGGTCTTCTTCCTGTCCCTTCCCGGCACAGATGCGCTCGAGGATGTCCAGCATGATGCGGGAGCCGACGCGGCAGGGGGGGCACTTGCCGCAGGACTCCTCCCGCGTGAAACTCAGGAAGTAGCGGGCGATGTCCACCATGCAGCTATCTTCATCCAGCACTATCATCCCGCCCGACCCCATGATCGAGCCAGCCTCGGCGAGGGTCTTGTAGTCCACCGGTAGGTTGAGAAGTTCTCTCGGGATGCAGCCGCCGGAGGGCCCGCCCGTCTGCACGCCCTTGAGTTGCCGCCCGCCCGGCACGCCGCCGCCGATCTCGTAGACGATCTCTTTGAGTGTCGTCCCGAGCGGCACCTCGATGAGCCCTGTGCGCTGGATCTTACCCGCCAGCGCGAAGGTCTTGGTGCCCCGGCTCGTCTCGGTACCGAAGCCCGCAAACCAGGCCGCTCCGTTGCGCATGATGGAGGCGAGGCTGCCCAAGGTTTCGACGTTTTGGATCACGGTGGGCTTGCCCCAGAGGCCGCTTGTTGCCGGGAAAGGCGGACGCGGTCGCGGCATGCCACGCCGGCCTTCGATCGAGGCGATCAGCGCGGTCTCCTCACCGCAGACGAAGGCGCCCGCACCCTTCTTGATCTTGACGTCGAACGAGAAGCCGGAGCCTTGAATGTCGGCGCCCAACAAGCCGAGGTCTCGCATCTGGCTGATGGCGAGCTGCAGACGCTTGATGGCAAGCGGATACTCGGCGCGGCAGTAAATGTACCCCTGGGATGCGCTGATGGCGAAGGCCGCGATCAACATGCCTTCGAGCACCGCGTGCGGGTCACTCTCCAAGAGCGAGCGGTTCATGAAGGCGCCCGGGTCGCCCTCGTCGGCGTTGCAAATCAGGTAGCGCGGCAGCACACCCGTGCTCCGGCAGAACTCCCACTTCTGCCCGGTGGGGAAGCCGGCGCCACCGCGCCCGCGGATCCCCGCCGCCTTGACCTCGGCCACGACCGCCTCGGGTCCCAGTTCGAGTGCGCGCAGGAACCCCCGGTAGCCATCGCGCGCCAGATAATGGTGGACGTTCTCCGGATCGATTAGGCCGCAGTTGCGCAGGACGTTGCGCACTTGGCCCCGCAGCGCCGGGTGCTCCTCGATTGGACCGATACCGTCGACACTCCCGGGTCCCGTTCTGCCCAATGCCCATTCCGCGCACGGATCGTTGCCCAGCACGAAGCGGCGCACTAGAGATGACATCTCGTCGGGACCGACGTTGGCGTAGCAAACGCCGGGGAGTCCCGGCTTCTCTATGACGACGAGCGGCTCCAGAAAGCACGGGCCCATGCAGCCCACTTCGATGATGCGGGCGCCGAGACCTCGATCCCGGACTTCGGTGTGGAGGCGCTCGATCACCCGCTCGGCGCCCGCGGCCCGGCCGCAAGTGGCGGCGCCTACGCGGAAGACGGGCACGCTGGCCCGCTCGAGTTCCTGCCATTTCGCCTGAGCTTCAGCGTACTCTTGTTGAAGGGTAGTCGTCATGGCTCTTTGGTCCGCGAATCCTGGATGGATGTTCTTCTGCTTCCTAGCGTCCGACGATCGATCGCACCTTGCGTGGTGTCACGCGGGCATGCACCTCGCCGTCCACAGTGACGGTCGGAGCGAGCGCGCAGCAACCGATGCAGGCGATGCGCTGAAGTTCATATTCGCCGTCGTCGGTAATTTCGCCCGTGCGGACGCCCAGACGGTGGTGGAACTCTTCCATGACCTGGCGCCCGCCGCGTACGTGGCAAGCTGTGCCCTGGCACACCCGGATGGTGTGTTTGGCCGGCGGCTTGAAGCGAAACTGGGCATAGAAGGTGGCGATCCCGTAGATTTCGTTGTCCGAGATGTTGCTCGCCTGCGCCAGCTCTCGTAGCGTCTCTTCCGTCAGGTAGCCGTCGCGGTCCTGGATATCCTGAAGGATCGGAATCAGATGCTGGGTGCTAATGCCGTTGCTACCCTCTCCGGCGAGTGCGGATGAGTAGTGGGCAAGGATTTCCCCCAGGGTGGATGCCGATGCGGTCGCGCTCATAAAGTGGTTCCTGTTAAAGTAACTTTTTTATCCTGTAAGGGATTTTGCAAATTCTAAGCCACTTCCAGATTCTTGCCCAGCCGGGGTGGCGGGCTTTGGTCTTCCTACTGGTGGGAACTACTGCTGGATTTTGTCAGCTATCATAGAGAACGCACAGGGAATTCACAACAGGAAACGTGTCCCCACACTATTCTGAATGAAGGCATCGGGGAACTCTCGCGCGATGCGGTGAGTCGCCTTCCAGCCGGTGCAGTGAGCTGGGACAATCAAACCAGGATCGATTTGTTTGAGCGCAGCAACGGTGGGCTCGATGGCCTGCTCAAAAAACAAGCCGGACAGATGAAATCCGCCCATCACGGCGGCGGTTTTCTCGATTCCGGTGAGTTGCCGCGCGTGCTGGACGGTATTGATGACACCGGCGTGCCCGCACCCGGTGAGCACCACCAAACCCTTGTCTCTGACGTGCACGACAATCGCTTGATCATCATAGAGGTACGGGTCCGGCCGGTAGCTGCCGTCGATGAAAGCATGGTGGAGCGGAAGGCCGACTTCAAACGAGGTCGCCCGGGACACCTGTCCAGTGACTAGCACAAGATCGTCCAGCAGAAGCGAGGGACCGCGCTCTTCGGCGAATTCGACGCCGTTTTGCGACAAGCTCTGGCGATCCGGGGGCGGCAGGTTCACCTCGAGACCGTCCGGGAGAACGAGTTTGCGTTGCAGGAAGGCGTCGGGGTGCAGCACCAGCGGCATCCTACGCTTGCCGAGGCGATCGACGAGTCTTGGTAGCCCTTGCGTGTGATCGGCGTGGCCGTGACTGAGGACGATCGCTTGCAGATCGCCTGCCTTCAGCCCGAGCACGTCCATGTTGTGTACCAGACCGGTCTTGCTCAGGCCGGTGTCGAAGAGCAGGGAGGCGGAAGTGTTACCCTTATGCACGGTGACCAGCGCCGCGAAGCCGTGCTCCGCTATGGGATTCTCCCGCGTCAGCACGTCGGGCGAGAACGGCAGGCGCTGGACGTTCTGGGCGCCGGGAAGCAGCAGATCGATGCTGTTATCGAGGATCGTGAGGATCTCGACCCGATCGACCTCTTTCAGCGGCATCGCGGTCAGTTCACGCCTCCATTAGGGCGGCAGTATCTACACTGGTCGCACGCCTGGATCAAGCCGTAAGCGTCTCCGTAAGCGTCTCCACATTTGTGGCAGGGACGGCTAGGGCTTCTACCCGATGGGATCCGGCCCCATGACAACCACTACTCACTCTGGCCGCGACCTGTCATTGCATGGTAGTGAACATCTGAAGGACGGATGCAAGGATGGCCGAAGGTAATCCGATGAGAATCGAAGAGGCGGTGCTTACAAGGCTGCGGACACTTGGGGACAGCGAGCGCGAACGCCTGCTCCGGCAGATAGACGAATGGATTGCCCAAAACGCTGCCGCGCAGTCTGCCGACGTGAACGGGGCGATGGCGGCGGTAAGGACGACGTGGGCGAGCGTAGCGCTGGACCGAGCGACGCTCCGCTGGATCGCTGAGGACACAGAGCTGGAGTATGAACACGGTGGCTGATGTGCAGAGTGGCAGCAGCGTGTTCATCGATGCCAATATTTTCATCTACCACTTCGGCGGAGAGTCCACTGATTGCAGGATCTTGCTGGAACGGTGCGCGCGCCGTGAGTTGCAGGGCTACAGCTCGACCTCTGTCCTTGCAGAGGTGCTGCATCGTCTGATGGTGGCCGAGGCCATCCAAAAGGAGCTGGTCACCGCAAAAACCGCTGTCAGGCGGCTGAAATCCAAGCCGGAGGTCGTCAGACAGCTTACGAAGTACAACGAAGATGTGGGCAAGATCCGACAGATGAATCTCACCATTCTGCCGCTCACTCTCGATGTCCTTACCAAGAGCGAAGCGGTCAGGAGGGAAGAGGGATTGCTGACCAACGACTCTCTTGTGGTTGCCTTCATGCGGGACAGTGGGCTCTCGAAGCTGGCGACCACGGATGGCGACTTCGGAGGAATTGACGGCCTCGATGTGTACCGGCCGGCCGACGTTTGAGGGGACGAACGTCGGGTCTCCACCTCTGAGGTCTGCGCCAGTGTCGAGCTTGCCCCGCAGGACGTCGCTTCTCGTGCCACCCAAAGGATGCACAACGATCACATCCGCAACAGGTGCAGGCGGAGTGAAGGTCCGATCGTAGACGGGCACGAGTTAGCCCTGATGTGACAATAGATGAGTCTGTTTCCGTGCTGCGGCAGGCGAACCTGTCATTCCCGCGCACGCGGGAATCCAGGCGGGGAGAGGCGGACGGGTGCACAGCCATGGATGCCCGCTTTCGAGTCGCTTTCCAAAGGGTGACGAGCCAGTGGTGCTCGCCTTCGTTGTCTTCTCGTGAGGAGCAGAAACTGTATGCGAAACACTCATAGATCGCGGCGGCCGCTGGCCGCGGAATCGGTTGCCCGCATGGCGGACAAGGGCGAGGATGTATCGCGCTTCTTCACCAACGAGGGAAGGATGGTGCGCCCTGCGCAAGGTAGTCGTCGTACGTCGACTTGAAGTGGTAGTCGATAAGCTCCCAAGTCGCACGCGGAAATGACCCCACAAGGTCGAAGAGCGACGCGTTCGGCTTTCCGAGATCATCTGTCGCCATATTGCTCACCCGGTGATCACGCACCTCACCTATCAGATTAGCCGCACCGCCCCAGGCAAATGGGGAGGCGAACGGTCAAGCCGATTCAGGAACTCGGCATAGGCTTTGGGACTTAGCCATAGCGTACTGAAGCCAACAACGGGTTCCGCAGCGACGCCGTTGAACTCATAGGTCAACCTCGCAGCTGCCATATCTCTTTTGCCCTTGGCAACGCAATGGTCACCGCGCAAGTGCTACGCTTCGATCCAAAACTGCCACATGGCTGAAGTGTCAAGGCGTCAGCGATGCTGTTGCGGCCTGTCATCAGCATCGGGGGCGTATGAAAGTTCCTAGCAAGGGAAAAGTGAGCGAAAGATCCGAGCCAACCATCATGGCTTACCCAGCGAAAGCTGAAAGGCGAAAGTGAAAAGCTTTGCCTGTCCCCTCTTGCCGGTGAACGAGCACGCGGCCTACTCACCGCGCCGCGTTGCGTGTAACTCACTCGCTGTTCGGTGTCAATGAAAATCTCCACGCGTCGGAGCGCAAAATCACTTATGAAGAGATTAGCGCCGCGCCTCCGTAAACCTACGTAGTTACAGCAAGGTCTGAGATCCGGTCACGGAGACGGCACACCTGCCTGTTTGCTCGGCTTACGCAGCCTAAGGAAATCTGGCGCGGCATCAACGCCCAGACATGACGACCAATCCGACAAAATCATTGCCCGGCACCGGCCGGTATCGCGCTTCCCTGTGCGCTGCAATGACACACACGTAATTCCCCGTGCAGGAATCGCACACTCTGGATGCACTTTCTGCACGGTCTAGACCCTGCCGGCGCGTGCCGGTGGATGCCGCATTCGGGCCCGGGAGGGCATCATGCGACAAGACCCATTCCGCTTGCCGCGGCGGTTGCCAGTCAGTACGCTAGCGTTCATGGAGGAATGCATGGACACGGCAACCGAGCGACTGGAAGTGACTCTCCCTGGCCCGACGCTGGCGCGGCTACGCCAGGAGGCGCGGCGGCGTGGTGTGCCCGAAGCAGACCTGGTCAATGAGGCCATTGAATCTCTACTGGCACGCGAACGGCAGGCGCGGATCCGGGCCGCCGAGGCGCTGTGCCGCGTCGCCGCGCCCGTGGGAGACTGGGCTGACATGAAGCATGAGGTCGACGCCGCGCGCACAGCCGCCGAGCAGCGATGAGCCGGGTCTTTCTCGATGTGAACGTGCCGATGTACGCTGGAGGCGTCGAGCACCCGCTGCGCGCGCCCTCGCAGCGCATCATCATGGCGGTCGCGAGCGACCAGCTCGACGCGGTGACCGATGCCGAAGTACCGATGCCGAAGTATTTCAGGAGTTGCTGTATCGGTATCTGCATATCAACCAACGCGAGAAGGGTTTCCTCATCTTCGATGCCTTCTACGAGCTCATGCGCGGCCGCGTGTTGCCCGTTGCGGACCGAGACCTGCAGCGTGCCCGGCAGCTGGCGGAGCAATACCGGAGCCTGAGCCCGCGCGACCTCCTGCATGTTGCAGTCATGCTGAATCATGGGTTGACGGAGATCCTTACCGCAGATGCAGGC
Source organism: Binatia bacterium (assembly GCA_050015455.1). Lineage (GTDB taxonomy): Bacteria > Desulfobacterota > Binatia > HRBIN30 > HRBIN30 > JAGDMS01. Next base: position 101,285 of record JBEKBJ010000003.1, read on the forward strand.
TTCGAAGAGGTGCAGGGACTTCATCGCCTCGACCTTAAGCAGTTCGGGCGCATGAGCGGGCCTGAATCCGATTGACTGCGCGCGGCGCTGCTAGCAGTCACCTTATGGAACTCAAAGACTTTGCCAAGTATGTGAAGGGAAAGTCGCTGCCCGAACTCCTGCACCGAGCACGCAAGGAGAGCCTGAAACGCATCCTGGCGCAGGAAGACATCGGCCGGCAGCATCGGCCCGCACCGAAACGAGCCGGGACCAGATAGGTGCTCTATATCGACACCTCGGTCCTGCTCGTCTACACGCTGACGCAGACGCTCAAGCCGGTCCGATACGCCAGCACACGCAAGCGCCATCCGAGTTTGCGCCGAAACTTCTGTGACCGAACCCCGCGGTTGACCATCACCACCGGCAAATAACATAATAATACGGATGCCTATGTCGCCGGCTCAGAAGCCACGCCCGCTGCTGAAGCAGCTCCGCACCGAACTCTCCAAGCTCTTGCGCGAGGATGTCGAGGTGCGCGGCCAGGTGATCGCGGTCCTCAGTGAGTATCTCACCACGCGCGAGGAGACCGCCGCCATTCTGTCGGAGCTACGGCAGATGCGCGCTGACTTCGATCGCCGTATGGATGAGCACCGACACGCCAGTGAACAAGGGAGCCGCACCAACGAGCACACGGAGTCACTGCGCGAGTTGGCTGCCTTGCAACCCCAGATCTTGGCCTTCAGTGCGCGCTGGGGGCTCGCTAGCGAAGAGGCCTTCCGGGCCGGGGTCCGCGCGCTGTTCGCGGATCAACCGCACGTCCGCGTCGAGCAGTGGCGGTACCGGGACGAAGCCGGCCGCCTCCTGGGCTATCCCTCAGACGTCGAGCTCGACGCCGTGATCCGCGATGGGCTGCACGTCCTCGTCGAGATCAAGTCCGCCGTCTCCGCCTTCGACGTGGTGGGCTTTGCGCGGAAGGCCGATCTGTATGCGGGCGTTACCGGGTGCCGGCCGCAGCGACGCCTGGTCATCAGCCCCTACGTCGATGACCGCGCCCACGAAGCAGCGCGACAGCTCGATGTCGAGATCTGTGAGGGCGTCACTCCGCCGCCGCTTTAGCGACCTCACTGTCGCTCCTCGCCCATCAGCCGGCCTGACGCTGCCCGTGGGTAATGACCGGCTTGTTCCTCGCTTTTCCCCCACTGAGCCGCATCCTTCGGCACCCACCTCCAGCTCCAGTCGCTAGCCTCCGGCTCCGATTTGTGCCTATATCGCTGCGCCTCCCGGCTGCGAGCATGACGGCGCACCCCGTTTTGGTGGTCGACGATGAACCGGCAAGTCTGCGGGCGATTGCGCGCGCCCTCCGCGACGGCAACCGCGTGATCACCGTAGCCACGGCGGCTCATGGATTGGCAGCACTGGCAAACGAGCCGATCGCGTTGATGATCGCCGACCAGCGTATGCCCGAGATGACCGGCACCGAGCTGCTGGCACGCGCCGCGGTCGAGCATTCCGAAATCATTCGCGTGTTGCTCACCGGCTACACCGGCATCGACACGCTGGTGGAAGCGATCAACAGCGGTCACGTGTACTATTACCTCACCAAGCCTTGGGAGCCCCATGAGCTGCGGCTTGTGGTGCGCCGCGGCCTGGAGCGCTACGACGTCGAAGCGGATCGCCGCCGCCTGATCCGCGAGCTCGAGCAGGCGTGCCAGCGCGCCCGGCGCGAAGCCGATCAAAAAGGGCGTCTGTTGACGCTCGCCACCCATGAGCTGGGCACGCCATTGCACATCCTTTCGAACGCATTGGCCCTGATGGCGGAGGCGGAGGTGCCACCTGCGGCGCGGCCTTGGCTCGACACGGCGCATCGCAGTGCCGAATGGCTGGCGCGCGGGCTGACGCAAATGGCCACGGCCGCGCGTTGGCGGACCGCAGGCCTCAAACTGCACACCGCGCCGGTGGATCTCATCGGCCTGCTGCGTGAGGCGCACGCCACGTTCGAACGCACCACCGGCGGCCGCGCGCTGGCCCTGCGGTTCGAGGTGCCGGAGGTATTGCCCACCATCAGCGGCGATCGCGTGTGGCTCGAGCGCGCCCTCTTCAACCTGATCTCGAACGCGGTGCGGTTCACACCCGATGGAGGGTCGGTCACGGTCACCGCCGCCGCGGCCGAGGCGGCAGTAGAAATCAGCGTGGCCGACACCGGGATCGGCATAGATGCCTCGTTGCTCGGCGAAGTGTTCGAGCCGTTCTCCGCCGCCGGCGGGGACATCCAGCTACACACCTCCGGGCGGCTCGAGTTCGGCGCGCGCGGCTTAGGTCTCGGGCTGGCGATCACCAAGGCCATCATCGAGCAGCATGGCGGCACCATTTCCGTCGAGAGCCAGCGCGGGGTGGGCAGCCGCTTCACAGCGATGTTGCCGGCAAACTCTCCAGGTGTGGTGCCGGAGAGAATCGGATAAGATGCATTCGCTGATGACGACCGCCGAGAGCAGCAAGACTCCGCTCCGCTGCACGCATTGCGGGCGGGAGGTCGCCGAGACATTCCATACCCGCTCCTCGTACCATGTCGATTACTACCAGCTGCACACCGGTGACGTGCAGCCGACGACGGTGGCGCGGCCCGACGATCCCGCGGGCGTGGTCACCATCCTCAAGCTGTCGCGCGTGTATGTGGTGGTGACTTGCGCCGATTGTTACCGGCGGCCGAACGTGCGGCAGGAGCGCGAGGTGCTCTTCAGACCCGAGCAGGCGCAGGGGATGCGGCAAGAGGGAGGCCGGCCGTCGTGACGATCAAACGCAGCCGACTGGCGGGAACCTGGTATGCGCGGGACGCGGCGCAGCTGCGCCGCCAAGTGGACGAACTCTTGGGCGCCGCCAGCGGTGGGCCGGCGGCGGCGTTGCTCGGGCTCATCGTGCCCCACGCCGGCTATGTGTACTCGGGGCGCGCGGCGGCGGCCGGGTATCGCCGCTTGAGGGGTGGTGACTACCAACGCGTGACGATTCTCGCACCGAGTCACTCCGCAGCTTTCCACGGTGTGGCGGTGCTGGAAGTCGACGGCTTCGAAACGCCGCTCGGCACGGTGCCGGTGCACCGCGCCGGCGTCGAGACGTTGCTAGGTGGCTCGTTGTATCGCAGCGACGCCAGACCCTTTCAGGACGAGCACTCCCTGGAGATCCAGTTGCCGTTGCTGCAGCGGGTGCTGCCGAACGTGGCCGTGGTGCCGGCGCTCATCGGCGATCTCGGTCCCGACGATTTCGCCACCGCCGCGAGCACACTGGCACAGCTCGATGACGGCAAGACCGTGTTCGTAGTCAGCTCGGACTTCGTGCACTATGGCTGGCGCTTTGGGTACGTGCCTTTTGCGGCCGAAGGCCCGGAGCAAGTGCGCACCGCCTTGCGCGGCCTGGATATGGGTGCGATCACCCGCATCGGCAGCGGCGACGCCCAGGCCTTTCGCGACTACCTCGCGGAAACCGGCGCCACCATCTGCGGTGCTCTGCCGATCACCCTGTTTCTCACCTTCCACCGCCAGCGCACGCCCGGCGAGCTGATCGAGTACTACAGCTCGCTCGATGTCACCGGTGACTTCGAGCACACCGTCAGTTACGCTAGCGTCGCTTTTCCGCGGCCGTGAGGTGCCGCTCTTCACGGCGGCTCAGCTGGCACCCGTTCAATTCTCTCCTCTACACTTTCATCGCGAAGAACCACTGCAACCCCGCTGCGACGGCTAAGCTCGACAATTGCGAGCGGGCCATCGTAGAGAGCCTTCCTCTCTCGTCTGGCAACAAGAGCGGGGCAGAGCGCAAGAGGAGGAAAAGGTCGTGGCGAGAGTCAAGGAGTTCGGGCTGGCCCTGGAGACCTCGCCCGCAACCGAAATCCTGAGGTGCGCCCGACTGGCTGAAACAGCCGGGTTCGGGAGCCTTTGGGTTCTGGAAGACCCCTTCTTCCGGGGGGCTTTTTCTCTGGCAACTGCCGTGGCGTGCCAAACCGAGTCTCTCCGAATCGGCATCAGCGTGGTGAATCCCTACACCCGGCACCCGGGGTTGATCGCGATGGAATTCGCCACGTTGGACGAGATCTCCGGCGGTCGCGCCGTGTTGGGGATTGGCGCCGGCGCGCGCTTCTGGATTCAGGATCAGTTGCACCTCGGATGGGAACGGCCGGGCCGCGCTATCCGAGAGACGGTGGACCTCATACGCGGACTCCTGCGCGGCGAGCAGCTGACGCGCAGCGGCGAGATTTTCCGCCTCACGGATGCCGTGCTGCATTTCTCGCCGCCGCGAAGTCATCCGCCGATTCACCTCGGCGTCACCGGGCCGAAGAACCTCCAGCTGGCAGGAGCTATCGCGGACGGCGTCATCCTGAGCACGATGAGTGGTCCTGAGTACGTGCGGTTCGCGCGTGAACAACTGAGACTGGGAGCGGAACGAGCCGGGAGAACGCTCGAGGGATTCGAGGTGTCGGCGATCCTGCCGATATCCATCTCGGAGGATGAAAAGGAAGCGAGGGAAGCGGTAAAGCCCCTCTTGGCGGTCCTGCTCGGGATTGGGGCATTTGAGGCGACGAGCCCGATCTTGCGGTGCGTCGAGTTTCCCGAGACGCTGCTGCGACAGTTCACCGAACGTTTCAGGCAAGGCGAGATTCCGGTGGAGCTCGTCACTGATCAGGTCATCGACAGCTTCGCGATCGCGGGGTCTCCGGCGCGCTGCCGTAAGAGGATGGCAGAGTTCGTGGCTGCCGGTGTGGACGTACCGATCGCGTACGAGATCCCGGCGACCAATCCGGAAGAAATGATCGCTACCCTCAAGCGGCACCTGGTTCCGGAGTTCTCCTGAGGCCAGCCTCTCTTCGGTGCGGCCTTTGAGGCGGTCACATTGCCGAAGATGGCGGCGCGCGTTGTCGTGCAGTAGCGCGTGGTATATAAGTTCACCGAGACCTTGGCGCGTTTGTCGCATGGTAGAGGCCGCAAGAGGCATATCGCAGCCGCGCGAGCCGCGACGTCGTCATGGACTGCGGCTGCTGGAAGAGGTCGGCGCGATCTTCACCCACGCCGCCGACCAACGGGCGAGCATACAGAGCATTGTCGAGGCGGTGGCGAACTATCTCGCGATGGAGGTGTGCTCGGTGTACGTCTACGACGCCGCCAAACGGGTGCTCACGCTGTGGGCAACCACAGGGCTCGACCCCAGTTCCGTCGGCAGAGTCAGCATGGGCGTTGAGGAGGGACTGACAGGCGTCGTCGTCCAGAAGATGCAGCCGGTGATGGCCATCGATGCCATGGCCCACCCCCGGTACAAGTACTTCCCGGAGACCGGAGAGGAGCGGTACCACTCGTTCCTGGGTGTCCCTGTCGTCGACCAGCGCCAACCTCTCGGCGTTCTGATCGTGCAGACCTCACGCCGCCGCCGCTTCACCCGCGAGGAGGTACGGCTGCTCAAGGCGATTGCCGTTCCAGTGGCCGGGATTCTGGCGCAGACGCGGTTGCAGGCCCGGCTGCAGACGAAGGAGGAGGAGAGTCTCTCGTACCAGCAGCGCATGGTCGACGCCATGGAACGGCTGCGTGACTATGAGGCGCATGGCCCGCAGCAGGCGCCGACCCGCCCGCGGGGGCAGACGCGGCTGACCGGGCTGGCGGCTTCACCCGGCTTCGGCATCGGCCGTGCCCACCTGATGGACTCCGAGATCAAAGTCGACGAGTCGTCGAGGCAGCGGCGGGCGTCTACGAAGCGCGAGGTCCATCGCCTGCATACTGCCATTGAGCGCGCCATCGAGGAGTTAGAGCGGGTCAAGGTCCGAATCCGTTCAACCGTCCCGGAGATCGATGCTGCCATGTTTGAGGCGCAGCAACTGATGTTGAAAGACCAAGGCTTTCTCGCACGGTTGGAAGAACTGATTCGCGATGGACTCAGTACCGAGGCCGCAGTAGATCAGACCGTGAAGGAGTTTATGGCCCAGTTCGCCGGCCTGACCGACGCCTATCTCCAAGATCGTGCCGCCGACATCAAGGATATCGGACAACGCGTGCTGCGGCAGCTGCTTGGGATCAACGAGCGGCAGCGCCCATTTGGGACGGGCATTGTGCTCGTCGCCAGCGGCGTCTCGCTGTCGGATCTGGCCATGATCGAGCAGCAGGACCTGAGAGGCGTAGTGCTCGCAAGCGGCGGCGTCACCTCCCATGCCTCCATTCTGGCAAAGTCGCTCGAAATCCCGACCGTAGTCGGTGCCGAACGTGCTGAGGACGTGATTCGCGAAGGGGATCAGCTGATCGTCGACGGCAACGCCGGTGTCGTGCACGTCAACCCGACCAGCGAGATCCTACGCGAGTTCGATCGCCTCGAACGCGAGTACCGGGCCTTCAATCGAGAGTTAGAAACGCTGCGCGATCTGCGCGCCGAAACCGTCGACGGCCACCGCGTTCACCTGTGCGCCAACATCGGCCTGCTGGGCGACATGAATCTGGCTTTGCTGCATGGCGCCGAGGGCATAGGCCTGTACCGTACGGAGGTGCCATTCCTCTCCCACCGCGATTTCTTGAACGAAGACGAGCAGATCGAGCTGTACCGCCGTGTGGTCAACGGCATGGGCGGCAAGCCGGTTACCATTCGCACACTCGATCTCGGCGCGGACAAGTACCCCCCGTATCTCCACGTCCCACGCGAGGACAATCCCTTCCTCGGTTGGCGCTCGATTCGCATCTCGCTGGAGCTGCCCGAGATCTTCAAGGCGCAGCTGCGTGCCATCCTGCGCGTCGCCGTGAATCGGCCGGTGCGAATGATGTTCCCGATGATCTCGAGTCTGGAGGAGATCCGGCGCGCGAAGGAGTTGCTGGCCGAGGCGCAGGAGGAGCTGCGGGCCATCAACGAGCCGGTTCCCGACGCGATGCCGGTCGGCATGATGATGGAGGTGCCTTCCGCCGTGTGCCTGGCGCCTCATCTGGTGCAGGAGGTGGATTTCATCAGCATCGGCACGAATGACCTGATCCAGTACGTGCTCGCGGTTGACCGCAACAACCGCAAGGTGGCGCCGCTGTACGAGCCGCTGCATCCAGCTGTGATTCAGATGGTGGCGAACGCGGTGACTGCCGCCAAAGACGCCGGCAAGCCGGTGTCCATCTGCGGCGAGATGGCGGCCGATCCCGTGTGCACCTTGCTGCTCGTCGGCCTCGGGTTCGACGATCTGAGCATGGGGCCGTTCTTCATCCCGGTCATCAAAAGGCTGATCCGGGCGATGACCTTTGAAACGGCTCGCAGCTTGGCCCAGGAGGTGCTGACCTTGCCCACGGTCAAGGAGATCAAGAGCCGGCTTTTCGAAACCATGCGAGCACTGGGCATGATCGACATCATGGAGATGTACCACTGAGGTCGTCAGCCGTGCCCGCGATTCGTGTCCGTTGCGTTCGCTGCCACGCCGACGGACCATTCGCGAGGACGATCGCGAAAACCTGGACAAGTTTCGCCACTTCACATAGAAGTCGGCGTGCGGAAGAGATGAACAGTGACTTGCGGCTAGGGGGACAATCAGGTGGCGCGACACCGGGGTAGATCATGGTTGGCTGTGGCAGGGATGCTGGTGCTCGGGGCGGCGGTGTGCCTGTGTGCGCCACGACGGGCGGCGGCAGAGCGGGCAAGAGCCCCCGCGAAAAAAGAAGCGAAGGCGGCCAGAGCACCCGAGGTGACCCAGGAGATCAACGCGCTGATCGAGGCGCAACGCTCGTTGGTGGCCGACATCTCGCAGTTGCGCGATCAGTTGAACGCGTTGCAGCAAGGAGTCGGCGAGGGGCACGACGAGGTGCGCCAGAACCGTGACGTGCTGCAAACCAGCCTCGAACAGATCAAAGGCATGCGTGAGGAGGTGCGAGGCCTGTACGTGGAAAGCAGTGGCCTGAAAGGTGACATCGCCCAGGTGGGAAAGCAGGTCGAGGAGCTGGACGCCAGTCTGGGCAACTTCCGCCTCAGCTCCGGCATCGTGGTCGCGGTGGTCATCGTGCTGCAAGTCGTGCTGGTGGGCTTGATGTTTCGGGGCCGGAGGGAGTAAAGGATCAGAACGCGAGGGGCACCAGAACTCGCAGAACAATTTAGGGAAAGAGTGATGCACCGAAGTATCAGATGCGCAGCTGAAGGCGTTGTCTTGCTCCTGCTGATGTCCGGCGTGCGTCTCGCCTCAGGCGAAGAGGCCAAGGCGACGGCGGCCGGTCTCACCCCTGAAGAAACCGTGACGCGTTACCTGGAGGCGCTGAAGGCCGGGAACTTCGCCAGCGCTTACGACTACATCTCGGCCGACATGGCGCAACACAAGAATCGCGACGAGTGGGCCAAGGAGCAACAGTGGACCGCGCAGATGGCGGACGCGAAAATCTTTGATTTTCACGTCTATCCGGGCAAGGTCGAGGGCGCGGTCGCCCATGTTCCGGACCTCCTCAGCTCCCAGGACAAGTTTTTGAATCAGCTCGGCGTGCAGGAGTGGGAGCTGTACACCCTGATCCGCGAAGACGGACGCTGGAAGGTCGACCAGCAGCGGCTCCTGGAAAAACCCGAACAGGGCAAGTGGTTCCCCTCCGAGGCACCATAAAAAGAGGCGGGGAGTCCTTGACAGTCAGGGGTGAGGCTTTGTACAGGAGCGCGCACACGCCGCGGGCAGAATTGTGAGTCAAACGTCCTCAGGAGGCATCATGCGAAATATTGGTTGGGTCCGTCCATTGCTGCTGCTCGCGGCAATCACCGTCAGCACCGGGTGTCACCGCGAAGCGGAACAGGTCCCGCTGCTGTCGCGCACCATTAGTATCTCCGACAAGTTCTACGATGTGCAGGCCCTCAGCGCCGACCACGCAGTCGTCATCGGCTATGGCGGCAAGATCCTGACCACCACCGACGGCGGGTTCACCTGGTCGCAAATGAAGGCCGGAGGCGACCGTGGTCTTTACCGCATTCGTTTCGTGGACGCCAACAACGGCTGGATTTCGGGGCAGGAAGGTTTGATCCTGCACACTGTCGACGGCGGCAAAACGTGGCAGCGCCAGAAGAGCGGCACCGACGTGTATCTGTTCTCCATCTACTTCATCGATGCCAGACACGGCTGGGCCGTGGGTGACAAATCGATCCTGTTGGAGACGCGTGACGGCGGCGCCAACTGGAGCCTGCACAAGATCGTCCAGGCCTCGGCGAAGACGATGAGCGCCGAAGAAGCCATCGTCTCGCAAGACCCGGTGCTGTATGATTTGCAGTTCCTCGACGCCAAGACCGGCTGGGTGGTCGGTGAGTTTGGCAAGATCTACCACACCGCCGACGGCGGGCAGACGTGGTCGGAGCAGGAACAGAGCCTGCTCGGCGCAGAGGTCATCGACATCCTCGACATCCCAACCTTCTTCGGCGTCCACATGATCGATGCTCAGCACGGACTGGTTGCCGGCTTGGATGGAAAGGTTGCACGCACCCGGGACGGCACCACCTGGAAATTCGAAAAGATGAAACTCGACTATCCCATCGTGGATCCGCTGTTCAACCCCATTCTATTTCCCGACGGCACCGGCTGGGCGATCGGAGCCGCCGGTGAGGTCGTGCGGCTCGCCACCCCGGATGGCGAGTGGCAGCGTGCCAAGGGCATGGAAGTCGTCACCTGGCTGCGCGGCATGAGCTGGATCGACCAGCAGAACGGCTGGATCGTCGGCGGCTTCGGCCTGATCCTGCACACCAAAGACGGCGGCCAGACCTGGCTCCCCTCACTGGGATAGTGCCGGGGAAAGCGCAAGGAGGATTGCATGGCCCTCGATTACGACGTTCCCGAAGACAAACGACTGCTGTACTGGCTCGGGGACAAACTCATCGACTACCGCCTCCCGGTCTCCATCGTCGTCATTCTGGTCACCGCCATGTTCGCCTACTGGGGCTCCCAGCTGAGGCTGGTGACCAGCTTCGGCGACCTGCTGCCCCAGAACCACCCGTACGTGAAGATCCACAACAAGTACTCCGGCACCTTCGGCGGCGCCAACAACATCAACATCATGATCCAGGTGAAGGAAGGGTCGATCTTCAACGTCGACACGCTCAACAAGATCTGGAGAATGACCGAAGGCCTGGACAAGGTTTACGGTGTCAATCACAACCAGATCGATTCCATTGCGCACCGTACCGTACGCTATCTCAAGGTGGCAGCCGGCGGCACCATGCGGGCGCAGCCGGTGATGCTGGAACCGGTGAAGACCCCCGAGGAGGCGGCGAACATCCGGCGCATCGTGCACAACGCCGAGAACATCTACGGCTTGCTGGTTTCACTCGACGATAAGGCTGCTTTGATCCGCGCGAACTTCATCGAAGGGCGACTCGATTACAAACGCATCTTCACCGAAGTGAATGAAAACGTCGTGGAGCCGTTCCAGGACGCCAACACCGAGGTCTACGTTGCCGGCGAGCCGCGCCTGTATGGCTGGGTGTACCACTACGCCGGCGACGTGTTCTTCGTTCTGGTCATCACCTGGTGTTTCGAGTGGGTACTGGGGTGGATGTACTTCCACGACTGGCGCGGCGCCTTGCGTCCCACCATCACCGGCGTGATTGCGGCCTTCTGGGGCCTGGGGTTCATCTACCTGATCGGCTTGGCGCTCGATCCTCTGATGCTGGTGATGCCGTTCCTCATCACGGCGCGCGCCGTGAGCCACGCCATCCAGATGCACGAGCGCTACTACGAAGAGTTCGCGAACTCGGGGTGGTACAAGCGGCGCGCCATCGTCGCCGCCTTCGCCCAGCTCTTCGTGCCGACCTTGTCCGGCATCACCACCGATGCCTTCGCGGTCTTGGTCATCCTGCTCGTCCCCGTGGTCATGCTGCAGAAGCTGGCGATCACGGCGTCGTGGTGGATCCTGGCGATCACCATCTCCGAGATGCTGCTCAACCCGATCGTCTACTACTACCTGAAGGCACCCGTGCCGGAGCTGGTGGTCATGCGCGAGCACGGCGGCTTCCGGCGCAGCATCGAGCGCTTTGTCAACGCGGTCCTGACGCGCACCGGCAAGATCGTGACCGTCACCGCCTGGCTCGGCGTCACGCTGGTTGCCATCTACTTCGTCCGCGGCCTCACCATCGGCGACCCGAGCTCGGCGTCGCCGTTGCTGTGGACAGACTCGCCGTACAACGTCTCGCACAAAAAGATCCAGGATAAGTTCGGCGGCGTCGAACCGCTCATCGTGGTGAACGAGGGCTACGACAAAGACGCCATGAAGTATCCCGAGACCTTGCGCGCGATGGAAACCTTCCAGCGGCACCTCGAACGCGATCCGTCGGTCGGCTACAGCTTCTCGCTGGCCGACATCATCCGGGCGGTCAACATGGTGTTCCACGAACTGGAGCCGAAGTGGGGCGTGATCCCGGACAACTGGGTGGATGTCGGCGGTCTGTTCTTCATCTACTTCTCGGGCTCACCACCGAGCGAGACCGCGAAATACGTGACGCCGGATTACACCACCGCGCACGTGACCTTCTTCTGTAAGGACCACAAAGGCGAGAACATTAGGCGCATCATCAAGGAGTGCAAGGACTTCATCTCCGGCACCGAGATCGAGGATCTCGGCCTGACGTTGGGGAGTGCCGAAGACGGCACGGTAGTGGTCAAAGAGGTCCATCCCGAGCCGATTTGGGAAAAGGCTGGCCCGTCGTGGGTGGTGGGGAGCGTGGCTTCTGCTGATACGCCATTCAAAGTCGGCGACCGTATCGTAGCGGTGGGCAAACAGCCGGTGCGCACCGACGCGGAGTTCCGCACCGCTTTAATGCACCAATCGGACACTTCCACTCTCCTCGACTTGACCATGGAACGTGCGGGCCAGAAGGTTGCGACGACCGTAAGCGCACCGTGGAAAGCCGTCTTCAAGCTGGCCGGCGGCTTGATCGGAACGCTGGCGGCCGCCAACGAAGAACTCGTCCGCAACGACGCCCTGATGAACTTCCTCGGCTTCTTCACCATGTACATGATCATGCTCTTTACCTACCGTTCCTTCGCCGCGGGCCTGTACCTGCTGGCGCCGCTGGCGCTGGCGAATATCATGGTCAACGCGTACATGGCCGTGAACCACATCGGGGTGAACATCCACACCCTGCCGCTGGTCACCGTGGGCTTGGGTTTCGGCATCGATTACGGCCTGTATATTGTCAGTCGCACCATCGAGGAAATCCGTGTGCGCGGAGATTTGCAGGACTCGGTGCGCGAGGCGCTGGTCACTTCGGGTAAGGCGGTGAGCTTCACGGCCATCATCATGGTCGTCAGCACGGTGTTCTGGACGTCGTCGAACATCCGCTTCAACGCCGAGATGGGATCGCTGCTGGCGATGTGGATGGCCATCAGCTACGTCGGGTCGCAGACGCTGACGCCGGTGCTCATCATCCTGTTGCGGCCGAAGTTCATCACGAGGGAAGCCAATCGCGCCCCGGCTATGACCAGGATGTTGAAGCGGCGCGCCGCGAGGTAAATTATGGGACTGAACATGTATATTTCGATCGCCATCATGCTCGGCTTCAGCCTCTTCGTGATCTTCCTCGACGAGTACGTGGTGAGGCCCTGGCGCGAAAAGAAGTGGGAGCGGGAAGCCGCCTCCGGCGACAAGCGCGCGCAGGAGCTGCTGAAGATGGCCCGCTCCGCCAAGGTCAAGGAAGAATGAGAACGTGAATCGCGCTCGTGAATCGTGATCGGAACCTCTGAGAGAACCTCCGGCTCCCATCCTCTAATAACGAGCACGACTCACGAGCACGGTTCACGACAATGATTGTCCTCCGTATCCTGCGCATCATCGCCATCGCGCTCGGTTTCGCGTTCCTGTTCGCGCTGTCGCGTTACGCCACGCTGGAACGCGGCGGCGAAGATCTCCCGGGCATTTCCTGGGCGCTCGGGGTTCTGTCGGCCATCTTCATCGCCAGCGCTATCTTCAGCGAACGTACCCGCGGCCCCGAGGTGAGTCTGCAGAAGGACTTCCTCTGGGGTCTCGCTGCCGGCGGCATCATCACCATCATTTTTAGGAACTTGAGTGAAATTATGAGACTCTTGAGTCTCGCCGCCGGCGGCATCATCATCATCATTTCCAGACTGTAAGCCCACTGTTTTCGGGTTTGGGAAGTCTTCAAGCGCTCAACTGTCTCACAACCGTTCACACTGACGTCGCAAGCTGTGGCGGTTTCGGCAGCGGAAGCCGCAATCACGGTCAATGGCTTTCGCATTGTCAATGGTGTAAGGACCGCCCTGGTTTTCGGTTGCCCAAACGGCACGAGATCCCGCAAGAAGCTTCTCGCAGGGAGAGTTGAATCATGATGACCAAGGCTGCAATCACGTCGTTAACCGCGATTCTGGTTGCGTGTGCCAGCCTCGCCATGGCAGCCGGGACCGCCCTGGCCGCAAGCCTGACGATCACGCCTACCAGCGTTGCCGCCAACTACACGGGGACGATCGCGCTGGACATCACCGGGCTGGCGAGCGGCCAAACCGTACTGGTGGAAACCTTCCTCGACATCAACGGCAACGGCACGATCGACAGCGGTGACCTGCTGGTCCAAAGCTTCCAGGTCACGGACGGGCAGGCACTGACCATCGGCGGGGTGCGTGACACCAATGTCCCCGGCGACGAAGATGGCCTGGCCGACGGCAAGATTCACACCCTGCTGAACTTCGCACGGTCAGGCCATGGGTTCGACGCAGCCACCATGAGCGTTGCGAAGTTCATCTACCAGGTCTCCCCGGTGACCGCGGCGTTCACCATCACGCAGCCCGTGTACGCCCAGAAGGTCGTCGGTCAGGTCACCAGCGGCGGCTCGGCCGTGCCGTATGCATTCACTTTTCTCATCGACCCGGCCTTCAACGGTGCCCCGATAATCATGGCGCTCGCTGACGCTAGCGGCAATTTCACGCTCAACGCGGCGCCCGGCAGCTATGCGGTCTTCGCCCTTGATGCCGGGTTCGTGGCTGACTCCTCCGCGGCGCCGGTCGTAACGGTCAACACCGGCGCGACGGTCCCCCAGAACCTCTCGCTCACCGCCGCCGACCGCACCATCGCCGGCCGCCTGACCGACCTGGGCAGTGGTGCGGGGATTCCGGGCGTCCTAATTTCGGCGAAGTCGAGTAGCGGACTGCTTGCAGTTGGCTTCTCTGACGCCAGCGGGAACTTCGCGATTCCTGTGTCTTCGGCGTCGACCAAATGGAAGCTTGATCCCTCTGAGCAATCTTTGGCTCTCGCGGGGTATTTGGCCCTCAATGGTAAATACCCGGTGGACATCAGCGGCGGCAGCGTATCGGGAGTCTCTATCCAGTTGCCGAAAGCCACAGCGCTGATTTACGGCACGTTGAAAGACGATCAGGGGAATCCGTTGGCCGGCGTGGATATCTATGCGGATACGGATCAGTACGAAGGCTACGGGCTTACCGACAGCGCCGGGAACTACGTCGTCGGCGTCACCGCGGGGACTTGGAACATCGGCCCGGATAGCGACGAGCTCACCGCCCTCGGGTATTTGGAAACGGGTGCAAGCGTAAACGTCACTGACGGCCAGGCATTGCAGCAGGATTTCATTGCCCAACATTTCACGGCTTATTTGAGCGGGCAGTTGGTCGACACGATGGACAACGGTGTTGGAAACATCGGCATGAACGCTTGCCCGCAGGGTTCGGGAAACTGTTCCGGCTCGACGACCAACTCGGACGGCACCTTTAGCATTGGTGTGTTCGGCGGCACGTGGAATCTTTCGTTTTCATCCGACGACCTCGCCAACCAGAACCTGATCGGCCCACAGCTCCCATTCACCGTGACCGATGGCGTGAACCAGACTGGGATCGTGGCGGTCGCTTTGGCAGTAACGTCATCGATCACCGGTACGGTGCAGGATAGCAACGGAAACCCCATCACGAACTTGGAAGTGTACGCGTCCGCCAACATTAGCGGGACGGAGTACTTCGTCGGCAGTGCCAGCGGCACTGAGACCAACAACAACGGCAATTACGCGTTAGGCGTGGCCAACGGCACTTGGCAGGTCGGCCTCGACTGCAACGGCTTGAACTCACGGGGCTTGCCGTGTGTCAGCGAACAGTCCGTCACGGTCCCCAGCCAGAACCAGACGGTCAATTTTACGGTCCCGCTCTTCACGGCTTATTTGATGGGGCAGTTGGTCGACACGATGAACAATGGTGTCGGGAACATCGGCGTGAGCGCTTGCCCGCAGGTTCCGGGAAACTGTTCCAACTCGACGACCAATTCGGACGGTACCTTTAGCATTGGTGTGTTCGGCGGCACGTGGAATCTTGGGTTTTCATCCAGCGATCTCGCCAACCAGAACCTGATCGGCCCACAGCTCCAATTCACCGTGACCGATGGCGTAAACCGGACTGGGATCGTGGCGGTCGCTTTGGCAGTGACGTCATCGATCACCGGCACGGTGCAGGAGAGCAACGGAAATCCGATCACGAACTTGTTCGTGTACGCGTTCGCCACCATTAACGGGACGCAGTACAACGTCGGCGGTCAGACCAACAACAACGGCCAGTACGCGTTCGGCGTGGCCAACGGCACCTGGCAGGTTGGCCTCAACTGCGGGGGCGATAACGGCTTGAACTCACTGGGCTTGCCGTGTGTCAGCAACCAATCCGTCACGGTCCCTAGCCAGAACCAGACGGTCAATTTCACGGTCCCGGTCCCCTGTGTCGGCGACTGCAACGGCAACGGCCAAGTCACCATCGATGATATTCTCACCATGGTGGATATCGCGCTCGGCAATGTGGATGTTTCAGCCTGCCTGGCCGGTGATGCGAACCACGACGGCCAGATCACTGTCGATGAGATCCTCCGCGCGGTGAACGCCGCGCTTAGTGGCTGCGCCGTGAGCCTGGCCGAGCAGGGCTGCCTCACTTCCGGTGGCACGGTGACGTCAGCCATGTGCTGCACCACCACCGGCGACTTCCCCAACACCTGCGCGATCGGCGCCTGTGGCTGCCCGCCCGATGCAAGCCACGAAGTGCGCACCTGCAACTGCCTCGCCGACAGCTGCTTCGACGGCAGCGCATGCGTGCCGCGATGATGCGCGACGCGTTGCACGCCCTCATCAGACGGACAACATCGGACTCTTCCGATTCTGGCCGGAGCTGCTGCCGATGTTGAAGCGACGGCGCGAGATTATGCGCCGAAGCGAGTCCGCAGCGCCGCCGCAGCGGCGCGCGGGTCGCCCGCCTCCAGAATCGCCGACACCACCGCCACGCCGCGCGCCCCGTGCTGGCGCACGGTCTCTACCCGCTCCGTGGTGATGCCGCCGATTGCCAACACCGGCAGCGAAATGTTTCGTGTCACGTCTCGCAATGCGGTCAGTCCCACCGGCGGGCCGAACGGCCGCTTCGATGGCGTGTCGAAGACCGGCCCGAAGACGATGAAGTCGGCGCCGCCGTCTGCGGCGGCCCGTGCTTCCGCCAGGCTGTGCGCCGACGCGCCGATCAGGGCTTGCGGCCCCAGCAGGCGCCACGCGTCGGCAGGCGTGAATGAGTTGACCGGCAAGTGCGCGCCGTCGGCCCTTGCAGCCATCGCGATATCGACGCGGTCGTTGATCAGGAGGCGCGCGCCGTACCGGCGGCACAGGTCGCGCAACTCACAGGCGAGAGCCAACAGTTCTGTCACCGGCAGTTCTTTTTCTCGGAGCTGGACCGCGTCGACACCACCTCGCAGCGCTTCCTCGACGACGTCGATCAGCGGGCGCCCGCAGGTACGTGTGCGGTCGGTGACGAGGTAGAGACAAGGAAAGCTCTCAGCCATCAGCTCTCAGCCATCACCTATCAGCTCGTGACCCGCCGCACACGTACCGCGGTCACCGAAAGCTGACTGCTGACCCCTGAGGGCTAATCGATCAGCCCTTCGATCGGGCTCGACGCCGTCGCGTAGAGCTTGCGCTGAATACGGCCGGCAAGGAAAGCCTTGCGCCCCGCCTCCACCGCCAGACGCATAGCTTCCGCCATCAAGATCGGATCCTTGGCACCGGCGATGGCGGTGTTCATCAACACGGCATCGCAGCCGAGTTCCATAGCGACCGCAGCATCCGAAGCGGTACCGACGCCGGCATCGACGATCACCGGCACTCGGGCCTGCTCGAGGATGATGCGGATGTTGTAGGGGTTGCGAATGCCGAGACCGGACCCGATCGGCGCGGCAAGCGGCATCACCGCCGCGCACCCGATCTCTTCCAGCTTCTTCGCGGCAATGGGATCGTCGTTGATGTACGGCAGAACCACGAATCCCTCACGCACCAAGACCTTGGCGGCCTCGATGGTCGCCGGCACATCGGGGAACAGCGTCTTCTGATCACCGATGACTTCCAACTTCACGAGTTTTCCAATGCCGGCCTCGCGCGCGAGCCGGGCCGTGCGGATGGCCTCGTCCGCCGTATAACAGCCGGCGGTGTTCGGCAGAATCGTGTACCGCGACGGAGAGAGGAAATCGAGCAGGTTCTCCTTGCCCGGGTCGGTGATGTTCACGCGCCGGAGCGCGACGGTGACAATCTCGGCGCCGGAAACCTCAACCGCGCGCTTGGTCTCGGCGAAATCGCGGTACTTGCCGGTGCCGACGATTAGCCGCGATTGGAAACTCTTCCCTGCCAGTTCGAATGGATCGGCCATGTTTCTTTGCTATCCTCCGCCAACAAAATGCACGATCTCGACCTGGTCGCCTTCCCTCAACACGCGGTCGCCGTAGTGCTCTCGCGCGACGATCTCGCGGTTCATTTCCACGGCGACCCGCCGCTGGTTGAGTCCGAGCTGGCTGATCAAATCCGCGACGGTCAGGCCTCCGGACAGCGTCTGTGCCTCGCCGTTGATGATCACGTGCACGCAAGAACCATAGTGATTTCAGGTTACCTTTACAACTTCGGTACCATTTGGTAAGCGGGGCTCGCTCGCCGTTCCATGACCACGCCGTTAGCTGGACGTCCAACCTTCGCCGCCATCGACGCCGCCGCGTTGCGCGCCAATTTCGCCGCTGTGCGCGCCGCGCTGCCGGCAGACGTAGCCGTGCTGGCCGTTGTCAAAGCCAACGCCTACGGACACGGCGCGGCGCTCGTCGCCCCCATCTTCGAGGCTGCCGGCGCGGACTACCTCGGCGTCGCCACCATCGAAGAGGGGGTGGAGCTGCGCGCCGCCGGCGTGCGCAAGCCGATCCTGGTGCTCACCGGTGCCAGGGCCGGCGATGTCGCCGCCTGCCACGTGATCGGCGCGATGTGCATGGATCTCACGATGGTAGATGTCACCGAGGTCGGCGGCGTACAGCTCGGCGACGAGGTCGTGCTGTGGGGGCGGCAGAACGGTGCCGAGATCAGCGTGACCGAGGTGGCGGCCTGGCAAGAAACGATCGCCTACGAGGTGCTGACCGGCGTGGGCCAACGGGTGCCGCGCATTCTACAGTAAGGAGGAGAGGCTGGGATGGCGAAGATCACACGGGCATTAGTGAGTGTCAGCGACAAGAGCGGCCTGATCGATTTCGTCAAGGCGCTGCACGGGTTCAACGTCGAGATTCTTTCGACCGGTGGCACAGCGAAGGCTCTCACCGACGCCGGCATCCCGGTGGTGCCGGTAAGCGAGCATACCGGCTCGCCCGAGATCCTCGATGGCCGCGTCAAGACTCTCCATCCCAAGATTCACGGCGGCATCCTAGGCCGGCGCGAGGACCGGCGCCACCAAGAACAGATGGCGGCGCATCAGATAGCGCCCATCGACATGGTGGTGGTCAACCTGTATCCCTTCGAAGCCACCGTCGCCCGTCCGCAGTGCAGCCTGGAGGAGGCCATCGAGAACATCGACATCGGCGGCCCATCGATGGTGCGCTCGGCGGCGAAGAACCATCACGACGTCACCGTCGTGGTCGATCCCGCCGACTACTCGACGATCATCGAAGAGATGCGCGGCGATGGGGGCGCGGTCTCCGCCGCGACCAACGCGCGACTGGCGCGCAAGGCGTTTGCCACCACAGCGCACTACGACGGCGCCATCGCCGATTACCTCGGCAGCCTGGACGATGGCGGCCGCAAAGCCTTCAGCGACACGGTGCACATCGGGTTGCGCAAGGCGCAGGACCTGCGCTACGGCGAGAACCCGCACCAACAAGCGGCCCTGTACGGCGACTTCTTTCGCGCCGTCGAGCAGCTGCACGGCAAGGAACTGTCGTACAACAACATCGTCGATATCAACGCGGCCTTGTTTCTGATGCTCGAGTTCATCGACGACGCCGACGCGGCGGCCGCCATCCTCAAGCACAACACGCCGTGCGGTGTCGGGACGGCATCGGCCGTTCTGGAGGCGTATCGCCGCGCGTTTTCTACAGATCCCGACTCCCCGTTCGGCGGTATCATCGTCACCAACAGGACCTGGACGCTCGATCTGGCGCGCGAGGTAGATGAAATATTCACCGAGGTCCTGATTGCGCCGGAGTTCGCCCCCGACGCGCTTGAGTTCCTGCGCAAGAAGAAGAACCGGCGCTTGATGCGCTGGCATCCCGACGCGATGCGGCAGCATGGGCGCGACATCCGCGGCGTATTCGGCGGACTGCTGGTGCAAGACGCTGACCGCGCCATGGAAGAGCCGCGCGCCGCCCGTGTCGCGACCAAGCGCCCGCCGACCGTCGACGAGTACGCCGGCCTGACATTCGGGCTCAAGGTGGTCAAGCACGTGAAATCGAACGCCATCGCCTTCGTCGAAGCGCACCGCACGCTGGCGCTCGGCGGCGGCGCGACCTCGCGCGTCGATCCGGTACACGCCGCGCGTGACAAGGCCGCACGAGTCGGTATTTCCTTGAAGGGCTCTGTGTTGGCAAGCGACGCGTTCTTTCCGTTCCCCGACGGCGTCGAGGAGGCGGCGAAGGCCGGGGCCACCGCCATCGTGCAACCCGGTGGTAGTGTGCGAGATGAAGAAATCATCGCCGCCGCCGACCGGCTCAACCTCGCCATGGTATTCACCGGGGTGCGGCACTTCCGGCATTGACGGGTCCGCCTGTGAGCCGGTATGCCAGTGCGAAATGAATTCTACGAGATCAAGAGTGATCACTCGCTGCAGCTGTGACGTTGCCTCCGGGTGCACCTGCGTTCAGCGGTGCACCGGCTCACCGGCTCACTGGCTCATCCGACAATGAACATCCTCATCATCGGCAGCGGCGGGCGCGAACATGCGCTGGCATGGAAGATCCGCCAGTCAGCGCGCGTGAAGCGCGTCTTGTGTGCTCCGGGCAATGCCGGCATCGCTCAGGTCGCCGAGCTCGTACCGCTGGCAGCGGACGACATCGCCGCGCTAGTGCGCTTCGCGCGCGACCAGCGCATTGACCTCACCATCGTCGGACCCGAGCTGCCGCTGACGCTGGGGATCGTGGACGAGTTTCAGCGCCACGGGCTGCGCATCTTCGGCCCCACGCGCGCTGGGGCGCGGATTGAGGGGAGCAAAGCATTTACCAAGGAACTGTTGCGGCGTCACAACGTGCCGACGGGGTTCTTCGGCACCTTCTCGGATGCGGATGAAGCGGCCCGCTATGTCGCGGAGGTCGGCGCACCGATCGTGGTCAAAGCCGACGGCCTCGCCGCCGGAAAGGGCGTCGTGATCTGCCAAACTGTCAAGCAGGCCGAAGACGCCATCAACGAAATCATGCGCACTCGCATTTTCGGCGACGCCGGCGAGCGCGTTGTCGTCGAGGAGTTTCTCGAAGGCGAGGAGGTCTCCTTCATCGCCTTGACCGACGGCCACACGGTCCTGCCGCTGGCATCCTCGCAGGACCACAAGCGCGCCTTCGACGGCGAGACCGGACCGAACACCGGAGGCATGGGCGCATACTCGCCCGCGCCCATCGTCACCCCAGCGCTGCACGACCGCATCATGCACGATATCATGGAGCCGGTGGTAAGGGGTCTCAACGAATTGAAGCTGGACTATCGCGGCGTGCTGTATGCTGGCTTGATCATCACTGAGAGTGGTCCTAAGGTCTTGGAGTTCAACGCCCGCTTCGGCGATCCGGAATGCCAGCCGTTGATGGTCCGTCTCAAGAGTGATTTGGTGGATTTGATGGAGGCGTGCATCGACGCCAGTCTGGCGGAGGTCAAGGTGGAGTGGGACACGCGCGCCGCCGCCTGCGTCGTTCTCGCCGCCGCCGGCTATCCCGGTACCTACGAGAAGGGCAAGGTCATTCGCGGCCTCGAGGCGCTGCGTGGGTGGCAAGACGGCACCGTCTTCCACTCCGGCACGGTACAGCGCGACGATGTCATCGTCACTAACGGCGGCCGCGTGTTGGGCGTGACCGCGCTCGGTGCCACGGTGCGTGATGCCGTAGCTGAAGCCTATCACGGCGTGGAACAGATTCACTGGGACGGGATCCACTACCGCCGCGATATCGGTTACCACGCCTTGGAGCAGCATGCATGACCACCCCTGATCCGACGTCATCGCGATCGCACGACGGCGCCTCGCAGCAGCCGGCGCCGCGCGTCGCTATTCTCATGGGCAGCGACAGTGATTGGGAAATCATGCGCGCCGCCGCGCAACGGCTGGATGCCTTCGGCGTAGCGTACGAGGTCACGGTGACCTCGGCCCACCGCGCGCCGGAGCGCACCGCAGCCTACGCCAGCTCGGCGCGTGAACGCGGGCTGCATGTGCTGATCGCCGGCGCGGGATTGGCGGCGCATCTCGCGGGCGTGGTGGCGGCGCACACCACCCTGCCCGTGATCGGTGTGCCGCTGGAGAGCGGCAGTCTGCACGGACTCGACGCGTTGCTGGCGACGGTGCAGATGCCGCCCGGCGTGCCGGTGGCGACGATGGCTGTCGGGAAGGCCGGGGCCGAGAACGCAGCGATCCTGGCGCTGGAAATCTTGGCGCTGCACGACGACGATCTCGCCGCGCGCCTGGCCACATTCAAGACCGAGCTGGCCCGCCAAGTCGAGGAGAAGGATGTCCGTCTCAAGGGACAACGTCAGCCGCCGCAATGACGAGCCCCTCGCGACCGCGGCGGCCGTGCTGGCGGAGGGCGGCATCGTCGTGTATCCGACTGAAACGCTCTACGCCCTCGGCGCCGATGCCTGCAATCCGCTGGCGCTGCGGAGGATCATCGAGTTGAAAGTGCGAGAGCGTGGGAAGCCCGTTGCCGTTTTGATTGGGGGCGTCGAGATGCTGCGTGATCTGACTACCGAGATCTCGCCCGAGGCCGTGACGTTGATGGACCGTTTCTGGCCAGGCCCGCTGACACTAGTGCTGCGCGCCCGCACGTCGGTGCCATCTGCACTGACCGGCGGAGGCGACGGCATCGGGGTACGGCTGTCCAGTCATCCCCTGGCGACGGCGTTGGTACGAGCCTTGGGTAGGCCGGTCACCGCGCCGAGCGCCAACCCGGACGCGAGGCGGCCACCGGTCCGAGCGGACGAGGCCCGGGCGTATTTCGGCAGCCGGGTTGATTACTACCTCGACGGCGGTACGCTCTCTGGCGAGCCGGCGTCGACCGTGCTTGATTTGCGCGCCGGGCTGAAGGTGATCCGCGAAGGCGCTGTTTCTTTGAACGAGGTTTGTGCTGCACTCGCGCACAAGTCCAAAGTCCAAACCCCACGAGCCGAAGGCGACGACGGTTCATTGAGGGTTCCCTCTCTCCCCGGGAGAGGGTCAAGGTGAGGGAATCAGATGATTCTTATTCGGAGTGAGTCATGGTGATGCTACGGCCGTTCAGTCCTCTCCGGTACAACCCGGCGGTGATCGGTGATCTTGCTGCCGTGGTGGCACCGCCCTACGACGTGATCCCCGAAGCGCATCGCAATGCGCTGTACGAGCGCAGTGAGCGCAACGTGATCCGTCTCATTCTCAACCGTTCGGCCGATCCTTACGCTACGGCCGCGGAGCTACTGCAAGCCTGGCGGCGTGACGGTGTGCTCGTGCGCGACAGGGCGCCAGCGCTGTGCCGCTACGTCCAAGACTTCGTCCTTCCCAACGGCGAGGCGCGCCAGCGGGAGGGCATCATCGGCACCGTCCGGCTGGAGCCGTTTTCTTCTGGTCAGATCCGCCCGCACGAACGCACGCTGGCGCGGCCGAAGGAAGATCGCATGCGCCTGTTGCGCGCCTGCCGGACAAATCTGAGCCCGCTGTTCGCGCTGTTCGCCGACAAGCTGCAAGTGCTCGAGGCGGCGCAGGGCGCGGCAACACGGCCGCCCGACATCGACTTGAGAGACGACGCCGATGTGCGCCACCGGTTGTGGCTGCTCACCGAGGCGAGCGTGATCGAGGCCATCTCCGCCCCGCTGGCCGAGGAGTCGATCGTCATTGCCGACGGTCACCACCGATATGAAACGGCCCAGGCGTATTCCGAGGAACGCCGCGCGCAAGGCGGTCACGATCCGGACGCACCCTACAACTTCGTGCTCATGTATGTCACCAGCATGAGCCACCCCGGACTGGTGATCTTGCCCACGCACCGCGTGCTGTTGAAGTCGGCGAGCTTCGACGCCCCGAAGTTCACGGCACAGCTGCAGCGGCATTTCCGTTTGCGACGCTTTCCACGGTCGGCGCGCGAGGCTTTCCTCGCTGCGCTGCATGAGCCGCCTCAGTTGGGCCGCTTCGGTGTCGTCTCAG
Source organism: Binatia bacterium (assembly GCA_050015455.1). Taxonomy (GTDB): domain Bacteria; phylum Desulfobacterota; class Binatia; order HRBIN30; family HRBIN30; genus JAGDMS01. Next base: position 124,836 of record JBEKBJ010000003.1, read on the forward strand.
CTGGGGCGGACGATCTCGTGCTGGCAACCCTCGACGACTCTGCGGTGGCCGATCAGTACGCCGGGCATCTCCACGCCGTGGTGCGCCGGCTCGACGTGCCGATTCTCGACAGCGTCATCCTACGGGGGCTCATCGGTATCGACGTCAGCGCCGCAGCGCAGGACGGGCGGCTGGCGTACATGCACGACGATGTGGCCGCGCTGGATGCCGTCGAACAGGGAGCGCAGGTGGCACTCCTCATGAACCCGCCCGACGTCGCCGATGTGCAAGCGGTGTGTCTAGCCGGCCAGACCATGCCGGAGAAGTCGACCTACTTCTATCCGAAGCTACTGAGTGGCTTGGTCTTCCATCCGCTGGAGCCAGACTGAGACAAACATCCGCCCCGGCTGCGTGAAGGGCGCGTCTAGTCGAACGGATTGCGCAGCAGAATGGTTTCGTTGCGGCCGGCGCCTACCGAGACCATGACCATGGGCGCGCCCGTAACTTCCTCCAGCCGGTGAACATAGGCACGAGCGTTGGCGGGCAGATCGGCGAGCGAGCGCGCCCCGCGCAGCGGTTCGTTCCAACCGGGGACCTCTTCGTAGACCGGCTGGAGACCACGGATTGCCGCGGCGCTGGCGGGGAAGTCGTGGAGTCGACGGCCTTCGAACTCGTACGCCGTGCAGATGCGAATGGTTTTGAAGCCGGTAAGGACGTCGAGCTTGGTCAGCGCCAGCCCGCTCAACCCGTTGAGCCGCACTGCCGCGCGCACGACCACCGCGTCGAACCAACCGCACCGCCGTGGCCGGCCGGTGGTGGCGCCGTATTCGTCCCCGTCCTGTCGCAGTTTCGCTCCGAGCTCGTCCAGTAGCTCGGTCGGGAACGGCCCGCTGCCGACGCGCGTGGTGTAAGCCTTCGCGATGCCGATCACCGCGGAAATTCGATTGGGCGCGATGCCACTGCCGCTGCACGCCCCGCCGGCCGCCGTGTTGGACGAGGTGACGTAAGGATAGGTGCCATGATCAACGTCGAGCATGGTGCCCTGCGCCCCTTCGAGGAGGACACGCTTCGACTGCGCCAAGGCCTCGTTCAGGTAGACGCTGGAATCGGTAATGTAGCGCGCCAGGCGGTCGCGAAAAGCGGCATACTCGGCAACGATGGCAGCGAAATCGAGCGCCTTCTCCTTGAGCATGTCGCGCAGGTACGAGTTCTTCTCTTCGATGATGCGTTGCAAAACATCTGCGAACGCCGCTTCATCACAGAAATCGGCGAAGCGAATGCCGATGCGCGCCATCTTGTCTTCATAGGTCGGGCCGATGCCGCGGCCGGTAGTGCCGATGCGGCCCTCACCGCGGAGGCGTTCGCGCGCCAGGTCGATGGCGCGGTGGTAGGGCATGATCAGGTGCGCGCGGTCGCTGATCTTCAGCAGCTCGTCCTGCGCTAAGAAGCCGCGCTGCCGCAATTCATCGATCTCGGTGATGAGGACGGCGGGATCGATGACCACCCCGTTGCCGATCACACACACCTTGCCCGGGTGCAAAACGCCGGACGGAACCAGGTGCAAGATCGTCTTGTGGCCATCGACGACAACGGTGTGGCCGGCGTTGTTGCCGCCCTGGTAGCGAGCGACGATGTCGGCATGCTCGGTCAAAAGGTCGACAACTTTCCCCTTGCCTTCATCCCCCCATTGCGCACCGACAACGACTACTGCAGGCATAACAGATCAGCCTCCCAAGGTTTTGATCATTCAAAGCGTTACGAGCTGCGCCGAGACGATGTCGGGCAACTTCCGCAGCTCCTCCAACACCGAGGCAGGGATGCTGTCGTCGACGTGAATGAGCGAGATCGCCATACCGCCGATCCTTTCCCGCCCTAGCTCCAGCCGGGCGATGTTGATCTTCGCCTTGCCGAGGAGCGTGCCAACCGCTCCGACCACGCCGGGGACGTCGCGGTTGTGCAGCATGAGGATGAAGCCTTCCGGACTGGCGTCGAGATAGAAATCGTTGATGCGGACCAGCCGAATCACGTGTTGGCCGAAGATCGCACCGGCGACGATGCTGGGCCCCTTGGCGGTGTTGATGCTCACCGTGACGAGGTTCGAAAAGCCCTTGGACTCACTGGCTTTCGATTCCACTATGCGTATGCCGCGCTCGCGCGCGATCGCCGGCGCGTTGACGTAGTTGACCGCGGTCGATTCGACCACGCGCGCCAACAGCCCGCGCAGCACGGCCAGCGTGAGTGACTTGACGTCATATTGGGCCACCTCGCCGGCGTACTCGATGGCAACCTCGTCCGGCGCGGCAGTCAGCACCTGCCCCTGCAAGCTGCCGAGTTTCTCACAGAGCGTGAGATACGGGCCCAGCACCTCCAAGAGTTCCGGGCCGATCGAGGGCACGTTGACGGCGTCCTGAATGACGCCGCGAGTGAGGTAATTCACCACCTGATGCGCGATGGCGATGGCGACGTTGAGCTGCGCTTCGGTAGTTGCCGCACCGAGGTGCGGCGTGAGAATGACCTTGTCGAGCTTGAGCAGCGGATTATCCGGCGGTGGCGGTTCCTTGGCGAACACGTCGACGGCGGCGCCGTCGACTTTCCCTTCCTTGATGGCCGCCGCCAACGCCTCCTCGTCAACGATGCCGCCGCGGGCGCAGTTGATGACGCGCACGCCTTTCTTCATCTTGGCGAAGGCGTCGGCGCCGACAAGCCCTCGCGTTTCCGCGTTCAGCGGCGTGTGCACGCTGATGAAATCCGAGCGAGCATAAAGGTCGTCGACGCTGACGAGTTCGACCCCCAGGCGTTGGGCCGCTTGCTGCGAAATGAACGGATCGTAGGCGATGACCCGCATCTTCAAGCCGAGGGCGCGCTCGGCCACCAGGCTTCCGATGTTGCCGATGCCGAGGATCCCAAGCGTCTTGTTGAACACCTCGGAACCGGTGAAGCTGCTCTTCTCCCACTTGCCGCTTTTCATCGACGCCGTGGCTTGCGGTATGGAGCGCGCCAAGGCCATCATCATGCTGATGGCGTGCTCGGCGGTAGTGATGTTGTTGCCCGCCGGCGTGTTCATCACGACGATCCCGCGCTTGGTTGCCGCCGCTACGTCGACGTTGTCTACGCCGACGCCGGCGCGCCCGATGACACGCAGGTTCTCGGCGGCGGCGATGACCTCGGCGTTTACGGTTGAGGCGCTGCGCACGATGAGACCGTGATAGGGCCCGATCTTCTCCGCCAGTTGCTGGGGCTTGAGCCCGGTAATGTTGTCGACCTGCATATCCGGCGCGGATTTCAGGATCTCCAGGCCTTCTGAGGAAAGCTTATCGCTGACGAGGACACGGTACATAGCTCACTCCTTTAGCTCAGACATCAGGATTTCCTGCGCCGCACCGACACCGCGACCGAGCGGCACAGGGTGGCCGAAATGGCCAAGCGCCATCTCCAATGCGGCGATGGCGGTCACAACGTCAAAAATACCCATATAACCCAGGTGCGCGATGCGCACGACCTTCCCTTTCAACTGATCTTGTCCGCCGGCGAAGGTGACGCCCAGGCGATCGCGTAGGTAGACCACAAGCTTGCCGCCGTCGACATCAGATGGCGTGTAGATGCCGGTGAGCGCCGGGCTGGGCGCGTCGGGCGCCACCAACTGCAACCCAAGCGCCGCGGCGGCCGCGCGCGTGGCAGCTGCCATGCGCGCGCAGCGCGCGAATACCTGTTGCAAGCCCTCTTCGTGGATCATTGCCAGGGATTCCCGCAAACCGATGACGAGTGAGATCGCGGGCGTCCACGCAGTGGTATCTTTGGCCTGGTTCTCACGCTCGTTGTTCAGGTCGAAGTAGAAACGTGGCAGTTTGGCTTCTTTGGTGCGTTTCCAGGCACGCTCACTGAGGGCAATGAAGGCCAGGCCCGGTGGCAGCATCAGTGCCTTCTGCGAGCCGGTCACCAGCACATCGATGCCCCAGCGGTCCATCGGCAGATCGAGCACGCCTACCGCGGTGATGCCATCGACGATTAGCAGCGTGTCGCGCTTGCGGGTCAACTCAGCCAGCGCTTCGACCGGGTGCAGCGCGGCGGTTGAAGTTTCGCTCGCTTGTACCAGCAGCCCACGGATGGCGGGCCGCTGCTCGAGTAAACGGCGGACATCGTCGACTTTGGCGCCTTGGCCCCACCCGACGCGCAGCTCGCACACCTTCAGACCATAAGCAGCCGATATCCTCAGCCAGCGCTCCCCAAACTTGCCGCCGTTGATCACCAGCACTTCCTCGCCAGGAGAGAAAAGGTTGCTGACCGCGGCTTCCATTCCACCGCTGCCAGAGGCAGCGAGCATCAACACGTCCTGCTCGGTTTGGAAGAGCTCCTTCAAGCCGCTTTTCGCTTCGGCGAAGATGCGGCTGAACTGCGGCGTGCGGTGATGAATGATGGGCTGCGCCATGGCCAGCAACACGCGCGGCGGCACAGGTGTGGGCCCGGGAGCCAACAAGTAATTCTTCAGCACTGAGACCCCTTACGGCAAAAAGTCTGAACCTCAAACCTCAGAGGCCCAGGCGGTCGACCTACTGAAGGTCAGCACTCCATCGTGGTTGATTCCACGCACGCCAGTTGTGCAGCCCAAATTGTGGCCCTGTGGATACCCAATCTCGGTGGCCGTGTCAACCGGCGGACGTCATCGTGTTAGAAGCACCGGAGATGTCCGGGGGTATAAGCAGTTAGAGAGGTCCGCCTTAACCGGCTACGCCGTCGCCGATGGAGCGACGGATACGGCGAGAGGTGAAGGCGATGACACGCA
>JBEKBJ010000004.1:0-117397 GCA_050015455.1 Binatia bacterium
TTCAGAATACGCACGGCCTCATCGAGAATCGCTCGCGCATCCGGCCGGATGTTGTACTTGTTGAAGTCGAAGTGCACCCCGCGCAGGACGATCTTCTCCTTCGTCGGCGGCGGCAGAGGGGGTGGCGCCTTCGCAACGGGGGGCGGAGGAGGCGGGGGAGGCGGAGGCGCTGCTTGCTTGAACGACCACTTCATGCTGACACCGGCGCTGGCCCACTGCGCGTCAGCGGGCCCGTTCTCGTCGGGCACTTGGCGAACGAGAGTGGTGGGATGCGGAGACATGTAGGCCCGGTTCCAGCGGCCGAACAGACCGACGGAGAGGTTCTGGGTCAGGTTGACGTCGAGTCCGCCACCGAGCGATAAGCCCGGAGCCCACTGATTGAGCCGTCCACCCATGGCCTTGAAGCCGCCACCCTGCGCGGTGGTGTAGAGATCGACGAGATCGCCGATCGGGATCTGCAGCCGCGGGCCGACAGTCAGGCCGAGCATCGTGGTGTATCCGTTCTGGTGGTTGATCTCCCCCACCCCGCCTTGCGATCTGAGGACTTGACAGCCCAGGTTGGTGCACTGGCCGTTCATGTGGTCGTTGTCTGGCGGCAGGAAATTGAAGTCCAGGTTGCTCTGAAGGCCGAGCCAATCGTTGAACATGTATCCCCCAAAGGGGCTGCCCGACGCGCCGGTCACCACGTGGGCTCGGAAGTTGTCATTCGTGGGCTCAGCCACGCCCAAATCGACACCTAAGAACGGGTACCCTTCACTCACGGTGTAGCCGCTAGTCCGCTGCTGCGCCCGTGCGGCTGGGGCCACTGACATGAGGATTAAAAGCGCCAGGGCCAGTAGTGAACGTTGCCGATTCATATATGGGCTCCTTTCCTTTTTGCCCGTGCCGTTGCACGCGCCTTTTTGAAGTTGATGCGCACAATACCATTTCCGCGACGGTCTTCCAAGGTGTAGAGCGTGATTCCGGCCAGAAGTCACTCTTATCCGACGCAATTCCGACGCAATCGCAATCTTACCGGTTCGGATTGCCAATTTACGTCTTGTAAGCCGACGGACTGAAGAAAAGTCCTCGACGTCCGCAGCGGTCCCGTCCGATTACACAGCGGCAACGAGGAAATAGATCGCGGCAGCGATGAGTCCGGTGCCGGGGATGGTGAGCACCCACGCCCAGACCACGTTGCGCGCCACGCCCCAGCGGACGGCCGACAGGCGCCGGCTCGCGCCGACGCCGATGATGGCGCCGGCAATGGTGTGCGTCGTGCTCACGGGAATCCCGGCCGCGGCGGCGCCCAGGATCGTCAAGGCGCCGGCGGTCTCGGCGCAGAAGCCGCCGATGGGCTGAAGCTTCGTGATCCTCATCCCCATCGTCTTCACGATGCGCCAGCCACCGAACGTGGTCCCCAAGGCGATGGCCGCGTAGCAGGCCAAGATCACCCACACGGGGACGTAGAACGTGTCACCGAGGTAACGGTTTTTGAACAGCAGCACGGTGATGATTCCCATGGTCTTCTGCGCGTCGTTGGTACCGTGGCCGAGACTGTAGAACGCCGCCGATACCAGTTGCAGCCGTCGAAACGTGGTGTCGACCCGGGCGGGCGTGCTGTGGCGCACGAAGAAAGTGACAATCGTCATGAAGAGGAGACCGAGGACCAGTCCAAGCGCGGGAGAAATGAAGATGAACAGCATCACCTTGGTCAGCCCGCTGACGATCACGACCTTCGGCCCAGCTGCGGCGACGCCGGCGCCCGCGAAGCCGGCAATCAGGGCGTGCGAGGAACTCGTCGGCAGGCCGAACAGCCAGGTGATCAAGTCCCACGCGATCGCCGCCGCGAGCCCGGCGAACACGACTGTGTTGGTGACGGCGCTCGGGTCGATGATCCCTTTGCCCACGGTGTTCGCCACGTGCACGCCGAAACCGAAAGCGGCAACGAAATTGAAGAACGCCGCCCACACCACCGCTTGCCGCGGTGTCAGCACACGGGTGGAGACCACGGTGGCCACTGAGTTGGCGGCGTCGTGGAAGCCGTTCATGAAGTCGAACACCAACGCCACCGCGATGAGAATGACCACCACCACCATGTCCGCCCCTCCGCTAACCAGTATGCCCGCGGCGTCGATCCGCAGCGGTGCGGTCAGGAGTACTCGAGCGCGACGCCCTCAACCACGTTGGCGACGTCTTCGCAGCGGTCGATGGCATTTTCGAGAAACTCGTAAATGTCCTTCCACTTGATGACCATCAACGGCTCTTTGCTGTCCTGGAAAAGCCGCGCCACGGCGCGGCGCAGCAACGTGTCCCCCTCGTTCTCGTAGCGGTTGATCTCCATGCACGCCTGGAGAAGGGCGTCACGGTTCTTCAGGTCGCGCAGACCGACCATGAGCCGGGCGACTTCGCTGACGGCGTTGACCAAGGTCTCGGCCAGATCGCAGGCATCGCGGTCCGTAGTGTCGATGCCGTACAGCCAGATGCGTTCCGAGGTGGCGTCGACCAGATCGAGTATGTCGTCGAGGCGCGAGATCAAGCGGTGGATGTCGCCGCGGTCGATGGGCGTGACGAAGGTTCGATGCAGCATCTCGACGGCGCGATGCGTGATCACATCGCCCTCGTGTTCCACCGCTTTAATGCGGCGTGCCTGGTCCGGGAGGTCGGCCGGGTTGTTCAGCATCGCCTGCAGGAGCCGCGCCGCCTCGAGGGTCTTGCCGGCGTGGCGTTCGAACAACTCGAAAAACCCCTTGCCTTCGGCGGGAAAGAAGCGAGCGAACATGGCGTCGGATACTACTGCTCCTGAAACGAGGTGTAAAGGAACCTTTCTGGCGCGCCGGGGCCGACCGGAGGACGGTGGAGGGCACACCACCAGGGCGCGGCTCAGGGGCAACCGCCAAGGTGATCACTATGGGAGTATTGCGAGGATTTGTGCGGCCGTAAGGAGGCCGCAAGAAAGGTACGCTGTTACGCCAGCACGCGTTTCGGCTTGGTAATCACCACCACCTCCTGCCCATTCACCCGCACCGTACGACGATCGGCCGGCGTTTGCCGTCCGCCCTGCTTGCGCGCGCGCGCTTCGCGCCACTTGCGCAGCTCTTTCTCCAAGTTCGTCTTAATCATACTGCCTCCTTATACTGCCTCCTTGCGTCTCGCCGGGCCTCAGCCGCCGACGAACGCTTCCATGTTCTTCGTCCGGCTCGGGTGGCGCAGCTTGCGCAACGCCTTGGCCTCGATCTGACGAATGCGCTCACGCGTCACCGCAAACCGTTGTCCTACTTCCTCCAAGGTGTAATCAGACTTCTCGCCGATGCCGAAGCGCATGCGGAGGATCTGCTCCTCACGCGGCGTCAGGGTGGCGAGCACCTTACGCGTCTGCTCTTCAAGGCTTGTATAAACAGCGGCGTCGGCTGGTGACACGGTTTGCCGGTCCTCGACGAAATCGCCGAGCGAGCTCTCCTCTTCATCGCCGATCGGAGTCTCGAGCGAGACCGGCTCCTTCACGATGCGCAGTACCTTGCGCACCTTGTCCAACGGCATCTCCATTTTGGCCGCGATCTCCTCCGGTGACGGTTCGCGCCCGAGTTGCTGCACCAGATAGCGCGACGAGCGGACGACCTTGTTGATGGTCTCGATCATGTGCACCGGGATGCGGATGGTACGGGCCTGATCGGCGATGGCGCGGCTGACTGACTGCCGGATCCACCAGGTGGCATAGGTGGAGAACTTGTATCCGCGCTGATACTCGAACTTCTCCACCGCGCGCATGAGACCGATGTTGCCTTCCTGCACGAGGTCGAGGAACCCGAGGCCGCGGTTGGTGTAGCGTTTGGCGATACTGACAACGAGGCGCAAGTTCGCCTCGATGAGTTTCTTCTTGCCCTCTTGTGCCTTGGCCTCGCCGGCATGAATAATACGCAAGGCCCGCGCCAGCGCATCGTAGTTCATGCCGATTTCGCGGTCGGCCTCGCTGATTCTCTTGCGCGCGGCGCGGATATCCTCAACCAGTTTTCGTGCCTCTTCGGCGCCGAGATGCAGTTTGCGGCTCGTGCTGGCGACCGCGCGCGAATGCTCGGAGCGCAGCTTGCTCGCCAGCTTTATAATCTCGCCGGCCGAACGCCCGCTGCGGCGCTCGCAGCGCCCGATGAATTCGTGCTGTTGGTCGATAAAGCGCGCCGCCATCTTGAGCTTCTCGACCACGATCCCGACGTGCCGCCGACCGATCTCCAGCTCCTGAAGGGCTTTGGTGATCCGCCGATTCAGCTGCTTCAGCCGGCGTTCTGCGTGCTGCGCGGCGCGTGGATGACTGCGACGTTGCCGCACGGCATCCTCCGCAACGCTGCGGTCATTCACCAACCGCCGCAGGCGCTCCAACTGTTTAAGGATCGCGCCTTCCGGCTCCTTCTCGATTGCCTCGAGGGACTCGCTATCTTCTTCCTCCGCCTCCTCGTCAAGCAAGTCTCGTTCCGAGATCTCCCCCGCCTTGATGCGGTCAGCGAGGTCGAGCAGATAAGTTACAAAGAACGGGAGTGCCGACACCTCGTTGCGGACGTCACGCTCTCCGGCCTCGATTTGCTTCGCGATCTCGACTTCCTGTTCCCGGGTCAGCAGGGAGACGGCCCCCATCTCCTGCAAGTACATGCGCACCGGGTCGGAGGTGTCCTCACCAAAGCTCTTTTCCTCACGTTCTTCTTCGACCCACTCCTCTTTCTCGTCGTCCTTGGAGAGCGTCGGCTCGGCGATGGCGTCAACCGACTCGACGTCGATGTCACCGAGCATCGAGATGGCGCCCTCGATCTCATCGCTCGGAGTGGCATCGTGGGGCAACGCGTCACTGATCTCCTCGAACGGCGCGACTGCCGGCACTTCAGTGTTGGGGGGTTTCTTCCCTCGGGGCTCGCGTTTTCTCTGCATGCCTCGCTCTCTCGTGCCAACCCTCACTAGCGGGAGACTGAAACTGCAACGGCTCCGGGGAGTGTCCGAATGCCGTGGCTCCTCGAAGCCCTCGACTTCTGAGGCTTACACACAGCTATGCCTCATTAGATCCGATTGTCACCGAAGCTCTTAGCGGGCTTGAGCTTCACACCCGGAAGCACCTTCTTGGGAAGGAATACTCACTTGGAAACGAATCTTAGCTTAGGGAGCATTTAGACAAGGGGCTGGGTACGAGTCAAGGGCTATTTGCCTTTCTAGCTACCTAGCCACCTTTTTGACCCGTGTGACCGAATCTGCCGGCGGTACTCGGCATCGGCGCCCCGCCGGTGGTTGCGCTGTGGACGGCGATGCTGCGTTACCTCGCTTAAGAGCGCGCCGTACGCACCGTGCGCGAGATCATGCGGCCGGCCGGAGACGTCCTGAAGATCTCCGCCACCGCCTACATTTCCGAGACCCTGCGCCAGACGGTCGCTTCCGACAGCGGGCGGCTGCTGGTCACCGGCGGCGGTCGGGTGATTGGACTGATTACGCCTTCGACCGTCACCCGCTTCATCCAAGTGAAGACGGAATTAGAAGAAGATCCACAATATCCCTTATTTACTCCTTAGGAGGGGCCTGCTAGCTAGCTGTCCGCTGGCAGAGGGAACCGATGGCAACAGATCACAAGTCGCGCACGCGCGCTTCGCACGAAGGCTTTCTGGCGCGCTTGCGCGCCGCCACCGGGCAGCCGCTGGCCCCTAGTGACGCCTTCGGCGAAAGCTTTCTCCTCACGCGCTTGAGCGATGCTGTGCAATGGGCTCGCAAGTACTCCTTTTTCCCCTATCCGTATGTCACCGCGTGTTGCGGGATGGAGTACTTCTCCGCTGCCGGCCCGCGTTTCGACATCGATCGTTTCGGTGCAGCGCTGCCGCGCTTCACGCCACGCCAGTCCGACTTGCTGATGGTGGTGGGCACGATCACCCATCGCTTGGCACCGGTGCTTAGGCGTGTCTGGGAGCAGATGGCGGAACCCAAATGGGTGGTGTCCTTCGGTGCCTGCACCTCGTCGGGCGGCCCGTACAACAACTACGCTGTGGTGCAAGGCATCGACACCATCATCCCGGTGCATCTGTACATTCCCGGTTGTCCGCCGCGTCCAGAAGCAGTGCTTGACGGACTGATCAAACTGCAGAAGCGGGTGCAGGAAGAACGCGGGGGGGAACCACTGCCGGAGATTCACGGCAGCGGGCGACGCTTCGAGTACTGATCGAATATGCCGACGATCACCATAGACGGCCGAACCATCGAGGCCCCAGCGGGCGCCATGCTGCTGCCGGTGGCCATCGACAACGGCATCCACATTCCGCACTATTGCTGGCACCCGAAGCTCTCGATCGACGGCAGTTGCCGCATGTGCCAGGTCGAGATCGAAGGCAACCCCAAACTGGCCATCGCATGCAACACGCCGATCCGTGACGGCATGGTGGTGCGCACCACCACGCCGGCGGTGCAGAAGGCGCGCCGCGGCGTGCTCGAACTGCTACTCGTGAACCATCCACTCGATTGCCCGATATGCGACAAGGCCGGCGAGTGCTTGTTGCAGGACTATTCGTTCAACTTCGGCAGCCGCCAGGGACGCAGCCGTGAGCCGCGCCGCAAGCTGCAAAAGCGTAAAGACATAGGCCCGCGCATGATCCTCGATCAGGAGCGCTGCATCCTTTGCCGCCGCTGCGTGCGCTTCTGCCGCGAGATCACCGGCACTTTCGAGCTCGCCGTGTTCAACATGGGTGACCGCTCGGTCCTCGACATTCTGGAGGACAAACCGCTCGCCAACGATTACTCGATCTGCACCGCCGATATCTGTCCGGTCGGTGCGCTGGAGAGCAAAGAGTTCCACCATCGTCTGCGCGTGTGGTTTTTGAAGAAGACACCGAGCGTGTGTCCGAGTTGCTCGAACGGCTGCAACATCACCGTCGACCATTACCGCGAGCGCGTCTGGCGGCTGATGCCGCGGCGCAATGACGCCGTGAATCAATGTTGGATGTGCGATCATGGGCGGCTGAATTTCGCGCATGTGAACAGCCCGGATCGCTTGCGCCGGCCGCTGGTCCGACGCAATGGGCGTCTTGAGACCTGCGAGTGGGACGAAGCCTTCGCCACGGCCGCGACGCACCTGCGGCGCGTCGCCCACGCCACCCAGGGCTGCGGCATCGGCGCAGTCGCGTCGCCGCACTTGACGAACGAAGAGCACTTTCGCTTCTGGCAGCTCCTCAAGGTGCTGAGTGTGCCCAACGTCGACGTCGCCGTGCGGACCGGCTCCGATGACAGGTTCCTCATCAAGGCCGAGAAGGCGGCGAACGCTCGCGGGGCGCGCGACATCGGTTTGCGGCCGGGCTCCGAAGGCGTCGGCCTCCCGGCCATGCTCGATGCCGCGGCCAGCGGGAGCATCAGCGTGCTGTACGTCTGCGGACCCGATCTGTGGGAGACAGCTGATCGGGACCTGCTCGGCAAGGCGATGGAACGGCTGGAGTACCTGATCGTGCAAGACGTCTTCCGCTCGCCGTTGGCCGAGCGCGCCCACCTGGTGTTACCCTCCTTGACCTGGGCGGAAAAGATCGGGACCTTTACCAACCATGCCGGGCGGGTGCAGCAGCTGCAGCGCGCCTTCGCACCGCTCAACGGACAGCCGAGCGATGGCGAGATCTTCACGCGCCTGCTCATGCAACTCAGTGAAGGTCGCTGGACGTTTGAGCCCGAGTCTATCCTGGAGGAAATTGCGGCCACGGTGCCGGCATACGCCGGCCTCAGTTACGCCGGCGTGGGCACGCAGGGTGTTGCCTTGGCGGAAGGTAGTGCGGGAGCAACGAGCTGATGGCGACCCGAGTCGTCTCCGTTTGGCGCCCCCGCCCAATGCAGCAGAGCTGGGGCCGCACCGCTTGGGCGGTGGTCACCGGCATGTGGGTCACCAACCGCCACTTCGTGCGCAACCTGTTGGGCTTCATCATCCGCAAGCCCACCACCTTCACCGTGCAGTTCCCGGAGCAGCGACTGGAGTTCCCGAATGCCTTCCGCGGGATGCCCGTCCTCGTGCAGATGGACAACGGCAAAGAGCGCTGTGTCGCCTGCGGGCTGTGCGAGTGGGCCTGCCCCACGGACTGCATCACCATCTTTCCGGCCGAAACGGCGGATGAAATCGAGCGCTACCCAGAGGTGTTTGACATCAACCTCTCGCGTTGCATGTTTTGCGGTCTGTGCGAGGAGGCATGCCCGGAGGAGGCGATCGTGATGAGCCAAAACGTGGAGGTGGCCGTGTACTCCCGTCGCGGGACGATCTGGCACAAGGAGGACTTGCTCGTGCCCGTCTCGCAGCTCGGCAAACGCCTCCAGCACCTGCACCGCGGCTACGACCGGTAGCGGAAAGTTCGAAGCCGATGCCCGAACCTGCACTTGACACCGCTGCCGCCCCGAGCCATCCAATCCTGGACCGCTTGCAAGCCCAGTTCGCCAATGACGTCCGCGAGACCAGTTTGTACCGCGGTGACGTCAGTGCCAACATCGCGCCGGAACGGCTGCTCGACGTGGCGCGCTTCGTCCGCGACGACCCGGCGTTGCGCTTCGACATGCCAATAGATGTGACCGCGGTCGACTATCTCGGCCGGGAGCCGCGCTTCGAAGTCGTCTACCACCTGTATTCCACCGAGCATCATCACCGGCTGCGGCTGAAAGCGCGCGTCCCCGAGGACAACCCAAGTATCGCCAGCGTCACCCCGGTGTGGGTTGGCGCCAACTGGCTGGAGCGTGAGACCTACGACATGTACGGCATCCGCTTCACCGGACACCCAGACCTGCGGCGCATCTACTTGTACGACGAGTTCGAAGGCCACCCGCTGCGGAAAGACTATCCGAAAGAAAAGCGCCAGCCGCTGATCGGTCCGGGGTCGCGGCGTGGGGAATCGGTCGGCGATGAGCATCCATACTCTACCGATCTGCCGCCGCCGCCGCGCGGCAAAGGCATGTTGGGAGCCGACCTGATGCGCGTGCAGGTCGGGCCATCGCATCCGGCCACGCATGGCACCGTGCGTATGGTCGTCGATCTCGACGGCGAGACTATCGTCAACGCCGACGTTCAGGTTGGCTTCTTGCACCGCGGTTTCGAGAAGGAATGCGAAAGCGGATTCTATTACCAGGCGATTCCCTACACCGACCGCCTCAACTACAGCTCGGCGATCCTGTGCAACGTCGGCTACTGCATGGCGGTGGAGAAGCTGCTCGGCATCGAGACCCCGCCGCGCTGTCAGTTCCTGCGCGTCATCGCCGGAGAGCTGGCGCGCATGGCCGATCACTTTCTGGGTATCGGCGCCACGGCGCTCGAGCTCAACGCATTCACGCCGTTCCTGTACCTGCTCGAATCGCGTGAGCTGGTGTGGGACCTGGTCGACGCGATCTGCGGGGCGCGCGTCACCAGCAACTACGTGCGCATCGGCGGCGTGAGTGCCGATCTGCCGGACGGCTTTGCCGAGCTGGCCCGAGCCAAGATCGCCAAAGCGCTGAAGCTGCTCGACGATGCGGAGAAGGTGCTGACGGAAAATCCCATCTTCCGGGCCCGCATGGAAGGCGTGGGGGCTATTCCACCCGAGGAGTTGATCGCTTTCGGCGTCTGCGGGCCGGTGCTGCGTGCCGCCGGCGTCGACCTCGATCTGCGGCGGGCACAGCCGTACCTCGTCTATGACCAGCTCGATTTCGACGTCCCGCTCGGAACGCGCGGTGACAATATGGACCGTTATCTGGTCCGCCTGGTGGAGCTGCGCCAGAGCGCCCGCATCATCGAACAGTGCTTGGGCATGCTGCCGGCGGGCCCGATCGACGTCGATGACCCGGCGATCCGTTGGCCGGGCAAGTCGAAGGTATTCGGACGCATGGAAGAGCTCATCGATCAATTCAAGCTAGTCACAGAAGGTTGCAAGCCGCCACCGGGGGAAGTGTACGTCGGCACCGAGTCGGCCAACGGAGAGATCGGTTTTTTCCTGGTGAGCGACGGGACCGGTAAGCCGTACAAGTGCCGCGCGCGCACCCCGAGCTTCTCCAACACGCAGCCGTTGGCGCGCATGATTCAAGGACGGCTGATCGCCGATCTGGTGCCGACTTTCGACATGATCAACTTGATCGGAGGAGAATGTGACCGCTGAGCACACCACCACCGCCGCCAGCCGCAATGGTCACAAGCTTTCCGAGGAGTGCCGGGCGCACATTGTGGCCCTGCGTCAGGACTTCCCGCAGCCGCGGGCGGCCCTGATGTCCGCACTGCACCTCGCCCAGGCCGAGTACGGGTATCTGCCACGTGAGGTTGGCGACGAAGTCGCGGCGTTGTTGGGCCTGCTGCCCGTTCAGGTGCAGGAAGTCGTCTCGTTCTACCCGTTGTTCCACGCCACCAAGGTCGGGCGCTACCACATTCAGGTGTGCAGGAACATTGCCTGTGCCCTCGGCGGCGCGCGCCAACTGATCCGCCAGTTTGAATCGCTGCTCGGCATCAAGAGCGGGGAGGTCACACCCGACGGCAGGTTCTCACTCGCAGAAGTGGAGTGCCTGGGCTCATGCGGCACGGCGCCGGTGATTCAGGTGAACAACCAACCGTACCTGGAACACGCGACACTTGAGGACGTTGAGCGCTTGCTGAAGTCCGACGACCCAGGCCAGTTCGTTCGCGAAACGCAAGTTGCGATGATTCCGGAAGGGATCGAAGGCTATCTGCTGCCGCCCAACGGCCAAGCGCGCCGCTCGATCGACGACTACCTCGCGGTGGGTGGGTACCAGGTGGCGCAGAAGGCCTGGCGCCAGATGGAGCCCGACGATCTCCAGGAAATCGTCAAGGCCTCCGGCCTGCGCGGGCGCGGCGGCGCCGGTTTCGGGGCCGGCATGAAGTGGAACTTCATGCCCGAGGAGTCCGACAAGCCCTGCTATCTGGCCGTCAATGGCGATGAGAGCGAACCGGCGACGTTCAAGGATAGACAGATTCTGGAACGCAATCCGCATCTGTTCCTCGAAGGCGTACTGATCTGCGGCCGGGCGATCCGCGCCCGGGCGGCGTACGTCTACCTCCGCTGTGAGTATGTCACACCGTACCGCATCTTGATGGGGGCGAGAGCGCAAGCATACGCGCGGGGTTTCTTCGGCGACAACGTCATGGGCAGCGGCAAGAAGTTCGAGGTCTACGTGACCCGCGGTGCCGGCGCCTACATCTGCGGCGAAGAAACCGGCATGATGGAATCGCTCGAAGGCAAGAAGGGCCAGCCACGGAAACGGCCGCCGTTCCCGGCCGCCTATGGACTGTGGGGTTGCCCGACGACGGTGAACAACATCGAGACGATCTCGCACGTTCCGGCCATCGTCGGCCGTGGCGCCGAGTGGTTCAAGAAGATCGGCACCGAGAAGAGTACGGGCAACACACTCTGCGGCATCAGCGGCCATGTCAAACGGCCCGGCGTGTACGAGTTGCCCCTGGGGACCTCGCTGAAGGACATCATCGAGAAGTACGCCGGCGGCATGGCGAACGGCCGGCCCGTGAAGGCAATCATCCCCGGCGGCGTGTCTATGCCGGTGCTCACCGCGGATCAGGTAGGCGTCAACATGGATCACGACTCGCTGCAAAAAGCCGGCAGCCTCTTGGGAACCGCCGGTATAGTGGTGATGGACGATTCGGTGTGTACCGTGCGTGCCGCGGCCGTGATCGCCCGCTTCTTCCGCCATGAGACCTGCGGGCAGTGCACACAGTGCCGCGAGGGGACGGCGTTCCTGTACAAGTTGCTGATGCGCATCGAAAACGGTGAGGGTACTGAAGCTGACCTCGACACCATCGACCAGGTGTGCGGCTTCATGGAAGGACAAACCATCTGCGTGCTCTCCGACGCCGCCGCATGGGCGGCAGGTAGTTTCATGCGGCGCTTCCGCAGCGAGTTCGAGCAGCATATCCGTGAAAAGCGCTGCCCGCTGCCGGACAGTTTTGAGATTTGAGTGGAGCTATAAGCCATCATCGTTCAGCGAGATACTCCCATGCCCGGACCAATTCTTCGCAATGTCGTCGTGAAATTCTTCGGTACTCCGAATCACACCGAAGGCAACGTCAACGAGCCGCGCGAGCGCGAAGAGTACGGCATGAAATTCAACGAGAAATGGAACTACCGCGGCCCGCGTAACGACCCTGCCGGAGCCGTCGAGCGGAGCGTCTACTGGCGCCGCTACGACTACGTGGGCTCCATGATCCGCAAGAGCAAAGACGGCGAGTGGCAGAAAGACGACAACCTCCCGCAAGCGCTCACACGCGCGGCGTAAGTGCTGGCAGCTACGGCGACGCTCTAGGAGGTTTCCCTCTCCACCGGGTGACGCTCGCGCCCAGCCGCGTTCCTTTGCAGATCGAGCCGCTGGAAAAGGATACTTCGGCCATACTGGTCTCCAGCGACTGAGTATAGCCCCGCTCCCATGTACCTCGGCTTCGACATCGGCACATCGGCTGTGAAGGCGGCGCAGCGACCAATCCCGACCCCGACGTTTTCGCTTACGCGGCGGCCCAGGTGAAACACGCAATGGAAGTGACGCAACGGCTCGGCGGTGCGAACTATGTGTTGTGGGGTGGCCGCGAGGGGTACGACACCTTGCTTAACACCGACCTGCGGCGCGAGATCGAGCAGCTGGGGCGCTTCATGCGACTCGTGGTCGAGCACAAACACAAGATCGGTTTCACGGGGACCATCCTGATCGAGCCGAAGCCCATGGAGCCAACCAAACATCAGTACGATCGCGACGCCGCCACGGTGCACGCTTTCCTGCGGCGGTTCGGGCTGGAGCAAGAAATCAAGCTCAACATCGAAGTCAATCACGCGACCTTGGCGGGACACACCTTTGCGCACGAACTGGCGTATGCAATCGCCAACGACCTGCTCGGAAGCGTGGACATCAACCGCGGTGATCCACAGCTCGGCTGGGACACCGACCAGTTTCCAAACAGCGCCGACGAGGCAACGCTCGCGCTATACATCATCCTCCTGGGTGGTGGCCTGACGACGGGCGGCTTCAACTTCGACGCCAAGCTGCGGCGGCAGAGCATCGATCCGGTGGATCTCTTCCACGCGCACATCGGTGGGGTCGACACCTTGGCACGCGGTCTACTGCGTGCGGCACGGATGATCGAGGATGGCTCGATCGCCGCTTTTGTGAAGCAGAGGTACGCGGGATGGAATGGCGAATTGGGGAGCGCCATCGCAGCGGGCCGGTGGAGTCTGACCGATCTCTCCGACTATATTGTGCGCGAACGCGTTGAGCCCCGTCCCTGCTCCGGGCGGCAAGAGATGCTGGAAAACTTGCTGAATCGCTACAGAGATTGAACAGTGTGGCGCCAGTGATCACAGCCATGGACCACCGCCGGCTATGCTACGACCCCGAGCGCGATGGGGCACTGCAGGATTTCCTGTTCAACGAAGGCGTCGAGTTCCCTTGCGGCGGCACGTCGCTCTGCGGTGGGTGCAGGATCCGCGTCGTTTCCGGCAACCTGCCGGCGACTGCGAAGATGCAGGATGTGCTCACCGAGCGCGACCTGCACGCCGGCTGGCGGTTGGCCTGCCGCGCCGAGGCGCACGGCCCGGTGGAGCTGGAGGTCGCTCAGTGGTCGCAGCAGATACTCACCGACGAGGCAGTCGTCCCCTTCGAACCGCGGCCAGGAATCGGCGTGGTGGTCGATGTCGGCACCACCACGCTGGTTGTACAGCAGGTGAATCTGGCGTCTGGCGAAGTCATCAGGGTCGTCACCGCGCTGAACGACCAGAGGCGGCGCGGCGCTGATGTGATGACGCGGATCGGGTACGAGCTGCGCCATCCCGGTGAACTGCGGGAAATCATCCACGCCCAGGTGCGTGCGATGGTCGCCAACATGGGTCCGCTCGAAGAGATCTTGCTGGTCGGGAATACCTGTATGCACCATCTGTTCTGCGGATTGAGCGTCGAGCCGCTGTCGGCAATGCCGTTCCGCTCGCCGCACCTCGGCGCGCAGACCCTGCCGCCTTCGGTGCTCGGTGCCGAAGCGGTGTTTCTCCCGTGCGCAGGGGGGTTCGTCGGCAGCGACTTACTTGCCGGGCTCGTGGCCACCGGTCTGCTCGACTCGCCCGAGCGCGGCGCCTTGCTCGACCTGGGAACGAACGGCGAGATCGCCGTCGGCAATCGCGACGGCATCATGTGCGCCTCCACGGCCGCCGGCCCTGCCTTTGAGGGTGGCCGCATCACGCAGGGGATGCGCGCGGGGCAGGGCGCGATCGACCGAGTCACGCTGCGCGACGGCGCCCTCGCGTGCCACGTCATCGGCGGCGCCGCCCCACGCGGGCTGTGCGGCAGCGGCCTCGTGGACGCCGTGGCCGCCGCGCTCGATTTAGGGTGGATCGCTCCCGACGGTCACCTGACGGATGCCTGCAGGGACATCAAGCTGGCAGCCGAGGTCCGCTTGACACAATCTGACATTCGCGAGCTGCAGCTGGCGAAGGGGGCGGTCGCGGCCGGGCTTCGCCTCTTGTCGCAAGACCAGCCGATCCAAGGCGAACGGATGTTCCTGGCGGGCGCCTTCGGCAACTACATCCGCGCCGAGAGCGCACGGCGCATTAGCCTGCTGCCGCCCTGGGCGACGGCGCCGGTGGCTGCCGGCAATACCGCACTGCGTGGCGCACGCATGCTCCTGCTGGCGCCGTCGAGCCGCGGCGCGATCCTGGGACGGTGCATGGCTACGGTACGGCACGTCGAGCTCGCCGGTGATTTGCTGTTCGAGCAGACTTTTGTCGAGTGCCTGCAATTGGCGGAGACCCACCTCGGGGACTGCGATGGCCTGCGCATGTGACATGTCGCTCGCGTCGATGGCCGCGCTGTGTCCAAGCTCTCCAAATCTGCCGCGTGCTTGCCTAAGCGCGCTTCCGAGAGGCCCGCGTATCGGACGCAAGCGAATCGGTCAAGGTGTGGCCGGTGTCATTGGGAGTAGCCCAGCGCCCGCATCCGCTCCTTGACACTGTCGTCGACAACCGGAACCGGGTGCGCATCCGGCGGTGCGGGCCGACGCGTGCTGAGCCATGACGTGAGCTTCGCTTGCAAGCGCGTGACCACCTCGCCATGCGCGGCGGCAACGTCAATCAGCTCGCTTGGATCCCGGGTCAGATCGAAGAGCTGCACGGGTCGCGCCTCGTCGTAGTCGGCGATGAGCTTCCACTCACCCTCGCGGATGCCTTTCAGTGAGAAGCCAGGTTGGGAGACATTTTGGACCAGCTGTCGAGAATGCAGCTCAAAATACAGCACGCGCGGCGCCGTTTGGGTGTCCTTCCGCAACAGCGCGAGCGCGCTCTCGCCGTCAAATGGGCCCGGCGCTTTCAAACCAAGCAGGTCAACCAAGGTCGGATACAGGTCCAAGAGACTCACCGGAGTTTCCACCCGACGGCCGCGCGGCAATTGATCCGGCCAACGGACGAACAGCGGCACATGAACGAGCTCCTGGTATAAGCTGTGGCCGTGCTCCAATTTACCATGATCAAGGAACTCTTCGCCGTGATCGGCAGTGACAATCAGCAGGACGTTATCGTCAACCAGGCCGAGTCGCTCGCTGAGCCGACGGAAGGCATCGTCGAAGTAGCTGATCTCGGATTCGTACAATGGCTTGAGATGGTCCGCGAGCTCGCGACCCGGGTGGGGGTAGCGCTGCTTGATCTCTCGAATGTCGATGCCCGCCGGGAACTCTGCCCGTCGGCGGTCGAAGTCAGGTGCATACTGGCTGATCCACGGTTCGCGCGCCCCGTATGGGGCATGCGGGTCGAAGTAATGGATCCACAGAAATGTCGGCCGGCGCTTCCAGGCCGTTTGCCACTCCGGCCCGAACGCGCGCCGCAGTTGCACAGCGACCCGATTGTTGACCTTGTTTGCTGGACAGAAATCCGCGGGCGCGTAGTAATCGAAACCTTGCGCGAAGCCAAACTCCGCCGCGAGATGCAAGTTCGCGGGAATACCCACAGTCACATACCCGGCCGCCTTGAACGTCTCGGCCAGTGTCGTCAGCGAGGCGGCGAGCGCCGGCTGGCTCAAGACCCGGCCGTTGCCGTCCATGATGGCTGTGACCACGCCGTGGGTGCTCGGAGCCAAGCCGGTGAAGAGCGAAGCCATCGACGGCGCCGTCCACGAGCTCGGCGCATACGCCTCGCTGAAGATGACCGCGTCCTGTGCCAGAGTATCGAGGAAGGGTGTCGTCTGCGGCTGGTGGCCGTTGAACGACACGAAGTCGGCGCGCAACGTGTCCACGGTTACCAGCACCACCGCCCTCGGCAGGCGATGATCGGGACTGCCGTTCACCGCGGCGTTGGGCGACCGCACCGTTGTGGGCCGCGAGCGCAGCGCAGCGAGGTGGTCGGCAACCAGCTTCTCGTCCGGCGTGCCGGCGACGCGCTGCAACGCGGTTTCGAGCTCCGCTCTTGCCTCCGCGAAACGGCCGGCACTCTGCAACAACTCAGCATAGTTCACGCGCGCATTCACATACTCAGGATGTTTTTGCAGCACGCGATCGAGTAGATCGAAGGCGCCCTGCATGTCACCCCTGTGGCTGTGCAGCAACGCCACGTTGTTCAGGATCCGGGGATCATCCGGATAGATCGTCAACAGGCGGCGGTAGATCGCTTCGGCCGCGTCGGGACCGGCGTTCTGCAGTTCGAAATCGGCGTACGCGGCAGCGATCTGCAGATTGCCGGGCCGGTCATCCAACGCGCGCTGGTACGCCGCCTGCGCCTCCGCCATACGGCCGCGCGCCCGGTAGATCTCCGCCGCGTTGAAGTACACGTCCGCATACCCATTGCCCCGCGCGACGAGCGTCTCCAGCACCGCGAGTGCTTTGTCGTACTGCAACGTGATCCGATAAAGGTACGCCAGATTGTTCAACGCTGCCGTCTTGCCCCGCTGCACGTGCGCAGCGATCCGCTCTTGCAATGGAATCGCCTGTTCGGGATGCCCGTCCAGCACATACCACAGCGCTTGCGCGGACAAAACGCTATGGGCATTCGCATCGAGCGCGGATGCCGTGGCGATCGCCTTGGAGGCTTCGACGAGATTCCTCTCCCGAAGATAATGCTGGGCCAGGTTGGCCCAGAGCAGGACCGCCGACGGGCTCTGCCGCAGGGTCTTCGTCAGAAACGTCATCTCGTCCCGCCAATCCCGATTGCGCGCAATCGTCGCAGTCGAGCCCAGCGCGAGTACCGCCGCAACGCCGGCCGCGAGTATCACCCGAAGTGCGCGCCGTCTCACGTACACCAGTCCCGCCGTAACCGCGTACCCCGTGAGCGCCGCAAACGGAAATGACGCAAAATAGCAGAACCGCTCGGCCATCGCGTCGCCCATGTCCACTGGCGCGGCGATCCGGACGAGATTGAGCACCGGCACGAACGAGAGCGCGAGCATCGCGACGGCCACACCGATCTCCCTCGACCGCTGGCTGAGTCGATACGTGACCACAGCGGCGGCTGTTAAGACCAGGACCGAGGGGAAAAATCGTGGATCGAGAGGCCCGCTGACGTAGGGGTTTTGTACGTAGGCGTTCAGGTCGATCGGCGCCAGCATCCAACCGAGGTAGCGCACAAGCGTTGGCGCCATACTCAACACCACGATCGGCAGCGGCTGCTGCGTGGAGTCGCCTGGCAGAGGCACCCTGATCACGAAGAAACGCCAGAGCGCGTACACCGCCGAGACGGCAAGATACGGTGCGAGCCTCTTAGACACCACACGCCACGGCCGACGGCCCACAGCTAGATCGATCACTGCCAACCAACCCACGACGATGATGCTCATCTCCTTCGCCAGTAGTGCGAGAGCGTAGGAGAACAGCGAGAGCGCGAGGACCAGTGGGCGCCGCGGCCCATCGCCCCCGGCGGCGGCACCCAGCGGCTCATCCCTCGGTTCTGCGGACAAATAGAGCAGCAGCGTCAGCCCGCAGAAGAAGAACGCGAGCAGATCGGTGCGCCCGGCAATCCACGCAACGCTCTCCGTGTGAATGGGATGGACTGCGAACAACAGGGTGGCTATCACCGTGGCCAGGAGCGGCCAGCGCATCCGCAGAAGAATCAGCGCCATCAGTACGGTGCACAGGGCGTGCAGGCCGACGTTAGTCAGATGGTAGCCGAACGGTTGCAGTCCCCAGAAAGTGTAGTCCAGAAAGTACGACACCGTCGTCACGGGGCGGTAGTAGCCATACGGAAGGTCGTCTTCGTTCCGCTCAAAAAAGTCGTGCGAAAGGATCTGAGGGAGTTCATGCCAAGACTTGATTGCGCGGTCGTCGAGGATCAGCTTGCGGTCATCCCACACGAATCCCCCGCCGAGACTGTTGAGGTAGACGGCCGCCGCCGAGAGCGCCACGACAACGAGTAGCAGCACCTCCTTCCTCCCGAGGCGGGCCGCGGCAGCATCACCGTTGCCCACCACCGACGCGGACCGTTCGTTGTCTACCGACATCATCGAGCCTCGTGGGAGCCTGCTGCCACCCCGTCACCGCGTGGCAACGCGGAACTATCGATCTTCAACAAACTCAGATAGACGGTCGGCGCACCGAATGGCCGTCGTTCTTCGGCGGAAACGATCGTTTCATCGGGCGAAGCGAAGCGGAGGTGTACCTGCCGCAGCTCAGAAATCAGGAGGCAGAACGTCAACCCTGGCGCGCGCCGGGCCCGCGCGACCGCAGCCCGCGGCGCGTTCAGCAGGTACTCCGTCCGCAGCCCCGGAAGATCACCGAAATAGTATCGGGTGACCACATTGTTGTACTTGGCAGGCATGCTCACGACCAGCATTGCCGGGTTTGCGCCACGCGCACTTATGAGAGTCTCGCGCACTCGCTCATAGGCGTTCCGGTAATCCACCATTGCCAGCGGGCGGAGCACATCTAGCAAGGCCGCAACCGAGAGCACAAGAACGGCCGCCAGTTGCGGCCGTCGACGCAAAGTGGCCGTGCCTGCCCCCCGTGACAACCCCGCGCCAGCGATGGCGCCGGCAAGCGCAACGACACCCAGCAGCAGGGCGCGTGGAAGTCCGGCTCGGCTGAGGGCCGTCGGACGTGCGAGACTCCACAGGGCGAACGGGTTGGCATCGGGAGAAATCTGGAACCCGATCGCGGCAGCGATAGCCAGCAGACATGCACCGCTCCGCAACTGCTGCGACCAGGTGGGCCGCGCATCCGCGCCGACCAGAAACCGAGCGGCGGAAACAGCGAAGAAGGGAAACAACGGCGTCGCATACCACTGGTTCCCCCGACGCAGAACGGTGCAGAGGACGATGCCCAGAACCACAATCCAGCAGAGCGTGACCACACTGAGACTGTCCCGGTGGCGGATCGCCTTCCGGGCGTCTTCGAGCAACGCAATGATCGCGACGATACTCCACGGGAAGAATCCGGCGAGGAGCTGCCATGCGTATGTCCAGAACACGCCGCCAACCGTGAACGATTTGGGCCAGTACGGTCGCTTTAACACCTCCTCGCCGACGTACTGATGCAGAAATGGCCAGCCGTGGAGCGCGGCCATCGGCGCCAGCCAGGCGAGGTTGACCGCAATGAAGACGCACCCGCATACGATCGCACATTTGCGCGTGGGGCGATACCTGGGGCGGCACAGAACGATGGCGATCACAAAGACGAGCGCCGGCGCCGTACCGGCAAAGTTTTTGCCGTGAGACGCCAGCGCCGCCAATGCGGCACACGCGACCCAGCCCCTGTTTGTATCAAGCGCACGAACAAAGAGGATAGTGCTGCCCACGAAAGAGAACAGCATCACCGTATCAAAATCGGCCGCTCGGGCGCAGTGATCGTAAACGAACGGGTACGTCGTCGCGAGCATTAGTCCGGCCACGAACCCTGCCCCCACACTCCGCACGGCTCCCAACGTGAACGTCGCCAGCACAGCAGCGACGGCGAACGCGGCCGGCCACAGCCGAGCGGCGAATACCGTCGGCCCGAGCAGGCGATAACTCATCGCCATCAGCCACAGCGGGAACGCCGGCTTGTTGTAGTACGGCTCGCCGAAGGCCGTCGGCGACCACCAGGCGCCCGCCTCGAACATCTCGAGACTTGCCCGGACATGCAATGCCTCATCCACTTCGTGAACGCCATTTGCGCCCAACCCGTAGAAGCACAGCACCGAGGATAAAGCGGCGAGCACTGCCACCGCCGCCGCACGCGATCTCCACATCAAACTGCTTTACACCCTCCCGGCGCTGTGATATTTGCCTTGACGCTCTGCAGTTGACCTGGATGAGGAGGGCAGGATGCGAAACGCGAGATTTGCCATGATGGAATCGCGCTGGCTCAGCGTTGGATTGCTCCTGTTGGCCGGGATAATCGGGTTAGCAGGCAATGTCCAGGCGCAAACGCTGCTCTTCGACAAATTCGAGCAAGGATCCGCTCCTGCAGGATGGCGGGAGGTCCTCAACGTTACTGCCGTAACTGCAACCCCGACCGAGACCCCCACCGCGACTGCAACCTCGACCGAGACGCCGACTGCGACCACAACGCCGCCGACGGCAAACACCGAGACGCCCACTCCCGGCATCCCCGTCATCACGACCGCCCAAGGGGGCAGCACCATTGTAAGCGGTGTGTCTGATCCAAACGCCACGCCTGGAAATAATTGCATCACGATCTTCAGCTGCGGGGTCGACACGATCTGTGGGAACGGAGACGATGTGCTGCTGGGAACCGGAAGCGTCGATGCGTCCGGTCGCTTTGTGGTTACGGTCAGCCAGCTACAGCCGGGCGAAAGGATTTATCCCCGGGATACCTGCACCAACCGGATGGGCGGCGCATTCACTGTGGGA
The DNA here is from genome assembly GCA_050015455.1 of Binatia bacterium. GTDB lineage: Bacteria > Desulfobacterota > Binatia > HRBIN30 > HRBIN30 > JAGDMS01. The sequence goes on from JBEKBJ010000004.1 coordinate 20,743, forward strand.
TCGGTCGCGCCGGTGCCGCTGCTTGGGCCGCTGGCTGTGTTGCTGCTGACCGCCAGCCTGGGCTTGCTCGGGCTCTGGCGTAAGCCGCGCCCAGCCTCAAGTTGCCGCTAAGAGCCGAGCAGTTCGACCTGTCACTGGGCCATGCTCTCGTGGCACCAGTAGATGTCGCGAGCCCTCGTCTTGAGTTCCTCTCGTCGATCACGCCAATCGGGAAGAGTTGCGTCGAGGATGCGCCAAAACTCGGGTCGGTGATGGGGTTCGCGCAGATGCGCCAACTCATGCGCAATCACGTAGTCCACCACGCGCACCGGGAGCTGCAGCAGCTTCCAGTTGTCGCGAGTTTTGTCGCAAGTTTGTCGCGATCCGTGGCGCGATTCTGTCGCGATCCGTGACGCGAACATGGCGCAAAGACTCATCAGGCCTCTTCTGAGCCCCCGGCTGTCTGAACTTCAGACCTGCGTTGGTTTGCTCCAACGATCGTCGAGCGTGCCGGGCTCCATCACGCAGCCTCTTCTACCCAGTACTCCGACAGCAGCTCGGCTTGTTCGAGGACGGTTCTGGTCGCCTTCTCCTGCTTGTCGGGCGGGTAGCTGTGCTTTCGTAGAATGCGCTTGACGAGCACGCGCAGGTGGGCGCGGACGTTCTCGCGCACGGTCCAGTCGATGGTCACGTTGGCGTGGACGGTCGCCACCAGCTCGCGAGCGATGGTGCGGAGGGTTTCGTCACCCAGGACCCGTACCGCACTGTCATTGGTCTCGAGTGCGTCGTAGAAGGCGACCTCCTCGTCGGATAGACCGAGTTCCTGGCCACGCGCGTCCGCCTCACGCATGTCTTTGGCAAGGGCGATCAGCTCCTCGATCACCTGCGCCGCCTCGATAGCCCGGTTCTGGTAGCGGCGGACCGATCGTTCCAGCATTTCGGCGAAGGAACGTGCCTGCACTACGTTCTTGCGCCTTCGTGTCTGGATTTCGCCTGAGAGCAGTTTCCGCAACAACTCGACGGCGAGGTTGCGCTGCGGCATGCCGCGCACCTCGGCCAGGAATTGCTCCGAGAGGATGGAGATGTCGGGTTTCTGGAGCCCGGCGGCGGCGAAGATGTCGATCACACCTTCGGAGGCAACAGCGCGAGAGACGATCTGCCGCACAGCGTGATCCAGATCTTCCGCAGTCCTCGCCTCGCCCGGCGCGCGCTTGGCCAGGCTCGCGCGCACGGCCTGAAAGAACGCGACATCGTCACGGATGCGCAGCGCTTCGTCGTGCGGTACGGCGAGCGCGAACGCCTGCGACAGCTCGTGCACCGCGCTCAGCAGGCGGTTCTTGCCGTCCTCTTGCGCGAGGATGTGCTCCTGCGCCGGCGGCAAAAGTCCCAGTCGCTGCGCCGACGTTCCTGATACCCACCGCGACCAATCGAGCCCATGAAACAGACCGCAGCAGACCTCGTACTTCTCCAGCATCACCGCGACGGCTTCGTGTTGATCGATCGCCGTCCTGCCCGTACCGCCGCTCTCGGTATATGTCGCGAGCGCCTGCTTCAGCTCGTGCGCCAACCCGAGGTAGTCCACCACCAGACCGCCCGGCTTGTCGCGGAAGACGCGGTTCACGCGCGCGATTGCCTGCATGAGGCCGTGCCCGCGCATCGGCTTGTCGACGTACATGGTGTGCAGTGACGGCGCGTCGAAACCGGTGAGCCACATGTCCCGGACAAGCACCATTCTGAGCGCGTCGTTCACGTCGCGGAAGCGCTTGGCCAGGGCCTCACGGCGCACCTTGTTGCGCGCATGCTCGGCGTACCGAGGCCCTTCGGAAGCGTTGCCGGTCATGATCACCTTGAGCAAGCCTTTGTCATCGTCCGCGCCATACCAGCGCGGGCGCAGCTTCATGATCTGGTCGTGAAGTTCCATGCAGATGCGCCGGCTCATGCAGACAACCATCGCCTTGCCGTCCATGGCTTCGAGCCGCCGTTCGAAGTGATCGACGAGGTCCTTGGCGACCAGCTTCATGCGTTTGTCGGAACCGACGACGGCTTCAAGCTGCGCCCACTTCGTCTTGAGCCTCTCCTTGCGCTCGACCTCTTCGCCTTCAGTCGCCTCTTCGAAATCGGGGTCAATCTTCGGGCGCTCGGCTTCATCAAGCTCCAGCTTCGCCAGCCTGCTCTCGTAGTAGATCGGGACCGTGGCTTTGTCTTCGACTGCGCGCTGGATGTCGTACACGCTGATGTAGTCGCCGAAGACCGCGCGTGTGTTCTTGTCGGTGAGTTCGATCGGCGTCCCGGTGAAGCCGATGAACGACGCGCGCGGCAGCGCGTCGCGCATGTGGCGCGCGAAGCCGTCGATGAAGTCGTACTGGCTGCGGTGCGCCTCGTCGGCGATGACCACGATATTGCGTCGTGTCGAGAGGACGGGATGGCGGCCTGCCTGCGCCGAGGCTTCGGCAAGCAGGTCGGGAAAGAACTTCTGGATCGTGGTGAAGACGACGCCTCCCGCCTCCACCCGCAGCTTCTCGCGCAGATCGGCACGGCTCTCCGCCTGCACCGGCGGCTGGCGCAACAGGTCTTGGCAGCGCGAAAAGGTCCCAAAGAGCTGGTCGTCGAGGTCATTGCGGTCGGTGAGGACGACAATGGTGGGATTCTCCATCGCCGGCTCACGGATGATGCGGCCCGCGTAGAACGCCATGGTCAAGCTCTTGCCCGACCCTTGTGTGTGCCACACCACGCCGACGCGCCGATCGCCCGGCTCTCCACCAGGCCGCTGTCCGGTCTCGTACCCTTCCGCAGCCTCTGCAAAGCGATCGAGGCACGCGGCGCGCAGCGTCTCCGTCACGGCGACGCGCACGGCGTGGAACTGGTGATAGCCCGCCATCTTCTTGGCGAGCGCCCCGTCGCCTGAGTCCTCGAACACGATGAAGTCGCGGATCAGGTCGAGAAGGCGGCGCTTGTCGAAGATCCCTTGGAGGACGACCTGCAGCTCCGGCAGGTGCGGATCAGCGAGTCGCTCGCCGGAGATCGTCCGCCACGGTTTGAACCACTCGCTGCCGGCCGTGAGTGTGCCGACGCGGGCTGCGACGCCGTCCGAGACAATGAGCAGCTCGTTGAACGCAAAGAGCGTCGGCAATTCAGCCTTGTAGGTCTGTAGCTGCTGGAAGGCGGTCCAGACGGTGGCGCTCTCGTCGGCCGCGTTCTTCAGCTCGACGAGCACAAGCGGCAGGCCGTTGATGAAGACCACGATGTCGGGCCGGCGCGTGTGTTTGTTCTCACTCACCGTGAACTGATTGACAACGAGCCAGTCGTTGTCTTCCGCCGCTTCGAAGTCCACAACCTGCGCTTGGGCGCCGGCGATGCTCCCATCCGGTCGCGGGTACTCGACCGTCACTCCCTCTACGAGGAAACGATGCAGCGAGCGGTTGCGCGCTTCCAGCGTCGGTCCCTCGGGGCGAGTGAGCCTTCGAAAAGCGTCCTCGATCGCGTCGGCAGGCAGCGTCGGGTTGAGCCGCACGAGCGCCTGGCGCAGGCGGTCTTCCAAAACCACTTGCGAGTAGTCGCCGCGCTCCGCCGCCAACTCACCTGGCGCGATGTCCGGCCCATGCTTGACGGCGTAGCCGAGGCTTTCCAGCCAGGCGAGGGCAGCGTCCTCGACGACCGACTCAGAGAAGCGGCTCATGCGCCCCGTCTCGTGGCTTGGCGCCGGTTGTAGAGGCGCTCCGTGAAGCCGCCCTCTTCTTCGAAAGCCGTGGCCTGCGCGGCCAGTTGGCGATCGAGCAGGCCGCAGGCCACCGCAATCAGAATGAGCGCCGCATTCGCGGCAATCTCGGGATAGGTCGACGCAGTGGACGAAGTGGACACAGCGCCGGTTCCCCCCCGTCCACGCTGTCCATGACGTCCACTCGGTCCACTCCGAATCTGCCGTGCCCATTCCGCCACCGCGTCCGCGTTGGGCGGGCGGCGAGCGATCAGATCAGTGCGGCGCGGGTCGTCGCGAGGCCAGATCGGGCGGTCGTGCTGCCGCAAGAAGTCTTCGTAGTCGAGCCGCAGTTCCTCCAGGCTGGCCCGCGCCACGCTGGTCAGCTTTAGCTCGGTCTTCTTCGACGTTCCTGATGCTTGGCTCCCCTCGGCGATGTTCTGCACCCCGCTGCGCGCAGCCTGTACCATCTGGTCGCGGGTCCGGCTCCGGCGGTCGACGTACCGATCGCAGAACCGCACCGTTACGTCGTAGACCAGCTGCGCCACCTGAAAGCTTTTCAGCTTGCGGTAGCCACCATGCTTGGGGATCAGCGGTTCACGCTCTGCCACGGGCGACCTCGTCCATGCTGCCCACTCCGCCAGCAAACTGCTCCGCGTCCTTCACCCACAGCTCGCCGGAGATGAGCTTTGGAAGCAGCGTGTCGCGCAGGGCGGCTAGGGTGCGAGATTCGTCTTGGCTCTGCCGGACCTTAACAAGAACTGGTTGCACAAATCCTTCGAAGGCAGACAACACCGCCCTCGGGGGAATTGGAAGTCTGATTGAGCGCAGATAGGTCACGGGGCGTGCGATTGAGGGCACACCAGATGACGATGTGTTGGCAAGCAGCTGGTGCTGCCCGTCGGGCGACTTGAAATGCAACGCGACGAAGGTTGGCGTGACCTGCGAAAGGTGACAGCGCATGTAGAACTGGCGTTGCGAGATCACGTAGTGCTCGTACCGCGAATTCTCCGGTATAAAAGCGACCTGGCCGATGTTACCAGCATGAGTGAAGACAACGTCACCCCGCTTCACCATTGCGTTCGCGAGCTTCTCAGCGTGCTCGCCGCTGATGAAATTGAAGGTGCTGTCTTCGAGCATTAGCCCGTGAAGGTGCTGGCCGCTGATGATGGGAACGCCCTTGGGGACGAAAGTCTCAACCTTGATTGACGAGCCGAATGGACCCATCGCAACACGCTCCGCCACATCTCCCACCGCCTCGATAGTCCACCCCGCCGGAATCTCACCCAGCTCGAAGTCTTCGAAGCGGTCGGGGAAGAGGTCCGCGATCTCCTTGGGCAGGCCGGGAGCGCGGCCTTCGGTCTTGGCGCGGACGGGGTCGAAGTCCACGAACCACGACTTGAAGAGCGCCCACGCCATCGCCTCCAGTGTCTCGTTCGTCCGCCGGTTCAGCTCGATCTTGTCGTCCAACGTGCCGAGGATGCGGGCGATGGCGCGTTGCTCGGAGAGCGGCGGCAACGTGATGTGCATACACCGCTGATCAGTCAGGCTGACGTACTCAGCCATGTCGGTCTGCCCTGCGACACCCCTGAATTGGACGAAGAACTCGCGACCGAACATCCAGAAGAAGAGGAAGCGAGGGTCAATCAGCTGCGGATCGAGCGAGCGCCAGAAGCACAGCTGCGGTGAGTAAACGAATCGTGGCGTCGCCGGGCGCACGAAGCCAAAGCGCCCCACTGTTCCCTTCGACGTGAACACGACGTCGCCGGGTTGGCTGACCTTGTTGCCGACACGCTCGATGTTTTCTTCAGGAAAGTGGTCTGCATCGTCGAAGCGAAATCCATCATTGATGTTCCCGGCGCGAGCGAACGGGAGCCCACGGCGCGATAGCTCCTCGTTCTTGGCGCGATAGCCGTCACCCACAACGAGCGCACCCCGCTCGATAAGTGCGCTTACCTGATGCAGGCGCCACTCACCCGCCATACCGAAGCTCCTTCAGGTTGGCAGCAATGGCGGCGTCGAGCTGCGCGGCCTCAAGCCTGCTGCTTCCGCAGCGTCGCGCTGAGCCGCCGCATCTTCTCCTCGAACGGCTCGCCGTCGTCCTCCTGCGCCTCCGCGCCCACGTAGCGGCCGGGCGTGAGCACGTGGCCGTGCTTGCGGATCTCGTCGAGCGCGGCGCTCTTGCAGAAACCGGGCGCGTCGGCGTACGCGCCTGCATCCGTCTCGCCGCGCCAGGCGTGGTAAGTGCGGGCGATGCGGGCGACTTCGTCACCGGTCAGCTCGCGGTGCGTGCGGTCCACCAGTTTGCCGAGCTTGCGGGCGTCGATGAAGAGCACCTCGCCGCGGCGGTCGCGGCCCTCACCCCGACCCTCTCCCGCTCTCGCGGGCGAGGGAGATCTGCGCTTGTCGCGCGCCAGAAACCAGAGGCACGCGGGGATCTGCGTGGAGTAGAAGAGCTGGCCTGGGAGTGCGACCATGCAGTCGACCAGGTCGGCTTCGATGATCGCCTTGCGGACGTCGCCCTCGCCGGACTGGTTGGACGACATCGAGCCGTTGGCCAGCACGAAGCCCGCGAGTCCACTCGGCGCCAGGTGGTGGATGATGTGCTGCACCCAGGCGAAGTTAGCGTTGCCTGCCGGCGGTACGCCGTACTTCCACCGCTTGTCGTCTTTCAGCAGCTCGCCGCGCCAGTCGCTGACGTTGAATGGCGGGTTGGCGAGGATGAAGTCGGCCTTCAGATCGGGAAAGCGGTCGTTGTGAAAGCTGTCGCCGTGCGCGATTTGCCCTTCGATGCCGCGGATCGCCAGGTTCATACGCGCCAGCCGCCACGTCGTGTAGTTCGACTCTTGGCCGTAGATGCTGATGTCACTCTTCGCCCTGCGAGCCTGTCCTGAGCGTGTCGAAGGACCGTTACCGTTGCCGCTGCTGTGGGCGCTGATGAAACGGATGGACTGAACAAACATCCCTCCGGTCCCACAACATGGGTCGTAAACTCGACCCTGAAAGGGCTCGATCATCTCGACCAGAAGTTGCACGACGCTCTGGGGAGTCCAGAACTCACCGCCCTTCCGCCCTTCCGCGAGCGCGAACTGTTTGAGGAAGTACTGGTAGACTTGGCCGATCACGTCCTTCGAACGGCTCTCGACGTCACCAACCCGGATATTGGTGACCATGTCGATGAGCTGGCCGAGCCGCTGCTTGTCGAGCGCCGGGCGCGCGTACTCTCTTGGCAGCACGCCCTTGAGTGACGGGTTGTCACGTTCGACACCCGCCATCGCGTCGTCCACCAGCTGGCCGATCGTCGCCTGCTTCGCCTGCGCCTTGAGGTGCGACCAGCGCGCCTCGGGCGGCACCCAGAAGATGTTCAGCGCGCGGTACTCGTCCGGATCTTCCGGGTCCGCACCCTGCGCACGTTCGGCTTCGAGCTGTGCATGCTGTTCCTCGAACGCGTCGGAGATGTACTTGAGAAAAATCAGGCCGAGCACGACGTGTTTGTATTCAGCCGCGTCCATGCTGCCGCGCAACGCGTCGGCCATCTGCCACAGTTCGGCTTCGTAACCAACAGTGGCACCGTTGGCTTTCTCGGCAGCGTTCTTCCGCTTCGGCATCTGCCGCTCTCCTTACCCCCCGTGCTGCAAGTTAAACGACTGTATGGGCGCCAGAGGCTTTATGCGCGCCCTGGGTCGGCGACGTCAAGAGGTTGGAGTTCGGAGACCACACGCCGACTACCATGGATGATCCCTTCGGCAAGACCAACAACCTCGCCCGGGCCCTTGTGAACGGCCGCGTATTGAACATAAGCTGAGAGCGTAGGGGAGCGTCAGAAGTAGAAGGTCATCGAGCCCATGGATAACAGAGTAATCGTAAGACGCTGCGAGGAATACGACGGGGCGTCAATCGAGCGGATCGTTTCCGAAGGCATAGCCCGGTCGGGCTACGATCCCTCCGGGAAGGTGTTCGTCAAACCCAACGTCGTGTTCTCGGGCGACCCGAAGGTATACCAATGCAACGCCTTCACCCATCCTTCGTTCATCGGAGCCTCTTTACTGGCCATCTCGAAAAAGGAGAAAGTGAACCGAGTCGCGCTGGGCGAGAATTGCGCCGTTGGTATCCCCACCCGCTACTGTTACAAGTATGCCGGGTACTACGCTGAAGTCAGAAGAGTAAAAAGCCAGGCGCCTCGTCCGGTCGATATTTTCTGCATGGACGAGGACCCCAGAGACTCGGTTTTCATCGGTGGGGTTGTCCACGACAACCTCAGGGTTTCCCGCACGATGGCCCGGGCCGACACCAAAATCTACCTACCCAAACTCAAGTGTCACTGTGTGTGCAAGATGACCGGCGCGGTCAAGCTCAATATCGGGATATGTTCCGATGATGAGCGCGCGGTCAGGCACGACTTCATGCTGAACGAAAAGATAGTGGACCTCCTCTCCGTCGGCTGGCCGGACTTTATCGCCATGGACGCGATCGACGTGGGCGTCGGCAACGAGGCCTTCCCCACCCCGCGCAAGTTGGGCCTCATCCTGATGGGGACCAACCCCCTGGCTGTTGATCTGGTCGGCGCCAGGCTTTTAGGCCTAACCCTCGACGACGTACCTTACCTGAAACGAGCGGTGGAACGTGGCTATTCGCCGGCCGGGCTGGACCAAGTGGCCATCGAGGGAGATCTTTCCAGCCTCGAAGACATCGACGAGCACGCCAGACGCCTCCTCCCCTACGACGACGAGTTCACCAGCTGGCAGGACGTCGGCAAGGAGCTGAAACGCCTGAATTCGCCTATGCGCTTTTACTGGGGGCCGTATCACCGACGCAGCGAAGCCAAGTGCCTAACCGGCTGCGTGATGGGTCTCAAGATGTGGCTGGCAGCCTACGAGAGTTTTCCCGGTCCCCAAGCTTTCGCCAAAGCCAAGCCGGTGGTGCTCGTTATCGGCAAGGTGGACGAAAAGATTGATGCTAAGGGAGAAGACGTCTTCCTGCTTGGAAGCTGCGCCCAGGCGGAGATCACGAATGCTGCAAAGGTCATCCGTATCGACAAGTGCTTCACCACGGCTGCGGACATGACCTTCAAACTCGGAGGCAGGTTGGGAATGCGTTCTCCTATCGCCGATCCGAAGAGGCTGATCGAACACTTCTGGGCCATGGCAAGTGCCTCTTTCAGTAAGACCCTAAACGGCCGCTATCTTCAGGACATCGGAAACTTCATAACTAAGAAGCTCGATAAGAGAATTTGACGGCCCGCTCACGGACCCTGCTCTGCCTTCTTTGTGGGGCCGATTTCCAGGCGCACGACCGGTGCGGCGTCTGTGGCGCCGGCGCTGACTTCACCACGAGTGACGCGCGACGCATCAACGCCGTAGTCGTCGCGCAGGACGTGCTCCAGCTTCGCCAGGCGCGCCTCGACGAGCCCACGGATCTGTTCGGCGGCCGGCGACGGGCGCTGGTCGAGCCACTCCTCCAGGGTCTTGCTGTCCGCTTCGTCAAGCTTGCCCGGCTCATCCTTGGCGCGCTCAGCGAGCGCCTTGGCGATGCGCTCGCGTTTGCCGCCTTGGCCGATATTCTTCACTGCCCCCAACACTCCCTGCGGCTTGCCCAGCTCTTGCGCGAGCGCTTGCTCGCGCAGCCAGCGCACGTCGCGCGTGCTCGGCGCCACGTCCAATGTCACAGCAATCGCCGGTCGGCTTGCCACGAAGGCCGCGAGCTGTTTGATTTGCCCGTCGCTCTCTTCAGTGGGGTCCGCGCGACCTGCGCGAAAGGCGATCTCCGGCGGCACCGCCGAGGACGCTTTGCCGCCGCCCAACACCAGGCCAATCAACTTCAGCGGTGACGCCAGCACGCCCATCAGTGCGCTGCGCAACGCTCCAGCAACGATGGTTCCGATGCCGACCTTGATGCCCTCCTGGTCGGCGGTGACGGGAACGTCGAGCTTGATGTTGCCGGATATGTCCTTGAGCAGCGCCAGCGCCACCGTGAGCGGGATGCCGAAGTTCTGCTGAAACAGGGAGTCCCCTTGTAAGCCCGCGACATCGAGATTGTGCAGCACGATCGAGCTGTCCGCCTTGTAGCCGCCGGACGAGAAAGCTGCCTTCGTGGTCACCGTCAAGCTTCCCTCACCGATGCCGTACGACGAGTACGCGTTCGCGTACGGATTGAACGGCGTCAAAACGAGATCGTCGACCTTCAACTCGATGGTGCCGCCCGAAGGATTCATGCTACCGGCCGCTGTGATCGTGCCTTGCGGCGCGACTGTTGCGTTCAGGCGAACTCGACTCGCCGTCATGGGCGGAAAGTGCGCCCCCTTCACATCGATATCGAGCCGTGAAATGAGCCCGGAATAATACGGTTTCACCGCGCGATCGCTAAACGCGATGCGCCCCTTTGTCAGTCGAAAGGCTGCCAGTGAAATGTCGAAACTGGGCGTCGCCGCCGGTGTGGCAGTGGTAGCCGGGCTCGATTCTTTTGCGGCGGCCGGTTGCGACTGCGGCGAGCTCGCTGGCGCACCGGTGAGCTGTGGGAGCACGATGCCCTCCTTGGTCCGCGTCACTTGGACGTTCGGTGATGCGATGCTGACGTCGCCCAGGCGGACACGCATGGGTCCGGGCTTCGGATGTTGCGCATTGGGGACCAGCACCTCATCGAATCCGACGTCGACGGACTTTGCCGCCACTGCGAACTCCTTCGCATTCGCCGCCGCCACGCGGGGCTCGACGAGGTTCAGCTTGCCGCGCACGCGGATGTCGGAGTCCGCGACGCCCGCACCGTCGCTGCCATGCTTGGCCAACAGCGCAGGCGCGCTGATTTCGTCCAACGTGAGGTCGATCGTCTTCACGCTGGCGGCAGGCGCCTTCGTACCTGCGACCGAGACGCTCGGATCGGCGACATGGACCTTACCGCGCAAGTGGACGTCGCCCTGATTCGTCGCTGCCTGTGTGGCGAGCACGCCGGCCACCTGGAGCTGATCAAGCGTGATGGAGAGTGCGCGCACACCGAGACCGACTCCTTTGGGCTCGGGAGGCGCAACCTGCACGTCGGACATCGCGATCGTCCCAGCCGCGTTGAGATCACCCGGCGTGGGTGCCAGAGACCCGGCGTCGAGGTGCAAATCGAGCGCAAGATGTGCCGCGGGCAGGATCTCGGGCGCAACCGCGCTTGATGCGGTCACCACGTCGGGCAGGTTCAATTTGTCGATGACGACATGACCCGCGAAGCCCGTCGGAACCAGGCGCACCTTGCCATCGACGTTGAGCGAGCCGTCGCCAATGCCGAGGGCAAGTTTGACCGTGCCCGCCTGCTCACCTTCGCCGGAGAGGTCGTGCACCTCGGCAGCAGCCCCCACGTCCAGCCGCCCGGTGTTGTGCAGCACCAGAAGCTTCGCATCGGTCAATTGGGCGGCGGCGAGCAACCAATGCCACGGCTTCGCGGGCGCCTGTGCTGCAGCGGCGGGGCTCGGGACTGGGCTGGGCTCCACCGGCGGCGCTGGCTGAGCCGATGGCGGCGCCCCGCCGGGCGTGCCCAGCACTGCACGCAGAACCGGGAACGGCTCCTTGCCTCCGGTGCGCACGGGAAGCGACAAACCATCCAAGGCGACCCTCCCGACCGTGACGCGCTGTGCCACAAGATCGACCGGATCCACCTGTACACTCAGGCTACGCCACGCTAGAGCGGTCTCTTCGAAGCCGGGTACATGGACCGTCACGTCTTGCAAGCCCACCGTGCCGCGCAGGTCGTGGCGCGAACCGTTCGTGTCTATGCGGTGCGTGAGGTCGATGGAGACCGTACCACGCAGATCACTCCAGCCGACCTTCGGGATGTACACACGCGAGCGTCGCAGCGGCAGCTGCTGCGCAACGACCAGAGTTTCGGCTGCGATGCCGTCCTCACGCATGGTGGCAGTGGAATCGATCTTCAGCACGCCTTCGTCGATCTTCATCTCGATCGACGCATGCGCCGGCTGGCCGTACAGGCCGGGGCGCACGGCGATGTTCTTTACTTCGATGGCCGGCAACCTGATCTCGATCGGCTCGCTGTCCACCGGCATGAAATCTTGAAACCGCAAGTTCCCGGTGCGCAGCACGACGCGGTCCACTCCGAACCCCCAGCCCGGTTTCGGCGGAACTCCTGCGGGCGTCGGCGCCGGGGTCGGCTCTCCACTGGCTTTGGGCACGAGTGCCAACAAGTTGAGATCGCCGTTTTTGAGCCGTTCGAGCGACACGTAAGGTGAATCGAGCACCACCTCTCGCAACTGGATCGTCTTGCGAAACAACGGCAACCATCGCAGCTCGACCGAGAACCGCTTCCAGGCGATCAGCGGTCGCGAATCGGGGGCGGCGTTGGCGGGGAAGACGGCGACCTCCTTCAGCGCCACGCCTCCCCGAAGGAGAGCAAGATCGACGTCACCTACTTCCACCCGCGCGTGGAGCGCCTTTGATGCTTGCGACGCGATCACGCGTTGCAGCACCAGCGGCAACAGCGCGCGGACCAGCGCGACGATCGCCGCAGCAATCAGCCAACGCCGCCATCGATGCACTGCAGCATGGGCCTTGCGGCCGAAATCCATCCCCTTGAACGGTTGCATGGCGGCCAGCACGCGCGAACCAACGCACATATTGCGCCAAGAAGATGCACGGATCAACCGGGTGCATCGTTAGGGTACTTGTCGGCACCTCCCCCTGGATCGGGTTCGAAATGATCGGGCGAGCCAACCGCCACAGCTACAGGAAGCGCCCCAGGTTGACCCGGCCATCGCTGGCGAGCAACGGTGCCCAGAGGTCGCCAACCCTTTCCACCCGAGCCGGTACGTTGTCGATGCGGAAGTCTTCGATGCGGACGCCGCGCTCGATCTCCTTCCACGTAACCGGCGTGGACACGGCCGCCTGCGGCCGCGGCCGCACCGAGTACACCGACGCCAGTGTGCGGCCCCAGGCGTTTTGGTTGTAATCCACCAGGACGCGCTTCGCCGGACGCTTGGAGACGCGATACTCCACCGTGATCAACTTCGGCCGCAGACACGCCAGGCTCTGGGAAAATAACTTGGCGAAGCCCCAAACCTCCTTCTGTGTCGGGCCGCGCAGGATAAGCACATACACGTGTACGCCTCTCGCCCCGCTCGTCTTGGCGTAGCTCGGCATGCCCAGCCCCGCCAGCGCGTCGCGCACCACCAGCGCGGTCTCGAGCACCTGCTCGAAGGCGGTGCCGGGGACGCGGTCCAAGTCGAAGTGCAAGTGATCGGGGCGGTCGACATCGTCACAGCGAGCGTACCACTGATTCAGATCGATGCAGCCGAGGTTAACCACCCAGAGCAGCGACAACAGGTCCTGGACGATGGCGAAGTCGATGACCTTTTTCGATCCATGCTCGATGGAGCAGATCTCAATCCACTCCGGACGCGGCGACGGCGCGCGTTTCATGAAGAAGAAGGCACCCGCGGCACCGTTCGGGTAGCGCTTCATGACCATCGCCCGGTCGCGGACGTGCGGCAGCAGCACCGGCGCGATGTCGGCGTAGTACTGTAGGAGATCACCCTTGGTGAGCCCGAGATCCGGCCAGAACGGCTTGCGCAGGTTCGTCAACCTGAGCACCCGCGCACCGTCGCGAACTTCGACCTCGTCAACGTCCCGTGGGAGGACGATGCGTGGCAGCGTCGGTTCGGGGGACGCGCCGCGCGATCGCGCCCGACGGTGGTTGCGGACCGCTGTCTCCGCGTGCGTCATGGTTGCCATGCCAGCCTCGTTGGGAAAACTCCGTGCCGTCCCGCAGCGTCGGCGCTCGGGGCCAACCGCACGTCCGGCGCAGTACGCAGGCTCAGGTGGGGAGATGCGCTTCACACACTCAACTATACGGCGCGCCCGGACATTCTCAACGGGGGGAAAGCAGATCCAGACAGTGAAGCGCAAACGTGCTAGAGGTCAGTGAGGCGGTGCTGACCGTGCCGGAAGCTGAAGCTATTGTCTTCGATGTCCAACGGTTCTCGATCCACGACGGACCCGGGATACGAACGACCGTGTTTTTCAAGGGCTGCCCGCTACGCTGTCGCTGGTGCCAAAACCCGGAGGCGTTGCGCCCACAGCCCGAGATTGCCTTTTACGCGGATCGTTGCCGCAACAGCCGCGATTGCAGGCCGGCCTGTCCGCAGGAAGCGCTGCAATGGAACGGCGACCGCATCATCCGCCAGCGCTGCGATGCCTGCGGCCGCTGCGCCGAAGCCTGCGCCTACGAGGCGTTGCGGGTAGTGGGCCGGAAGGTATCGGCCGACGCGCTATTGGAAGAGGTGTTGCGCGACCTCGCGTTCTACCGCACGTCGGGCGGCGGGGTGACGCTGTCGGGCGGGGAGCCGACGCTGCAGCTGGAGTTCATCGGAGCGTTCGCGCGACGCTGCCGCAACCGTGGCGTAAGCGTCGGACTGCAGACGTGTGGTTTCTTCCGCTGGGACATGTTCGCGGCGCACCTTCCCTCTTTCGCCTTCATCCAGTTCGATCTGAAACTGATGGATGCCGAGCTGCATCGCGACGCGACTGGAGTCGATAACGGCATGATTCTGGAAAACGCGCGGCGGCTCGCGGCTGCCGGCGCTCCGGTGATGTTCCGTATGCCCGTGGTCCCCGGCATCACCGATACAGAGATCAACCTGCAGCAGGTCGCAGCGTTTCTGCGTGAGCTGGGCAGGCCGGGCATTCATCTGCTACGCTACCACGCCATGGGCGAGGCGAAGCTGGCGCGTATCGGAAACCCACTGCCGCCGCTCGGCCTGGCAGACGGCAAGCTCGCTGCCGAGAGCTTGTCGCGAGCCACCGAGGTCCTGCGGCGTGAGGCACTGGAGGTCACCACATGACGCAACTAGCAGTGAGCCGGACGCACGAATCATGCGTGCCGCTGGCGCTAGAATTGAGCGCCCGTGTGCAGGCGTTGCACGAAACGGTCCTCGCCACGCGTCCCGCAGTCTCCGCGGAACGAGCGTTCCTCGTCACCCGCTACTTTCAACGTCGCGCCAATCGAGCCAAGCGCATGGTGTTGCAGAAAGCCGAGGCGCTCGCACACGTGCTGCGCCACAAACAGGTGCGCATCTACCCAGGCGAGCTGCTGGTCGGCTGTTTCACGCCGCACCGCGTCGGGGGCGAGATCTTCCCGGAACTGCACGGGATAGCCATGCTCGAAGACCTTTTCCGCTTCGAGCGCCGCCGGGTGAACCGGTTTTCGATTTCTCCAACCGAACGGCGTCAATTCCTCTTCGAGGTACTGCCGTTTTGGCTGACCCGCTTCATGCTGGCGCGCGTGCGGCCGGTGTCGGAGGCGCTGCGTCTGATTCGCCAAGAACTGCACTCACCTTTCTCTCTCATCAACGAGGCTGGAGGCATCTCGCATTTCGTTCCGAACTACGAAGCGCTCTTGGCCCTCGGGACCCAGGGCTTTCGGCAGCAAGCGCAGGAGCGGCTCGCAACGCACCCACCGGATTCGCCCGCCGCCGATTTCTTACGCGCGGTTCAGGTGATTTGCGACGGGCTCGACGACTTTGCCGGCGGCTATCGGCGCGCGGCGGAGCAGCAGGCGCGCCAGGAGCGTGACACGCAGCGCCGGGTCGAGCTAGAGCGCATCGCCGCAGCGTGCGCGCAGGTGCCGCGTCTGCCGGCCCGCCACTTCCACGAAGCGCTGCAGGCGCTGGTGTTCGCGCAGATCGCGCTGAACCTGGAGTCGCTCGACAACTCGGTGTCGCCCGGACGCCTCGATCAGGTCTTGTGGCCGTATTACCAGCGCGATCTGGCCGAGGGCCGACTCGACCACAACGACGCTTTCGAGCTGCTCGGTTGTTACGCCGTGAAGCTGTGCGAGATCGTTCCCGTGTTCTCCGGGCGCGTCACCCGGTTTCTCGGCGGCATGTTCAACGGTCAGGTAGTCGTGGTCGGCGGCACCGATCGGGAAGGCCGGGACGCCACCAACGAGCTGACCTACCTGTTTCTCGAATTGATGGACCGGCTGCGCACGCGCCAGCCTAACTACCATGCCCGCTTGCACCGCAGCAGCCCGCCCGAGTATCGCGCCCGCGTTGCCGCCGCGCTGGCGGCCGGGGCGGTGTCACCGGCGTTGTACAACGACGAGGTCATCGTGCCCGTGCTGCGCAGCCGTGGCATCTCCGAGGCCGACGCGCGCGACTACGCCACCGTCGGCTGCGTCGAGCCGGTCGCGGCGGGCAGGAGCTTTTTTTCGACCGACGCCGCGCTGTTCAACGTGCCGCTGTGTCTGGAGCTGGCGTTGAACTGCGGGCGGCGCTTCGGCCAGCGCCGCCGGATCGGGGCGCCGACGCCGCCGGCTGAAGACTGCCGCTCGACGGAGGATCTCATCGAGCTGTTCCGTGTACAGCTGGAGTTCGCCCTGCAGCACCTTCTGTTGGACCTGCAGGCAATCGAGCGGGCCAATGCCGACTGGCATCCGACACCGCTCACTTCCATGCTGATCGACGGCTGCTTGGCGAAGGCACGCGATGTCACAAAAGGTGGTGCGCTGTACAACGGCAGCGGCGTGCAGGGCGTCGGTGTGGTCGAGGTCGGCGACAGTTTGGCGGCGGTGGAATCGGTTGTCTTCCGTTCCGGGCAAGCATCCATGGCCCAAGTCGTGGACGCGTGCCGTGATGGGTTCCGCCACCATGACACCCTGCGGGCGCGGCTCCGCAAAGCGCCGAAGTACGGCAACGACGATCCGTTCGCCGACGGCTACGTGGCTCGGGTGATGGAACTGTTCAGTCGCTGCGTTGTGGGGCGGCGGAACACGCGCGGCGGCGACTACGCGGCCGCCTTCTATTCCGTCACCGCGCATCAGGCGTTTGGTGAAGTGGTCGGCGCGCTCCCCAGCGGCCGCCTCGCAGGCACAACTTTCTCTTCCGGCTTATCGCCCACCAACGGACTAGACCGGGCTGGCCCGACGGCGACCTTGCGTTCAGTCGCCGGGCTACCGCTGCATCTGGCGGGCAACGGCGTGAACCTCAACCTCAAGCTCGACCCGTGGGTCGTAGCCGGCGCCGACGGTGCAGCGCGCCTGCAGCATCTGATCGACGGCGGCTTCGCGGCCGGCTGCATGCAGATGCAGGTCAATGTCCTCGATCCGCAAGTCCTCATCGAGGCGCGCGATCATCCGGGCCGGTATCCAGGCTTGCTCGTGCGTGTCTCCGGCTACTCGGCGTACTTCGACGACCTGTCACCGGAGATGAAGCAGGAGATCATCGACCGGACGCTGCACTCCTCGCCGGAGCACCTGGTCTAAACAACACCCCGTCAGCGCGACCGCCATTCGCCTCGCGGACCTTCTGCTCGGCGATCAGACCGGCCACCAGCGGCAGGGAGCACCCCTCCTCTTTACCATCGACCGACGGCGCTGATAGACAATCAGGCGATGAGAAGAGTCGTCGTTGGATGTGCGGTCGCCGCGGGCTTTGCTGCGCTGCTCACTGGGTTCTGGGCGTGGCGCAACAACGTCAAGGAGCGCTTGATGACGCTCCTCGATCAGCAAACGCAGATCAGGAACTTCCATCGCATGTATGAGGTGTTCCCCAGCCGCGTCATTCACCACGATGAGTCGGCAACGTTCCGCTTCGCGCGAGACCTTCAAGGGGTGGACATCACCTACACCTTCCAGGGCAAACAGCTGCGCCTCGAAGAATTCTTGGAACGGACAACAACCATGAGCCTGCTGGTCATCAAGGATGACCGCATCGTGCTCGAACGCTACTTTCGGGGCGCCGACGACGCTTCGCTGTTCACTTCTTGGTCGGTCGCCAAATCGTTCGTGTCTGCGCTGATCGGCGTGGCGATCGACGAGGGTACTATCGCGGGCGTTGATCGTCCGATCACTGATTACGTCCAGGAGCTGAGGGGTTCGGGCTATGACGGCGCCACGATCAAGGACGTTCTTCAGATGTCGTCCGGCGTTGACTTCAGAGAAGTCTACGACAACGCGTTTTCGGACATCAGCCGCATGTACCTAGGCAGCTTCCTGTTCGGCACGCGAATCAACGACTACCCGGCTGGCGTCTCTTCGCGGAACAGGCCGGGTGAGAAGTTCGAGTATGTGAGCGTCGATACGCAAGCGCTCGGAATGCTGCTGGCGCGAGCGACCGGAAAACAGTTGGCGACTTACCTCGAAGAGAAACTGTGGCGTCCGCTGGGAATGGAAAGTGACGCGTACTGGATCACCGATCGAAGCGGCGAGGCGGGCATGGAATACGCATTTTGCTGTCTGAATGCCACGCTCCGGGACTACGCGAAGTTCGGGCGGCTCTACCTTCGCGACGGAGACTGGAACGGCCGCCAAATCGTCTCCAAGTCGTGGGTCAGGGAGTCTGTCGTTCCTGACAAGCCATCCCTGCGGTTGACCGGGGCCGACACTCCTTGGTGGGCTCCGCCAGGCTGGGATATCGGCTATCAATACCAGTGGTGGGTGCCCGCGGGACAAGACGGCGAGTTCACCGCGATCGGTCTCTGGGGGCAGTACGTCTATGTCAACCCGAGGGAGAATGTTGTGATTGTAAAGACGAGCGTTGACCCCGACTTCGACAGGGACATGGAAACGATCGCCGCCTTTCGCGGTATATGTGCAGCGCTTCGTGAAAAGTGAACCAATGTGGTCGCGCTTTTCAGTTTCACGAACCGCTCGCGCGGCACCTCACCCTTGGCGTCGAGAGGAGTTGAACCAGGCCGAAGGGAAACGTTCGGCTCACCCGCTGTTACGTGGAGATGCCCGATGCGCAAACGAGGGTAGGGTCCCCACGCTTGCATTTCGTGCAGGCACTGCCTACACATAATGCATGCAGTACACGGTCAGAGGAATTCCGGTAACAGTGGACAAGGCGCTGCGGCAACGGGCGCGGGTGAAAGGCAAGAGCCTCAACGAGGTCGCCATTGAGGCGCTTGCGGAGGGGGTCGGGCTGGAGGCGCACCTCGAGCGGCGCGACCTTAGCGACATCGTCGGCACCTGGAAGAAAGATGCGGCGATCGAGGCGGCGCTGGCTGCCCAGGACGAGGTGGACGAAAACCTCTGGAAATGAGAATCGCGCTCGATACGAACCGCTATGTGGACCTCTGCAAAGGGGTGGAGGCGACGGCACGACTCGTGGCGACGGCAGAGGAAGTGTACCTGCCATTCGTTGTGGTGGCCGAGCTGCAGGCGGGATTCGCACTTGGCCGCCGGGCCACGGAAAACGAGCGTGTCCTGCGGCGATTCCTCATGAAAGACGGCGTGCATGTGCTCTTCGCCGATGAGCAGACCACCCACCATTACGCGGCGGTCTTTCGCCAGCTGCGGCTTCAGGGCATTCCGATCCCCACCAACGACATCTGGATTTGCGCGCTCGTGTTGGAGCACAATCTCGTCTTGCACGCCCGTGACCGGCACTTCGACCACGTCCCGCAGCTGGTGCGAGCCTAGATACAGCATTTCAAGATTACGGTGACCTAGCGTTGTGGGTCGCCGCTCAGTCGCTGGCTTCGGTAGGTGGTGTTCCGTAGCAACGCCACGCCGCGTTTAAGGACGCTGCGGCGAAGTCCCGGCAGCGGAAACAGGCGACGAGGCCGTCTCTGAACCAGTCCCAAACAGGAAGTGCCTCAGCAAATCCGCGGCAGCAGCTCGCCGGTGAGCGACTCCAGAATGCGATGACCTCCGGAGACGGTCTTGAGGATGACGGGAACCGCGGCTCGCTTGCGCTGCACGGCGCCAATAACGGATGCCTCGGGGCAGCCGCCGGCTCCGCGGAGATAGTCGAGAACCTTGTCGGCACCATCGGCACTCGCCACAATGACCGCCTTGCCTTCGCTTGGGAGGTAGAGAGGCTCGATCCCAAGAATTTCGGCCACAGCACGCACCGGCGGTGAGAACGGGACCTGCCCCTCTTCCAGGACCGCGGTCACCCCCATCTCCTCGGCAAATTCGCAGACGACGGTGGCGAGGCCACCGCGGGTGATGTCCCGCATCCACTTGGTTCCTTCCATTTCCCACAGGGGAAGTAGGTTCAGCAATGGGGCGCAGTCGCTGTGCACGTTGCCTTCGAAGGAGAATTCGTTTCGCGCCACCATCACGGCCACGCCATGGTCCCCGGGCGACCCCGTGACAATCACCGCGTCACCCTCGCGGATTACCCGGCCCTCTTCCCGCCGCACTACTTCGCCGATTCCCGCGGTGTTGATGTACAGACCGTCAGCTTCGCCTTTGCGCACGACCTTGGTGTCGCCGGTGACTACCTTCACGCCTGCCGCGCCCGCGGTGTCTTTGATGGACTCGAGCACCCGATCGAGGTCGTCCATCGCGAAGCCTTCCTCCAAGATGAAGGCGAGCGATATGTATCGGGGCCGGGCTCCGCAGACGACGAGGTCGTTCACCGTGCCGGCGATGCAGAGCTTACCAATGTCGCCGCCGGGAAAGAAGAGCGGGTGGATCACAAAGCTGTCGGTGGTGAACGCGATCTTGCCCGGCGTGCTCAGGATGGCGCTGTCCTGCAGGCCGTCGAGCGCGTGATTGCCGAGATGCTTGAGCACGACGCCCTCAATGAAGTCGCGCATGGCCTTGCCGCCGGAGCCGACGCTCAGGTCCACGCGTTTCACAGCGGCACCTCCCGGCCGTACTTGAAATGGATGAGGCAGCTCCCCTCGTACGACACCATGCATGGTCCAAGCGGGCGTTCGGGGGTGCAGCCGGTTCCGAACAGCGGGCAGTCCTCGGGCTCCGCAATCCCGCGGACCACTTCTCCACATCGGCATCCCGCACTCTCCCAGCCTGACTCCGCCTTGATGCCGAAGCGCGAGAGAGCGCAGAGTTCCCCGGGGGGAAAGAGGCCACTCAGCGGGATGGTGCCGAAACCCCTCCACTCCGCGTCACCGATTGTGAATACCTCCGCGATCAACCGCTTCGCGAGGGGGTTGCCCTCCGGCTTGACGGCCCTGCGGTAAGCGATCTCGACTTCGGCCCGGCCATCGCGGATCTGCCGCAAGACACTGAGGATGCCGAACAAGAGGTCCGCCGGCTCGAAGCCGGCCACAGCACCAGGCACGCGGTACTGTTCCGCGACGAAGCGATAGGCTTCCGAGCCGATGATGACGCTCACGTGGCCTGGATAGATGAATCCATCCAGATGCAGCTCGCCGGCATCGAGTATCGCCTTGAGGGGCGGAGGTACGAGCTTCATGGCCGGCAGCAGGCTCACGTTCGGTATCTTCTCTTGGACGCAGGTTTTCACCACCCACCCGATGCCGGGCACGGTCGTCTCGAACCCGGCGGCGAGAAACACGACCTCCTTCTGCGGATTCGCCTTCGCCAGCTCGACCACTTCCTCCGGCGAGTAGATCACCCGCACCGAGGAGCCGTCGGCCGGTACGAGCTTCATGATGGCGCAGTCACTCGCCGGCACCCGAAGCATGTCGCCGAAAGAGGCGAGAATCACGCCGGGCCGCTCCTGGACGAGCCGGGCCGCGGCGGCAATGATGCCGTCCGGAGTGACGCAGACGGGGCAGCCCGGGCCGGAGATGAGCCGCATTCCCATCTTGCGCAGGAGCAGTCCGAGCCCGCTGCGGTACGCCGTCATGGTGTGCGTGCCGCACACTTCCATGAGCTGTACTTCCCTGCCGATGGCGCGGAGCAGCGCGCGAACCTCCTCTACGAGCGCCCGCACGCCCTGCTCTTCACGCAAGATGCCGAGATCCATCACTCCTTGGGGTGCAGGCATCGTATCGTCCTTGTCGCTGTCACCATCATTATTAGCTCCCGCGGAAATAGAAAGCGATCGGCATTCCGGGGAGAGCGTGGCTGGTACAACACGGTGGCAGGCGTCTCCGGAGGACCGGGATCGCGCTGGCTCGGTGACGGCGCGCCGCCGCCCCTCAGGTCAGCGGCACGCCGAAGAGCGCGGTGATCGCCCAGGTGGCGAAGCCCACGAAGATAGGAATCGTAAGATTGTCGTCGATGCGTAGGGGCAGGAGCTCGCACCCCGCCGCCGCGATCCCGATGATTGCCGATGCGCCGGTAATCGTGAGGCCCGGGGCGCCGGTGCCCCACCGCAGCACGAGCGCCGCGATCGCCACGGCCGCCCCGAAGAAAGCCAGCGAGCCCTCGAGGCTCCGGTCGTCTGCGATGCGCCGGCGGCCGAAGCGGATGCCGACGACAGCGGCGAGCGGGTCGGCGATCGCGAGCGTGTAGATGGCGACCAGCGCCGCAAGCTTCGGGACTGCCAGGATCGTCAGGAGCACGGCGATTGCGAACGGGGTCATGCCGGCCTCGCGCACCTGCTCCTCGGCGCGCACGAAGCTGCGGTTCACCCATGGCGCGCGGCGCGCGACGGTCTCCGGGTAAGCGATGCGGACACGGTCGACAATGTAGACGAGGCAGGCGATGACCGCGAAGATTTGGACCACCTGCTCGTGGCTAAAAAACAGGGCATAGGCTGTGGCGGTCGCCACTCCGTTCACGAGATGGAAGAGGCGGCGGCCGAGCTGCAGGTCGCGCCGCGTCGCCGTCGGTGCACAATCGGCAGGCGCGGGAGTTGGCTCGATCGTTGTCACGCCTGTGGTGATGTCTCAACGTAGACCTCAACGCAAGAGTCCCTCGGCAATCAGATCGAAGGCCGCCGCACCGCGATCAACGGCTCGGGGCGGCAGGAGAGGGCTACAACCCCACGGCAACTCGGCGAACTTGGCCTTCAGTAACAACTTCTCGTTCGAAGCCTGGCAGATTGCCGAGCGCGGCACGATGAAGCTCCACATGGCCGACATCCACATCCACCACGCCCGCCTCTTGCGCGACAAGTCCGAGCTGGCCAAAGCCCGCGCCCTCATCGAGGCCTGCGGCTACTGGCGCCGCAAGGAAGAGCTGGAAGACGCCGAGGCGGCGGCAAGGAACTGGTGACCCGCGTGTCGCGGAGCTGCTCGCTTGCGCGGAGGTCGTAGCCTCGGACTCCAAATACTCGCCGTATCCCATTTCGGCCTGCGCGGTGAACCGGAGTCCCCGCTGTCACGCCGCGCTTGCGTGCCTCGGTGGGAGCGGGTAGCCTGCCAGCATGATCGTCAAAGCCGTTGTGGATGGGAAGGTCGTCCGGCTTTCCCTCTCACGCGGGCTGGCGCAGGCGTGGCGCCGCAACCGCGGCAAGAGCATGACTGATCAACAGGCGATTGAGTTCGTCGAGCGTAGGCGGCGCGAGCACGCGTTGCGGTCCGCCAAGCCGTACCTTGAAGATCGTCCTTGATACCTGCGTTCTGAAGCTGGCGACGCTGCCGAATCCGGCGAGCGGCCTGCTGTCGACTGGTACCGGCGGTGGCGAAGAATTCTTCAGGTTCCGGCTTGCGCGCGGAATGTGGTATGCGTACTCCCATGGCGGCCAAAATCGCGATCGATCGCCACCGAATCGCTGAGTTCTGCCGGCGCCATCACGTTCGCAAACTCGCCCTGTTTGGCTCCGTCCTGACGGACGATTTCCGGCCAGACAGCGACGTTGACGTCCTGGTCGATTTCGAGCCCGGCCAGGTCATCGGTTTCCGGATCTTCGATATCGAGGAAGAACTCTCGCGCATCCTCGGCGGACATCGCGTCGATCTCGTGCGCGAGAAGTACCTCAACCGGCGGCTCCGCGATCGCGTGCTCGCAAGCGCAGAGACTCAGTATGCAGAAGGATGATCTGGTCTATGTCGGCCACATGCTCGACATGGCCCGCAAGGCGATCGGAAAAATCCAGGGCCGGAGTCGCGCGGACTACGACGCCGACGAGGACCTTCGCCTGGCCCTGACCCATATTGTTCAGACGCTCGGCGAAGCGGCGCGCCGCGTTTCACTACCGTTCCAGCAGGCCCACCTCGAGATCCCGTGGCGAAAGATCGTCGGCATGCGGCATAAGGTCGTGCACGACTACCTCGAAGTAGACTACGATCTCGTATGGGACGTGGTGTCAGCCGAACTACCCGCGCTCGTAAGCCAGCTAGAGCAGCTCGTGCCGCCTGACCCGAGCGGCGCGTGACTCTTGAATTGTCAGCAGAAGGGCGCCGCCCAGGTAGCGTCCTCTGATGGTAGAGCCGTAGACGGGTCACGACCAACCTGTGGCGGAGCGCCACAGCCAAGCCTTGCGGTGCGGCTGTGCAACGAGTAGCAGGATTCCATGGCCATCACGACGATCCGGGCGAAGGTCAGTAACCCCGCGGCTCGAAAACGGGTCATCGAGCAGGAGTTCTTCGTCGATTCGGGGGCGATCTATGCCCTCGTGCCGGCGACCGTGCTGCGGCGGCTGGGTATCCGCCCCGAGACGCGAGAGACGTTTACGCTGGCCGACGGCAGTCACGCCACGCGCTCTATCGGCTTCGCCATCTTCGAAATCGACGGCCGGCGCGGCGCGTCGAAGGTCATCTTCGGCGTGCCGGGCGACGCCAGCCTGTTGGGCGCGGTCACGCTGGAGGAACTGGGCCTGATGCTTGATCCGCTACGGCGTGAGCTGCGACCGCTGCCGATGCAGCTGGTGTGACGTCGCCGAATCGTGTGCACTCCTCTCCACTTGACTGTTTCAATTGCAACATGCATACTGATCATATGAAAGGACCAGCGGCACAGAGGGCGACGTTCGTCGCCAGTCAGGTCTACGCGCAATCGCTCGGTGCCCGGCATGCCGTGGCGCGCATCAAGGCCGGGCTGCCCGTCAAAGAGTTCGACACGCTGCGCGCCCTGCTGGGGCTCACGGTGGCGGATCTGGCCGGGAAAGTCGGGATCTCGCTAGCCACCTTGTCCCGCCGCCGCCGGCAGAACGCCGCGCTTGACCCTGCGCACGGCGATCGCATCCTGCGCTTTGCACGGCTCTACCGCTTGGCCGTTGAGCTCTACGACGGCAACGAAGCGGCAGCACGCACCTGGCTGACCCGGCCGGCGCGGGCCCTGGAGGGGCAGACGCCGCTCGATTTCGCCGACACCGAGGCCGGTGCGCATGAGGTCGAGATGCTCATTGGCCGTTTGGAGCACGGCGTCTACACCTGATGCCAACGGTCTGGCGCGTCGTGAAGCGGCGCCACGCCGCCACGGCCTTCGACGGTCAGGCAGCGAGGCGGTTCGGCGGCCGTTGGAACTCGCCGGGGCGGCGGGCCGTCTACGTGAGTGACAGTAAGTCGCTGGCGACCCTGGAGATGCTCGTTCACCTCGACGTGGCGCAGCCCCTTCCGCGCCTGGTCGCCTTCGCGTTCGACTTGGACGGGAAGCTCATCGAGCGCCTCCCGGCGGAGCGGCTGCCGCGGCAGTGGCGCACGTTGCAAGGGTCTTCCGCTACTCGACGGATCGGAGACGAATGGCTGGCCGCCGGCCGCTCGTTAGCCCTGGCTGTGCCCAGCGCGATTGTGCCCGAGGAGATCAACTACGTTCTGAACCCCGAACATCCCGCGTTCGCACGACTGCGCGTCGGCCGGCCGATGTCGTTCCTTCTCGATCCGCGTCTCCTGCGCTGAGCAGGTCCGCCTCACACGTACTTCTTCAGCTCCAGGCGAGCCACCATGCCGCGATGCACCTCGTCCGGGCCGTCGGCGATGCGCAGCGCTCGCGCCATAGCGGCGAAGCGGGTGAGCTCAGCGTCCGCCATGCCCTCCCCGCCGTGGATCTGGATGGCGGCGTCGACCACGGTCTGCAGCACGTTCGGCGCAACCACCTTGATTGCCGAGATGTCGGTGAGCGCACCAAAGGTGCCGTAACGGTCCAGCGCCCAGGCGGCCTTCAACGTGAGCAGCCGCGCCTGGTCGATCGCCATGCGAGAGTTGGCGATGATGTCGCGGTTGCCACCGAGGTTGGCCAACGGCTTGCCGAATGCCACACGCGCGACGGCGCGCTCGCACAGCCGCTGCAGCACCCGCTCCGCCGCACCGATGCAACGCATGCAGTGATGTATGCGGCCCGGCCCCAACCGCCCTTGCGCGATCTCGAAGCCGCGGCCCGGCCCGGCGATGAAATTACTCTTCGGCACCCGCACGTCGTTGAACACGACCTCACCATGCCCGTGCGGCTCTTCCAGGTGACCGAAGACGGGAAGCATGCGCACGACCTTCACGCCGGAGGTGTCCATGGGCACGACCACCATGGAGTGGCGCTGGTGGCGCTCGGCTTTGGGATCGGTCACGCCCATGAAGATCAGGAACTTGCAGCGTGGGTCGCCGGCGCCGCTGGTCCACCACTTCTGGCCGTTGATGACGATCTGATCACCCTCGATCTCGCAGGTGGCCTTCATGTTGGTGGCGTCGCTGGACGCAACCGCCGGCTCGGTCATGGCGAAGCCGGAACGGATCTCGCCATTGAGCAGCGGCTTGAGCCAACGTTCCTTCTGCTCCTCCGAACCGTACCGCACCAGCACCTCGGCGTTGCCCGTATCCGGCGCGCTGCAGTTGAAGACCTCAGGTGCGAGAAAGCTTCTGCCCATGATCTCGGCCAGCGGCGCGTAGTCGCGATTGTCGAGACCGGCGCTGTATTCGCTCTCCGGCAAGAAGAGATTCCACAATCCGAGCGCCTTGGCCTCCGCCTTGAGCTCGTCGAGGATAGGTGGGACCCGCCATTGTCGCCAGTCGTCCGTATGGGCGAGCTGGTCGAAATAGGTCTGCTCGTTGGGAACGATGCGCTCGCGCGTAAAGCGCTCGACCTGGGTCATGTACTGCTGGGCACGTTCTGAGTGTTCGAAGTCCACGTCGGCTTCTCGTTTCTAAGTAGGAGCGACACGCGCATCGTCTCGTATCCCAACCGAGCGCGGGTTGCGCGACGCGCAAGCCGGGGCGCCTTTACAAGTGTACGAGGGCACCGATCAGCGCTCCGATCAGCAGCACGCCATTGACGATGGCCGTGATCACGAAGCCGGTCGCACGCTGGTTGGGGTCGGCGACATAGCCGCGCTCGTAGATGAAACGGGCGACGATGAACACGACACCGAGGAGCGCCGCGATCCACAAGCTCACGTACAAACCGAACAGCCACATCCCCGGCAGGAAAATGAGCAGCTGTTCGAGCGTATTCTGGTGCACGCGGAAATGCCGCTCGAAGATGGCGTGTCCTGTGGTCGCCGGCGCCTCAACGCCGTAGCGCTGCCGCGCCTGCCCCACCCGCACGCCCTGCACGACATACTGAATCAGCGCCAATACCGTCACGATCGTAACCAGTGGCATATGTTCTCCTCTCTATCCCGGGAGCGCCGGCATCCTGCCGGCTTTCCTCGCATAATCGCCTATTGACTGAAAGCGAAAGTTTAGCGAAAATTGCTTGGTGCTGGTTCCCACCTCACAGCCATCCGCCGTGGCTCGTCTTGCCGAGCTCTCTTTGCCGGGACGAGTGCATGTGGGTGCGGCTTCCGAAGCGGTGCGGCGTCTCCCGATCGGCGTGCAGCCGTTGGATGCGGTACTGAATGGCGGATTGCCGCGCGGCCGTATCAGTGAGCTGATCGGCCCCCTCTCGTCGGGCAAGACGTCGCTCGCGCTCACACTCCTCGCCACCGCCACACGTCGCGGTGAGGTCGTCGCCTGTATCGATCCGGCGGAGGCGCTGCATCCGGCATCGCTCGCGATTGCCGGCACCGACCTGCAGCGGCTGTTGTGGGTACGGCCACCTTCGGCGACGGCGGCCATGCGTTGCGCCGAACTATTGCTGCAAGCGGGCGGCTTTGCAGTGGTCGTGCTCGACCTCGGAGTATCACCGCCGCGTCCGCTCCGCGGTCAGGTGTGGCCGCGCCTGTTGCACGCTGCGGAACAATCACACACGGCGCTCATCGTCGTCGCACCAGAGCGTGTCGCCGGCAGCTTTGCCGCCGTCAGCCTCGGTTTGCAGCGGCGCACCCCACTGTGGCGCCGTGGGCTATGGGCGCTGTTCGACGGTTTCGAAACCGCGATGACGGTCGTACGCAACAAGCTCGGCGCGCCGGGGAAATCAACCGTGATTCGTGCTTGTGAGTCGTGTCCGTCTACAGAGGAGCCTCTGTTCA
Organism: Binatia bacterium; assembly: GCA_050015455.1. Taxonomy (GTDB): domain Bacteria; phylum Desulfobacterota; class Binatia; order HRBIN30; family HRBIN30; genus JAGDMS01. Next base: position 48,351 of record JBEKBJ010000004.1, read on the forward strand.
CGCTCACGAGCACGACCTACGAGCACGAATCACGATAATGCGCCTCGCCTGTCTGTATGTTCCCGATTTCCCTCTCGCCGCCTTGCTGCGGGCGGAACCTGACCTCATCGGGACACCGCTGGCGGTCGTAGATGAGCTCAGGCCACTTGCCAGGCTAAAGGCGATCTCGGCGGAAGCCGTACGGCGCGGCGTGACTGTCGACCTCACCACGGCACAAGCCGAGGCCATCGCCGTGGATCTCACGGTTCGGCAGGTAGCACCCGGCGTGCTGCGCGCGGCACAGGCGGCCTTGTGCGATGCGGCGGAGTCGTTCACGCCGCGCGTCGAAGACGCGGGGGACGGCATCGCGTACCTGGATCTGGAAGGGCTGGGAGCGTTGTTCGAGTCCGAATCACGACTAGCTAATGCGCTGGCACAGCGGGTGATGCGTCTTGGTCTCGAAGCCCGGATCGGCGTCGCCGGCTCGAAGGTCGCGGCGTATCTGGCGGCATGCCACGGTGGTGGGATCACCGTGATCCCGCCTGGAGAGGAATGGCATTTCCTCGCCCCCGTCCCGATCAGGCTGCTCGGACCCGGCCCGGAGCTCGCCGCGACGCTGCAACGCTGGGGCATCCGCTGCATCGGTGATCTTGCGGCACTGACGACGGCGGCCGTGGGCGCGCGCTTGGGTCCCGAAGGCGTATCACTGGTACGCCGCGCCCGCGGTGAAGACGAGCGTCCGCTGGTGCCGCGCCCGCTGCCGCTGCAATTCGAAGAGGGTGTCGAGATCGAGTACGACATCGAAGCGCTAGAACCATTGCTCTTCGTGTTGCGGGGGCTGCTCGACCGCCTCATCACGCGCCTGGCGCTACGCGGCTTCATCTGCGGCGATCTGCGCCTGTCGCTGCGTTTGGCCAATCGCGGTCGCGACGAACGTACCATCGCCGTCGCCGCGCCCAGCAACGAAGTGAAGTCGTTGCTCGCCTTGGTGCGCTTGCAGCTCGAAACGCATCCACCCACGGCCGCCATTGCAGGCGTCCACATCGCGGTCGTTGCCGAGCGCCTGCGTGCCGCGCAACTCGATCTGTTCCGTCCGAACGGTCCGGCTCCGGCGCGTCTGGCGGTCACCCTCGCGCGCCTCACCGCCATCTGCGGCGCCGATCGTGTCGGCGCGCCCGCGGTGGCCGACACGCATCGGCCGGATGCGTACGGCATGAAGCGCGAGTCGCTGATCGCAGATCGCTTATCGCAAGAAACAAATCCATCTTTAGCGATACGCGATTCGCGATACGCCATAAGCGACGGCTCTGCCGCCATCCCGCTGGCGCTGCGCGCTCTGCGGCCGCCGCAGGCGGTAGAGGTATTTTGTGAGCGCGACCGGCCCGACTTCGTCCGTGGCGACAGGCTCGCCGGGCGTGTCGTGCATGCCGCCGGCCCCTGGCGCGTCCAAGGCGAGTGGTGGAGTGAGAGCGGCTATGCCCGCGACTACTACGACGCCCAGCTCAGCGACGGCTGCGTGTATCGGCTGTACTGCGATCTCGGCACGCGGAGCTGGTTCGTGGATGGAGTGTATGATTGAAGTCGAAAAACGCGCGCCGAAGCCGCGCTACATCGAGCTGCGCTGCCGTAGCGCTTTCAGCTTCCTCGCCGGTGCGTCGTTGCCCGAGGACCTGATCGAGTGCGCCGCCACGCTCGGCTATCCGGCGCTGGCGCTCGGGGATCGCGACGGCGTTTACGGCGCGCCGCGTTTTCATCAGGCGGCCAAGCGTGCGGGCCTGCGCGCCATCGTCAGCGCCGAACTGCAGATTGTTAGGATGTTAGGCCGTTACGCTGTTAGAAAAAAGGAGTCAGATCACCCTAACACCATAACCCCCTGTTCTCTGTATCTTCTCGTTGCCAATCACGCCGGTTATCAGAACCTGTGTCGCCTCATCACGCAGACCAAGCTGCGGGCGCCGAAAGGCGAAGCGATCGCGACATGGGAGGATCTCGAAGGGCTGACCGACGGCCTCATCTGCCTGGCGCGCGACGCGCTCTGCCCCCTAACAACCAACAACCTTTCTCGTCTCCAGCGCCTCTTCCCCGGCCGTCTCTACATCGACCTCCAACGCCACCTCGATGCGGACGAGGAGCGGCTCAATCAGGCGCTGTTGGCGGTTGCGCGACACTACCGTATTCCGATAGTTGCCACCAACGACGTGCGCCACGCTGCGCCCTGCGGGCGGCGATTGCTCGACGTTCTCACCTGCATCCGCGAGAAGACCACGCTCGACGCCGCCGGACGCAAGCTGCTCAAGAACGCCGAACGCCATCTCAAAGCGCCGGCGGAGATGGCGGCGCTCTTCCGTGATCTGCCGGAGGCCATCGCCAACACGCAGCGCATCGCCGAGCAGTGCGAGTTCACCCTCGCCGATCTTGGTTATCACTTTCCCGACTATCCGCTGCCGCCGGGTGAAACGCCGATCGGCTACCTGCGGGCGCTGACCGAGGCCGGCGCCCGCCAGCGCTACGGCACCATCACGCCGCGTATCCGCCAACAGCTCGGGCACGAGCTGGCCATCATCGATAAGCTCAACCTCGCCGGCTACTTCCTCATCGTCTGGGACATCGTACGCTTCTGCCGGGAGCACCACATCCTCGCCCAAGGGCGCGGATCGGCTGCCAACTCGGCGGTGTGTTACTCGCTCGGGATCACCGCCGTCGACGCCGTCGGCATGGATCTGCTGTTCGAGCGCTTCCTGTCGGAGGAGCGCGGCGAGTGGCCGGACATCGACATCGATCTGCCCAGCGGCGAGCAGCGCGAGAAGGTAATCCAGTACGTCTACCAGCGGTACGGCGAACGCGGCGCCGCCATGACCGCCAATGTCATCACCTATCGCACGCGCAGCGCGGCGCGCGAGATCGGCAAGGCGCTCGGTTTCTCGCTCGAACAGGTGGACCGGCTCTCGAAATTGCTGCAGCGTTTCGAGTTCCGCGATGCCGCCGATGATTTTGCTCTGCAGCTGAAGGCCGGCGGCGTCGATCCCGAGGCACCTCGCGTGCAACTGTTGGTGAACCTCGTGCAGCAGATCCAAGGACTGCCGCGCCATCTCGGGCAGCATTCGGGCGGCATGGTGATCGCGGCGGGGCGGCTCGATACCGTGGTGCCGCTGGAGCCAGCGAGCATGCCCGGGCGCGTCGTGGTGCAGTGGGACAAGGACGACTGCGCCGATCTCGGCATCATCAAGGTCGACCTACTCGGCCTCGGCATGATGGCGGTGTTGGAGGACGCCATCCCGCTCGTGCAAGAACATGAGGGCATCGCCCTCGATCTGGCGCATCTGCCGCAAGACGATCCGAAAGTCTACGACATGCTGCGCCGGGCCGACACCATCGGCGTCTTCCAGGTCGAGAGCCGAGCACAGATGGCCACGCTGCCGCGGATGCAGCCGGATCACTTCTACGACCTGGTGGTCGAGGTAGCGATCATCCGGCCCGGGCCGATCGTGGGGCAGATGGTACATCCGTACCTGAACCGCCGCAACGGACGCGAGCCGGTGACGTACGCGCATCCCGATCTGGAGCCGATCTTAAAGCGTACGCTCGGTGTTCCGCTGTTCCAGGAGCAGCTGCTGCGCATGGCGATGACGGTCGCGGGTTTCACCGCCGGTGAGGCGGAGGAGTTGCGGCGCGCCATGGGGTTCAAGCGCTCCGCACAGCGCATGCAAGCGATCGAAGCGCGGCTGCGCGCCGGTATGGCGGCGCGCAGCATCACCGGCAAGACGGCGGACGACATCGTCCGCCGCATCACTTCGTTCGCGCTGTACGGCTTTCCCGAGTCGCACGCCGCCAGCTTCGCCCTGCTGGCGTACGCCTCGGCCTACCTGCGGGCGCATCATTTGGCGGCCTACACCTGCGCCATGCTCAACAATTGGCCGCTGGGCTTCTATCTCCCTGCAACCCTGGTCAAGGACGCGCAGCGCCACGGCCTGCGCGTGCTGCCGATCGATGTCACGCGCTCCGCGTGGCGTTGCACGCTGGAGCGTGTCGACCGCCGACCGTCGGGAGCTGAGAGTTCGAGTCACGAGCCACGAAACACGAATCACGCCCTTCGCCTCGGTCTGCGCTACGTCAGCGGGCTGCGTGAGGAGGCCGGCAGGTGCATCGAAGCGGAGCGGACGAAGATGCCATTCGCTTCCGTAGCCGACTGCGTGGCGCGTTGCCAACTCCGCGAGAACGAAATGGCGACCCTGGCGCACATCGGCGCCTTAGCCGGCTTCGGCCTCACGCGCCGCGAGGCATTGTGGCAGGCGGCAGCAGTGCCGGTGGAACCGTTGTTGAGGCAGGGTGTTACACCTTGCCCCTTGCCGACCATGTCGGCACTCGAACGTACTCTCGCCGACTACAAAGGCACCGGCATCACCGTGGGTGCGCACATCATGACGCATCTGCGTGGGCCGCTGGCGCGCGAGGGCGTGCTGCGCGCGGCCGATCTCGCTGGCGCACGCAATGGCCAGTGGACGAAGATCGCCGGTCTGGTAATCGTGCGACAGCGGCCGGCAACCGCAAAGGGGTTCTGCTTCATTACGCTCGAGGACGAAACCGGCACGGCGAACGCCGTGGTGGTCCCCGATATATTTCAGCGCTACCGTGCCGTGATCCACACCGCAGCGATCCTCCTGATCGAAGGCCCGTTGCAGAAAGCTTGCCCTGAGCCTGGTCGAAGGGCGGATGGTGTCATCCACGTCCGCGCCCGGAGGATGCGCGAAGTATCAGTTCCTCGTCAGGCCACATCGGCCTCACCGGCTACGGCTACCGGCCGCCCATTTCGATATGACTGTGGTTCGGATCGCTGTATAGGCAAGTGAACGGTCACTGTGGTGCCATGCCCCAGGGCGCTCGTGATTTCCACTATTCCTCCGTGCGCCTGCGCGATGGCCTTGACGATCGAGAGCCCGAGTCCGGACCCTTGCAGCGGGTTGTTGCGTCGCGGCCGGCGCCGCTGGTCGAAGATGCCCGGCAAATCGGCGGCCGGAATGCCAATGCCGTCGTCGCAGACATCGAGCACCACCTCACCATCTTGGTGGTGCACGGACAACCCCACCGAGCCGCCACCCGGCGTGAACTTGATGGCATTACCGAGCAGATTCGAGATTACACGCTCCAGCTGTGCGGCATCCACCAACAGCGGCGGCAACCCAGGCTCCACCGTACACCGCAGGGCGACGCCTTTGAGGTCACTGGCGCTGCGTGCCAGCAGCAGCGCGTCCTGGACGACGGCGGCCACGTCCGTGGTGCGCGGCCGCACCAACAGCTCCCCCGCCTCGATGTGGGCTGCGTCAATCAGGTTGAGCGCAAACGTGATGAGGTGGTGGGCGTTGGCATGGATCCTCCGGCTGAAGTCAGCCTGTTCTTGACTGAGGGGACCGGCCTCGCCATCGAGCAGCAGCATGGCCAACGACTCGATCACGCCGAGCGAATTCTTCACATCGTGCATCAGCGCCGACAACAGTTCCGCCCGGACCTGGCGGGTGCGGACTTCTTCCGCCTCCCGCTCGTGGCGGCGTGCGTCCACCACCAAGTGGCCGAAGAACAGTGCCACCACGAACAGAAATGGAACGCGCAGGGCGTATCCTTCTGCCAGCATTTCGCCCCAGCTGATGGACTGCGATGTGGTGTAGAGGTGCGTGGCGCTGACGAGCAGGGCCGCACCGACGAGGAGTCCGAGGCGCTCGCTGAGCGCGCTGAGGAACACCACAACGAAATATGTGACGAAGAATTGGCTGGATGCGGTAGGCGTCAACGCCAGGCCGATTGACACCATGATGACGTCCAGCAGCACGAGTCCCGCGTCGCATGCGAACTGACCGGAGATGCGCGGGAGCAACGCGCCGGCCACGATGTTGGAAAGGAAGTACGCGGCAACGAACAGCGCAGCGGGGGGTTGAAGCTGCGACAGCGGACGACTGAAAACGACGAGGTACGAAGTGGCGATGATCAACACCCATCGCAACAGCAGCACCGTCTGGATCCTCCGGGACGACCTGATTGAATGGGAACACGAGATCATGTCGCCAGTGCGCTACAACGACCTACCGTTTGCAGGGAAAGTCCTGCATAGCCCGTGCCACGGCGTGCCCTTAACCGCTAATCGACAACAGGCATCACAGTCCAAAACTTGACGCCGACTGCACTGCACGCGGCTCAAGGAAACCGGACTTTCCGAACGATTCTGGAACGTCGGGTACGCGTCACCGCCAGATCACTCTGCTGGGAATTGCCGGCGCGCCGTCGTAGCACACTCGCCACCGTGCAGAGATTTGCAGGGCGCACTCCATCCTTATCCAGCCGTCTGCAAAATGCAGCCGTCTGCAAAAGGCCGGCGGCTTACAGGTGCTTCAGCGCTGCGCTCAGCCCGTTTGCGCCGAGCGAGACTACGATGTACCCGCCTTCCCGCAAGAGGCCGGCGTTGACGACGGTCGTGCGGCCGATACGGTCTACGCCGGCGGATTCATGGATATGACCGGTGATACACACCTCGGGTTGATGTTCCTCGATGAAGGCCCGCACAGTCGGGCTGCCAACGTGCTGGCCGTTGAAGATGCGGTCGGTTGCGGTGTTCACCGGAGGCGTGTGGCAGACCATCAAAACGTGCCGGGCGTTCGACACCTGCCTGTACCCACGCTCGAGCAAGGCGCCGAGTTCTTCCTCGCTGAACTCGGTCGGTGTGCGAAAAGGGGTGAAATTCGAACCACCGCACCCGAAGATACCAAGGTCGCCGACGTGCCGAGCTTCTCCGTGGAGGCTGATACCGCGCTCGCACAGCAAGTCCATCACCTCGCGCTGGTCAAGATTCCCGGACACGGCCAGTAACTGACGCGTGCACTGTTCGACAGCCGCAACGACCTGCGCCGCATCTTCGCGCCCACCGAAGTTGGTAAGATCACCCGAGACGATCACCAGATCGGCTTGCCGGAGCGCAGAGGCCAATTGGTCGATGGCGTCCAGCGCCATGTGAATGTCGCCGAAGGAGACGATCCGCATGCGAGAAGTCATACATGGCGCAGGTCGAGGCGGTCAACATTTTCTTCGTCTTCGCCCGAATGCTACGATGCGCCAATGCCGCTGAGGAACATTCGCATAGTTTTGGTACGGCCGCGTGGCGCGGCGAACGTCGGTGCGGTAGCGCGGGCGATGAAGAATATGAGCCTGGAGCAACTCGTGTTGGTCCGGCCGGCTCTCGTGCGTGCGTTCTGGTCGAAAGCCATGGCGGTGCACGCGGAGGACGTGCTGAGTCGGGTGCGCCGTTGTGACTCGCTGGCCGAGGCGGTAGCGGATTGCGCGCTCGTGGTGGGAACGACTGGCCGCGGGGGGCTTTATCGTGCCGCGGCCGAGCCGGTCCGCCAGGCGGCGCCACGGATCGTGAGCGCCGCCAGCGTGAACCGGGTGGCGCTGGTCTTCGGCCCTGAAGATCACGGTTTGAGCAACGAGGACCTCAAACACTGCCTGCAGCTCGTTGTTATTCCCAGCGACCCGGGCTATCCGTCCCTCAATTTGGCGCAAGCGGTGATGGTGTGCGGCTACGAGTTGTTCCTGGCGGCCAACAGCACGGCGGCGCGGGCGCGAGCGCTTGCGCCGGCAGAGCGGGTCGAGAGGATGTTTCAACAGTTGCAATCGGCGTTCTTGTCGATTGGTTTTTTGCATCGCGACAACCCCGACCACATCATGTTTGCACTCCGGCGCTTGCTCGGCCGCGCGCAGATGGAAGAACGTGACGTGCGCATCCTGCTCGCACTGGCGCGACAGATTGAATGGTTTGGCCGCGAGGGATGGCGGCGCGTCGCGGCGGGGAAGGGCCCTCACCCCGATCCTCTCGCAGAGGGAGAGGGAAAAGAAGGAAGGCTTGGAGTGAACGAAGGCGAAGAGCGCATGCAAGTGGGAGACAAGTTCTGAGCTGATCCATGGCGGTCGTCATTCCGTTTCAAGACATCTTGCGCGCCCGGCGCCGGCAGCGCGAACGCGCTTACACTGAGCGCTGCATCGAGATCATCGAATCCACCCTCCACCTCACTCTGTACATGCTGGACACGGCCGCCCCGCAGGAGCGGGCGGTGTACGCGCGCCGGATTCGGCAACTGGGTGAGCTGCTCGAGTACGCGGTGCACACCCTGTGAGCCTCGCTCTGATACTGGGCCTTCTTGTGGCCGCGCTCCTGGGTCTGCTGCTGATCCTTCTGCTTCAGCAGCGGCGCACTGCGGCCGGTGTCGAAGCGCTCAACGCCGCGCGTGAAGCGGACCGCTCGTCGCTGATGCTTCAACAGCAGATCGACGGCTTGCGCAGCGAGCTGGGGCGGTCGCTCGATGCCAGCACGCAGAGCCTCAACCAGCAGCTCGCCCAGATGCTCACGGCGGTGAATCAGCGGCTGCATCAGAGCGCCGAGTTGATGCAGCAAACCCAGCGTGCCTTGGGCGAGCGCCTGGACAGCACGGCGCAGGTGGTTGGGGCCGTGCAACGGAGTCTCGGCGGTTTGGAAGAAGCCAACCGCAAGATCTACGAGATCGGCAAGGACATCGCCTCGTTGCAACAAATCCTCCGCGCACCCAAACTGCGCGGCGGACTCGGGGAGCTGCTGCTGGAGGATCTGCTCGCCCAGATCCTGCCTGGCGATCACTTCGTGGCGCAGTACACCTTCCGCGGCGGGCAGAAGGTCGACGCCGTCATCAAACTCGGCAACGGCTTGGTGCCCGTGGATTCAAAGTTTCCGCTGGAGAATTTCCGCCGGCTGCTCGATGCGCAGACGGAAGACGAGCGGGCGCGCGTGCGGCGGGCATTCGTCACCGATGTTAAGCGACACATCGACGCGGTGGTGGCGAAATACATTCTGCCCGACGAGGGCACGTTCGACTTCGCGTTGATGTACATACCGGCCGAGAACGTATACTACGAGATCATCGTGAAGGACGAACAGACCGGCGAAGCCGGCATCGGCGAGTATGCCCTAGCCCGCAAAGTCATCCCGGTCTCGCCCGGCTGCTTCTATGCCTACTTGCAGGCCATCGTGCTCGGCCTGCGCGGGCTGCGCATCGAGGAGCGCTCACACGAGATCTTGCAGCGGCTGGCGCAGCTGCGCGGGGACTTTGATCGTTTTCGAGAAGACTTCCGTCTTGTCGGCCGTCACCTCAACAATGCCGTTTCCAGCTTCGCTGGCGCCGACCGCAGGCTGGAGCGCCTAGATTCGCGATTCGCCGGCATTGGTGAGGTAGAGGCCGGCGGCGCCGCCGCAGCGGAGGCTGGTGATGCGGTCCCAAGCGGCGTGAGCACGGCCAACGCCGACTTGCTCGCCGCAGCCCCGGTGGCCTCCGCGAAAAAGAGATGAGCGCGGCGAGAAGCGCCGCCTGCCCACCAACGCGCGGCTGAACAACTTGGAGGCGCAATACTCGTGATTCGAGCCCAAGAGTCCCGATTCACGATCCACGACCTCACGCCACGCTGAGGTTGCGCCGCGGCACGTCGCGAGTCAGGACCCTAGAGGCCTGTTTGGTGTCTTCTTCGCGGAAGCGCTCCACGCCTTGGCGGACCTGGCGGCGCGTCATGAGGATGCCGTAACTTTCCAGGATCTGCTTGATCAGCTCGTAGTTCTGCTGAATCGATTCGGTCACCGAGATGTAGCCGTACTGCGCGGCGCGCAGCCGCTGCCAGTAAGCCAACGCATTCAAGCGAAAGAAGTGGACGTCGGATTCTTTCGGCTCGATCACCAGGATATCGCCGCGGAAATTGGGATCATCCTGGTACTGGCGCAATCCGTATTGCAACCGCGAGTGTAACAACGTGCGCAACACTTGGTTGATTACCGTCAGCAACCCGGAGTCGGCCAGCGGACGGCCTTCGGTGACCCACTCCCCGTCTTTCTCGACGTACCGCACTCGGTTGGAGAACGGCCGGAACGGGTTGTAGCAGATCACCAGGTCTGCGCCGTGCTCGATGGCGACGTCGATGTTGGCAGTGCGGCGCACACCCCCGTCGACGTAATCGATGCCGTTGATGCGTGCGGGCTTGTAGAAGCCCGGGAGCGCCGTCGAGGCCTGCACGGCTTCCGAGACCGTCACCGAGGTGTCTTCATCGTAGCCGAAGATGACGCGCTCCGCCGTGTCGAGGTTCATGGCGCCGATGTACAGCTCGCGTTTGGTGCGGCGGTAGAGATCACGGAAGTCGTTGGGGACGCCGGCGTTCTCGAGGTTCTTTCGCAGGTAACGCTCGATGCTGGAGTTATCGAACACACCGGACGGCAGGTAGTCAAACACCGCGGGAAAGTCGCGCCGCTTCGCCAGCGCTTCGCCGATCGGCGCCAGGATGTTCTGCACGGCAGCCAGGCGCGGCTTACGCACCGCGTTAAAGAGCGGCTTCTCGATCTTGCGGGCGAGGTCCGGCATCTGCGCCAGCAGATCACCGACAGTTCCCGGGAGGAATGTCAGCAGATCGAAAACGTACTGCGCCGGTCGCGTCACCAGGTCGCGGATGTTCGGGTTATAAAAGTCGCTGAGGCGGAAATGGGTGAACTCGGTTGATTCCCCCTCCAGACTCTTCAGCATCTCGGCGGGCGAGACCCCGGCCGTCAGCGGAGCCGCGAGCATCGCGCCGGCGCTCAACCCGACGTAAGTGTCGAATTCTGTGGTCTTCCGATTGACGAGCAGATCGTCGAGCGCTTTCAACCCGCCCAGCTTGAAGGCGGCCCCGGTCACGGCGCCTCCGGCGAGTACAAGAGCTACCTTTGCGTTCTTCTTACGGACTGAAAGATCGCTCTTCTGAACGATGGTAATGCCCATCGCCACCCCTCAACCCAAGTAATCTCAAGTAATCTATAGAGATCAATGACGCAGTTTGTCAAGGACGGCTTCGCGGCTCATCTCGGCCAGCTGCTGAGCTCGCGGCGCCCGGCCTCAAGATCCTGCGGCGTGTCGAGCACGCGCCAGTAGCCGCGATGCACGTAGCCGTAGAGCGGCTCGCCCGCGGCCAGCAGGCGCGGGTAGACGTCACGCGTGATGCTGTAGACGCCAGGTCGCATGTAATCGAAGATCCGCGGCTCGAATACGTGCACGCTGGCGAACAGGAAGCGCTCGCCGGTCGTGCCCGTCGCGGCGTAGTCGCGTCCGAGGAAACGGCGCACCCGGTAGGCGGCATCGATGCCGATGTCATCTCTACGCTCGGCTTGCGGATCGGGGCGCAACACCATGGTGACGATGGCGCTACACTGGCGATGGAATTCGAACACGTGGCGCAGATCTACATCGGTCACCACGTCGGCGTTGGCGACCACGAAGGTTCCGCCCGAGAGGAACTCACGTGCCGCTTCGATCGCGCCCCCCGTATCCAAGATCGGATCCTCTACCGAATAGGTGATGTGCACGCCGTAGGCGCTGCCGTTGCCGAGGGCGGCGTGAATCTTGTCGCCGAGGTGATGCAGGTTGATCACGACCTCATGGATCCCCACGCGGCGCAGCAGCTCTAGTGGGAAGGCGATCATCGGCCGCCCCGCCACGTCGACCAGCGGCTTGGGTGTGGAATCCGTGAGCGGCCGCAGGCGCGTCCCTTTGCCCGCCGCCAGGATCATCGCGCGCATCAGGCCGACCGTGGCAAGTAACGAAGCAAGACGGCCGACATCTCCGCCAGCTCGGGAAATTGCGGCAGGATGCGTTCGATCTGCTTCACGACCGACGGAATGTAGCGCAGATATCCAGGCTTCTTCTTCACCGTCTCGATGAAGTAAAAGCGTCCGACCACCTTGAGCGCCTTTTGCAGCGCGCACAGGAAATACGTCTGAGTGAAATCGCCGGCGGCCGGTTCTGTTCCCGATACCTCGCGCCAGCGCCGCTGGTAATACTCCAGCAACGCGCCTTCCAACGCTGGTTGCACCACCTGCGGCGTGTCGCGGTCACCGAGCAATGTGGCCAGGTCATAGGCAGCGGGAGCGAGTAGTGCGTCCTGAAAGTCGAGGACACGGATGCGCTCGTCTTCGACGAAGAGATTCCAGCTGTGGAAATCGCGGTGGTTCAGGCAGCGCGGTTGCGCGTCGAGCCGCTTAGCGATGGCGGCGAAGTGGGTGTGCAACACCGCCGCGTCCTGCGCCGGCAGCGGCCGCCCCAGCCGGCGCTCGACTCCGTACTCGATGAAGTGTTCAAACTCCCACATGAAGAGGCGCTCGTCAAAGGCTTGCTGGAAGGCAATGCAGTTGTCGTCGCGTTGCCGCGTGCCCTCGATCTGAATCAGCAGCAGCTGATCGATGGCCTGCTCGTACAAGTGACCCACGCGCTCGGCGGGCTGTCCCTGCACCGCATCCCACAGGCAAGTGTCGCCGATGTCCTCCAGGAGCAGGATGCCACGATCCGAGGCATCAGCGTAGACGGCGGGAACGGCGACGTCGATGCGGGTGAGGAACCGGTGCGCGTTCAAGTACGGGAGCTCGCACAGCGGCTGCTTAAAAACCGCCAGCTCCTCCGAGGCCAATGCAATCCCACGGTCTGCCAGGATCATAGCAACCGTGGTGGGCGGTGCTCCGGGTCCTGACAACCACAGGCGTACGTAGCGGCGGGTTGAGGCATCACCCGCCAACGCAGCGGCGCGACATACCTGCACGCCGCTGCCGAAGCGGCCGCGTACAACCTCTTCCAGCAGCGGCGCCAGATCTTCTTCCACGGCGCGCGACTATCAGCGGCGCCCGCGCTTGTCAAAATCGGGATGCCACCACGAGCGGAATCTCCACGAAACCGCATGCAGCCGCATCCCAAGCGAAGGCTTTGGCTGCGCCCACCACGCTTGCACGCACCGCGAGCACGATGTGCGCCACGTCGGCATAACTGGGCTCTTCCCCGTCGCCGAGCGCCTGCGTCCTGTCCTCGGCAGAGAAGTAGGCGTCGTGGTCTGGATGCGAGTGGTAGAAGGCGAGCAGCCGCAACTCGCCACGCCCGGCGGCGATCAGAATGGGCGCAGCTTCCGGCCCCATGTTGTATGCCATCCGCGCGGTGCGTGGAAATTGCACTGGATCTTTGGCGTGGAGTTCATCCTGGATATTTGTGACCGGCACCACTTTTTCGCGGCCGCCGCACTCCGTAATCATCCCGCAGCATTCGTCCGGATAGGTGGCGCGGGCATGCGTCTCCATCGCCGCGAGAGTTTCCTTGTTGATCGTCAGCGCCGGAGACTGATGCACCTTTGAACCCATGGTCTGGCGGGCGAGCACGAGGCGGGTCAACACCTCGTTCGTGGGCGTGGCGATTCCGTGCACGCAGCCGCGCCTCCAGACCTCGCCGTTGATGGCGTCGATTTCTGTACGCCGGCCGCGCTCCAAGTCCTGCAACATGGAGGAACGGTGATCGACGGTCGACGGAATCAGGCGTCCGTAGAACTCGGCGTGATACTCAGCTGCCGAGCGCCACGGCAGCGCCACGCCCTCGGCCGCAGCGACGGCGTACACCTCGTCGAAAACCGCATCCATGATAGCCCGACTGTTCACGTCTTCAGCCAGCGCGCCGTACGTCACGCCCAGCAGGGCGCTGAGCGGATTCAGGGCCGCGTTGTAGAACACCTTGCCCCACAGCGCGGCCTTGATGTCGTCGCAATAGGCCGCGGGGATACCCGCCGCGGCAAACCGCTCCGCCCACCGGCGTGCAGCGACTTCAAGGTGTGGACAGGGTCCGTCCTGCCACACGCCGATGAGTACCGGATCCGCATAGACGGTGACCCGCACGCGTCCCGGAGCAACCACCTCGGCGCCGAAGATCACGCGTGCTGCGAGCGCGCGTTTCCAGCCGACCTGCGCGGCGATCTTCTCGACGTTGCCCAGGCCGTTCTGCAACGAGATGGCCACGCCATCTCCAACGAGCACGGGCGCGATCGCCAGCGCGATCGCATCGGTGTCACACGCTTTGGCCGAGACCAGGATAGCATCAAACGGGGTCTTGGCTTGCGTTGCGTCGGTGATCAGCTCGAATCCGGTGGCGTGATGTTCACCCCAGAGGCCTTCGATATGCAACCCGTTTCTGGCTATGGCGTCGAGATGGCTGGTGCGTCCGAGCAAGGTGACCGGGTAGCCCGCGCGCCGGAAGAAACAGCCGTACACCGAGCCCAACGCGCCCGCACCGGCAATTAGAATGCGGGAATGCAGCACGGAGTCGCTGACCATTGCGTTGTGACCAATTAGCAGTGCACTGCATCTGGGTCGAGACGAAAATGCGGTTGGGCTACGACGGGCAAGGGTAAACAGAGGCTGCACGTAAAGGTGACCATGCCGTGGCTCTCCGGAAACAGAGGATTTTTATTGACAAGCGCCGCTGTGAGTGCAAAAAGGCCCACCCGCGGGGCCGCACCATGCGGTGTTCTTGCGGCGTGTCGATGTTTAGGTCATGTGAGTGGAGAACGGCGGATGCCGATAGCCAACCTGGCTCCCAAACGAGGGCCGGCGGGAAAGGAGAAGCGTGAAATGAGCAAGAGGCAAATAGTCGGGGGGGTGCTGGTCACCTCCTTGTGGCTCACGGCGGGTGCGGGGACCGTGTTCGCAGGGGCCGAAGAAGGAAAGAAGGCTTTCGAAGCGAAGAAGTGTATTGCCTGCCACAGCCTCGGCTCTGAAAAGGGGGCAATGGCGAAGCTGGGAGGGCCGCTCGATGGCGTCGGGGCCAAGCGTGACGCGGCGTGGCTGAAGGGGTATTTCGCGGATCCCAAGTCCAAGATTCCGAATTCGAAGATGCCGAAACAGAATCTCACCGAGAAGGATATCGAGGACCTCACGCAGTACATGCTGAGCCTGAAGTAGTAGGCAGCGGCCGAGGGAGGCACGATAGGACCGACATCCGGTCGTAGTTGCTGAACCGGCCGTTCTTCTCTTTTACGATTTCAAGCGTAGCTGCGGGGCGGGAAGAGGACCCGCGTGCGAAGATCTACGCCTGTGGAGTAACTGGTAGCGGATGACCGTTAGAGTTGCAGGGTTGGTCGCAGCAAGTGTTCTAGGTGCGATCCTCCTCTACCGAGGAGCAGGGGCGGACGAGGTGACCAACGAAGCCTGCTGGGCTTGCCACGGGACGGAAGGCTTCGCCGGTCCCGAAGGTCAGCCGCTATTCGTCAGTGCGGATGTGTTCGTGCGGTCGGTGCATGGCACCCTAGCATGCACCGCCTGCCATGCCGACATCGAGGAGGTGCCGCATCCCGAGAAGTTGGCGCCGGTCAATTGCGCTTCATGCCACGATGATACCGGCAAGGAATACGCGACCAGCATCCACGGCGTCAGCCGGGCGATGGGCGCTTCGGCGGCGGCGACCTGCAAGGATTGCCACGGGCATCACGACATCTTGCCGGTGAAGGACCCGGCCTCCTCGGTGTTCAAGTTGAACCTGCCGCAGACCTGCGCCAAGTGCCACAGCAATCCCGGCCTGACCCGTGAATACCGGATGAAGTACCCGGAAGCGCCGGGGCAGTACGCCGAGAGCATTCACGGGCGGGCGTTGTTGAAGATGGGGTTGATCGTCGCGCCCTCCTGCAACGATTGCCACGGCGTCCACACCATCAAGCGCAGCGTCGATCGCAGTTCGCCCATCAACCACGCCAACATCGCCAAGACCTGCGGCAGATGCCACGTCAGCGTCGAGAAGATTTACGAGCAAAGCATCCACGGCCAACTGCTCACAAGGGGCGATCCGCGCGGGCCGGTTTGCAGTGATTGCCATTCAGCACACCAGATCGAGTCGCCGGAGGGCGCGCACTTCAAGAAGTTGGTGAGCGATGAACGCTGCGGCGGTTGCCATCAGGACCGGCTCGCCCATTACCAGGAAACCTACCACGGCAAGGCGATGGCGTTGGGCAAACCCAACGTCGCGCCGGCGGTCGCCGCCTGTTACGATTGCCACGGCCACCACGACGTGTTGCCGCCGTCGAACCCGGCCTCGCACCTGTCACAAGCCAACATCGTCACCACCTGCCGGCAATGCCATCCGCAGGCGACGGCGAGCTTCACCAAGTACCTGCCGCACGCCAATCCCCTGGACACGCAGCATTACCCGGCCTTGCACTGGACCTTTGTGTTCATGACCTCGTTGTTGATTGGGACGTTTGGGTTCTTCGGGCTGCACACGGTCTTCTGGTTCTTCCGGTCGGGCTACCTGTACGTGCACGACTCGAAGACGTTCCGGGAGGCGAAGGTCCAGAATCAGAGCGGCGACGAGTGGTTCACCCGGTTCCCGCCGGCGGAACGGGTGTTGCACATCATGCTCGTGACCAGCTTCCTGACCTTGGTGCTGACCGGGATGCCGTTAAAGTTTTATTACACGGATTGGGCCGGGGCGATCTTCGGCCTGCTCGGCGGCGCGGCGGTGGCGCGGACCTTCCATCATTTCGCGGCGTTCATCTTGTTCCTCTGTTTCACGCTGCACTGCGTTGGAATGGTGCGCGCGCTCTGGGAACGCCGCCAGGAACTCCGTGACCCGCAAACCGGCAAGTTCCATCTGCGCCGGCTCGGGAGGATCATATTCGGGCCGGACTCGATGCTGTTGACGTTGCAGGACTGGCGCGATTTCGTGGCGCACCAGAAATGGTTCTTCGGCAAAGGGCCGCCCCCGCAGTTCGACCGGTGGACGTATTGGGAAAAATTCGACTACTTCGGCGTGTTCTGGGGCGTGTTTGTCATCGGCCTGTCCGGGTTGATCATGTGGTTCCCGGTGTTCTTCACGCGCTTCATGCCGGGCTGGATGATCAACATCGCGCTGGTCGTCCATTCCGATGAGGCGTTGCTGGCGGCGGGATTCATCTTCACCTTCCACTTCTTCAACACGCATTTTCGCCTGGAAAAATTCCCGATGGACACCGTGATCTTCTCCGGACGCATCTCGAAGACGGAGATGTTGCACGAGCGCAAACGCTGGTACGACCGGCTGGTCGCCGAGAACCGGCTCGAAGAACACCGCGTCAAGGACGAGTGGGAGAAGTGGAAGAGCATCCACCGCTCGTTCGGATACGTCTTCTTCAGCCTTGGGGTGATTCTGCTTGTGCTGATCGTGTATGCGATGGCCTCCCGGCTGCACTCCCGCGAGGCTGAACCGAACACCCCGGTCCGAATGGAACAGCGGCCATGAAGACGGCCCGGCTTACGGCGTTGTGGGGCGTGGCGCTGTTGTGCGCGGTGGCGGTGCGGGCCGCCACGATCGAGAACGCCGATTGTTTCGTCTGTCACTCGGACGAGCAACTGGTCACCACCGACAGCGCCGGCAAGGAGGTCTCGCTCTACGTCGACGAGGCACAATTTGCGGCTTCGATTCATGCGAAACACTTGTGCACGAGCTGTCACTCCGACATCACCGAGGTGCCCCATCCCGACAACTTCACTGCGAAGCCGGTCTCCTGCGCCCAATGCCACCGGGTCGAGACCGAGATCTACCGCAACAGCGACCACGGCCGGGCGATCCACCAAGGCGTCCCGGAGGCGGCCTCCTGCAAGGATTGCCACGGCAGCAACCATTACCTGCTGAACTATCGCGATCCCAAGTCGCCGGTCTTCCGCGCCAACATTCCCCAGACCTGCGCGCGGTGCCACGCGAACACGGCGGAGATGGAAAAGTTCAACCTGCGCCAGCGCAGCCCGATCGTCAGCTACGAGAAAAGCGTCCACGGCCTCGCGTTGCTGGAAAAGAAGGAAATGAACGCCGCGGTTTGCACCGATTGCCACGGCTCGCACGACCTGCACAAATCGACCAACCCGGTCTCGAAACTCTACTGGCAACACGTGCCGGACACCTGCGGCAAATGTCACGAGAACGTCGAGCAGACCTACATGCGCAGCGTCCACGGCAGCGCCGTCAAGCGCGGTGCGCGCGACGCGCCGGTGTGCACCGATTGCCACGGCGAACACACGATCGCGGCCGTCAAACTCGCCACCTCTCGCGTCGCCCCGGCCAACATCCCGGAAACCTGCGGCCAATGCCACGCCGCACAACGCATCGTCGCCCAATACCAGCTGCCGCCGAATGTGTTCACGACGTACGTGCAGAGCTTCCACGGCCTGGCCATGCAAGGCGGCAACGTCACCGCGGCCAGTTGCGCCTCCTGCCACGGCGTGCACGACATCCTGCCGTCGAGCGATCCGCGTTCCACGATCAACCCGCAGAACCTCCCACAAACCTGCGGCAAGTGTCATCCCGGCATCGGCACGCGGCTCGGCAAGGAGTTCTTCCGCATCCACGCGCCGCCCGGCGCCGCCGAAGGCAAACCCTGGCTCGTGAACCTGATCACACGAATTTACATCGTGCTCATCGTTGTGACCATCGGCGGCATGGCGGTCTTCAACACCCTCGACTACCTTCACAAAGCCCGCCGACACATCGCCCACGTCAAACAGTCCGACGGCGAACTCCGTCTGACCCGGTGGCTGCGTACCCAGCATCTTCTATTGATGGCCACCTTCATCCTGCTGGCGTACACCGGGTTTGCCCACAAGTTCCCGGATGCGATATGGAGTTGGCCATTTCGGGCGCTCGGGGACTCCGGCAGCGCGGCGCGCGGCCTGATCCATCGCATCGCCGGGTGGACGTTCATCGCTCTGTTCCTTGTTCATGGCGTGTCGCTCGTGCTGACGCGGAAAGGACGTGATTATCTCCGGGCACTCTGGTTCGCGTGGCACGACCTCGGCGACGCACTCGGCACGTTGGCGTTCAACCTCGGCTTGCGCCAGACGCCGCCGCCGCATCGCCGCTGGAACTACGCCGAGAAGGCCGAGTATTGGGCGTTGATGTGGGGCTCAGTGGTGATGATCGTGACCGGCTTGATGCTGCTGTTCACCGAGACGGTGCTCAGGACGATGCCGAAAGTCTGGTACGACGTGGCGCAGGTTATCCATTATTATGAAGCCGTCCTGGCGACGCTGGCGATTGTGGTCTGGCATTTCTACTGGGTCATTCTCGACCCGCACGAGTACCCGATGAACCCGGCGTGGTTGATCGGAAAAAAGCCGGCGCAAGCGCCGCCCGACTTGGAGAAACAAGGCCGATGAGAAACATTAGCTGGTGTTCTTGCTCAGCCCGCAGCGACTCGGTCATCGAAGTTGAACTGGCCTATGGCGCCACGGGAGCTACGTCTCAAACATGAGAAACCGGTTCTTGAAAATTCCCAACGTCTCTCTCAAAGGTCAGAAATCCCCGGACGATCACGTAAGAAGTGTTACGCATTTGCCCTGGTACAGCCTTCGCATTAGTGGGCTTGCGTGTACTTTCCTCATCTATGAACACCAATCAAGGAAGCGTCTTGGCTTTAGGAAGAGCGGAAGACCGGCTCGGGATTTGCGCCGAGTGCGCCGTCTGTGTCCGGACGTAGGAGGCAGAACCGTGGATTTGCCTGCGCAGTCTGGACTTATAGCGCTTCCTTGCCTCGACTTCGCGCCGAGACATCAGAAAACGATGCAGTACGGCAAAGTCCCTGCCGTCTAGGAGGTGCTCGTGAAGCGCTTGCAGCCGACAGTCCTTTACGAAAAGTCCTTGGACCTCGATCTCCTCAGAGAGATCAGCCATGTTCCAGGCATCGAGAATGTCAAGCACTGCATCCAGTGCGGCACCTGCAGCGGGACGTGCCCGGTCTCGTGGGCCATGGAGGACACTCCACGGAAGGTCTTCGCCTTGGTCCGCGCCGGAATGCGAGATCGCGTAATGGACGGCACAGCCATCTGGACCTGCGCCTCCTGCTATTACTGCTCCGTGCGCTGCCCGCAGGAAATCCCGATCACCGAGGTGATGTACGCGCTCAAGCGCAGGGCGATCAGGGAGAACCGCGAGAAGAGCAGGAACGCCCAGACGCTCTCGCGGGAATTCGTCAAAGTGGTTGGCAAGTATGGCCGCAATCACGAGATTTCCCTGATGGCCAGGTTCTTGATGCGCACGCGCCCGTTCACCGCGTTCCGAGAAATGCCCATTGGCATGACGCTGCTGAGGCAGGGTCGGCTACCGCTGGCAGGCCACCACATCCGCGATATCGAAAGCCTGAGGCGAATCATGGCCAAGGCTGAAGAGCTGGGAGGTACAGAATGAAGTTCGCCTACTACCCTGGATGCTCCCTTCACGCTACGGGGCGGGCCTATGATGAGTCGATCCGCAGCATCGCGGGTCTCATGAACCTCACGCTGGAGGAGATCGACGACTGGAATTGTTGCGGGGCCACTGCCTACATGAGCGTGAACGAGATCCTCTCGTTTTCGCTCTCCGCCCGGAACCTCGCCTTGGCCGCTAAGAGGGGCCTGCCGGTAGTCGCTCCATGCAGCGCCTGCTACACCAACCTGCGGAAGACCGAGAAGTACCTTGCCGAGACGCCAGACATCAAGCGCAAGGTGAATGAGGCGCTCGCCGCCGGCGGTCTGCGCTACGACGGCGGCGTCGTCTCCAAGCACTTGCTGCAAGTCGTCGTGGAGGATGTGGGGCTAGACAAGGTGCGCGCGCTGGTGAAGCGGCCGCTCGTCGGGCTGAAGGTTGCTCCATACTATGGCTGCCAGATCGCGCGGCCTTTCCCTATGGAAGAAAGCGTCGAGAATCCGGTGATGCTCGACCGGCTGCTCGAGGCGCTGGGCGCCGTAGCGGTCCCCTACGCCATGAAGACTGTCTGCTGCGGCGG
Organism: Binatia bacterium; assembly: GCA_050015455.1. Classification (GTDB taxonomy): domain Bacteria; phylum Desulfobacterota; class Binatia; order HRBIN30; family HRBIN30; genus JAGDMS01. Next base: position 68,934 of record JBEKBJ010000004.1, read on the forward strand.
GGCACTCATGGGGACGCGGGAGGAAGTGGCCCTGCGCCTGTGTCGCAACCTGCTCCTGTGCGCGCAGCAGCAGAGCGCCAACTGCATCGCTGTCACCTGCCCGCTCTGTCAGATGAACGTCGATACCTACCAGGGGCGCGTCAATGAAGTTTACGGTACGAGCTTCAACATACCCGTCGTCTACTTCACGCAGCTGATGGGAGTGGCTTTCGGGGTCGGTGCCGAGGATTTGGGGCTGAATCGCTGCACCGTACCCCCTACGGCCCTGCTCCCCACGGGAACTTGAGGAGACCAGCATGGCGGCAACAAAGATCGGCGTGTACATCTGCCACTGCGGGACCAATATCTCGGGAAAGGTCGAGGTCCATGATGTCGTGCACTTTGCCTCTTCGCTGCCGGGGGTGGCGATAGCGCGCGAATACAAGTTCATGTGTTCCGATCCTGGGCAGGGGCTTATCCAACAGGACATTAAGGATCTGGGTCTTGATCGCGTGGTCGTGGCTTCATGCTCGCCGTTGATGCATGAGCCTACTTTTCGAACTACATGCGAAGCCGCGGGCCTCAACCGCTATCTTTTCCAGATGGCCAACATCCGCGAGCACTGCTCCTGGGTGACCATCGATCCGCAAGCGGCGACGCACAAGGCAAAGGCATTGGTCTCCGCTGCGGTGGCCAAGGCGTCACTGCTTGAGCCCCTCGAGCGCAAGACCGTCGGGGTCACCCAGGCGGCGCTCATCGTGGGCGGCGGCATCGCCGGCATCCAGGCCGCTATCGACATCGCGGACTCCGGCCGGCAGGTCTATCTCGTCGAGAGGGATCCCTCGGTCGGCGGTCACATGGCCAAGTTCGACAAGACTTTTCCCACCCTCGACTGCGCCGCCTGCATCCTGACTCCGAAGATGGTCCAGGTGGGCAAGCATCCGAAGATCAAGCTCATGTCCTCCAGCGAGGTGGAGGAGGTCACGGGTTTCGTTGGGAACTTCAAAGTCAAGGTCCGGCACCGGGCGACCTACGTGGACGAGTCGAAGTGCACCGGTTGCGGGCTCTGCTGGGAGTCCTGCCCGTGCCGCCAGATTCCCTACACCCGCGTGATGCGGAAGGGGAAGCTCATCATTGGCAGAGCAACGGGGACGCGTCCGGGGGCAGCAGTGGCCACCGCCACGGGCGGAAACGGTGCGGCTGCGTCTGGCGGAAACGGTGCGGCTGCGTCTGGTGGAAACGGCGCGGCTGCGTCCAGGTCCGGCCCGCTGCTGTCCTGAGGTGGAAAGGCAATCGTCCGTCCCGTCATGTATCCCGCAGCGAAACGAAAGGTGATGACCGTGCGCTCTGTCCGCGACGTGCTCGCGGCGGAAGTGCTCTGCGGCGACGACGGTGCTCTGAGTGCAGAACTCCAGGGGGCGGCGGCGGCGGACCTGATGAGCGACGTCTTGGCGCTCAGCCAGCCGGGGATGTTGCTCTTGACTGGCTTGGTCAGCGTGCAGGTCGTGCGGACGGCGATCGTCGCTGAGCTGTGCGGCGTGGTGTTCGTGCGCGGCAAAATGCCTAGCAGCGAGATGGTGGCGCTGGCGCGGGAGGCTCGGTTGCCTCTCCTACGCACCGAGCGCTCCCTTTTCGAGGCGGCGGGGCTGCTCTACGGAGCACTGACATGCGTGTAGGCCATGGCCTCCGACGAGTTCGAGAGGGTGTACGAGGTGACCGGGAGGGATTATGCGAACGCGGGGCGCGCATCGACCAGCATCAAGGACATCCTGAAGCACCTTGGCGTGCACCCCGTGGTTGTGCGTCGCGCGGCCATCGCCTCCTACGAGGCGGAGATGAACGTCGTCATGTATGCGGTGCGGGCCAGGATGTCGCTTCGGGTGAGCCCCGCCGCCGTGACTATCGAGGTGCAAGACGAAGGGCCAGGGATCGAGGACGTCGAGTTGGCGATGCAGGAGGGGTACTCCACGGCTACGCCCGAAATGCGCGAGATGGGGTTCGGGGCAGGCATGGGGCTCCCAAACATCAAGAGGAACGCGGACGTCTTCGACATCAAGTCGGAGGTGAGCCGGGGCACCCGGCTGCTGATCCGCATCGGTCAAGTGGCTTGAGCCATGAACCCACAGACGTCTTGCCATCACCCGCTGCGCTTCGACCCCGACAAGTGCGACGGCTGCATGGCCTGCATGCGCGTCTGTCCCACAGCAGCGGTGCGGGTCCGCTACAAGCGGGCGTGGATGCTTGCCGACCGTTGCATCGACTGCGGCGAGTGCATCCGGGTCTGCCCCGGTCGCGCAGTTGTGCCGCTCACCGACCAGATGGCAGACCTGTCGAGATTCAGCTGCAGAGTGGCAATCCCGTCGCCAGTTCTGTACGCGCAGTTCGATCCGGATGTCTCGCCCGGCGAGGTCGTTGCCGCGCTCAAGCTGTGCGGTTTCGACGATGTCGAAGGTCCGTCGCGGGCGTGCGACATGGTCGCGGCGGCGACCGAGATCTTCCTCAGCGAGTATCGCGGCCAATACCCGCTCATCTCGTCATTCTGCCCCACTGTCGTACGGCTCGTGCAGGTGAACTACCCAGCCCTCGTGGAGCAGGTGCTGCCTGTCCTGGCGCCGCGCGAGGTCTCCGCCAGAGACGCCAAGGCCCGCAAGGCAGCGGAGACCGGCCTGCCCGAGGAGCGCATCGGTGCGGTCTACATCACCCCGTGCCCGGCGAAGATGGTTGCCATAGTCGAGCACCCCGGCATGGAGAGGTCGTACCTCGATGCGGCGGTGTCGATAAGCGATCTCTTCCGGCCCCTCGCCACGGCGATCGCGAAGGCTCAGGGAGGCGGCAGCACGGCAGCCAGGTCGGAGACCAACTCCGGCGTGAATTGGGCGTTTCTGGGTTTGCTTCCGAGATCACTGCCGGCCGCGGACAGCCTATCAGTGGCCGGGCTTGCCAACGTGATCCGAATACTCGACGATGTCGAGAAGGGAAAGCTGCGGGGCTACCGGTTCATCGAATGCCACGCCTGCGGCGAGGGCTGCGTGAGCGGCTGCCTCACGGTGGAGAACCCCTACGTCGCCCGCAGCAAGACGATCCGCCTCACGCAGAAGCTTCCTGCTGCGTCGCCCGAGTTGCGATCGGAGGTCGAGCGCCGCTGGCGAAACGGGGAATTCTCCATCGACACGGCTTTCAGCGCCCGGCCCCTGCGGCCTCTCGACGAGAACATCTCCGCGGCCATCGCCAAGATGACTCAGAAGGAGGCGTTACTGGCAGAGTTGCCGGGAATCGATTGTGGCGCCTGCGGAGCACCGTCGTGTCACGCGTTTGCGGAGGACGTCGTGCAGGGCGAGGCGGACAGGCGCACGTGCGTGTTCTCCTTGCAGCGAGCGCTGGCTGCGCAAGTCGAGGAGCTGATGTCGCTGGTCCAGGGGACGCCGCGCTCGGCTGGAGGTGAAGGTCTGTGACTGTAGCCGAGGCAACAGAACGGATCGGCGGAGTGATCGTCGCTGGCGCGGTTGACGCTGTCGGGCGGGAGATACGCGGTGGGTACGCCTCGGATCTCCTGTCGGACGTGCTGGGGAATTGCCACGAAGGGGACCTGTGGGTGACCATGCAGAAACACGTCAACATCGTGGCTGTGGCGCAGCTAAGGGAGCTGGCCGCCATCGTGCTCGTGGGCGGCAGGCGGCCTGACGCCCCAACCTTGGCGCGCGCAGAAGCGGAGCACCTACCGGTGATCTCCACCGACCTGCCAACCTTCGATGTGGCTGGGATCCTTTACAGCCTGGGCATACGAGGCAGGAGGTCCGTCTGAGGGTGTTCATGCTAGACACGCACGTACACACCTGCCTGTCGCCTTGCGGCGAGCTGGACATGCACCCGGCAGCACTGGTGGAAGCCGGAATAGAGGCCGGCCTCGATGCTGTGGTCGTGTGTGATCACAACTCGGCCGAAAACGTGGCGGCGGTTGAGCGGGCAGGACGCGCCAAGGGATTGGCGGTGATCCCCGGGATGGAGGTCACGAGCGAGGAAGAGGTTCACGTGGTCGCGCTGCTCCCCGACACGGAAGCGGCGCTGGCGCTCCAATCACGGGTACAGCGGGCACTTCCGGGTAAGAACGACCCGGACGCCTTCGGCATGCAGGTGATCGCAAACGAGCATGCAGAGGTCCTGGGTTTCGACGAGCATCTTTTAATTGGCGCCACGACCCTGGGAATCGACGCCGTGGTGGACGGCATCCACGCGGTCGGGGGGCTGGCGGTGGCCGCTCATGTGGACCGGGAAGGCTTCGGCATCATCGGTCAGCTCGGGATGATTCCGGATGACTTGGCGCTCGACGCCCTTGAGGTTTCCACGCGCACGCCCATGAACGTGGCGCGGTCGAATTACGGCGCGGCCACTTTGCCCCTGCTCTGCGGTTCCGACGCACACCAGCCGGATCAGGTGGGCCGCGGCGTGACCTTCATGCTCATGGAGGAGCCGTCCCTGTCCGAGGTGCGGCTGGCGCTCGCAGGTCTGGGCGGACGCGCGGTCCTAGGCGGAGGGCGTCCCATGGAAGACCTGTTGCTGCACATACTCGACATTGTCCGGAATGCTATTGAAGCCGGCGCCACCGCCGTGGAAATCGAGCTTACGGAGGACCCGGCACGGGATCTCCTCGCCATCTGCGTGCGCGACAACGGGCGCGGCATGGACGAGGCGACCGTCGCCAGGGTCACCGATCCGTTCTTCACGACGCGCACCACACGGAGGGTCGGGTTGGGGTTGCCTCTTCTCACGGCGGCGGCGCGCGCCGCTGGCGGGGACGTGACGGTGGAGTCGATCCCTGGCAAGGGGACACGGGTGACGGCGACGTTTCAACACAGCCACATAGATCGGGCGCCCGTGGGCGACATCGAGACGACCCTCCTGGTGCTGGTGGCCGGGAGCCCGGAGGTAGATATCCTGTTCAGGCACGTGGTTGGCGGTCGCGACTATGAGCTGAGCTCGCGGGATCTCGCGGCAGCGCTGGAGGGAGCCGCCCTGGCGTCGCCGCAGGGGTTGGCCTTGCTGCGGGCTGCGATTCGCCAGGGCGAGGCAGAACTTGCACACGAACCCGGTTCGGAACGCCGGTAAGGCTGGAGGGTAAGATGGCTAGTGAATTCGCTGTAAAAGTCGAAAGCGTGTTGGAACGCTACGGCAGACAGAAGGACAACTTGATTGCGATCCTTCTCGACTGCCAGGAGGAGTTCACCTACCTGCCGCGGGAAGTCGTGGAGCAGGTCGCCGACAGTGTCGGCGCACCGGCATCGCAGGTACTCGGGCTCGCCACCTTCTACAAGCGGTTCAGCCTGAAGCCGGTGGGCCGCTATCCGATCCACGTGTGTCTGGGTACGGCCTGCCACGTGCAAGGTGGGCCGCGCCTGCTCGAGTCGCTGGAGCGCGAGCTTTCGATCAAGAGAGGCGAGACCACACCCGACCTGCAGTTCGGCCTTGAGACCGTGAACTGCCTTGGCTGCTGCGGGCTCGCGCCAGTGATCACGGTGGGCAAGGACGTGCACGGGAAACTGCGGCAAGTGGACATCCCGAGGGTAGTGAAGAGGTACGGCCGCAAGGAGGGCTAGAGCATGCCTAGGGTCACTATCGAAGATCTGAAGAAGATCAAGGATAAAGCTAAACAGACCATGACGTTGAGGTCGGGCGACGCCCGTGCCCGCATCATCATCCACATGGGTACTTGCGGGATCTCGGCTGGTGCCCGCGAGGTTATGTCGGCCCTGCTCAAGGAAATAGAAACCAAGGGAACCACCGATGTGATCGTGACCACGTCGGGGTGCGCCGGGTTGTGCAGCCGGGAGCCCATGGCGACTGTCGAGATGCCGGATCAAGCCCCGGTCAAGTACGTGGACCTCGACGCCGGCACCATATTGAAGGTGTTCAGGGAGCATGTGATGGGCGGCAAGGTAGTGGCGGACCACGCCCTGGGCAGCGGCTGGGAAACGACCGGCTAAGCGGCACCGCGAGGTAGATGGACATGGCAAAGCGCGTAGAAGTTTTAGCATGCACGGGAACCGGGTGCGTTGCCGGCGGATCGTACGACGTCGCAAGCGCCATTGCGGCCGAGGCGCAGAAGAAGGGCCTGAGCGACGAGGTCCAGGTGATCAGGACAGGTTGCCAGGGGTTTTGCGCCAGGGGCCCGATTGTGATCGTACAGCCGGACAACATTTTCTATTGCGGCGTCGAGAAGAAGGACGCTGCCCTACTGGTCGAAGAGCACCTGCTCAAGGGGAGACCGGTCAAGAAGCTCCTGTATACGCCGCCCGAGGGCAAAGCCCCGGTGCCGGCCCTTAAAGACATCCCCTTCTTCGCGAAGCAAAGGCTCGTCGTCCTGCGCAACCGCGGCCTCATCGATCCGGAGAAGATCGATGACTACATCGCGGTGGACGGCTACACCGCGCTGGCCAAGGCTTTGACGGAGATGACCCCTGAGCAGGTCCTCGATGAGGTCAAGCGGTCCGGCATCAGAGGGCGTGGCGGCGGAGGCTTCCCGGCAGGCGTCAAGTGGGAGTCGGCCCGCAATGCAGGCATACACCGTGGAGTCGAGCCTGTCGTGGTCTGCAACGCGGACGAAGGAGACCCCGGCGCTTTCATGGACCGCAGCATCATCGAATGCGACCCTCACTCCGTCGTCGAGGGCATGATCATCGGCGCACGGGCCATCGGCACCAAGGAAGGGTTCGTCTACATCCGAAACGAGTATCCCATCGCCCGGGAACGCCTGACCAAGGCGCTCGAGCAGGCGCGCGAGTATGGTCTGCTCGGCAAGAACATCCTGGGCAGCGGGATGGACTTCGATATCAAGATCGTCCAGGGTGCCGGCGCCTTTGTCTGCGGCGAGTCCACGGCGCTGATGGCCTCGCTGGAAGGCAACGTCGGCGAACCGCGCGCGAAGTACATCCACACCGTGGAGTTTGGCTACAAGAACCGTCCCACCAACCTGAACAACGTCGAGACCTGGGCCAATATCCCGCTCATCATCAACCGCGGCGCCAAGTGGTTCGCGTCCATGGGGACCGGCGACGTGAGCGAAAACCCATGGAACGGATCGAGCGGCACCAAAGTCTTCTCGCTGGTCGGCAAGATCAACAACACCGGCCTGATCGAGGTGCCCATGGGCATCTCGCTCCGGGAGATCATCTTCGACATCGGCGGCGGCATCCCGGGCGGACACAAGTTCAAGGCCGTGCAGACCGGCGGTCCCTCGGGCGGTTGTCTGCCCGAGAGCTCGCTCGATATGTCCGTCGACTTCGACACCCTCACCGAGGCGGGCTCGATGATGGGCTCGGGTGGCATGATCGTGATGGACGACGAGACCTGCATGGTGGACATCGCCCGCTACTTCATCGAGTTCCTGACCGACGAGTCGTGCGGCAAGTGTACGCCCTGCCGGGAGGGGCTGCGGCAGTCTCTCGCCTTACTGCAGCGGGTAGCAGACGGCAAGGGAAAGCCGGGTGACATCGACTTACTCCAGGGACTCGCCAGCATGATGCAGGACTGCTGCCTGTGCGCCCTCGGGACCTCGGCGGCAAACCCGGTTCTCTCCACCATCCAGAACTTCAGGGATGAATGGGAGGCGCACATCAATGAACGCCGCTGTCCGGGCGGGGTGTGCAAAGAGCTGATCCAGTTTGCGATCGACGCAGAGAAGTGCGACGGCTGCCACGCCTGCGTCAGGCCTTGCCCGGGGGAGGCAATCACCGGCGAGGTCAAGAAGCTTCACGCACTTGACTTAACCAAGTGCACGAAGTGCGGCGCGTGCATCGAGGTGTGCAAGCGCGACGCGATCCACAAGGTTCAGCGGAGCGACTGGAGGGCCGCTGCATGAAGACCATCAAGCTCAAGATCAACGGCATCGAGACCGAGGCCGAGGACAGAACGCCCATCCTCACGATTGCCAACAGGCTGGGCATCAAGATCCCCACCCTGTGCAACCATCCGATCATAGAGCCGTACGGCGTATGCCGTGTCTGCACCGTCGAGGTGAGGAGCGGCAAGCGCGTCCGCATGGTGACCGCGTGCAACTACCCCGCGGTCAATGGCATCGAGGTGTTCACCGACTCGGAGCGGGTGCGGCGCGACCGGAAGCTCATCATCGAGCTGCTGATGTCACGCTGCGGCCACGTGCCGGTCATCGAGCAGCTTGCCGCCGAGTATGGCATCACGGAGCCGCAGTTCGGCCGCGGCGACGACGACTGCATCCTGTGCGGGCTGTGCGTGCGAGTCTGTCAGGACGTCATCGGCGCCAAGGTGCTTGGGTTCTTCAGTCGCGGCACCACCCGCGAGGTCTCGACCGCCTACGGCGAGACCTCGGAGAAGTGCATCGCCTGTGGGGCCTGCGCCTACGTCTGCCCAACCGGCGCGATCCAGATCGAGAACGACGAGGCGATGGTCCAGAAGGAGCTGCCGCTCGGGCCGCTAACACCCGTCAGCATCCCCTTCATGCAGGCGGTCCCGCACCAGCCGGTCATCGACCGCGACTCGTGCGCCCACTTCAAGACCGGCGGCTGTAAGGTCTGCGAGATGGTGTGCGAGCCCAAGGCAATAGACCACAAGCAGCAAGACCGTATCGAGGAAATCGAGGTCGGCTCGGTAATTCTGTCGACCGGCTTCAAGTCATTCGACGCGCACAAAATGCCGCAGTTTGGCTACGGCAATTACCAGAACGTCCTCACCGGCCTTGAGTTCGAGAAGATGAACAGCGCCTCGGGACGTACCGGCGGCAAGATAACGCTTGCCGACGGTAGCGAGCCGAAGAGCGTAGCCCTAATCCACTGCGTGGGCAGCCGCGACGAGCACTTCAACCGGTACTGCTCGCGCGTCTGCTGCATGTACGCGTTGAAGTTCGCGCACCTCATCAAAGAGAAGACCAATGCGGAGGTCTACAGCTTCTATATCGACATGCGCTGCTTCGGGAAGGGCTACGAGGAGTTCTACGATCGCCTGCTCGAAGAGGGCGTACGCTTCATCCGCGGGAAAGCCGCGTTGGTCACCGACTTCCCCCTCGACGACACGGAGGTCGGCAAACTGGTGGTCCGGGCGGAGGACACCCTGCTGGGGCAGGTGCGCCGCGTGCCGGTCGACATGGTGGTCCTGTGCACCGGCCTGGAGCCGGCCGACGGCGTACAAGAGGTCGCGCACCTCTTCCACATCAGCCGCAGCCCGGACGGCTTCTTCTTGGAGAAACACCCCAAGCTCGCCCCGGTCTCGACAGCCACCGACGGCGTGTTTATAGCCGGCGCTTGCCAGGGGCCGAAGGACATCCCCGACACGGTGGCGCAGGCCTCGGGCGCGGCTGCTCAGGTGCTGTCCATGATGGGCCGGGGAGAGATCGAGGTCGAGGCCGCCACCTGCTACGTCGAGGAAGAACGCTGTGCCGGCTGCCGCGTGTGCAACACCCTCTGCCCGATGGACGCCATCAGCTTCAACGAAGAGAAGAAGAAGACCAGCATCAACGACGTGTTATGCAAGGGGTGCGGCACGTGCGCCGCAGCCTGTCCGAGCTCGGCCATCGTGCCCAGGCACTTCACCGACATCCAGATGCTGGCCGAAATCGAGGGAGCACTCTATGACGTTAGGAGCACTCTATGACGTTCGAGCCTAAGATCATCGGCATTCTCTGCAACTGGTGCTCGTACACCGGCGCCGACCTTGCCGGCACTGCGCGCATCAAGTCCGCGCCCAACGTGCGCGTGGTGCGTGTGATGTGCTCGGGCCGCGTCGACCCCACGTTCGTGCTCAAGGCCTTCGCGCTTGGAGCCGACGGAGTGCTGGTGGCTGGCTGCCACCCTGGCGACTGCCACTACATCGAAGGGAACTACAAAACCATCCGGCGCGGCGCGCTGCTGCGGCGCGTGCTCGCTGACTACGGTATCGAACCCGGCCGCTACCGGCAGGAGTGGGTCAGCGCTTCGGAAGGCGATCGCTGGGCCGAGGTCGTCAACTCTATGACCGAGGAAGTGCGCAAGCTCGGGCCGTTCAGGCTCGCGCCGGGGGACGCCAAGGCGGACGAGCAGCCCGGCGCCAAGGCCACTCGAGCGGCGTAGGAGGTTCTAATGGCGAAGCTCAAGCTGGCAGCGTACTGGACGGCTGGCTGCGGTGGGTGCGACACGGCCATCCTCGACACCCACGAGAAGATCCTTGACATTGCGGCGGCGGCGGACATCGTGTTCTGGCCAATCGCCACGGACTTCAAGGTGAAGGACGTGGAGGCGATGCCCGATGGCGACATCGATGTCACGCTGCTCAACGGCGCGATCCGCAACAGTGAGAACGAGCACATGGCGGTGCTCCTCCGCAAGAAATCGAAGGTGCTGGTGGCCTTCGGCTCGTGCGCCCACCTGGGAGGCATCCCCGGGCTCGCCAACCTCTTCACCCGCGAGCAGATCTTCCAGCGCGTCTATAAGGACTCGCCGTCGACGGTCAACGGAGACGGCACGGTACCTCAGCTGTCGACCAAGGTTCCAGAGGGCGAGCTGGAGTTGCCCGAGGTCTTCCAAAAGGTGCGCACGCTCGCACAAGTCGTCGACGTGGACTACTTCATGCCCGGCTGCCCGCCAGCACCAGCCCAGATCTGGGCGGTCGTGCAGGTAATCGTTAGCGGGAAGCTCCCCCCAAAGGGCTCGGTGGTGGGGGCCGAGGAGAAGACCCTGTGCGAAGACTGCACGCGCGAGAAGCGCGAGAAGAAAATCACCGCGTTCCGGCGCTACGCCACCGAACAGCCGGACCCCAACGTGTGCTTCCTCGAGCAGGGCTTCCTCTGCATGGGCATGGCAACCCGCGCCGGCTGCGGCCACCGCTGCCAGAACTCGGGCATGGGCTGCCGCGGCTGCTACGGGCCGCCGCCCGGCGTCATCGACCAGGGGGCCAAGGCCATCGCGGCCCTGGGGTCGATCATCGAAGCGCGCACCGAGGAAGAGGTGGAGAAAGTCCTCGCTGAATTCCCCGACGTATTGCGCAGCGTGAACCGCTTTGGGATACCCGGATCCCTCTTGCGTTGGACAACCTGGCAGAGTTTCGCGAGAGGAGTGTAACATGAAGAAGATCTCCATCGATCCCATTACCCGGCTCGAGGGTCACGGGAAGATCGAAATCTTCCTCGCCGATGACGGCAGCGTGGCCAACGCCTACTTCCAGGTACCGGAGCTGCGCGGCTTCGAGAAGTTTCTCGAAGGCATGCCCGTTGAAGAAGCGCCGCGTGTAGTTGCGCGCATCTGCGGCGTGTGCCCGGGATCGCACCACCTCGCCGCGGGGAAGGCGGTCGACGCAGTGTACCACGTAGACCCGCCGCCGACAGCCAAGAAGCTGCGTGAGCTGTACTACTCAGCCCACTACGTCCACAGCCACATTGCCCACTTCTATGCGCTGGCTGCGCCTGATTTCGTCATGGGCCCCGACTCAGACCCGGCCAAACGCAACATCCTCGGCGTCGCGGAGAAGGTGGGGCTCCCGATCGCCGGCGAAGTGCTCAAGCACCGCCGCATTGGGCAGGACATCCAGATCATGGTGGGCGGGAAGTCCACCCATCCGGTGTGGTCCGTCCCAGGTGGTGTCTCCAAGGGGATTACCGAGGAGCAAAGGTTGCAGATCGTCGAGATGGCGAAGTCGTGCGTTGAGTTCTCCAAGTTCTCCCTGAAGCTGTTCGACGACGTGGTGCTAAAGAACAAGGCATACTTGGATATCGTTCTCTCCGATGTCTACGAGATGGACACGGCGTATATCGGGACGGTGGACGAGAAAAACCATGTCAACTTCTACCATGGCGACCACCGTGTGGTTGACCAAAAAGGCAAGGAGATCGATCGCTATAAGGATGCGGAGTACCTCGATCACATCAGCGAGCATGTCGAGACCTACTCATACTTGAAGTTCCCGTACCTCAAGAAGATCGGCTGGAAGGGATTCGTGGACGGTCCTGACTCAGGCCTCTACCAGGCGACCCCGCTCTCCCGCCTGAACGCTGCGGATGGAATGGCGACGCCCCTCGCACAGGCCGCGTATGAGCAGTTCTATTCTACTCTCGGCGGCAAGCCGGTGAAAAAGCTGCTCGCCACACACTGGGCCAGGCTTGTCGAGCTCCTCTACGCCGCCGAGCGGCTGCTCGAGCTGGCGTCGGACCCCGAGGTCGCCTCACCGAACATCCGTACGCTACCTACCGCCGTCCCGACGGAGGGCGTGGGCATCGTCGAGGCGATGCGCGGTATCTTGACCCACCATTACAAGACCGACAAGAACGGGCTGATCACCGAGGCGAACCTCATAGTCGGTACTACCAACAACCACGCGCCCATTTCTATGGCGATCAAGCGGGCGGCTCAGAAACTCATCAAGCCGGGCAAAGAGGTAGGTCAAGGCCTGCTCAACATGGTAGAGATGGCTTTCCGCCTATTCGACCCTTGCTTCTCGTGCGCCACCCACACCCTGCCAGGACAGATGCCGCTCGTGGTGGATGTCTTCGACGCACAGGGGAAGCTCGTCCATTCGGAGGGTAGGTGACCCGGCGCACCCGCGTCATCGGCCTCGGAAACACTATCCTCACCGACGACGGCGTCGGGGTCTACGCGGCCAGGGAGGTCCGCCGGCGTCTTGATGGCCAGTTCCCCGACGTCGACGTCGTCGAGTCCGAGGTTGCCGGATTCGCGCTGCTCGAGTTGATGGCTGGCTGGGAGCGCGTCATCCTCATTGATGCCGTCGCGTTCGATGACACCGAACCCGGCGAGATATTCCGCATCCATCCGCAGGACCTCCGCACATCGCTCAGGATTCGTTCGGTCCACGAAATAGACCTGCCTACGGCCCTCGAGCTTGGCCGCCGGCTAGACATGGGAATGCCGGACGAGGTCTTGATCTTCGCGGTTCAGGCGCAGGATTGTCTGACCTTAGGTGAGCGGCTGAACGAACCGGTGAAGGCTGCCTGCGCCCGCGCAGTGGACATGGTTGTCGACGAGATCGGGCGTGCCGCCGTTGCTGTCGATAGAGGCCCGGAGGCCTGAGTGCACGAGGTAGCGGTAGCCCAGCGGATGGTTGAGATTGCTTTGAGCGCTGCCGATGAGAATGGTGGCGGTCGCATTGTTGCGGCGCGGCTCCTCCTGGGCAAGCTTACGTGTGTCGACCCGGAAACACTCGACTTTGCCTTCGGTGTCGCCACACGGGGCACTCTCGCCCAAGGTTGCAGGCTGGAGATCGTGCAGATACCTGCGCGCCTCAGGTGCGGTTCGTGCCGATCGGAGTACGAGCGGGAGCTCCTCGAACCATGTCCAGCGTGCGGCGCGGTTGGCGGCGAGGTGCTGCAAGGGCGCGAGCTTCGACTTGACGCGATCGACTTGGAGGAGGCGAAAGCGTCCGCACCGTGTGCGCTCCAGAGCGAGGCAACCTGAGGTAGCCGATGACCACGCAAGTGGACGTTGGCCGCGATGTCTTGCAAGACAACACCCGTGACGCGCAGGCCAATCGAGAGCGCTTTGCCAGAGCGGGCATTTACGTCTTGAATCTCATGAGCGGCCCGGGAGCCGGCAAGACGACGCTCCTCGAGCGCACGGTCGGCGCTCTGAACCCCCGTATGCGGCTTGCGGTGATTGCCGGCGACCTAGAGACCCGACGCGACGCTGATCGCATCGGGCGCCATGGCGTGCCCGTGGTACAGATCAACACGGGCGGCGCCTGTCACATCGAGGCCCATCAAATAGCCAAGGCGGCCGCGCAGTTCGAGTTGTCGGAATTCGAGTTACTCATCATAGAGAACGTCGGGAACCTCGTGTGCCCAGCAGAGTTCGACCTGGGCGAACACGACAAGGTGATGATGCTCTCGTGCACCGAGGGTCACGACAAGCCGGCCAAGTACCCGCTGATGTTCCGTGAGGCGCGGGCGATGCTGCTCAACAAGATGGACCTCCTGCCCCATACGAACTTTGACGTGGATGCGGCAATTGCCGACGCGAGAGCGCTCAACCCGGGCATCGAAGTCATCAAGCTGTCAGCCTTGACGGGTGAGGGGCTGGAGGCATGGTTTGACTGGCTCGAGTCGCGCATCAAGGCAGTGCAGCGTTAGCGCGGAGGACCACACTGCCGATGCTCCTTTCTGAAGTCATGACGACCCTCGGAGCCAAACGTATCCTCGGCCTGGAGGATTACGACTGCGAAGTTGGGGCGGCATGCGGATCCGACCTGATGAGCGACGTGCTCAGGTTCATCAAACCGGGGGCTCTCCTCCTCACAGGCCTTACCGCACCCCAGGTGGTTTACGCCGCAGAGGTCGCGGACATCGGCATTATCTGCTTCGTTCGCGGTAAGACGCCTTTAGAAGATACCCTTCGCCTAGCCGAAGCTCGAGGCCTCGTCCTGCTGGCGACGCATCTTCCCATGTTCGAGAGCTGCGGCCGGCTGTACAAAGCCGGTCTGAAGGGCTGTTCGGAGAACCAGGTAGCAGAAGCCTTGGACTCCAGAAGAGGTACTGCAGGATCCCGTGTAGGGTGACGGATGGACCGCGACATCGGCGAGCCCTCCGCGACACCGAGGCTGCAGGAACTCGCTTATGAACTCAGAGTAGCCCACGCCATGAACTCTCAGGTGCTCACGGTGTCCCCTGAGACTACCTTCGACGATCTCCGAATTCTCCTGCGCACCTGGAATATTTCCGGGGCCCCTGTGGTGGAAGGACACCGGATGGTGGGCATCATCAGCATCGAGGACCTGATCGTCTCGCTCAGCCGGGGACAGACTCGCCGCTGCATCGGCGATGTCATGACACGAGAAGTGGTCAGCCTTTACACCGATCAGCTTCTTGTTCACGCCATCCAGGGATTCAAGGACCATCCGTTCGGCCGGTTCCCGGTGCTGGAGCGCGATACGGGCCGGCTCGCAGGCATACTCACAAAAGGTGATATCATTCGTTGCATGTTACAGAAGCTGGAAGGCAGCTTCTATGAAGAGGAGAACCGGCGCTACCGGGCGAGCCACATTTTTACCGACCTCACCGCTGACGCGATTCGCGTGACCTTTCAGTACAAGGTAAAGGGAGGCGACTTCAGCCGGGCCGGCGAATGTTCCGGCCGGCTCAAGGCGAATCTTCGGCGGCTGGGGATTCGGCGCGCGGTGGTTCGTCCCATCGCCATCGCGACCTATGAAGCCGAGATGAACCTGGTCGTCTTCACTCCAGGTGGAGAGATTACCGCTGAAGTGAGCCCCGAGCGGATCAGCGTCACCGTCGTGGACACCGGCCCCGGCATCGCTGATATCGAGAAAGCCATGCAGGCCGGCTACTCTACAGCGCCGGACTGGGTTCGGGAGCTGGGATTCGGCGCTGGGATGGGCTTGCCCAACATCAAACGCAACTCCGACACCATGAGCATCGAATCGCAACCGGGAAAGGGGACAAAGCTTGAGTTTACCACCGGTCTCGACAAGCCGGGTTTGAACACGAGCGCCAGCGAAGGAAGTGAGGAAAATGAAGGCTGAATCCATCGAGGATGACGAAGAGGGGATGAACCCGCTGACCCTGAAAAGGGCCGCGGCCCCCTTCTTCACGACGAAGTCTAAAGAGAAGACCGGCCTCGGGCTTTCCCTCCTCGCGCAGTCGGCCAATGAAGCCGAAGGGAAACTGACGCTGAAATCTCGCCGGCTCACAGCCGCTCCCTTGACGTGAAGCTGTCCTGGTGTCAAGGACCTGCGGGTGCAACCGTGCCGAGCAGTGCGAACACTGGCCCCGCCCGACCCACGGAAACCGCGGTGCCTTGAGGCCGAAGAATGTCCAGTCCAGTCTGAGCAGATCAGGGGGCGTCACCGCAGCTGCCGTCTGGGCGCGCACGTTCCAAGCCCATCATGCCCGCAATTATTCGGCGAGCATCGAGTAGGGGCCAGGAATGGATTCCCGCTAGAAGATCGCGGGAATGACGAACGCGCTGGCCTTGTCGAGCGGTTCAGGGACCAAATGCGCCCACGCCGCTGTAGCCTTCCGCTGCGGAAACAACTACGGGACAGCACATACTTGCCATCCGCAGCGCGAACCGCCACACTGCCCCCGATCAGGCGGTTGAGTGTGTTAATGAAGGGTGGAGAATGCCGCCGATGTGCGGCTCCCGGACGAAGCGCGCAGGGCGCCGGCTTCAGTGCGACCGTTCGGAGCCAGAAAATGTAGCGAGTTTCTCGAGAGGCGAAAGAAGGAGGACAGGGACGTGGCAATTATCGATTTTGGCGGGGTGAAGGAAGAAGTCGTCATGCGGAAAGAGTTCCCCATGGCGCGCGCCCGTAAGGTTCTCAAAGACGAGACGATCGCTGTCATCGGCTACGGCGTGCAGGGACCGGCGCAAAGCCTGAACATGAAAGACAATGGCTTCAACGTGATCGTCGGGCAATCGAAGCAGTTCCAAAGAGACTGGGATCGGGCGCGCAAAGACGGCTGGAAGCCCGGCAAAGATCTGTTCGACATGGCAGAGGCCGCACGGCGCGGCACCATCGTGGAGATGTTGGTGTCGGATGCGGCGCAGAAAGCGATCTGGCCCGCCATAAAGGAATGTCTGAACCCTGGTGACGCACTGTACTTCTCGCACGGCTTCTCGATCGTTTACAAAGATCAGACGAAAGTGATCCCGCCCAAAGATGTGGATGTCATCATGGTGGCGCCGAAAGGTTCGGGCACCTCACTACGCCGGAATTTTCTCTCCGGCGCCGGCATCAACGCCAGCTTCGCCGTCGAGCAAGACGCCACCGGCCGGGCGCGGGAGCGCTGCATCGCGCTCGGGATCGCCATCGGCTCGGGGTACCTGTTTCCGACCACGTTTCAGCGTGAGGTACACAGCGACTTGACGGGGGAGCGCGGGGTGTTGATGGGTGCTCTTGCCGGTATCATGGAGGCGCAATACGACGTCCTGCGCCAGAAGGGACACTCACCCAGTGAAGCGTTCAACGAAACAGTGGAAGAGTTGACGGAGAGTTTGATCCGCCTCGTCGGTGAAAACGGCATGGATTGGATGTACGCCAACTGCTCCGCCACGGCGCAACGAGGGGCACTCGATTGGAAGCCGAAGTTCAAGCGTGCCGTGCTCCCACTTTTCAATGAGCTTTACAAACGCGTCGCTTCCGGCGTCGAGACGCGGCGCGTCCTCAAAGCCTGCGGACAGCCCGATTATCAAGAACAGCTCGCCAAGGAGCTGGGGGCGATGGGCAATTCCGAAATGTGGCAGGCAGGGAAAGCCACCCGGGCGCTGCGCCCGAAAGAGCCAGCCAAGGCAATCTCGAAGACGACAAAAGGAATCGGCGGCAGAGGAATGAACTGAACAACGTCAGGCGTAAGGGGTAAGGCGTCGGGCGTGAGGCGCTCACCCCCTCGCCGTCACGCGGCTTGGCCTTTTCCGTCCTCTGCTTCGAGCACTCGCATGCCGCGGTGCATCGCCACCTTGCCGGTGCGGACGATCTCGATGAGCCCGAGCGGCTTCAAAAGTTCGAGGACAGCCTGGATCTTCCCTTCGTCGCCGGTCAGCTCGACGATGTACGAGCGCGCTCCAACGTCGATGACCTTGCCGCGGAAGATGTCGATGAGGTTCATCACCTCGGCCCGGGTCTTCTCGTCGGCGGTGACTTTGACCAGCGCCATCTCCCGTTCGACGTGCGAGCTGTCGCCGAAGTCGATGACCTTGATGACGGGTACCAGCTTGTTGAGCTGCTTCTCGACCTGCCCGAGCACTTGATCGTCTCCGCGCGTGACCAGGGTGATGCGGGACACTGTGGGATCGAGGGTTTCGGCGACGGTTAGGCTTTCGATGTTGAAGCCGCGCCCGCTAAACAGACCGGCGACGCGCGCGAGAACGCCAAACTCATTTTCGACCAACACTGAGATCGTATGCCGCATACCACGTCACCTTCGCCGCCTCCCGGCGCGGGCCTTCGCAGCCGCGCTCACCCGGCGCTCGCGCCCCGTCCGGTAGCGCGGTGCTTGTCGAGGATCTGCATGATCTTGTCTTTACCGTTGAGCTTGCGTTTCTGGATCTGCTTCTTCTCCAACTCCTGCTCGGAAGTCAGGTAGAGCCTGCGGTTGAATTCGGCTAGACGCCGCTCCAAAGCCAGATGCTCTTCGTAATAACGCTTGAGCTCCGGATCAAAGGACAGCAGCGAATGAATCAATTCTTCGTCTTTTTTCTCCATCGCTGATCTCCGCTGGGAAGGCAGCCCAGGCTTAACCGAGGGCGCCGCACCTGTCAAGTAACTCTTTCCGTAAAAGAGATCTTGTATAACCACGATTTATGACGACCATTTCAACTCCGCCTCGGAGGGCCGGATGTAGCGGGGCTCGAGCGGCGAGAGGTCATCGGGTGCGCCGCCGTGCAGCCGCTCATCGGCCATCGCCGCAATCATACCGCCGCTGGGTCCATGAGTGTCGCTGGGGAGCAGCGTGACAGAGGCGCCCAAGCGCTGCTGCAAGAAGGTCCCATACACCGCAACGGCATCACCCAGAACGGCACACGGTCTCGGAAGCATCCCCAGCAGTGCATCGGGGGTGAGCAACAAGTCTTCCGTGAGGCGCCGGAGGCCGTCGCTCTGCGATTCAAAGCAGGCGGCATACACTTCGCCCTTTCGCGCATCGAGAAGCGGGCAGATCTTGCGCTCAAAGGAGGCCACGGTGCGTGCCAACGCTTCCAGGGTGGGGACGGCAACCAGGCGCGCGCCGGTAGCGTACGCGAGCCCCTTGGCCACGCTCCAGCCGATACGTAGTCCGGTGAAGGATCCCGGTCCCCCGGAAACCGCCACGGCCTCGAGGTCGCGAACCGAACAGCCGCCATCGTGCACCACCTCCTCAATGAGGGACAGCAACGAGACGGCATGACTCCCGTCCGCGGTGCGGGACCTTTCTGCCGCGAGCTGCCCGTCGATGCGTAAGCCTACGCTTGCCTTCCACGTTGCCGTATCCAGGCCGAGGATAAGCACTCTATCCCCAGCCCTGCACGACGCGGGCGATGTCGTTGTAAAAGGCGAACGCCATCAAGCTGATGAGCAGGACAAGGCCGACTTGCTGCGCGATCTCGCGGTGACGGATGTCCAGCGGGCGGCGTAGAACAGCTTCGGCCGCGAAGAACAGGAAATGCCCTCCGTCGAGCACGGGGATGGGCAGCAGGTTCAGCACGCCGAGATTGATACTGATCACGGCCATGAAGTGCAGGAGATACTCGAGGCCGAGCCGCGCCTGCTGGCCAGCGGCCTGTACGATCAGGATCGGACCGCCGATGTCCTTCGCTGGGATTCTCCCCTGGAAGATCTTCGCGATGCTGATGAGTAGGGTTTCCACCCACCACGCCGTCTGCTTGGCGCCCATGCCGACCGCGGTCAGGGGGCCGACCTGTTCCTCGTCGGAGCCGCGCTCGATGCCGATGACGTACGCCGTACCCAGCGTCTCGCCGAAGATGTTCTTGTCTGGCTTGGCCTGGGGCGTGACCTCGATCTGGACGGTGGCGCCCTCACGTTGCACGGTCAAGGTTACCGAATTACCGCCGCTCGCCCGGATCGTTTCCGACAGCTTGTCCCACTTGTCCACCGGCGTACCGTTGACAGAGGTGATGAGGTCGCCAATCTTCAGCCCGGCTTGGGCCGCAGGCATATTCTCGATGACACCGCCGACCTTCGCTGCCTCGCTCGGGACGCGTGCTCCGTAGATCGCGAACACCAGGCTGAAGGCTACGAAGGCAAACAGGATGTTCGCCCCCGGGCCAGCCGCCACAATGGCCATGCGCTTCCATAGGGACTGGTGTTGGAATGCAACCTTCTGATCCTCTGCCGTGACCTCCTCGTCGGGATCCTCACCGACCATCTTGACGAAGCCACCGAGCGGAACGGCGCTCAGAACGTATTCCGTACGGCCGACACGTTTGCCAATCACCTTCGGTCCGAAGCCGATGGAGAACTTCAGCACCCCGACGCCGGTGCGCTTAGCGACCAGAAAATGCCCCAGTTCATGAAACAGGATGAGGAAACCGAGGACAATGGCCGCCACAACGATGCTCATGTACTGCCTCCTGGTTCCGCCCCCGATTACTGCGTTAACACTACATAATAGTATACGAAAGTGACAGGGAAGAGGAGACTGTCAGTGCGGTCGAGCACGCCCCCATGTCCCGGGAACAGCCAGCCCGATTCCTTAATATTGAAGGTTCGCTTCATGATGGATTCGCTGAGGTCGCCGAGCTGGCCGAGAATCGCCATGCCCAAGCCCAGGGCCATGATTTCCGGCCAGCTGCGCTGTTGGAAGAGGATGAGCTTGGAGACGACCGCAGCCAGGAGGCTCGCCAGCACGATGCCGATTGAACCCTCGATGGTCTTGCCCGGACTGACGTGCGGGGCGAGCTTGTGTCGTCCGATGGCATGGCCGACCGTATAGCCGCCAGCGTCGCCTGCCATGGCGATAGCCAGCACGAAGATGACCCAGCACGCCCCTTCGGGCAGCGGCCACCGCGGTGGCCACCCGGATTGCCAGGCGTCCAGCGTGCGCAGCCAGATGAAATGCGGCAGCAACAGACCGGTGTAGAAGACGCCGACCAGCGACAGCCCGAAATCACGCAGTCCATCTTCGAAATCCCGCCTTGCCAACAGCGTCCAGATGAGGCCGACAATGATGGTGGCGGAGAGTGCGGCCGGTACCGCGCGAGGCTCCGGCGTTGCGATCGCGGCGACCAGGAACGTGCCCAGCAGCACGTTGAGCAGGCGCTCGCCGGTGCGTGTCGGGAACGCCATGGCGGCGTACTCGGCGACCCCCAACACGGCGAGGATGCCGACGACCGCCGCGAACAACCAGTACGGGCCGTAGATGATCAGCGCCAGCAGGAGCGGGATGACGACCGCGGAGGTCGCCAGCCTAGCGCGCAGCACGAACCGCCCTCTCCACCGTCTCGATTATACGGCCGAAACGCCGATCGCGCCGCTGATAATGCGCCAGCGCCGTCAGATACTGCGGCTCGCGGAAGTCCGGCCACAGGGTGTCGGTCACGTAGATCTCGGTGTACGCACTCTGCCAGAGAAAGAAGTTTGACAGGCGCATCTCGCCGCTGGTGCGGATCAGCAGGTCGGGGTCCGGGATACCGGCGGTGTTGAGGTAACTACGGAAAATCTGTTCGTTGATGTCGTCAGGCTGTAGGTTGCCCTCACGCACCGCGTGCGCCAAGGCGCGGGCGGCTTGCAGGATGTCTTCCTGCCCGCCATAGCTAACTGCCAGCAGGACCGTGAGGCGCTGATTGTGCCGAGTGGCCTCGATAGTCGCCTGCAGTTCGTGTTGCAGCACCGGTGGCAGCCGCTTGAGATTGCCGATAGCGCGCAAGCGCACCTCGTTCTTCATCATCCTGTTGAGTTCGGTGCGTAGATACCGCCGCAGCAACCGCATCAGCGCGTCGACCTCGCGCCGCGGCCGGCCCCAATTCTCGGTCGAAAAGGCAAACAAACTGAGATATTCGATGCCGAGCCGGCGGCTGGTTTCCACCACCGCGCGCACCGAGTCCTTGCCGCGCTTGTGGCCCTCGATGCGTGTGAGGCCGCGGCGTTGCGCCCAGCGGCCGTTCCCGTCCATGATGATGGCGACGTGGCGCGGCAGTCGGGTGAGATCGAGTTCGGAGGTCACGATTGCTGTCACCGCAGCTCAGACCTCCATGATCTCGTCTTCCTTGGTCTTGAGAACCTGATCGATCCGCTCGATGTACATCTTCGTGATCTCCTGGGCCTTCTCTTGCGCGCGGTGCAGATCGTCTTCCGTGATTTCTTTGTCCTTCTGCAGCGATTTCAGCAGATCGATCGCATCGCGACGATGGTTGCGGATCGAGACGCGGTAGTCCTCGGCCATCTTCCGGATGTGTTTAACCAGCTCGCGGCGCCGCTCTTCGGTCAGCTCCGGGATAGGGACGCGCAAGATCTTGCCGTCATTCAACGGTACTAGCCCCAGGTCCGACTGCAGGATGGCGCGCTCGATTTGCACCAGCGCGGTCTTGTCGTAGGGTTGAATGATCAGCAGCCGCGGCTCGGGCGCCGAGAGCCCTGCCAGCTGATTCAGCGGCGTGCGGATACCGTAGTAGTCCACCGTGATGCCTTCCAGCAGCGCCGTGGAGGCGCGCCCTGTGCGCGTGCGGGCAAGGTCGCGGCGCAGCGCATTGACCGTGCGCTCCATTTCTTGCCGAAGTTCTTCGATCACTGGATCGGTCATACTCTCAGTGCACGACCGTGCCGATCGCCTCGCCACTGACCACCCGCTTTATGTTGCCACGGGTGTTGAGGTCGAAAACGATGATCGGCAGGCCGTTGTCCATGCACAATGAAATGGCGGTCGAATCCATCACCTTGAGATGCCGGTTGAGGAAATCGATGTAGCTGAGCTCGCGGAATCTTTTGGCCGTAACACACTGATGCGGGTCCGCATCGTAGACGCCGTCGACGTTGGTAGCCTTCAAAATGACCTCGGCCCCGACCTCGACGGCGCGCAGGCTGGCGGCGGTGTCCGTGGTGAAAAACGGGTTACCGGTGCCGGCGGCGAAGATCACGACACGGCCTTTCTCGAGGTGGCGCGTGGCGCGGCGCCGGATGTAGGGCTCGGCGATTTGCTGGATGGTGATCGCTGACAAGACGCGGGTCACCACTCCCATGCGTTCCAAACCGTCCTGCAGCGCCAAGGCGTTGATGACGGTGGCCAACATCCCCATGTAATCCGCGCTGGCGCGCTCCATGCCCCGCGCGCTACCGGCAAGGCCACGGAAGATATTGCCGCCGCCGATGACAATGGCCAACTCGCAACCGATGGCGTGGACGTCTTTGATCTCGGTGGCGATCGTGCGGAGGACGTTCGCGTCGATGCCGTAGCGGTTCTCCGCCGCCAGCGCCTCGCCGCTGAGCTTGAGGAGCACGCGGCGGTACCGTAGCCGGCCCGACTCGTAGGCCGCCACTGATACGCTGGTCGAGGACGCTGGCGTCGAGGGTGCTGGGCTCACGGCCGCCTCAAGCTGCCCCTGCTGTCAGCTCTCCCAGTTGAAAGCGAGCAAAACGGCGCACGACAATGTTCTCGCCGATCTTCGCAATGCTGTCGGTCACCAGCTGGCCGACGGTTCGCTGCGGGTCCTTGATGAACGGCTGTTCCAGCAGGCAGGTGTCGGCAAAGAACTTCTCCAACTTGCCCGCGACGATCTTCTCGATCACCGCGGGTGGCTTACCCGAGGCGCCCGCTTGGGCCTTATAGATATTGCGCTCGGCCTCCACCGTATCCGCCGGAGTTTCCTCGCGCCGTACCCAGCGGGGGCTGGCCGCCGCCACTTGCATGGCGAGATCTTTCACCAACCCCTGGAACTCCGGGGTGCGAGCGACGAAGTCGGTTTCGCAATTGACCTCGATCAGCACCCCGATCTTGCCGCCGGCGTGAATGTAGGAGCCGACCATGCCTTCGCTCGCCGCCCGCGCGGAGCGTTTCGCGACCGCGGCCAAACCTTTCTCGCGCAAATGGACGATGGCCTTCTGCAGATCACCACCGCTCTCCATCAGCGCCCGCTTGCAGTCCATCATGCCGGCGCCGGTCGTATCGCGCAGCTCGCGCACCTGCACCGCGCTGACCTCGCTCATGCCACCTCCCCTTGGGGCGCGGCCCCTTGAGGCGCGACCTCCTCTGGCGCAGCCGCTGGCGATGCGGTTGCAACCCCCACCTCCGGCTTCTCTTCACCCGGCACGCCGCCAGCTTTGGCACGCTCTTCGGCGATGGCCTTCCCCTCGAGGACGGCGTCTGCCATAGCGGCGCAGAAGAGGCGGATGGCGCGGATGGCGTCGTCATTGCCGGGAATCTTGTAGTCGATCAGATCGGGATCACAGTTGGTATCGACGACCGCCACCACAGGGATGTGCAGTTTGTTGGCCTCCTTGACTGCGATTTCTTCCTTCTTCGGGTCGACAACGAAGAGGGCATCCGGCAGCTTGCGCATGCTCTTTATACCGCCGAGGGAATTCAGCAGCTTGTCGCGTTCCCGTTGCACCCCGAGCATTTCCTTCTTGGTCAGGGCCTCCGCCATGGCCGGGTCTTCCAGCATCTCCTCGCACTTCTTCAGGCGATCGATGCTCTGCTTGATTGTCTGGAAATTGGTCAGGGTGCCGCCCAGCCAGCGGTTGTTGACGCAGAACATACCACAGCGCTCCGCCTCCTCACGGATGGCATCCTGCGCCTGCTTCTTGGTGCCGACGAACAGCAGGGTGCCGCCGCCGGCGGCCAGGTTGCGCACGAAGCTGTAGGCTTGCTCGAAGAGCTTCACGGTGCGCTGCAGATCGATAATGTAAATGCCGTTACGGGCACCGAAGATGTAAGGTTTCATCTTCGGGTTCCAGCGACTGGTCTGGTGCCCGAAATGCACACCGGCTTCGAGCAGCTGCTTCATACTGACTTCTGGCATACGGGATCTCTCCGTGTCGATTGCTTCTAAACATCTCTCGATATCAGAAAGCTTTAGCAGACCGCAACCGGCTTTTCATTGATTCATTGAATCCAGGAACTCCTGATTGTTTTTCGTGTCGGTGATCTTGTCCATGATGAATTCCATGCTTTCCACCGGGTTCAGCTGCGCCAGGAGCTTGCGCAGAATCCACACCCGGGCGAGCACGTCCTTCCCCAGCAGCAACTCCTCTTTTCGGGTGCCCGAGCGATTGATGTCGATGGCCGGGAAGATGCGCTTGTCGACTAGGCGGCGATCGAGATGGATTTCCATATTGCCGGTGGCCTTGAATTCTTCGAAAATCACCTCATCCATGCGGCTGCCGGTGTCGATCAGCGCCGTGCCCATGATCGTCAGGCTGCCGCCGTCCTCAATGTTGCGCGCCGCACCGAGGAACTTCTTGGGCTTGTGCAGGGCGTTGGAATCGACGCCGCCGGAAAGGATCTTGCCGCTCGGCGGCACCACGGTGTTGTAGGCGCGGGCCAGACGCGTGATGCTGTCCAGCAGGATGACCACGTCGCGGCCGTGCTCGACCAAGCGCTTGGCCTTCTCGATCACCATCTCGGCCACCTGCACGTGCCGTGTGGCGGGCTCGTCGAAGGTCGAGCTGATGACCTCACCTTCAACCGAGCGCTGCATGTCGGTGACTTCCTCCGGCCGTTCGTCGATGAGCAGGACGATGAGTACCACCTCTTTGTGATTGCGGGTGATGCCGTGGGCGATACTTTGCAGCATCATCGTCTTCCCGGTCCGCGGCGGCGCGACGATGAGGCCGCGGGTGCCTTTGCCGACGGGGGTGAACAGATCGATGATGCGGGTGGTGTACTCTTCCGGGTCGTGCTCGAGCCGCAGTTGTCGGTTCGGGTACAGCGGCGTCAAGTTGTCGAACAGGATCTTTTCGCGCGCCTTCTCCGGCTCTTCGAAGTTGATCGATTCGACCTTCAACAGCGCAAAGTAGCGTTCGCCTTCCTTCGGCGGGCGGATTTGCCCGGAGACCACATCGCCGGTGCGCAGATTGAAGCGGCGGATCTGGCTCGGCGAGATGTAGATGTCGTCGGGACCCGGGAGGTAGTTGTAATCGGGAGCACGCAGAAAGCCGAAGCCGTCCGGCAGGATCTCAAGCACGCCTTCGCCGACGACGAAGCCATTCTGCTCGGTCTGGGCGCCGAGGATAGCGAAGATCAGCTCCTGCTTGCGCATGTTGGCAGCGCCCTCAACGTTGAAATTCTTCGCTAGCTGCGCCAGCTCGGCAATCTTTTTCTCTTTCAGCTTCTTCAGGTTCAGCGCCGCCTCTTTAGCCGCCGATTCCTCGGCCACGGCGGAGGCCGCAGGGGCCGCAGGTGCTGGCGCCGGAGGCGGGTCTGGAACGGGTGGGGAGGGTGGGGCAGGAGGCTCCGCCTTGGCGCGAGCGCGGCTGTGGCCGCCCTCCTCCGTCTCCTCGGTGCGGCGGCGGCGCTCGGAGCGTGCAGCGGTGGTCGCGCTGCTCTGCTTGCTTTTCCCCACGGCTTCATCGGCCATGCGTTCATCCTCTCTCTAACGGCATTGTTCAGGATGTGGCGGCGTGGTGAGCGAGCGATCCGAGGTGGCTTTTGTACTCGGATTTTTGTGTGCTTACCCACCGGAAAGCTACTGAACCGTTTATACATTGTCAAGCGGCGTGCGCCCTGCTCGCCCAGCTAGCGTCCGTTATAACTGCCTGCTCCTGGCGGCGTATCGCAGCACTGCACCGACTTCGCGCTCCGGCGGCGCAGCGCGACCAGGTCCGGCGGCAGCGGCGCCACGAAGCGCATGCGATTCCCGGTGGCCGGATGCCGAAAAGCGATCTGCTCAGCATGCAGCGCCTGCCGTTCGATCAGCACCTCGTCTTTGCGGCCGCGTGCGCGACCGTATGCCGCGTCGCCGACGATCGGATGGCCGATCGCCGCGAGGTGGACGCGTAGCTGATGCGTGCGGCCGGTGCGCGGGAATAAGCGCACCATCGTGATCTCGCCAAGACACGCGATGACCTCGAAGCTGGTCACCGCCTCGCGGCCGCCGCGGCGCACGGCCATGCGCGTACGGTGGGCCGGATTGCGCCCGATCGGTTCACTGATAGTTCCACGCCGCGTATGCAGGCGGCCCCAGATGAACGCGAGGTACTGCTTCTCCACCTCGCGGCGTCGGAACTGGTTTCCCAGCGCCGTCAGCGTCTCCGGGTCCTTGGCAATGACCAACACGCCCGAGGTACCTTTGTCCAAGCGATGCACGATCCCAGGACGCGCCGGGTCGAGGCCGGGCAACGGCCCTTGCCAGTGGTGCAGGAGGGCGCTCACCAGCGTGCCGCGCCAGTTTCCCGGGGCCGGGTGCACCACCAGCCCCGGCGGTTTGTTGATGACCAACAGATGGTGGTCTTCGTACAGTACGTCGAGTGCGATGGGCTCGGGTTCGACGCCGGCAGCCACTGGCAGTGATACCGGCGCAATCTCGATGGTCTCACCGCCGCGCAGTGTGGTGCCCGCCTTCGAGCCACGCCCGTCGACGCGTACGGCGCCCGCCGCGATCAGCTTTTGCGCCTGCGAGCGCGACCCCCATCTCCCCAATGCCGCGAGGTACTGATCCAGCCGCTGGTGCACGCCGCGTGGATCGACGATGATGCGTTCGCCCTCGGCCACGGCTATTCCGAGCGCGCTAGGGCCTGCCGCGCGGCCTCGACGTCGCGGGCGATCTGTCGTGCCAGAGCTTGGGGCGTCGAGAACTCCTGCTCGCCGCGCAGCCGCTGCACGAACGCGATTTCGACGCGGTCGCCGTAGAGCTCGGCGTGGTAGTCGAAAATGTGCGCTTCCAGGCTGCGTTCGTGTTGATGGAAGGTGGGATTGAAGCCGAGATTCGCGATGCCTGGACGCCACTCGCCGCGCACGCGCACCCTGACGGCATACACGCCGTCGGGCGGCAGCACCAGACGACCGATACGTAGGTTGGCAGTGGGAAAGCCTAAGCCCTTGCCACGATGGTGCCCATGCGCTACCCGCCCGGCGACGCTCGGTGTCCGGCCGAGCAGCAGTTTGGCGCGTTGCAACTCGCCGTGGCTGATGGCCCGGCGGACGGCGCTGCTGCTCACCAGATGCCCTTCAACCTCCACCGGCCCGATGACCTCGACGGCGAAACCATATTTCATCCCGAGCTGGCGCAGGGTGGTGGCGTGCCCGGCGCGGTTATGACCGAAGCTGACCCGGTGTCCGACGACGACGGCACGCACGCCGAGGCCTTCGACCAGAAAGCGCCGGACAAAATTCTCCGCGGTGATCTGGGAGAATGACCGCGTAAAGTGCTGCATGATGATGGCGCCGACGTCGAAGGCTGCGATCAGCTCCATGCGTGCGCGCCAGTCGGTGATCAACTTGGGTACGTGCTCGGGCGCCAGCACCGTGGCCGGATGCGGATAAAACGTTAAGACGATGGCCTGGCCGTTAATGCTCCGCGCCACCTCCACGAGTCGGCGCAGGATCTGCTGGTGTCCGTGGTGGACGCCATCGAAACTGCCGAGGGTGAGCACCGGCGCGTTGAAGCGCCCGCCGATCCGCGCCAAATGACGGAGGAGCAACATGTTTTCAACCGGAGAGATCTGGCCGTCGGCGTCTGCTTGCGCGCCACTGCTTCGGGCGCGGGTCGACGCCCGCAGGCACGCGCTACTCGCCGAGTGACTGCAATTCTTGCCGTGCCCGCCCAGCCTCTTCCGTCTGCGGGTACTGGCTCATCAGCTTCTGCAGCACGAGCCGTGCATCGATCTTGTCGCCCGAATCGGCGAACGCGTCGGCCATCATCAGCAACGCTGGCGGTACCTTGTCGCCCTTCGGGTATTTCAACACCAAGTCGTTGAATTCCACGATAGCGCGACTGTAGTCACGCTGTCCATAGTAACAGGCGCCGATCCAGTATTGGGCGTTGTCGGCGAAATCGGATTTCTGGTTCTTGCGAATGAAGTCGCGGAGCTTGGGCACGGCCTGGGTGCATTGACCTTGCCGCACCAAATTCAACCCCTCACGGAAGTCCCCATCGACGTGGGCGCCCTGGACCGCGGCCTCTTCTTTGGCCAGTGCTGCTTCTTGCGGACTCAGCACTTTCGGTGCGGTTGGGGTCGGAGGCGGTGCGGCTTCCAGCGGCGGATGCTCGACCTCAACACTTGGCGGCGTTGCGCTAGGCAGCGCGCCGGTCGCCCGTGTCTGCTCGAGCGCCGCCACCCGTGCCTCGAGATCGTTGAGCTCCCGCGCCACCTCCGGTGCGGGCGTTCCACGACGCCCACGGCCGGGCTCGCCGAGCTCGCTGCGCACCATGTCCATACGCCTGCGCAAGCCATCGATTGCTACTTGCTGGTCGGCAAGCAGGGCACGCACGGCGCGCTGATCTTTTTGCACGTCGACCAGATCCGCACGCGTGGCACAGCCTGCGAGCGCCGCCAGCGCAATGCAACCGAGAACCGCTCCGAGGCGTTGCATCGCCGCTCGGTGGCTATTCGCCGAGGATAACGAAGTGGGCGCGCCGATTCTTCTGCCAGCACTCTTCATTGTGCTCGTGGCACAGTGGCAGCTCCTCACCGTAGCTGATGGTGGTGAGGCGGTCCGCCGAAATGCCGAGCGCCACCACGTACTCCTTGGCAGCGCCGGCCCGTTTGGTACCCAGGGCCAGGTTGTACTCGACGGTGCCGCGTTCGTCGCAATGTCCTTCAATCTCGACCTTCGCTTTCGAATGATCTTTGAGCCAGCTGGCGTCGTCGCGCAAGATGCCGCGCGCCTGCTCGTCAAGTTCGGCGGAGTCGAAAGCGAAATGAATGTCCTTCAGCGGTCCTTCTTCGCCCGTTCCCAAGGTGCCTTGTTTGTAGCGCTCGAGGCTGCTGCCCGCCGCTAGCCCCTCTTCACCAACTCCGCCGCCCGCCGCTCCGGCTGCCGCGCCCTTTTTCTTTGCTGAACAGCCCATACTGCCCACGGCTAGCAACACGCCCAGAACCGCTACTGCCCGCAGTCGCACAGCCATCATACCCCTCCTCGCTCCTCGCTTCGCATACATGATGCGTCGTGCCACCTTATTCGAGCCAGCGCGACCAAGCCGGACTGCTATCATCTCCCCCCCCACGAGTCAATTGAACTTGACTCGCCCCAGTCAGGTCGGTGACGAAAAGCTTCTCGCGTCCCGTCCGCGAAGAACTGAACACGATGTAGCGGCCGTCGGGCGCCCAGCTCGGATCCTCGTTGTTGCCGGCTGCCTGCGTCAATTGGCGCGTATCGCCGCCATCCACTTTGACGATGAACAAATTGAATCCCCCGTCCGCCCGGCTCACATACGCGATCCAGTCGCCCTTGGGTGACCAAGCGGGGGAGGTGTTGTACGTGCCGGAAAAGGTGACGCGGCGCGGTTCGCCGCCATCGACTCCAACGATATAGATTTGCGGTGCCCCTGAGCGATTGGACGTGAAGGCCAGCCGCCGGCCATCGGGCGACCACGACGGGGACACGTCAATGGCCCAGCTGTCGGTGACGCGACGCAGCAGGTTCCCGCCGCGGTCGACAACGGCGATGTCGGCGTTGCCCTTGTCTTCGATGGTCAGAGCGATCTTGGACCCGTCAGGTGAGAACCTACCGCCCAGGTTCAATCCCGGGCGCGATGAGATCAGCACATCGCGCCCGCTGGCTAGATCGGCGACGTACAGGTCCGGGTTCCCGCGCTTGTAAGAGGTGTACAGCAGCAGGTGGCTGTCCGGACTCCACGACGGCGAGACATTGATGGTTTGCGTTGTGGTCACCTGTTGCAGGTCGCCGCCATCCGGGCTCATGACGTAGAGTTCCTTGAACTTGCCGTCGCGGGTGGAGACGAAAGCGAAGCGCGTGTCGAACGGACCACGCTCGCCGGTGAACTGCTTCATGATCTCGTCGGCGAACTTGTTGGCCATGCGCCGCAGCTCGCCGAGCGGTCCATGGTAACGCACACCGGCAAGCTGCCGCCGCTGATACACGTCGAACAGCCGCACCTCAGCCGTGACGTTGTCCCCGCTCACCGAGTATGCGCCTTTCACCAGCGCCAGCGCGCCGATCACCGACCAGTTGTCGAAGTTGATGCCGTCGGCGGTATAGCCGGAGGTCTCCGGCTTTTCTATGTAGGCGGCGCGATCGAGGAGCTTGAAAAAGCCCGACAAGTTCAAGTCGGCGCTGACGATGTCGGCGAACTGCGTGCCGAAGTTGGCCGCCGCGCCGCTCTCTGAAAGGTTCCTGAGCGGCGACACGGCGACCGGATAGCTGCGCGCACCAGGCCCGAAGATCGTGCCGCGCACCTGCGCGTCGCTCGCACGCACCCCTGCCATGACCAGGCTTATCACCAGTAGTGTCCACCACATTCGTCTCATCGCCTCTCCCTCGGGTTGTCAGCCGGCCAGATCTTTCGGGCTAAACGTGATTTCGACATCGTTGAATTCTTTTCGGTATGCCTCAGGCGGGGGTGTCAGGGGATTAACCGCGCGCACCGCGCGCTCAACCGAGGCATCGTAACTGACATCGCCACTAGGTTGTTTGATGCGCACGTTGACGACATCTCCGGTCTCGGTGATGCTGAACCCGACCGTCGCTTCCAGTGTCTGGTTGGCACCGGCCCACGCCCACGCCTGCTTGATGCGATTGATCATCTGGTTGTAGTAGAGAAGATACTCAACGCCTCTGACGGTGCCGCCGGCGCCCTCACCCGGTCCGACGGAGATCGGGGCCCCGGGTTGCTCGCCGGGCTTGCTGCCGCTCCCGGCCCCGCTCTTGCCCATCTGCTGCTGCATCCGCTTGACGGCCGCCTCGATCTTCTCGTCGCGTGCGCGTGCGGCCGCAGCTTCCTTGGCGGCCTTCTCGGCGGCTTTGGCGGCTTCGGCCGCCGCCTTCGACTCGGCTTTCGGCTGTGGCTTCGGCGGTTCGGCCTTGGCAATCGCCTTCGGCGGCTCGACCGGCTTCGTTTGCGGCACGGGCTTCGACATTGGTGGCGGCTCCGGCTTCACTTTCTCCGCCAGCACCGCTTCGTTCTCTTTCGGTTGTGGCTCGGGCTTGGCCGGCTGCGGTTTGGGTTCCGGCTTGGCGATCTCCTTCGGCGGCTCCGGCTTCGGCGGCTCCACTTTCTGGGGTTCCGGCTTCGGCGGCTCGGGCTTGGGCGGTTCGGGTTTCGGTTCCGGCGGTTTCGGCTGCTCCGCCTTCGGCGGCGGTGGCGGTTTGGGTTCCTCCACCTTGGATGCGGCGGCCATCGGCGGCCCCTCGATTCGGCCTTTGCCGCCCGCGATCATGTTGGTTCCGCCGACGTGATCGGGGGCGATGAGATCGACAGTATACGACTTCAACGCCGGTGGCCGGTGCAGAAACCTGTACGGGACGACGATCAGCAACGCAACCGCAATCACATGCAGCACCCCGGAGGCGGCGACCATGCGCCACAGGCTGCGATCCCATTCGGGTTCGTCGATCCGGATTGGGGGCTGCTCTTGCGTCATGCTCGATTCACCGGCCCATTCGGGGACGGTCGCAACGAGAGAGGGCCATCCGCGCTTAGCGGTGGTCCACGGAAGGCGGCTCGGTGACCATGCCGAGCCGTTCCACACCGGCACTTTTGACCGTCGCGATCACGTGCATCACTTCGCCATAACGGACGCTCTGGTCGGCGCGCAGGTACACCTGCCGGTCGGGCCGCAGCTTGAGGATCGCCTGCAGCTTGGGTCCCAGTTCGGCGATACTTGTCGGCGTGTCGTTCAAATAGACCTGCCCGTTGCGGTTGACGGCCACCACCAGTTGCTGTTCCTCGCCCGTCAGCGCGGCGGCTGTGACTTTCGGGAGATTTATGCTCACGCCCTGCTGCAGGATCGGGGCGGTCACCATGAAGATCACCAGCAGCACCAGCATGACGTCGACCAGCGGTGTCACGTTGATGTTGGAGATCGCTCCTCCGCCTTGTTCCTCAAAGGCCATCCGCCCCACTCCTACTTCAAAAAGTGACGCTCGGCGATATTGAGAAATTCAGAGGAGAAGTTCTCCATCTCCGCCGAGAGCACGCGGATTTGGCGGGCGAAATGGTTGTACGCGATGACCGCAGGAATGGCGGCGACCAAACCCGTGGCGGTGGCGATGAGGGCCTCGGCGATGCCCGGAGCAACCGCCTGGATGCTGGAAGACTGGGTGACGCTGAGGCCGCGAAAGGCGGTCATGATGCCCCACACCGTGCCGAACAAGCCAATGAAGGGCGTGGCACTGGCGGTGGTGGCGAGGAAAGTCAGCGCCCGTTCGAGGCGCGTGATCTCCTGGTTGGCCGCCCGCTTCATCGCCCGCTCGACGTTTTCGATGCCGCCCAGCTCCGTGGTGATCTCCGCCTCTCCGGGGTTGTTCTGGCGCTTGGCGCGCGTCAGACGCACCAACTCCTGATAGCCGGCGCGGAACACCTGCGCCACCGGGCTCTGCTTCAACTCCTGGCTCGTCGTGTGGATGGTGGTGAGGTTCTTGGTGTCCCAAAAAATCTCAATGAAGCGCTGCGACTGCCGCCGTGCCACGCGCACCTGCCGGAGCTTGTAGAAGATGATTCCCCAGCTGAATACGGAGAACAGAACCAAAATGTAGAGCACCAGCTGGACTACCGGTCCAGCCCCGATCACCATGGTGACCAGCCCTTCCTGCCGCAATGCACCCTCGGTCTGCGCGAAAGCGGCAGGAGCGAACGCCAGGAACATACATTGCCCTCTCGCCACCGAAATATTGAAACGCTAGTATATGGGTCCCAGCGAGTCAACGGAGCGTGACTTGCCTTGACCTCCTGAAACGAAGGTGGTTAGGAAAAACATTTTACGCAGGAGAGATGGATGAGCGTGAAGATTGGCATCAACGGCTTTGGGCGGATCGGACGGTTGGCGTTTCGCGCCGCTTGCGAGGAACGCGACCTCGATTTCGTCGCTTTCAACGACATCACCGACGCGGCGACCTTGGCGCACCTGCTCAAATACGATTCGGTGCACGGACACTTTCCGCACAGCGTGACCGCCGAGAAGGACGCGCTGGTGGTGAATGGCAAGCGCATTCGTGTGCTGAGCGAGACCGACCCCGCCAAGCTGCCGTGGCGTGATCTGGGGGTGCAGATCGTGCTCGAGTGCAGCGGCCGCTTCAACTCGCGCGATAAGGTTGCCGTCCATCTGAACAACGGCGCGAAGAAGGTGATCATCTCGGCGCCCGCCAAAGGCGTGGACCTCACCATGTGTTACGGCGTGAATCATACGGCCTATCGTCCGGAACAGCACCAGATCATCTCCAACGCCTCGTGCACCACCAACTGTCTGGCGCCGGTGGCCAAGGTCTTACACGAGAGCTTCGGCATCCGCCGTGGCCTAATGACCACTGTGCATTCCTACACCAACGATCAGCGTATCCTCGATCTGCCGCATTCCGACCTGCGCCGGGCGCGGGCGGCGGCGCTGTCGATGATTCCGACCACCACCGGCGCGGCGCGTGCCGTCGGCGAGGTGCTGCCGGTGCTCAAGGGGCGCCTCGACGGCATGGCGGTGCGCGTGCCGACGGCGAACGTGTCGTTGGTAGACCTGGTGGCGGAGCTGGAGAAGAAGGCAACCGAAGCGGAGATCAACCAGGCCATGCAGGCTGCCGCGGAGGGCGCCCTAAAGGGCATCCTCGCCTACTGCAATGAGCCGCTGGTGTCGATCGACTTCAACGGTAGCCCGTTCTCCTCTATCTTCGACGCCCAGTTGACCAAAGTGATGGAGGGCAATTTGGTCAAGGTGCTCTCCTGGTACGATAACGAGTGGGGCTTCTCGAAACGCATGGCTGACGTCACCAAGCTGCTCGCAGGCAGTCTGTAAACGCGGCTTTGCCGCGCGTTGACAGTCGACAGTCGACAGTCGATAGTTCTCCGAGGCAGTCTGCATATGCGCACCATCGATCAAATCGCGCTGGAGGGTAAGCGCGTCTTCATCCGCGTCGATTTCAACGTGCCGCTGAAGGAGGGGACGGTAGCGGATGCGACACGCATCGAGGCGTCGCTGCCGACGATCCGCTATGCCCGCGACCATGAGGCGCGGGTGGTGCTGGCCTCGCACCTGGGGCGCCCGAAAGGGAAGGTGAAACCCGAGCTCAGCTTGGCCCCGGTTGCCAAGAAGCTGTCGGAATTCTTAAGCCAGCAGGTGCCGCTGGCCCCGGACTGTGTCGGCGATGCGGTGGAGCAGCTGGCGAATGGCCTCAAGCCGGGCGAAGTCCTGTTGCTCGAAAATCTGCGTTTCCATCCGCAGGAGGAGGCCAACGACGAGGGCTTCTCGCAACAGCTGGCGCGGCTGGCGGACGTCTACATCAATGATGCCTTCGGCACCGCGCACCGCGCCCACGCCTCGACCGCCGGCATGGTCCGCTACGTGAAAGAACGCGGCGCCGGATTCCTGATGCAGAAGGAGTGCGAGTATCTGGGCAAGGTCCTGCACGACCCGCAGCGGCCCGTGATCGCGATCCTTGGCGGAGCCAAAGTCTCGGACAAGGTCAAGGTGGTCGAGAACCTGATCGACAAAGTCGACGGCGTGCTGATCGGCGGCGCCATGGCGTACACCTTCCTCCTGGCGCAGGGGAAACAGGTCGGTGCCTCGCGGGTCGAGAGCGACATGCTCGATGTCTCGCGTGCGGCGCTGGCCAAGGCGGCGCAACGCGGGACGCATCTGTTGCTGCCGACGGATCACGTCATCGCTGATTCCCCCGAGGACGAGGCGGCGGCGGAAGTGGTCACGGGTGACATCCCGCCCGGCAAGATGGGGCTGGACATCGGTCCGCAGACGGTGCGCCGTTTTTGCGAAGAGATCGGCCGGGCGCGGACCATCTTTTGGAACGGTCCCCTCGGTATGTTCGAGAAGAAGGCATTCAGCGCCGGCACGATGGCAATTGCCGAAGCCCTGGCCAAGAGCGACGCGATCACGGTTGTCGGCGGTGGCGATTCGATCGCGGCGCTAGCCGCATCCGGCTACGAAGACAAGATTACGCACGTCTCGACGGGCGGGGGCGCCTCGCTCGAATTTCTGGAAGGGCGGACTCTACCGGGCGTCGCGGCGCTGGAAGCGTGATGAATCCATTGCGGGTGCCGCTGATCGCCGGCAACTGGAAGATGCACGGCACGCGGCAGGAGGCGGTGGCGCTGGCCGAGGGCATCAAGGCCGGTGTGGCCGATGTATCGCGGCGCGAGGTGTTGGTGGCGCCGCCGTTCACGGCGCTGGAATCCGTCGCCGCGGCGCTGCGAGGCAGCCGCGTGCTGCTGGCCGGGCAGAACCTGCACTGGGAGGCGAAGGGCGCCTTCACCGGCGAGGTCTCCGGGCCGATGCTGCGGGCCGCCAGCTGTAGCCACGTCATCATCGGACATTCCGAGCGGCGCCAGTACTTCGGGGAAACCGACGAGACGGTGGCGAAGAGGGTAGCGAGCGCGCAAGGCCATGGCCTGGTGCCGATCATGTGCATCGGGGAGACGCTGGCGGAGCGCGAAGCCGGGCGCACGCTGGAGGTGGTCGAGCGCCAGCTGCGCCGCGGTTTGCTGGGGCGGGACGCAGCTGCTATACGAGGCCTGGTCATAGCGTACGAGCCGGTGTGGGCGATCGGGACGGGGAAAGTGGCGACCCCGGAGCAAGCGCAGGAGGCGCATGCCTTCATTCGGCGCATGCTGGTGGAGTTGGGTGGACCGGACGCCGCGGCGGCCTGTCGTGTATTGTACGGTGGCAGCGTCAAGGTAGACAACATCGATACGTTGATGGCGCAGCCGGATATCGATGGGGCGTTGGTGGGGGGCGCGAGTTTGCAGATTGAGTCGTTCGTGCGCATAGTCAAGTTTCAGGTTCCCTCTCCCGTTGGGAGAGGGTCAGGGTGAGGGCCGAGGGAAAGCATGTTCGTAATCGTGACGTTCATTCATGTGTCATGCTGTCTTTTTCTCATGGGGGTGGTGCTCCTGCAGCAAGGGAAAGGCGCCAGCATGGGCGCGGTCTTCGGCGGCAGCAGCTCGACCATCTTCGGGAGCAGCGGAGCGGGCAACTTCCTCACGCGTCTGACCACGGCGGCCGCGGTCATCTTCATGCTGACGTCCTTGACCTTAAGCTACTCCTCGGCGCGCCGGCTCAGCTCGACGGTGTTCGACACAGGCTCCCTCCCCGAGCCGCCGCCGCTGAGCGCCCCGGCCAACCCGGAGGCGCAGCCGCCGGCAGCGGAGCCGCAAGGTCAACAGCCGCAGAGCGCGGCACCGCAGGCTGAACCACAAGCTGCAGTGCCGCAGGCTGAAGCGCCGGCACCACAAGCCGCCGCGCCAGCGCAGCCGCAAGCCCCGGCGGCGCAGTAGCTTTGTTGACGAGCACGATTCACGACGCAACGCGAGGATGGCGGAACAGGCAGACGCGCTAGTTTGAGGGGCTAGTGGGGTAAAACCCGTGGGGGTTCAAGTCCCCCTCCTCGCATCTTTTTTCCTAATGAAATCGTATACTAAACAGTTTGGCTGGCGGCCGTGGCTCCACTTCGGGTGGGACCGCTCACGAGAGTGTGAGGACGATGAAGACGCGCATCACTGAGCTTTTCGGGATCAAACATCCGATCGTCCAGGGTGGCATGCACTACGTCGGCTACGCAGAGCTGGCGTCGGCTGTCTCCAACGCCGGCGGCCTCGGCATCATCACGGGCCTGACGCAACCGACGCCGGAAGACCTGGCGAAGGAGATCGCCAAGTGCCAGGCGATGACCGACAAGCCGTTCGGCGTGAACCTCACCTTCCTGCCGGCGTTCTTTGCGCCGCCCTATCCGGAATATATTCAGGCCATCGTCGAAGGCGGCGTGAAGATCGTGGAGACGGCGGGCCGCAGCCCGGAGCAGTACCTGCCGGCGCTCAAAGCGGCGGGCATCAAGGTCATCCATAAGTGCACGTCGGTACGCCATTCGCTGAAGGCGGAGAAGATCGGCTGCGACGCGGTCAGTGTCGACGGCTTTGAGTGCGGTGGCCATCCGGGCGAGGACGATATTCCCAACATGATCCTGCTGCCGCGTGCGGCCGAGGAGCTCAAAATTCCGTTCGTGGCTTCGGGAGGCATGGCGGACGGGCGCAGCCTGGTGGCGGCGCTTTCCCTCGGTGCCGAGGGCATAAACATGGGCACCCGTTTCATCGCCACCAAGGAAGCGCCGGTGCACGAGAACGTGAAGAAGGCGCTGGTCGCCGCCAACGAGCTGCAGACCCGCCTGATCATGCGCCCCTTGCGCAACACCGAGCGCGTCCTCACCAATGCGGCGGTCGAGAAGATCCTTGAGATCGAGCGCCAAAAGGGAGCCGCAACCAGCATCGAGGATATTCGTGAATTTGTGGCGGGGCCGGAGAACCGCCGTGTGCTGCAGGAAGGGGTGATGGATGCGGGCGCCTGGAGCTGCGGAATGGTGGCCGGCCTCATCCATGACATTCCGAGCTGCAAGGAACTCATCGACCGGATCATGCGCGACGCGGAGCAGATCATCCGCAAGCGCCTCGAGGGCTTCCTACAGTAATCGCCTCATCCGCCCGTCCGCTCCAACCGCTGGGTTAGCTGGCGCCCTGTGACACCCGAGGTGCATACTCTCCTTAGCCAAACTCGCGATAGATGTCAGCGAGTAACGTCGACAAGTGCGTAAACTCGATGTGGTCATTTCATCGCTGACTGGCTCTGGGGACTATCTGCCTGGAACCTCGTGATAGGCGGCGTCTGGCAGGGCAAGGCTTTTGAGCCTCTGTCGAAAACCGAAGGCCGAGGTTTCAACATAACCAAGAAATTCGGGCGGGCCACCAAGAAATGGCCGATGCGGACTACTATGTCCACCTCCTTTGTCAATGGCAAAGAGGTGTTCCTATTGCACTACCCCTTCTATCGCTCCCCATCGGCATCTTCCAAGATGACGGACGAAGTCCGCAAGGTCGGTGAGGGTCTCTATCCATATGCGTCAACGCAATTCATTAATCGCTAAGCCTGTCCGTCGTCAGCCCACGCCTCGCACTTGTCTGACCCCGTGTGATCGTCCTCGGCGCCATCCACTGCCTCAGCCGGCGATCAGCTCGCCCTTCCACAGGCGTTGCGCGAAGACGCGAGCGGGAAGAATGTCGATGCCATCCTCGGTCCATCTGGGCCGCTCATCAAGGCTCACCACCACTCGTCTGCCGACACGTGGATGGTCGCGCCCGAGCTCGCGCAGGCCCCTAAGGTGGTCAGCATGTACGCATGGCGCCGCCTTCGCTTCGATCGCGACCCGAAGGTCGTCCACGACGAAATCCACCTCGATGCCGCTGGCCAGGCGCCAGTAGGAGACCTCGAAGGCAAAATCGTGGTACGCACGGTAGGCGGACAGCTCGTGGAAGACCCAGTTTTCGAACGCCGCCCCGAAGAGCGGCGCCCCGGGCTCGAGCGCGTGCCGCCGGGCGAGATGATTCACCAGTCCCACGTCCGCAAAGTAGAACTTGGGCGCCCGGATCACGCGCCGCTTGGGCCGCTTCTGGAAAGCCGGCACGAAGCGGCCGAGCAAGGTGTCGACGAGAATCTCGAAGTACTGCTTCACGGTGTAGGCCGACACGCCGCAGTCACGCGCGATGGATTCGTAGCTCACGAGCTGACCGTCGGCGATGGCCGCTGCACGCAAGAACCCGGAGAAGGCGGGCAGGTTGCGCGTCAGCCCCGCTGCGGCGATCTCCTCTTTCAGATAGTCCTCGACGTAGGAACGGATGCGACCAGCCGGCTGCTCGTCCAGGTAGTGCGGCGGCAGGTAGCCGTGATTAGTAGCCCGGACGAGGTCGAAGTCGTCCCCGAGCTCAGCGGAGACGAAGCCATGTAATTCGTACCGCAGCGCCCGCCCGCCGAGCAGGTTAGCATGTCCCCGCCGCACCTTGCGCGCGCTGGAACCGCACAGGGCGAAGGTCACACCGCGGTTCTCGATCAGCCAGTGCACCTCGTCAAGGAGCGCCGGAACCTTCTGAATCTCATCGATCACCACGAAGCGGTCGCGGGCGGCCTCGACTTCGTCTCGCAGGAGGGTGGGATCCTGCGAAAAGCGCACGAACTCCCGCGACGTCAGCAGGTCGATTCTGCGAGCCTGCGGATACAGCGTCTGCAGCAGGGTACTCTTACCCGTTTGGCGCGGACCCCAGAGAAAGAAGGACGTCTTCGGGCGCTGCGGTAGTCGAAGAGCTCGGCCAACCATTCCCTCGGATTATCATGATAAACCGAGGGAGGTGCAAGGATCGACCGGCCCACTCCCGCAGCCCGGCGACTGCGTTGTACACTGGTAGAGCCGATCAGGCACATTCAAGCACGGCCCACGCGGCATCGAGGTGATCGCCAACCGCTCCTTTCTCTTGGCCGTGTTCCAGCGCCCTTCGTCGACACAGAGCATACTCGTTGCACGGGCAGAGGCGATGCACGTGTTCCCTTCACTCCCACACCCGGTCGACTCCGTGACCGCTCAATGTGGTGTCGCTGCTTATCAGCCGCGCCCCGGTGACGCGCGCCGCAGCCGATGCAGCAATTCCCGAGCACGCTCTCATGTCGCTCCGTACAACTCGGAACATTCGGACCTACGTCCCTCAGTGCGGGCCACACTTGCTGTGGCGATGCCGAGGTGGTTGTCCGGCAGCACGTAAGTTTCACCAACACCAACGTCCGGGTCTTCGGCGTGTCCACCGCCTCACCGTTACCCGTGGCAATTCATGGCACCAGCATCAGCGCCGAACCCGTCTCTCTTCCCGTATCTTTGTCACTGGCAGTTAAAGGATGGTACTCGCCCCGGCGCCACGGGCCGGTCATATCGTCGTAGTGAGGCGACGCCGGGATGTCGGACTCCCCGGTATGGTTCATCGCGAACGTACGCTCAGGATGCGCCATGTCGACCATCAACCAGCTACGGTAGTCTATGGGTCTGCTATGTAAAAAGGGGCATGAGGTAAAGAATTGCGGCAGACCTCTTGCACCCCTGCCGCCTGATCAGCTTGGCCGATTCATGTAAGTCCAGTAGTCTGGTCTCTGGGTTGCCAACGTTTTGGCTGTTTCGTCTCGACGCATCCGACAGGGAAAGGTTAGGTTGCAGG
Source organism: Binatia bacterium (assembly GCA_050015455.1). GTDB lineage: Bacteria > Desulfobacterota > Binatia > HRBIN30 > HRBIN30 > JAGDMS01. The sequence goes on from JBEKBJ010000004.1 coordinate 109,433, forward strand.
CAGCACCATGTGGTGTGCCAAGAGGAATGTCGCACCAGTAGTGTGCCCCCGCGCCAGTGCAGGCCAAAGGTGAGATCGATGTCACGGTCCTCCTTGGCCGTGAGAAACGTCACGCCAGTCGCGGACAGCTTGAGATCGTTCTGAGTTGCCGGGGCCGCACCAATGAGACCAACCGAGAGCCCATGCGCCCCAACAGCGCGGTCGAGGTCGACGGCTGCAGCGAGGCGAACGATGCGCGTGCGGAATCCCAAATCAACGCCGGGAAGACTACGTACTGACCCGCTCGCCTCGGCGTAGACCGTGTTAACCTGGAATAGGAAGGGCGCGGCGGCCATGGTGACGGTGCCACTGCCGACGTCGGCACCGATGCCACCCACATTCAGGCGAAAGTAGCTCCCACTGAAAAAGGCGCCGCGGGGGACGTAGGGCAACGTTCCAACGGGGGCCAGCCGTGCGGATCGGCGGCGTACGCCCCGCGGGCCTCGCAGTCACCGTAGAGGCAGAGGTTGAGGCCAGTGATATCCGTGCCGATCTGCTGCGCAACCGCGAGCCGTGCGGCTGCCAAGCACACCAGGAAGAGGAATCCGTGAAGGACGCACCAACGCATTGTGATCGATCTCGAACCGCGCAAGGCAGTTAAACGCCCTGCCAAATACCTGTTTGGAAATGTCAACGCAAACAGAACGCTGCGTGATGCTGTGCTTTACGGCAATTTGGTATCACAATGCGTTGTGGTCGCTATGTGCCGTGCCGTTCCATCATTCCGGCCCCGAGAGGGAGGGCGCCGGAATGGACGATCGGGTACTACTCGGCAGGCGAATCAAGGAGCTGCGCAAGGCTCCGAGGAGACGTCAGGCCACTTGAAGGCCCGCTGCAAGACTACTGTCGGCTGCGTGTCGGCCCGTACCGCGTGATTCTTCGTTACACGACGGGGCGAGTCATCGCGTGCGTCTTCGCCGAGCGACGCAGCCTCGTCTACGAGATTTTCGCCGACATGATGATCGAACGGCTGACGCGGGGGTCGTTGTGACACCACCGGAGATCGACTAGTCCTCCGCGGCGCTCGTCGGGTCCCACGGGTACGCACGGTGGCCGGAGTTAGCCGTACCTCACCTCGCATCGAGGACAGGTGCTACACCGCGATTTCCTTCAGCTCCGGGCTGACCTTGAAGGGCGCGGCGGTGGCGGCGCGGACGGCTTCGACGGAGACGCCGGGCGCAACCTCGGTGAGCACGAGCCCGTCCTTGTTGACCTCGATCACGGCCATGTCCGTCACAATCAGATTCACACAACGTCTGCCGGTGAGTGGGAGGGTGCACTCGGGCAGGATCTTCGGCTTGCCCTTGGCGCTGTGTTCCATGGCCACGATGACCCGGCAGGCGCCGGCCACGAGGTCCATCGCTCCGCCCATCCCCTTGACCATCTTGCCCGGGATCATCCAATTCGCGAGGTCGCCGTACTGCGAGACCTCCATGGCCCCGAGCACCGTCACATCCACGTGGCCGCCGCGGATCATCGCAAAGGAGTCCGCGCTCGAAAAGTACGATGCGCCGGCCAGCTCTGTGATCGTCTGCTTGCCCGCGTTGATCAGGTCCGGGTCTTCATCGCCCTCGTACGGGAAGGGCCCATAGCCGAGCATCCCGTTCTCGGTGTGCAGGAAAACGGTAATCCCCTCGGGGATGTAGTTCGCGGCCAGGGTCGGGAGCCCAATCCCCAGGTTCACGTAGTAGCCGTCGCGGAATTCCTGGGCCACCCTCTTAGTGATCTGCTCTCGCGTCAACATGACTGTTCCCTCGTCACGCGTGCGGCCGCGGCCGGACCGTGCGTTGCTCTATCGGCTTCTTGTAGGTCGCGCCCCGCACGATGCGCTTCACGTAAATGCCCGGCGTGTGTACACCATCGGGGTCGATCTGGCCGGGCTCGACCAGCTCCTCGACCTCGGCGATCGTGCACCGCGCGGCGGTGGCCATCATCGGGTTGAAGTTGCGAGCGGTCCTCCGGTACACGAGGTTGCCGAGAGTGTCGCCCTTCCACGCTTTCACCAGCGCCCACGGCGCGGTGAGCGCGCGCTCGAGCACGTACTGACGGCCGTCGAACTCCCGGACCTCCTTGCCCTCGGCTACAACAGTCCCCACCCCGCTGGCCGTGTAGAAGGCGGGGATGCCGGCGCCGCCCGCCCGCAGGCGCTCGGCAAAGGTCCCCTGCGGGTTCAGCTCAACCTTGAGCTTGCCGGACAGGTAGAGCTGCTCAAACGTCTTGTTCTCGCCGACATAGGTCGAGATCATCTGCCGCACCTGGCCAGCACCGAGCAGGATACCGAGCCCCTCGTCGTCGATGCCGCAGTTGTTGCTGATGATGGTCAGCTCCTTGATACCCTTGGCGTGCAACGCTCGGATTAGGTTCTCGGGATTGCCGCACAGCCCGAACCCTCCAACAATGATGGTCGCGCCGTCGGGGATGTCGGCCACCGCAGCCTCCGCGCTCTCAAATACCTTGTTCATGACCTTCCTCCTGACGGTCGAAACCGTGGCATTCTGGCGAGAAGCGGGGGAAAGCGCAAGGAGCGCAGCAAACCTCTCACCGTCCCGGAGCGCTTCCGTTTCGCCAGGCTCGACCTTCCCCGGAGCTCGAGATCGCGCCTGGCAGGATTTTTCCGTGACATCGCTGGTTTAGCCTTGATTTGGAGGCTGGTCGCAACTACCATGCGACTTCGGTGTGAGTGAAGCATGCGTCGGTGGTGGAGCCAATCGAGGCTAGTGGCCCTCGCGGCGGTGGTTTTGGCATGCGGCCGTGCGTGGGCAGATGGTCCACCGCCACAAAAGCTCCCGTCGGCCCTCTTGGTGTTTCCTCTGATCCAGGTGTCGGGCGACCAAGACACGCGCGTCGAACTGCTCAACCTTTCGGGCGACCCGCAATCGATCCAATGCTTCTACGTAGGCAGCGGCTTCTGTGGGGAGACAGGGTTCTGGGTGTCCCTGACGCCCTACCAACCGATGGCTTGGCTGGCCAGCACCGGGCTGAATGATCCGTTGACGGGGACATCGGTGCCGCCGTTTTTCTCGACCGGCGAGCTGAAGTGCGGCGTTGTGCCGCCGCGTCCGGAAGTCGCCTTCCACAATACCATCCAGGGGCGCGCCACGATTTTCTCCTCAAGCACCGGAGAGACAGTGTCGTACGGCGCTGTCGGATTTCAGCGGCTCAGTGACGGCGACTTCACCGGCGTATTCAGTTTGGATGGATCGACCTACGCCCAGTGTCCCAACAAGCTGCACTTCGACGTGCTTACCGATCAGCCGGCTTCCAGCAGCCAGATCGTTGTCGTGCCCTGCAGTGAGAACCTGCTTTTCCAAATTCCCACCGCAGTCACGGTGCAGATCTTTGTCTACAACGAGTTTGAGCAAGGTTTCTCTACATCGTACGGCTTCACCTGCTTCGATGAGCGCGCTCTTGGTGACATCTCCAGCGCCTTGACACGAGCCGTCGCCGGCACCGACACAGCGCATTTGATCGTGCGCGGTGTCGGCGGGCCAGTGCTGGGCTTGGTCATCGATCAAGTGCCGTTTCAGACCACTACGGGCACGGCGGGCAATGAACCCTCCTTTGACGGTGGCCGCTCGGCGACCGTGACCTTCCCGACCCCATAAGGCCATGGCATCCGAGTTTCTCCGCATACTGGTCGCGCTACTGTTGCTGCACATGCCCCGAGTCGGCCACGCGCCGTTCCGGTTCGTTCCCCGTTATGCCAGCCCGACTGCGACGGCAACCGTAACAGTCGAACCGACTGACCCACCCGCCCCGACCGCAACACCGACGGCCGTCCCGACGGAAACCGTCGCTCCGACATTCACCACCGTCCCGACAGCCACGGCCACGTTCCCACCAACGGCGACGTTCATGCCGACGGCTTCGCCTACTTCGGTGCCATCTGCTTCACCGACAGCTACCTTCGCCTCGACCTCTACTCCTTCGCCGACGGCAACTCAGACCCCGACGTCGACCCCGACATGGACAAGGACTTCGACGCCGTTGCCCAGCTCCACGCCGACAACGCCTCCGACGAGTACCTTCACGCCGCTGCCGACAAGCACCTCGACGCCGGTGCCGACGGCGACGTGGACCGCGACGCGGACAAGGACTTCGACGCCGTTGCCCACCTCCACGCCGACACCGCCTCCGACGAGCACCTTCACGCCGCTGCCGACGAGCACCTCGACGCCGGTGCCGACGGCGACATGGACCGCGACTCACACGCCGACTTGGACGTCAACTCCTGTGCCTAGCGCCACACCGAGCCCGTTACCCACTGGCACGTTTACTCCGCAGCCCACGAACACATCTTCCCGCACCGCAACGCCCACCTTCACAGCGACAGCGAACCCAACATCCACGCCGACCGCTAGCTCCACGCGTGTGGCGACGGCTACCAGTACACCACGCCCAACAGCCACCGCGACATTTACCGCGTCGCAGACTCCGACGGCAGGGGATGACCCGACCGGTTTCCAGGTGAGCGGCCAGCCGCCGGCGCAGAAGCTGCCGTCGGCGGTGCTCATTTATCCACTGGTGCGAACTTCCTCGACTCAGGATACGCGGATCGAGATGCTGAACCTCAGCACCTCCACCGTGACGGTGGAATGCTTTTACGTCAGTAGCGGGACCTGCAACGAGACCGGGTATACAGTCACGCTGACGGGTAATCAGCCCGTTTCGTGGATTGCCAGCACCGGAATGAACGGAAACGGCACGCGTCTGGCTCCGCCGTTTACGGGCGACGGGGAGCTGAAGTGTACGGTGGTTCCACCATCCGGAGCCACGATTCCATCGTCCTACAATGCGCTCCAGGGTCGCGCTTTGGTGTCGGACACCAGCGGCCAGACGATTGGGTATAGCGCGATTGCGTTCCGGCGTCTGAGCGCTGGGGCGTTCAGCGGTGAGATCGATCTCGATGGTGTGACCTACGAGCAGTGCCCCGACCGCTTGCACTTCGATGTGCTCACGAGTCAAGCGACATCGAACAGCGAGTTCGTGCTGGTCCCTTGCTCGGAAGACCTAATGAATCAGCTGCCTTCGGGCGCCAACGTGCAGCTTTCGGTGATCAACGAGTTTGAGCAGGACTTCTCGGGATCGACCAGCGTCACCTGCTTCAACCGATTCTCCTTCAGTTCGGTGTCGGTCTTGCGGCAGAGCTCAGTCGGGACGGACACGGCGCATGTGATCGTGCGCGGTACCGATGTGCCTGTGGTCGGTCTGGTCATCGAGAGTTTCACAATTCCCGGTTCGGGCGGCAATGTGTCGATGTCCAGCAACGACCCGGATCTCGAAGGCGGGCGCTCGGCGACGATTTATTTGCCCTGAACCGGCCTCTGCAAATCCGTTCCGGAAAGCTCAGAGTTCGTGAGTAATCGGAACTCGCCCTTCGACAGGCTCAGGGCGAGCGGAAAAAATCCAATAAAATCGAAGTGAATCACCGCTCATGCTGAGCCTGTCGAAGCATGAGCCTCCGCGGCTCTCCGATTTCTCTCACAAACTCTCACCACTTCTCGTATTGCACGGCACGGTGCTCGTATCCGCCGCGGCGCAGCAGATCGCGCAGCTCGGGCACGATGTTGCCGACGCCACAGACGTAGAAGTAGCGGCCGCGGTCGCTGTCGCGCACCAGATATTCCCGCCTGATACACTCAAGCAGCGAACCACCGAGCAGCGGGGCGAAAGTGAAGCGTGCATGCTCTCGCGCCGCATGCTCGAATTCGTCCGCGTACAGCAGGTAGGCTCGGCCGGCGGCGGCGTAGTGCAGCCGCAGCGCATATGGGCTCGCCGTCTGGAGGGCTCGCCACAACATCGGGCGGATGGGGACGATCCCCGTGCCCGCCGCAATGAACACGCACTCCGCTGCCGGCGGGCGCTCGAGCGTGAACGTTCCCCACGGCCCGGTGAAGCGCAACGCGGCGCCGATGCGCCGTTCAAACAGGTAGCGAGACCCGAGCCCGCCAGACACCAGGGTCAAACAGATCTCCAGCAATTCGGGCTCCTCCGGACTCGAAGCGATCGAGTACGGCCGGATGACCGGCTCGCCGTCGAGCGGGAGCAAACACGAGATGAACTGGCCGGGGATGAAGCTGAACGGCGGTGAGGGCGGGAGCCTGAGGAAAAGCGACCGTGTATCCGGCGCGCGCTCGATGATCTGTTCGATCCGGGCTTCGTAGGTCACGGGATGTGACTGACGAATTCTGTTCTTTTCGCTTTCCCGCCCCACGCTTCACGCTCCACGGCTTTTCTAGTCCGCGCGCTCTGCGCTTTCATGCAGATCACGCCGCGTTTATCGTAAAGCGCGGGACCAGCACGGTAATCTCGCAGTCGCCTTGCACAACCGCCTGACAGCCCAGGCGGGAAGCTGGGGTCAACCCCGGCGCCTTGTCAAGAAGATCGAGCTCGCTCTCCTCGGCCTCGGACAGGTAGTGGGTGCCGGCCTTCACAATCACGTGGCAGGTGGTGCAGGCGCAGTTGCCGCCGCACGCGTGCTCGAGGTGCACGCCATGCCCGAGGACGACGTCCAAGATCGAGCCCGGCTTGCCATCAGGCTGAAACGGCGCCTTTGCCGGATCAAATTCGATGACCTGCTCCGGACTGCCGTTTTCGAAGAGGACGCGCAGCTTCGCCATTAGGGCGGCCATCCGGTGATCAGGCGCGCGGCCGGCCCCCTGGCGTGCGACCCAAGGTGTCGAGGTACTCGGCGAAGCGGCGCGCCTTGCGCTTGAGTATGATGGACTCGTCCTCGACTGTCAGCACCAGCTCATCCCCCTCTTGCAGGCCGAATGCCGCACGGAGCCTGCGCGGCAACACGACCTGACCATGGCGTCCGATCTTGACGATGTCTGCCATGCCCCGCCTCTCTTTCACGGCTAACCTTCGCCGAACATCCCGCCAAACGCAAGTCAAACGCAAGGCAAACCTGCAAAGGCGTCTGGGACCATGCGGGAGCATCCATCCCGAGGGGGGATTGGTGTGCGACATCGACTTCGGCACCAATCCGAACGAGCCGGCGCGCGTCACCGACGTGCACGGCAGCACCCGTCGGCTCGCCGAACAGCTGCGCGACCGATTGAGCGTCTTGCGCAGCTCGACCTGGTTCCGCGCGGCGAGCTGCTGCGCTTCACCTACAAAGCCGCGTGGGTGGTCGATGAGTAAGGGTTGCCGCTACGCACGCGGCGTCGCCGCTGCCGGCGTTGGCCGCCTAGGAACGCCGAAGACCGACGGCTGACGCAGGAGTAGCGGATACTGCGCCACCACGATCTGACGCTGCTCGGGCGTCAGCAGGGCGAGTACGTCGATTTTGAGCGTCGACTGAGCGGCCCATATCGCGACCAGACCGTCGCGGATGGCCGAGGCTTCCCTGCGGGCCGACTGCCAATCGCCGCTGGCGAGCGCTTGCTCCAACGCTTTCTCATGTTGCCCTTGGGGTCGCTGCACGGCACGCTGGCTCTCGGCGGACTGGGTCAGCAAGCCATCCATCTTGGTGCGCTGCGCATCGCTCAGCTTGAGCGCCACGACCAGCTCCGGCTGGTTCCACCAAGCGCGCCCGAGCAACTGGGCATTTTGGACGCCCGGCGCGCTCTGCACCGGCGGTGTGCCGTGCGGCGTTGCTACCCCGGCGGTCGGCGCCGCCGGACTGCTTTCACATCCGGCAAGCACGGAGAGCGTCACAACCGCAAGTCTGAAAGACGTCCTGAAATGACTTCGGCTCATGAGATCCTTCTTCTTCAGCTGTGCTCGCGAGACGATCAACTATACGCGAGGGTGTCCCCCTTCGGCAACTCCCCGTATTCTCACGGTTCGCCGAGAACTCTCCCTGTTGTTGGCACTTACACAAGTCCGGGTCATTAGCAGTTATAGATGTCCGCTCGGTTAGACGGAGATCTTCCTGCGATTCTTCTTAGTGTTTTTATTTAGGGTTCTTAAGGCGCGTAC
>JBEKBJ010000005.1:0-105821 GCA_050015455.1 Binatia bacterium
ATCGTCACCACGCTCACGCGCGTGTTCGGCGAGATCCGGAGCTCCCCCGACATCATCCGTCCCTACCTCGCTCCGTTTTGCTAGCTATTATGTCTCTTTACTTATGCGCGCCTGTATAGGCGGCGAGTCAGCCGTGGGGTTTGATACGGCCATGGTACGGCCACTATCCTTACTCAGCTGTTAGACGTCCTTGAGGACTTCGCTCATCCCGGGCAAACGTAGCAGACATGGAGCTTGGAAACGCTGCCATCGGAAACATCGCACGGATGATCTGCGGCGATGCCCCCTACACGATGTTCCCCTACAGGAGCAGTTCCTACCTCACGGCATTCTTCAAAGGCCTCAACATGGACTATGTCCATGACGGCTCGACCCGATACTGGTGGGTGCGTGCTGTCCTGGTCGAGCTCAACGGCCAACCGTCTCAGGATGAGCGAATGCCGAGCCCCGCCATCGCGAAGGTCATCGAACATCTCCTTCATCCCGATCATTTCGTTGGCCACCAAGACAAGGACCAGTCCGCCTGTGTGGAGCGTGTGCGGGAAGCCTTGATGCCGTATCAGCTTGATCTGGAAATAGAATCGAGAACCCGTCGGGCTAGGCTCGTCCCGCGACACGGCGAGTATATATCGACCGCGATCGAGGAACGTGAAGCCCGCCGGACCATCACCTTCACTCCCCTCGTATTCAAGGTTCCCGAGGCATCGGTTCAGAACGCACAGGTCAGCGTGATGATGCCCTTCACTGCGGAGTTTGACGCTGTCTACGAAGCCATCCGCGAGGCATGTCGGGGAGTTCCCTTGACGTGCTATCGCGCTGACGACATTTGGGTCAACAGCACGTTCATCCAGGACATCTTCGATTTGATCTTCACGTCGCGAATTGTCATCGTTGACTTCACTGGGCGGAATCCGAACGTGATGTACGAGACAGGCGTCGCTCACACCCTCGGCAAGGTAGTTGTTCCGATCACACAGTCATTGGACGACATCCCCTCGGACCTGAAGCCGCATCGTGCGCTGAAGTACTTACCAAACGCGGAAGGACTGTCTGACCTCGCCGGCAAGCTGGAGAAGAGAATGCGGACGATCTTAGCCAAGGTCGACTCTGATGCACGCGACGCTGACGTCTAACCAGCCGATCGAGACCGACGCCAAAGGAGGGCGCGGCTCATCGGCATAGCGTTAGGTGGACCGTTGAAAGTTGACTTCGATCTACCGTTGCTCGAGGAGGTCCTTGCGCTTCTCGACCGCCACCTGACGCGCCTCGAGCACCACGCCGCGGTCGTCCCGGATCCCGACGCGGAAGGAATCCTGGACAGCATGGAGCAAGTCGTCGGACTTGGGTTCGCAGCGTGCCAGACCTATCTCGTTGCACGTTCGGCCTTCATGGTGGCCTCAAAGTCCGACACGCTGGACCTCGGACCTGTCCATCGGTGTGGGCGGACCATCGTCGCGATCGTCAATGCAGCGGCGAACTACTGGAAGCATCATGACGAGTGGGCCGTCACTGCGTCCGGGGGACGCGCGCGCACGGAGGAAGTCATCGCCGCCTTGGGCGTCAGAGTATCCGAGTACACCGCGAGCAACGTTCTTTCCGAGCTGCTACGACCGTTGCCGGCGCGGTTCACAACACTGATCCCATTTCTGGTCCAGTGGAGCGACGCCCTTGACCCGACTACCACTTAACTTGCCGCTCCAGGCGACGGCGAAAGGCGCGCCGCGCCTCATCGGCAAGCCGTTGAGGATGTAGAAAAAGTCCGCGCACCCTGGTAAATCAAGGTCTCGCGGGTGTCACTCGATGCCCGGGTGGCCGAGTGGTTGTGAGGGGCGGATGGCGCGGTACAAGCCGTACAACCTGAAGTAGGACAAGTTTTTGGCACTGAGCTACGCGTGTCAGGTGCAGCCGGGCTCGTTCGAGTACGCGCTCAACGAGATCATCGAGGAGCGCCTGGATCTGGGCGTGTTTGGGCCGCGCTACCGCAACGATGACACGGGACGGTTGGCGTTCGACCCGAAGGTGCTGCTCAAAATCGTGCTCTAAGGGTACTCGAAGGGCATGGTGTCGAGCCGCAAGCTGGAGGAGGCCTGCCGGCGCAACGGGAAAGATGGCGCACGCCGCCGCGTTTGTGGCATAGTGCCACCGGTCATGATTTCCGTACGCGTCGCAGCTCAAACGCTGAGACGTTGAGACGTTGACCGCAGCAGGTGGGGATCATCGATTCGCCAGTGGAGTGTACCATGAAGATAAGCGGTACCGTTGCGATCGTTACCGGGGCATCTCGCGGGATCGGTCGCTGTTTAGCAGCGCACCTGGCCCGCCGGGGCGCCACTATTGCTTTGGTCGCCCGTGAGAGTCGCGCCCTGGAAGAAGCGGCGACGATTGCGCGGGAGGTGAGCCCGGGCAGCCTTGCGATCGCGACGGACATCACCAGCCAGGCGGCCGTAGGCAGCATGGTTCGCACAGTGCTCGATCACTTTGGGCGGGTCGACATCCTCGTGAATAATGCGGGTCGTGGTGCTTACGGACCCTTCTTGGACCTCGCACCGCAAACACTGGCCGAGGTTATGGCGGTGAACTTCTGGGGGACCGTTAACTGCATACAGGCAGTGTTGCCGGGCATGATTGCGCGCCGGTCTGGCCACATCGTGAATCTCGGCGCTGTTGACGGAAAGTTCGCGGTGGCTGGCGACAGTGTCGGAGCATCGACCAAGTTCGCGGTGGTTGGCCTTTCAGAAGCCCTGCGGCTGGAGCTCGAACCGGTTGGCGTGCATGTCACCCTGGTAAATCCGGGAGCGGTAGACACGGAGTCGTTCCGTACCGATTTTGCGACGGCGCCGGTGAACGCTCGACGTGTCGTCGTTTCACCCGAGAGGGTTGCCTCCGCCGTTATCGACGCAATCGAGCAAAACCGGAGCGAGGTTACCGTTCCCCGGTTTCTCGGCCTCGCGATTCTAGCCCGCTACCTTGTTCCCACCCTCTTCTGGCGGGTCGCTGCCCGCGCCTGCCCTAGCCCTTTGCATTGAGGGTCCGAGCGCCTCGAGAGGCCGACGCCTAACAAATAGCGGTTTGGAGACGCCGAGCGCGCCGCGGCGCTGGCGGCGGGCACGACGGTGAAGTGCGCGAGCGCCTCTCCAAGGTGCGGTTGAACTGAGCCGCGCTGGCAGAGGCGGTTGGGTTCGTCGTCGAGGTTCCGCCCCTGGCTGACTATCGGCTTGCTTCTCCCCTGTCGCGGTCGCATACTCCGGGCGTGGCCGCCACCGTGGTGTACAGACAGATGATCCGGTGGCATCCCGATGACCGCGTCGCAGGAGGCGCCCATGTACTGGCAGAAATGGTCAGACTTGCTGAAGCACGAGTTGAAGCTTGATACGGAACCCATCGCGGTGACCTTCACGGGGTCCGTGCCCGAAGGCGCGACCCCTCCTGAAGGCAAGGTTTCGGTGTGCCAGGCGTTGAAGCGGGCCAGTGAAGGCCGTGGCGTCACCATCACGGCCGAGACCTGCGGTTGCCCGGGAGGTCTCGTGAGCCTCGGCCTCGGCCAGATGCCCGCCCAGGGCAAGGAGCGTCTCGTGGACTTCCTCGTCAACCGGGAGAAGCTCTGCTGCTCCCGCGCGGCGCTCTACCGCTTGCAGCATATCGTGGAGGCTCCCACCGGCATGGCGACCCACGTCTGCTTCGCCCCCCTAGCCAAGGCGGTCGCTCTGCCGGACCTCGTGGTCTTCGTCGGAAAGCCGGGATCCCTCCACCACCTCATCGCGTTCGCCGACTACTGGGAGGGCGGCTCCCTCACGGCCGAGCTGGCGGGCCCGGCGTGCCGCACCGGTATAGCCTACCCCGTCGTCTCGGGCCACATCGGCGTTTCGCTCCTCGACTTCGGGGCCCGCAGGCTGGCAGGCTTCGGTGAGGACCAGCTTCTCGTCGCCGTGCCGTTCTCCCGGATGATCGGCATCATGCACGCTTTCGACCACGGGCTTCACCGGCAACACGACCAGCGGCCCGATGCCATCGAGCGCCAGATCGACGAGCTTGGCCCGGTCGATCGGATCTGACGTCGGCGCGGCAGACCGCCGGGAGCCGCACTTCCTGCTGGAGAAGGTGAAGGAGGTTGTGACCGAGTGCCGCACCCGCTCGGCGGCCCACATCGTCCTCGGGGCCGCCGACTTGGTGTAGAGTTGGGACGGAGAGCAAGACGGATGATCCGAACCGTTGAAGCTGTGGCTGTGATCGATGAGCACGGTCACGTACGACTGCTGGAGCCGGTGCAGCTTCCGGCAGCGCGACGAGCACTGGTGACCATCCCCGAGGAACGGCCGGGCGCCGGCATCGCCGAAAGTGCGCTGCTGAGCGAGGCAGCACTAACCGAAGATTGGAACCGGGCGGAGGAGGATGAAGCGTGGTCGCGCCTACAGCAGGTGCGGTAGTCTTGGTCCGCTTTCCTTTTTCCGATCTGTCGGAGACGAAGCTGCGCCCGGCCGTTGTGCGTGCCGTGGCGACTGGATACTGCGCCAGGTTACGAGCAAAGCATACGGGGCAACCGCGCAATCAAGCTGGAGGAGGCTTATGATTAATCCTGACATCGTTGCCCATATCCGCAAAGATGCGTATGCGAATTGGATAGGTGCCACGATAGAAGCAATAGACCGCGGCTACAGTCGTGTCTCGCTGGTGGTGACTGAGTCGATGCTGAATTTTCATGGCATGACGCATGGTGGGGTTGTGCTCGGTCTGGGAGACATTGCCTTTGCGGCGGCGAGTAATTCACATGGGCAAACGGCGGTCGCGCTCAACGTCAATACGACTTTTCTTCGTGCGACGGGGGTCGGCGACCATCTCATCGCCGAAGCACAGGAAGTGAATCTAGGGGGTGCCACAGCGTTGTATGATATTGTGGTCACCGAAAAGAGCAGCCATCAACTGGTGGCGAAGAGTCAATCGATAGTCTATCGCAAACGCGAATCCTTTGTATGACGCGATGTGTTCTAGGGGGCGCCTGGCTAACAACCGCATGCACCCAACCGCTGCGGGCATCGACGGGCGAGCGTGCAGAGCCAACACAGCGCACTGGCGACCGAGTTCGCATCCTCGTCTCATGGCTGAAAGCTGAGCACTGATGGCTCATCTCGGTTTGATCGCTGGCGGCACGGCGGTCTATGCTGCGCGGCGATCGCTAGCAGGAGGTGAGCGCGATGGCGAGACAGGTGCTCGGCGGCAGGGATTCAGTGAAAGTCGCAGCGGTGCAGGCCGCGCCGGTGTTCATGGACACGCAGGCGACAGTGGAGAAGGCCTGCCGACTCATCAAGCAGGCAGGAACGGAACACGCCGATCTGGTCGCCTTCTCTGAAACCTTCATCCCCGGCTACCCGTGCTACTACACCGGCGGCTTCGACTCGCCCGCGCCCGAATGGCTGGACTACAACATCGCCCTACAGGACAACGCCATCGTGATTCCTGGCGACGAGACCGTGGCCCTCGGCGAGGCGGCTCGCCAGGCAGGCTGCTACGTCGTCATGGGCTGCAACGAGCTGGACGAGCGCCGCGGCAGCCGGACACTCTACAACACTCTTGTCTTCCTCGGCCGCGATGGCAGCGTACTCGGCAAGCACCGCAAGCTGATGCCGACCTACACCGAGCGCACCTACTGGGGCTGCGGCGACGGCACTGACCTGCGCGTCTTCGACACCGAGATCGGCAGCCTCGGCGGTCTCATCTGTTGGGAGCACCACATGATCCTGGCGCGGGCCGCCATGATCGAGCTGGGGGAAGAAATCCATGTCGCCGTGTGGCCTGGCACCTGGCGCGTCGGCGCGCGCATGGCGGAGGCGGAAACCGCGGCCGCCGGCGGCTGCGACCTGCATCCTGCTATTCGCGAGCACGCGTTCGAGGCGGGCGCCTTCGTCATCAGCGTCAGTGGGCTAATGCGTGAACAAGACGTGCCGCGCCGCTGGGAACACATCCAGAGCAGCCCGCGCATGAACTTCGCTTGGGCGGTGGGCGGCAGCACCATCGTCTCCCCTATGAGCCAGTATCTCGTCGAGCCCGTGTTCAACGAGGAGACCATCATCTACGCCGAGTGCCCGGCCACCATGATCAAGGCGGCGAAGGTCCTCTTCGACAGCATCGGCCACTATTCACGCCCCGACGTCTTGCGCTTGCACGTCCGCCGTGAGCGCGCTGCAGAGCCGGCACTTTCGACGATGCCGCCTCGTGACCTGCTGCGCCGTATCGCCGACACCTACGAAATCAGTGAAGAAACTCTCGCCGCTATCGTTGCCGAGCTTCAAAAGGCATCAAGAGGATGAATTGTGGGGTGCCCTGAAGGCGGAACAAATCCTAACCGGTGCGTCGATGTTTTTCGTTTGACTGACTCTCCGCACGCCGGCTACTGTATCAGCAGTAGCGTTGAATTCCCTCGCAACAAGAGAGGCACCAACCATGAGTGACGACATCTATCGCAGGCTTGCCAACGTGCTCGATACCCTGCCCAATGGGTTCCCTTCCACGCCGAACGGCCTCGAAATCAAGATTCTGAAGAAGATATTCACGCCCGATGAGGCTGAGCTGTTCTGTGACCTGAAGTTGAGCTTGGAAACCGCGGGACAGATTGCTCAGCGTACGAACCGCCCTCTGGACGGCTTAGAGGCAAAGCTGACCTCGATGGCGAAGCGGGGCGAGGTTCTGGGCATCGACTTCGGTGGGACCAAGTTGTTCGCGATGATTCCCTGGGCGGTCGGAATCTACGAGTATCAAATCGGCCGCATGGACCGCGAGTTCTGCGAGCTGTGTGAGGAGTACCGCATGTATTTCGGGCCGCAGTTGCTCGGGCTGCAGCCGCAAATCATGCAGACCGTCGCCATCGAGGAGGACATCCCCACCACGCACCAGGCGCTGCCGTACCAGCAGGTCTCCTCCATCATTGAGAAGGGCGCCGCGTTTTGGGTTAACGAATGTATCTGCAAGAAGGAACGCGGAATGATGGGCACGCCGTGCACGAAGCCCCACGACGTGTGCCTGGCGATCGGTCCTGTGGCGGGAGCCGATTTGATCCTCGAATGGGGACGGTCGATTTCCAAGCAGGAAGCCTACGAGCTGTTACACCAGGCCGAGGAGGCCGGGCTCGTGCATCTGGCCAGCAACGTGGCGAGCGGCCACACCTTCATCTGCAACTGCTGCGAGTGTTGTTGCCTGGTGTTGCGGACGATGAACGAATTCGGTCTCACCGGTGTCATCAACTCTTACTTCTACGCCGAGATCGAAGAGGATGACTGCAACAACTGCGGCATTTGCCTGGAGGAGCGCTGTCAGGTCAAGGCCATCGAAAATGTTGACGACATCTACAGGGTCATCAAGGAAAGATGCATCGGATGCGGCCTCTGCGTAACGGAGTGCCCGACCGACGCGATCAGGCTCGTCCCCAAGCCGCCGGCAGAGATCACGGTGCCCCCAAACGACGTGGATGCTTGGAACGAAGAACGCGCGCGGCAGCGCGGCATCGACTACCGCACTTACAGATAACGCCCTTTCAGCGGCGCCTGGCAGTTCATGGGGCTGCCGCTGGCTCGCGATGCGCAGGCTTGAACCGGACCATCGTCCGGAGTCCCGAGAAAAGTGGACCTACTGTCACCGATCTAGCCACGGCAGACGCGGCAGCGTGACCGTGAAGCGGGTGCCGCGTCCGACTTCGCTCTGCACCGAGACGTGCCCACCGAGGATGTCGGCGAATCGCTTGACGATGAACAACCCCAGACCGAATCCGGATACCCTGGCCACCTCGCGCGCGCGGTAAAACCGGTCGAAAATATGGTCCACGGCGCCGGGAGGGATGCCGGCACCTGTGTCCTCGACTTCGATTTGGTGCATCCCCGACCGCCGGTCGTAGTGGATGCGCACGGCGACCGTACCTTGCTGTGTAAACTTGATGGCGTTGTTGACCAGATTGCGCAGGATCGAGACTACCTTGCTGCGGTCGGTCTGCAACGGTGGCGTGCCCGCCGCCACCTCCCACTGCTGCGTGACGTTCTCCGTTCGGTCGTTATGAGCGAACTCGGTGCGCAACTCGGCAAGCAGCTCGCTCGGATCCACAGACTCGACCTGTGGCGTGCTGTGCTCTGCTTTCCTGGCCTCCAGCATATCCGCGACCAGTCGGTCGAGCCGTTCGGCGTTGACGAGGATGCGATTCAACACGTCCTCGGCTTCCGCCGGTGGCATGCCTGCAAGGTCGTCGTGCAGCATCTCAGCGTACCCGGTGATTGCGGCCAGCGGTGAACGCAAATCGTGGGAGAACGCGGAGACCAGATCCGCTCGCAGCTCGGCCAGCTCTCGCTGCCCCTCGAAGAAGCGCTCGCGCGCCCGGGCGGCGGCGGCAACCAAGCTGGCCATCAGCACCACACCGAAGTTGTTGACTGAGCGGACGAGGAACACAAACGTGGCGCCCTCTTGAGCGATGCCCGAGTGAATCGCCCCCAGTGTCCACAAAGCCGAAGCGGCAAATGCGGTGATCGTGCCGACAATGAAGCCAAGCCCATACGTCGCCAATGCAATTGGAAACGCATAGGTCAGGATCACAGGCAAGCTGCTGCCCAGACGCCCTACGCTCACAACAGCCAAGCCGGCCATGCAGATCACGGTCAGCACCCCCACGAAAATGGGGTGGGTGCGGAGGTGACGCTCCAGCCCGAGCAGCCACACCGACAGACGCGCAGAAGCCCCCGGCGCGTGGCGCACATCCGATGCGGAGGCCGCCTCGCTTTCCCGGGCCATGGATGTTTATTGCAGGAACGGTGCGGCTTGCCAACCGCGCGGTGGATGGTGCGACTTACCGCGCATGGTTCGGCACACTCGAGCAGTCAGCGGACATCTCCGCCTGACCGCCGGCACCGTGTTTTTTCCGGCCACCCTTCTCGAACCGTCGGCGCGCTTCTGGTAGAGCTGAGGCGGGGCGTCTTTCTCAAAGGCGTAAGTGGACGCGCCAAGCGCATATGACATCACCCTTTCTCACCGACTTCGATCTGCATTTGCTGGCCGAAGGCACGCACTACCGCACGTACCTGAAACTCGGGGCGCACCTAGCAGAGCTTGACGGCCGGAGCGGGACGCACTTTGCAGTCTGGGCGCCCAACGCACAGGAGGTGTCGGTGATCGGCGACTTCAATGATTGGCGTCGCGGCGCCCATCGGATGCGGCTGCGCCCCGAGGCGAGCGTGTGGGAGTGCTTCATCCCCGGCGTCAGACAGGGAGCCCTGTACAAGTACGCTATCACCTCACGTTACCATGGCTACCAGGCCGACAAGGCCGATCCGTACGGCTTTGCCGCCGAGACCCGGCCGGCGACGGCCTCCAAGGTTTGGGATCTGTCAGGCTACCGCTGGGCAGACAAGAAGTGGATGTCCCGCCGGGCGCGCTTGCAGAGGCTGGGAGCGCCGATGGCGATTTACGAGGTCCATCTGGGGTCGTGGATGCGCGTGCCCGAGGAAGGGAACCGCTGGCTCAGTTACCGCGAGGTCGCGCCGAAGCTGGCGGAGTATGTGCGCCGCATGGGCTACACGCACGTGCAGTTCTTGCCGCTGTGCGAGCACCCGTTGGACGCTTCCTGGGGATACCAGACCGTCGGCTACTTCGCTCCCACCAGCCGCTTCGGCACGCCGCAGGATTTGATGTATCTCATCGACACCCTACACCAGGACGGCATCGGCGTGATCATGGACTGGGTACCGGCGCATTTTCCTCGCGATGTGCACGGCCTGGGCTACTTCGACGGCACCCATCTCTATGAGCACGCCGACCCGCGTCAGGGCGAGCACAAGGAGTGGGGCACGTTCATATTCAACTACGGTCGCCCCGAGGTCAGCAACTTCCTCATCAGCAACGCCCTGTTCTGGTTCGACAAGTACCACCTCGACGGCCTGCGCGTCGATGCGGTGGCGTCGATGCTTTACCTCGACTACGCCCGCAAGGAAGGCGAGTGGATCGCGAACCGCTACGGCGGCCGTGAGAATCTGGAAGCGGTAGATTTCATCCGGCGCTTCAACGAGCAGGTGTACGCCGAGTATCCCGACATCGTCACCATCGCCGAGGAGTCGACCGCCTGGGGCATGGTGTCACGGCCGGCGTACGTGGGCGGTTTGGGCTTCGGGCTGAAGTGGGACATGGGCTGGATGCACGACACCCTGTTGTACTTCAGTCACAATCCGGTCCATCGCAGGTACCACCACGGCGAGCTCACCTTCCGCATGATCTACGCTTTCAACGAGAACTTCGTCATGCCGCTGTCGCACGACGAAGTGGTGCACGGGAAAGGCTCGCTGCTCGGCAAGATGCCCGGCGACGATTGGCAGAAGTTCGCCAACGTGCGCCTGCTGCTCGGGTACATGACGATGTTGCCGGGAAAGAAACTGCTGTTCATGGGCAACGACATCGGCCAGTGGCAGGAATGGAACCACGACGATAGTGTGCATTGGCACCTGCTGCAGTACGCCCCGCACCAGGGCCTGCAGCGTTGGGTGCGTGACCTGAACATGGCCTACCGCAAGGAGGTCGCGCTGCATCAGCTCGATTGTGAGCCGGGCGGTTTCGAGTGGATCGACTGCAACGACGCCGATACCAGCGTGGTGACGTTCCTGCGCCGGAGCAAGTCGGGTGACGACGTCCTCCTGGTCGCCTGCAACTTCACGCCGGTGCCGCGCGAGAAGTATGTCATCGGCGTGCCGCACGGTGGGTACTGGAGGGAGGTTCTCAACAGCGACTCCACCTTGTATGGCGGCAGCGATCTGGGGAACAAGGGTGGCGTGCAGGCAAATGCGATTCCACAGCACGGCCGCAGTCACTCACTTACTGTGATGTTGCCGCCGCTCGCGGTCGTCGTGTTCCGGGCCCCGTCGGCGCTTGCGGAAACCGCAGGAAAACCTCCCGTTTCCCCGCCCTGGTCCTAACCTTCCGCCGGAGGAGGCCGCCGCAGCGAGCAGCCTTCGATATTCGGCCAAACGACGGCCGTAACACGGTAGTTAGACAGTAGGTGCTCAGAGCCAGCGGCGCACACGTGCTTTGTAGGCGCGATACTCGTCCCCAAACTTGTGCTCAAGATATCGCTCCTCGCGGGCGATCACCCCCCAGCGCAGTACAGCTACGAGCGGAATGAGAAGCACAACGGGCCAGAGGGCATCGACGAGCAAGGTGACGCCCCCGTATAGGCCTAGGGTAGACAGGTACAGGGGGTTTCGCCTGTACCGGAAGGGGCCATCGGTTACCAGGTGGAGGGAGGGCTGGTCCGGCCTCACGTTGGTGCCGGCGCGCTTCATGGTGCCCTGGGCGCTCCGCGCCAACGCGATACTGGCCAACAGGAGCGCCGCCCCGAGCAGCCGAGCCGGAAGCGGCGGGAGCAGTTGCATGGGCACGAGCCAGTGAAGCAGGAGGCCCAACAGGAGAGTTCCCCCGAAGAGGGCTGGGGGGAACACCAGAACGCCGGGGGAATCACTGGCAGGCTGGGTCACTAGGCCTCGGGGGTAGCTGCTGTCGAACGCCAGGGTTTAGCCGCGCCTTCTGTCGGCGTCGGCTGCGCCCCGTGCTGCATCATCCTCGACAGGCTCGAGATAAAGCGCGATAGCCTCTTGGATGTTGGCCAAAGCCTCGTCACGTGTGTCACCCTCGCTGATGCATCCCGGCAGGGCGGGCACGAGAGCCGTGAATCCACCTTGCTCGCTTGGCTCCAATACGACGTGCAATTTCATCACGCTCTCCTTCGAATTGAGAGTACAACGGGAGCGGCTCAAACAGCAATCCAGCGGTGCCGGTGGCTTTCCGGTGCTTGTCGCCGGTAAAGTCCGCCGCCGCTGTTAGGCATCCTCCACAAATATGACTCTTACGACATCTGAAAGCGTTCTCGCTCTGTGCCTGTGTTCTTCGCCATCCGGAATGAACACCCCAACACCTTCCTCAAAAATGCGGGTTTTATCCCCAAACTCAATCTCAAACCGACCTTTCAGAATGTAGCCGTAATGGCCCTTTGCGCACCAGTGAGGCGGCATTGCCTTGGAGTATTCAACGAACCTCACCTTCTTCCCTGAATGCGCGACAACCTTCTGACGGACCCCATCCATGACTGGTTCCCAAGGAAGGGATTCAAAATCAATCCGATAGTCATGCATGATCTCCTCGTTCGTGTGGGCCTAACGAGCCCGTAGAAGAACTCGGTGGCTATTTGCAGATGCCGCGGCCTTGATCGCTACGGCACCGAGCCGATTCCTATTGTCCTGCCTCAGGTTGTACGGCTTGTGCCGCGCCATCCACATCCTCCCAGCGGCTCAGCTGTCCGGGGATCGTGTGGACACCCGCTAGACCTTGATTTACCTGGGCGCGCGGACTCTTTCTACATCCTCAACGGCGCACGCGTCAGCCACCAGCGCGGCGGCGCTCGTGAGTGGCAGGCGAACCCGCGCCGCACGGCTCGACGCGCTCTGTCAGCGCGTTCATGCTGGGAACTCCCGGCGGATAGTCGCCAGTACATCGCCGAAGGTCTCTTTGATGTTACCCTTCGAGAAGCGGATCTGCTCAAGGCCGTGGATGTTGGAGAACTCCTCCGTCCCTTCCTCCAGGAGCACGACGGCGCGGCCAAAGCCTAATCTACCCTGGAATAGCCCGGTCTCATGAACGACGTTCTGGCGCGCGTGTATTTTGCCGTCAGCCGTCTCATCCTCGCCGGTCATCACAAGAAGCGCGAAAGCGCTCTTGGCGAGCATCTGTTCCAAGACATCACGGATGGCGTGACCAGCCCTGGCACCGATCTCGTACGCTGCCACGGAGTATCCATGCTTCTCGTGCAGGTGGTCCTTGAGATCGCGCCAAAGAGTACTTCGACCGTGGCCGATGAAGATCGTTGGCCGAACGGGCTCCGGAGGAGGCTCGGGTGGCTCGGGCAATGCGCAGCGCTCGGCCGCCTGTTCGAAGACCGCTGAGATAGCTTCAAGCCGCGGCCGGGCCGGAGCGAGTATCCGCACCTTGGCGGATGTGCTGGACGCCTGGACCCGGAGCGTTCCACCCGGACGGTCAAGCTGAAAGACTGCATCGCCCGCTGAGCGCCGGTAGTCAGCGAAAAACTCTTCCTCTGCGTTGTAGGTCCACTCCGCTCCATCCACCTCCACCGTGAGGCACGACTGCTCAACGCCATTACCGGTCAGCGGCACCTGCGAGCGGAACTCCGAGGCTGCGAGCCTCAGGACGTCCTCTGAGAACCGGGTGCGCTCGTAGCGCCTTTCCTTCCCTATGTCCCGACTCTCCATGTCCTGACGACGCGGTTCGGGTCGCTTGGGCAATGCACAGCGCTCGGCCGCCTGCTCGAAGACCGCTGAGATAGCTTCAACCTGTGGCCGGGCCCAAGCGCGGATCGATACGTGGGCGGATGTGCTGAACGCCTGAAGCCGGAGCCTTCCGCCTGGACGGTCAATCTGAAAAACCGCACCGGCCGCTGACCGCCTGTAGTCAGCGAAGAACTCTTCCTCTGCGTCGTAGGTCCACTCCGCTCCATCCACGTCCACTACCAGGTACGTCCGCTCAACGTCGTTACCGGCGAGTGGCACGTGCGAGCGGAACGCTAAGGCTGCCGACCTGAGGATGTCCTCCGAAAACCTGGTGCGCTCGTAATTCTTCTGTTTCTCCATGTGCCCACACCCCGCAAAACGCCCGTCGGAGCGACCTAACATGAACTCAGCCGGTCTCTGTAACACCGCCAACGTTGCATGGAGTGCTACGTCTAACACGGGCGGGGCGCATGTCGCAAATCCGGGTGATGGCGCTGACGCTCACGGACTTCGCGGCCGGCCGGCGGTGCGCGTCACCCGTGTTACGCTGCAGGCGCCGGTCAGCCTAAATCGGGTGGGGTGCCTCGCGGGCGCGGCGGGTGGCGCGGTCACCGCTCAAGCAACCGATCCAGCGGAGTGCGCACCGCGTTGGCTCGGCTCTGGTGAAATGTTTCAAGGGACCCAGAAAAGCTTGACGATCAGCTCCGGACCGCACGCCGTTCACTGGGGCGTGGCCGTCTGCGGCGGCGGCGTGCTGCGCGTCACGGACATGTATTCCTGCATGAACGGGAACGGGGTCTACTTGCCGAGGTCCAGTGGCTGCTTCTGCCAGGTGCCGGAGTTGATCCAGCGGACGTAACGCATCAAGGCGTTCAGGTCGGCGTCACTAATGAAGTCGCGGTACGCCGGCATGTACAAACACTGCCGGTGGATGAAATATGCCGCGATGGGATTGTCACACAGGCGCGGGATCTCGCCGGCGAGGATCCAGTTCCGTAGCTCGTCATCGTCGTGCACCAGCTCGCGGAAGTCGTTGCCCCACCAGCCCGGGATGTAGCCCTTGAAGGAGCCCGGATTCGCACTGACGCCGGCACCCATCGGGCCATGACACTGAAAACAGCCGACCCGGTACGCAACCTCTTGGCCCTTAGCCGCCATCTCCTCCGACGGCGTGATCAGTCCAGACACGGCGCGCAGGTAGACAATCAGATCGTCGACGTCGCGCGTGCCGACGAAGCCGCGAAACGCCGGCATCGCCAGAAGCTGAGACTTGAGCTGTTGCCGGTATTGAGGATCGGCGCGCTTGCGTGCCGGAGCGCCGTCGAGGATGTACTCGCGCAGTTCTTCCTCATTCTTCACCCACATCATGGGCGTGCCGCCGCTGAAACCGGGGACCTCGCCGTCCTTGCTACCCGGATTCTTCACGCCGCCGGCCCCGTTGGCGCCGTGGCAATTGAAACAACCCGAGCGCAGTGCGATGCGGTAACCCCGCTCCGCCGGTGTCACCTCGACCATGAGGACCAGGTCGCGCACGGTCGGGTAGGTGAGCACGATACCGACGGCCACGCAGGCCACAAACCACAGTGGCGAGCGCAGAAAGAAAGTCAAAGGTTGAGAGCGACCGTCGCTTTCCATCCCTTAAGGCTGTGCAGTGTAACCGGCTTCCCCTTGGCGGACAACTCACGGGGGTGAATTGACACGGGGACCTGCGGCGCGTACTGAATAAGTATAAAGGAGAACTCATATGATCCAGCGCATCGCTGTGCGCAGCGTGCTGGCGGGGTTTGTTGCGCTTGTGCTCGGGTGGCCCGCCGTCACGAAAGCGCAAGAGAGTGTAACTGTAAAAGGTGAAATCGTCGACATGGCCTGCTACCTGCCGAAAGGCGCCCGCGGCCCCGAACACAAGTCGTGTGCTCAAACGTGCGCCAAGCATGGCTCGCCCATTGCCGTGCTCACCGACGCAGGCGATCTCTACTTACTGGTGAATGACCACAACGATCCGGAGCCGTACGAAGCAGCCAAGAAGCTGGCTGGCGACCGCGCGGAAATCAAGGGGAACAAGTTCGCGCGGCAGGGTATAGCGGGCATCGTGGTCGAAGCAGCGAAGGGTTTGTAACGGAACCGCGAGGTGCCGCTTGCCGCACGTCACTTCGCCGGTTCGAAAGTCAGACACACGGAGTTGATGCAGTAGCGCAAGCCCGTAGGCGGGGGGCCGTCGTTGAACACGTGGCCGAGATGGGAGCCGCAAACGGCGCACACCACCTCCGTGCGGGTCATGAACAGACTGTCGTCTTCCTCGGTGGCGATGTTAGCCCTATCCAAAGGCTCCCAGAAGCTGGGCCAGCCGGTGCCGGAATCGAACTTGGCGTCGGAGCTGAACAGCTCGGCGCCGCACACGGCGCAGCGGTAGATCCCCTTTTCATGGTTGTCCCAGTACTTGCCGGTAAAAGCCGGCTCGGTACCCTTCTGACGGCAGACCGCGTATTGCCCGGGTGTCAGCACTCGGCGCCAGTCCTCTTCGGATTTGATGATCTTTGGTTTCATCGTTGAAGACTCCGTGGCCGCGCGTGGCGCGTCGGCGGGCACCGCGAGAATCCGGTCTCCG
Source organism: Binatia bacterium (assembly GCA_050015455.1). GTDB lineage: Bacteria > Desulfobacterota > Binatia > HRBIN30 > HRBIN30 > JAGDMS01. The sequence continues at coordinate 15,895 of JBEKBJ010000005.1, forward strand.
CGGCCGCCTACACCAGCGAGCAGGATGAACAGGGAGAAGCTCCAGACACTCTGTCGCGCGTAGTTCATCCCTGATCGGTCCTCGGGCGCGGTGACTCAAGAGTAACGCGCCGCGCAGGCCCTGCAAGAGAGGGCTCGGACGCGGTGTTCTGGGCCATGCACCCTGAGAACGTGTGAAAAAATAGCCAGCCAGTCTCTACCCCGTTCACCCCGAGTAGCGGCCTTATCTTGGCCGCGTATCGAGGGGCGATTTGCACACGAGTCCGCTTGCTTGCGGTCCCTTCTCGATACGCGCCTTGGAAAGACGGCACTACTCGGGACGAACGGCCTGGAGCATCGAGTCCAATGCTTTCACACGTTCTGAGATCGTGGTTCCTTGGAGCTACACGGTGGATCAGATGTCATCCAGGAAGGTAGCCGACGGTCCCCCCTCGAGGACCGCGGCCAAGGTGGCGGCGTGTTGCCCCAGGTTCCCCATATGCGTCTGGAAAGCGCTCTCATCCTGGTACCGTTCGTACACGACAAAGGTGCGCGCGTCGTCCTTGCGTTGATGGAAGGTGTACACCACGGTGCCCGGTTCAGTGGACTTCACCGTTTTCATCAGGTCGCGAAACGCAGCCTTGGCCTCATCGACCTTGCCCTCCCGCACCTTCAGCTCTGCCAGCACTGTCAACATAAACCCTCCTCTCAAATTGATGCTCGGCGCGTCAGTGGCGCTCATCAATCGCTTGTATCAGAACTTCCGTGGCATCGAGAACTCGCCGCGGCCGAGCTGGCGGTAGAAGCCGACAAAGTTATACGGGCGCACCGCGGCGATTGCACCGGTCTCACAGATCGCCTGGCAGTTGTTGCAGCTAGCGCAGCCGCGGATGGTTCCCTTGACCCGCGCCTTCTCGTGGCCCTTTTCGCCGCAGAGCTCCAGCACGTTGGCAGGGCACACGAGGGTGCACAGCTTGCACCCGTCGCATTTCTCCGGATCGATCTCGACGCGATAGAAGATGCACTGCGCCGGGTCGTCCCAGTCCGGGAAGTGACGGCGTTCCGCCTTCGATAGTAAAGCCATTAGTACAGAACCTCCTTCTTCCCACCCTCGAACCAGACGATCTCGTGGGTGTCGCGTGCAACCAGGTGCGTTGGGTCGCCAACCGGGTAGCCGACCGTGATTGCCTCCGAGATTTCGTAGGGCTCTTCGACCCCCAGACGCGCGCAGCACTCGCGGCCCTGGTTCAGGAACTTGGCAAAGCCGATCCAGCAGGTGCCGAGACCGAGACTCTGGGCGGCGAGCACGATGTTGGTGCCGCAAATGCCGATGTCGATCTCCGGCGTGCCGATGCCGCGCCTGTCCACGAGCAACAGGATCAGCGTCGGCGCCCGATGAAACACGGAGAACCGTCCCTGGGCGATTGAAGTAATGGCGGTCATCGGCACCGGGTGCAACATGTTCGGCTGCAGACGGTTGAACAGCTTCACCTTGGCGCGGGTGAAGAAGTGCCTGAAGGAGCCTTTCGGGTAATTGGCGTAGTCGAGGCTGCGGGAAAGTTTCTTGCACCTCCCGATGCAGAAATCCTCCATTGCCTGGATCATATCCACGTCGCGCACAACCACGAACTTCCATGGCTGGCAGTTGCCCTGGGAGGGCGCGTAGCGGGCGACCTCCAGAAGTCGCCGAATCACATGCGCCGGCACCTGCCGGCGCTTGTACTTGCGGATGCTCCGGCGCTGCAGCATGACTTGTTCAACGAGATTCCACTCGGCGCCTTCGGGAACCTCGGTCACCTTGGACCGGCGTCCGGTCTCCTGCTCAATTTCCTCCGGATCTTCGACATGGAAGGCCACACTCGCATCAGCCATCGCAAAGCCCTCTTTCGAACTTATATCGAATATCGCCCCTAAAACGCCACGCAACCGGTAAGTTATTCGATCTGTAACCCCTCACTCTCGGTGGCGCCGGAGTTGAGAGGCTGCAATGCGTCCTCTCCCGCGCGTCATCTCAGCGTGGGAGAGGACGCGAATCCAAGCTGCGCGCCACCGAGACTGAGGCGTTACTTCGATCTCGTTTCGCGCTGGAGTCACGCCCTGAAGTCCAATGTTCAGACCTCAATCCCCGCCCCGGGGTTTTTTCGACAGGATCCAAAGTCAATCCGCTCGCGGAGCCGGTAGAAAGGCAACGCAGTTGTTTATCAAGACCACTTTCCTGTCCCGTGCCCGCGAGCTGGCGACGGTTTTGACGCATCTCGTTCGCTCTGCTAAGTTGCGCGCGTTTGACCTGACGACCTTGCTGTGACGGTGTGAACGTGTTTGCTTCTCAGAGCCGCCGGGAAGGTGGCTGGCCCCGGCTGGACCGGGGTTGGATCATTGCCAACCACAAGCTGGTATCCTTTCACGCGGCGTTTCTCACCTCTCTTCTGAGCATCTCGGAGTCGATCAGCTCGCGGGCGGATGTCATCCGGCAGATGTTCTTCAGTGTTGAGGTGGTGATCTCAGCCGCCATCTGGTACGTGGCCTGGCACACCAACATTGCGCTCCACGAGATGGGTCACTACCTCATGGCGGTGCGCACCAACAACCTCCGCCCCGAGTTACTGGGCCCGGCTCAAGCCAGGATGGCGGGGGGGTTCCGGGCAAGGTGGCTCTTCTACCTCGAGCTGTTCCTCAAGATCCCGTGGGGCGCCGCCAAGGGGGTCACCAAGGAGGCTGGTAGCTACCATCCGGCCGTCAAATCCCAGAACCTTGCTGTCTCGGCCGCCGGCCCCAACGCCAGCAAGCGGCTGGCGTTGGCGACGTTCCCCTTCGGTATCGCCCTCATGGCCTTCGGCCGCATGGCCGGCATCGAGCCCGTGGTCGTTGGAGGACGCCTGCTCTTCACCGTGGGTGCGGTGGCGTTGTTCGACTTCCTGCTTTCGGATCCAGGCAAGTATAAGGCGTTTCGTGAGCGACAGGAAGAGGCAGCACGTAAGGCCAAGGGCGTGCATGAAGCAGCCGTGAAAAGCGGCGACTTGGAGACGGGCCGCGACGCCGCCCTATCGGTACGGATCAAACGCAAGCTCCAGATCCACCGCCTCCAGGAGGTCGAGTTGCCCGACGGCAGGCTCGTCTTCGCCCCATGGGAGTTCAGAAACTCCATCATGGGTGGGAGACACACTGAGGGCATGGGCGGCAACCTCAGTTTCCAGGAGATGATGTTCATCCCCCTTACGGCCAGGGACTACATCGAGGCCCAGCGCGTGACCAACGCGCTCCAGAGTCGGGTCATTCAGATCATCCAGGACTCGGAAGGCCTCAACTTCGTGGGTGTCGGTCTTGAGGGGGGGGTCGTCGGATCCTACGCCCGTCGTGCGGGCGATCTCATCCCCGAGGAGCGCGCCCTCAAAGTGGCGGTACAGGCCATCGAGGAGTGTGGCTTTGTTCCGGACCGCGATGTCTGCCTGGCGCTCGACCCGGCCGCCAGTGAGCTCAGTGTGGCCTACCGTGAGGAGACCGGAGAGAAGGAGTGCATCGGGAAGTACCTCTTCTGGCGTGCCGAGGATCCGCGGGTGATGACGACCGACGAGCTCCTCGATCTCTACAAGCGATGGATCCGCGAATACCCCATCGTCTGCTTGGAGGATCCCTTCTCCGAGGACGACCCCGAGGGCTGGAAGCGCCTCATGGCCGAGCTGGACGACGAGATCCTGATCATCGGCGACGATCTCGTCACCACCAAGGACACGTCCATAATCCGCGCTGCCGAGGAGGGGCTCATCAACACCGCCCTCATTAAGGCGAACCAGATCGGCACCCTCAGTGAGACGCTGCTGGCCACCCGCGCCGCCAAGGAGCACGGGCTTGCGCTTGTGGTCTCGCATCGATCCAAGTCGCCCAACGAGGTCATGGAAGCCGACATCGCCTTTGCGGTCGGCGCGCTCGGGCTCAAGTGTGGAGGCGGGAGCAACACCGAGCGGCTCATCAAGTACGGTCGCATCGTGGAGTTGATCCACATGGCTGAGAAGGGTGTACGCTCATCGCGGGGGCTGCCTGGCGACCTCGTCATCAGCGACATCAGTGCCCATGAAGAGCCCACCAACGCGGGGATTCCCACCCTCGGGGTGGTCATCCGACTCGACAACGGCACCAAGTTCACGGCGGCGACACCCCTCGGGACCTCGGCGGGAACTGACGAAGCCATCCACCTCGTCGACAGCATGATCGAGGCCGGCCCCATCACCCGCAAACACCCGGACTTCTTCCAGTATCACGAGGCCGAGAAGGTCTACCACTTCCGGAACGGGCTCCGAGCGGAGTCGATATCGGCGAAGAACGACGACGAGCTGGCGGGGCTGTGGATGAGGGCGACGCGTTACGGCGGCAAGGGATGTCTCAATGCCGTGGCCAATGTCGAGGAGGTCATTGCGCCGTGCTTTCTCGGAAAGCGCATCTCGGATTTCAAGAGCCTCGTCCACATCGACCGTCAGCTTCTCGAGCTGGAATTCGACCTGGCAGTCAAGCGCGGCAAGATCGCGCGCGACGCTCCCGCGGAGGAGCGGATCGCCGTCATGCAGCGCAAGGCAAACCTGGGAATGAATGCGGTTCTCTCCGTCTCCCTCGCCATGGGCCGGCTGCTGGCGGCACGGGGAGGCGGGGAACTCCCCGACTTACTCGGCGAGCTGGAGCTCAAGGTGGACCGCCGGTTCCTGTACGGCCTCAATGACGAGGCGGCTCCCGAGCAGGCCTCACGAACCACCTGACGTCGAGACCTACCGGTCGTCCGGGGCGGGGACGTTGAGGCCGGCCTCCTGGCAGATGTCCTCCAGCCTACGGCGCGCCCAGGGCGATTTGCTCCCATCGCGGTACTGTACTGCGCGATGCCGGGGCACGGTCAAAGCAAACCCGGAATTGACTCCGCTAGCGGGGGCCGCTAACGTAATTTACATACGGCGATGGGGTTCGCCGGCTAACTGCCCTGAGGCTGATGACCCCTACCACGAAAGCTTTGGAGGTGGGGTGTCGTACAGCAAATCACTAACATCCGGTTTATCGCATCCGCCTGGATGCGACCCGCACGCAGGCGGCAACCTTATGAGGGAGCAGTCATGAGCAAACTGACGATCGCGACAGTACAGGCCTGGGAGATTCTCGACTCGCGAGGGCTTCCGACGATTGCGGTTGAAGTCTCCCTCGCCGGTGGTGCGCGCGGCAGCGCAGCGGTGCCCTCGGGGGCGTCCACCGGCCTGCGCGAAGCCATTGAGCTGCGCGACGGGGATCCGCACCGGTTCCGGGGTAAAGGCGTGCAACAGGCGGTGCGCAATGTCCTTGAGACCATTGCTCCCGCAGTGCGTGGCCGCGACGCCGGCCGCCAAGCCGAGATCGACCAACACCTGTGCAAGCTGGACGGGACGCCGAACAAAGAGCGACTCGGAGCCAACGCGATCCTTGCCGTCTCCATGGCCGTCGCGCGCGCGGCTGCCGCGGCGATGGGCCAGCCACTCTATCGCTACTTGGGTGGCCCGGCTGCGGTGCTTCTTCCGGTGCCGATGCTCAACGTCATCAACGGCGGCCGCCACGCGCTGAATCACCTCGATTTCCAGGAGTTCATGATCGTCCCACACGGCGCGCCAACGTTCGCCGAGGCGATGCGCATGGCCGCCGAGACCTACCACGAGCTGCGCGACTTGCTCGCCCGCCGCGGGCTCGGTACCGCGGTCGGTGACGAGGGCGGCTTCGCGCCGGAGCTGCGCTCTCACGAAGCGGTGTTGGAGCTGCTCGTCGAAGCGATAGAGAAAGCGGGTTACAAAGCCGGCGAGCAGATCGCGCTTGCGCTCGACCCGGCAGCCAGCGAGTTCTACGACTCCGGCCGCTACGTCCTCGAGCGCTCCGGGATGGGCAAGCTGGACGCGCGGGCGATGGTGGAATGGTACCGCGAGGCGGTACAGCGGTTCCCGATCATTCTCATTGAAGATGGCTTGAGCGAGGATGATTGGGATGGCTGGCTCCTTCTCACCCAGGAGCTGGGGAATCGAGTCCAGCTCGTCGGCGACGACATCTTCGTGACTAATCCAGCGATCATTCAGAAGGGGATCGAGTCAGGCGTGGCCAATTCTGTCCTGATCAAGCTGAACCAGATCGGAACGGTTACCGAAGCTGCCGAAGCCATCGAAGTGGCGCGCCGCGCGGGCTACCGCGTGCTGGCGTCGCACCGCTCCGGCGAGACGGAAGACACCTTCCTTGCCGACTTCACGGTGGCTACCGGCGCCGGCCAAATCAAAACCGGCGCGCCGTGCCGCGGCGAGCGCACGGCCAAGTACAATCGTTTGATGCGCATCGAGGCCGAGCTAGGGGACAGAGCACAGTTCGCAGGTGCCCAAAAACCGGTGATGGCATGAGACAGGCTGACCCGGGTCGAAATCAGGAGCTGTGCGCATGAGCCAAGACACAAGACATCATAGCCGCGTGCTCAATCAAGATGTGGTACAAGCTATCGCTGCGTTGGGAATGAAGGCTCTTGACAAGGAGAAGGATGCGTTGCCGGATGACAAAGACGCGTATCTCGAGAATTGGACGAAGGCTACTGGTTTCTTCTTGAGGAGAATACGTGATCAAGAACCTCGATTTGGTTAAAGACATCTTGCCTCAGCTCACTGCCATCAACGGAGCGCATGTATTCTAGCATCTCCTTTGTCGGCCCCGCACATAGGGTCCGGCGTCGGTTTCCAGGGGACCGCGGGGAAGCCGATAGGCACAGCATAGGGACGTAGGGCCGAGGTCGGCCGACTTGGCGCGCAATACACATAAGGGCTTAACAGTGGCTCGCTTCTGGTGCTCAAAGCCCGTCACCGCCGGCCTGGTCTATGCTGCCCTCTTGAGCCTGGCCGGTGCGGTGTTGATCCTGCGGGTGCGGTGAATCGTGGCACCGTGAGACACTCCCCATGTCGCACTCGCCGTTACAAATCGCCGCTTGCCTCCAGCAGTTGCGGCGCGAGCCTCCGGTTTTGATCGGGCGCGAGCGAGAACTCGCCGCTATTCGCGCGCCCCTCCGCGCGCGCCATCCGCTCTTCGTCAGTGGCCCCTTCGGCGTGGGCAAGAGCGCGCTGCTGCAAGCCGCATACGGCGAGTGGAGCGCGGAGCAGGAAGGCTTTCCGCTCCTCTACTGCGGCGAGAGCAGCACGCGCCGCGGCATCGCCACCCACATGCTCGTCAATCTGTTTCTCCAACGCGGCCGCTTGGAAAGCCGCTACATCGAACGGCGGAAGACCGTAGCGTCGCTTAGTGGGCTGCGCCGCTTCCTTGCGGACGAACGCTTGGCGGATCTCAAGCGCATGATGCACCAGAACTTGGGTGGCGACCGCGCCTGCCTGCTTCTCGATCACCTTGACGATCCCGACCCGAAGGTGGCGGCCTTGATCGAGGTGTGGCTCGAACGCATGCCGCTGGTTCTCGTCGCCCGGCACGCCGAGGCCGTCGGCCGCGTGCGATGGTTGCTCTCCTCGTTCGAATGCTTGGAGCTGCTGCCGCTGCCGGAGGCGGCATTGCTGCGTATGGCGCGTGACATGGCTGGCAAAGTCGGCGACTGCTTGCGTGAAACCGACCTACACCAAGCGGTCGCGCTGGCGGCGGGCAATCCCGCGCAGTTGCAGCGTCTGCTGCACGCCGCGGCGCGCCCCGAGTATCAGAAGAGCGGCGCCATCCAGTGGAAGCTGCTAGAGCTGGATCAACGCATTCGCGCCATAGGCCTTGGAGAGCAGTGGCGCATCAGGCGGAGAAGCGCATGAACACCGCTGCTCACGCGAGTCTTGCGCCGACTGGTTTAGATTACGCAGCGACTGCGCGCCGGCTGGGTGCGTTGCTCGACCGCACCGGACTTCACGAGCTGGCGAATGTCGCCGACGCCGAGGCCGCGCGTCTTCGCGCCGGCGTATGCATGCTGGCGGTCGTCGGCGAGTTCAAACGTGGCAAGTCAACCTTGATCAACGCGCTGATTGGAGCGGACCTGTTCCCGGTAGGGGCCTTACCGCTGACCGCCGTCGGCACGCGGGCCGAGTTTGGTGAATCCGTGAGCGCGGTCGTCGAATTTCTCGACGGCCGCAGGGAAGCCATCACTCCCGCGGCCATCGCTGACTACGCCACGGAACGCGGCAACCCGGGCAACCAACAGCGGGTATCCGCCGTGACCGTTACCACGCCCTCACGGCTACTGAGGGCACCGCTGTGTCTCGTCGACACGCCGGGCATCGGTTCCGCCTTCGCTGATGTCAGTGACACCGCCCGCACGCTGCTCGGCCAGGCCGACGCCGCGCTCGTCGTGCTGAGCGCCGAGCAACCAGCGAGCCGCCGCGAGCTGGAGTTCGTGCGCGAGGTGATCGCCAGCGGCGCATCGACATTAGTAGTCGAGAACAAGATCGATCTGGTTCCACCCTCCGAGCGAGCCGCGGTGCTGGGGTTTGTACGCGAACAACTTCGTGACGTCGGCAGCGAGGGCGCGCCGCTGTTCGCAGTCTCTTCTGTGGACGCTCGGCACGCGCAGCGCCGTGGCGATCGCGGCGCGGTGGACGCGTCCGGCTTACGAGCACTCGAACAGGCACTGGTGGCGTTCGGCGCACATGAGGGTCCCGCCGCAGTTACGCGCGGGGCACGGCGGCGGCTGTTGCAGCTCGTCGACCAAGCACTGGCGCGGATGGAGTTGGAACGCCGCAGCGGGCCGCTGGTGCATCGGTGGCAAGGCGAGCGCCGGGCACAGGTGCGGCGACGGCTGAATGTCATATTTTTCCGCGACATGCTCGATGCCAAAGATCGGGTGGCCGCGGCCGCAGAGGACATCGCGGTTCGGTTGGCGGGCCTCGGGTCGGAGTCCGAAATATGGAACCGCCTCGACGGCGCGCTGAACGGTTTGCGACCGGAGCGTTGGCGGCCGGCCCGACACTGGGCCGCTCACCTTGAGGCACGCGTTCGCCACACCGTCGACGACAGCGTCAATCAATGGAGTGACGCCGAGCGCTCCACGCTCGCGGCCGCCGCAACGGAATCAACCACTGGCTGGCGATCCCGTGCCGTCGAGCTGCTGCTGCCGATCGTTGGGTCGATCGAACCGCCCGCACCGCCGGCCATAGACTTCCTCCCGCCTCTTCTGGCGCTGCCTCCAAGCCGTTTGACGCGTCCGTTTCTTCTGCCCGGCAAACTCGCGTTGTGGCAGGCGCGCTGGCGCGCCCGGCAGTGGCTGCGTAATACTCTCCCGGCCATGCTGGAAGCCCGCCGCGCTGCTGTGGCGGCAAGCGTGGCGGCGGCCTTGCGAGCGGCGGAAGAACGATTCCACAAGCAGCTCGAGGCGCTGGCTGAAAGCGCTGCCGACAAGGCGCCGGTGCGCGCGCCGGTTGCCGCTGGGAACGACGCGGTTATGGCCGAACTGCGCCGACTTCGGGCGGCGCTGACGGAGGAAGGCGATGGCCGTTAGGTGTTCAGCTTCCTCTGCTTCTTGCCGCCAACAAGCTTCTCAACCGCAGAGCGCGGCGCCGCGTCCTCGGGACCCCAGCGGCGGTCGTTGGCTTTCCATTTGCGCGTGTACTCGCGCAACTCGGCAGCCAGCTGCCGCGATTGATCCGCCGCAGCGCGCAGCAGACAGTCGGCGATGCCACGGTCAGCGCACGCACTCAGCGCTTGTGCGAGGTGCGGCAGACAGAGACCGCTACTACGCGTGTAGCGTTCGGCTTGCTGAGGATCGGCGATGATCGCCAGTATTGCCTCAATCGCCGCCCTCTCCCACATCGCTACCCGGTCGCAAACGCGACACGAGGTGGGCGCGCCGAAGCGGGTTGCGAGTTCCGTGGTTCCTTGGCGGAGCAGGCTCGGGTTGCCCCGGATGTCAGCTGCGATCTGCGCGAGGCGGTCAACAACGCGATCGATCAAAGGCGCCAGCAGCTCGGCATTGGTCACCGGGCTGGCCAGCTCATCGAGGTACCAAAAGTGGTCGGCGCAGTACCCGCCGCGCGCCACGACATCGGTGTGGGTGTCGGTATCGACCACCGCTTCCCGTTGGAGTCGGCACAGCTCGTCGAAGACCATCGAATCGAGCACGTTACACACCGGACAGCGGTGTTGGGCCGTCGCATCCAGCAGCAGCGCCTGCAGGGCCACGTCTGACATAGTCGCTCTCCTCGTGCCGTTGCCCCAGGCTCTTAGCGCGATGCGCGATGCCGCGCGAGAGGAGTGCGAGGTGTTGGTGCTTATTGGAGAACTTCTCTTCGCCACATCGGACCCCTTCCTCGCGGCCGAGATTGTCACCGCGCTCGGCAAGATCGAAGATGTGGAGGCCGAGACGCTCGTTGTGCGAGCACTGCAGCATCAGGCCTCTGTCGTCCGCCTGGCGGCGCTGCGCGCGTTGGTGCGGCGGGGAGAACCGACCGCGACCTTGGCGCTGCGACAGGTTGCGCACGACCCTAGCCCGTTGGTACGTCGGCTTGCCCAGGAGATGGAAGGAGAGCGGCGGCGATGCTGAACGCGGCACAGTACCGCCACCTGAGTGTCATCTTGCAGATTGCCGAGGAGCGTCTGCTGAACTTACAGCGGCAGCTGAGTGGCAATGCTCCGGCGGCGAAGCTCCTCGAAATCGCGAACGATCTCACCGAGACGGAACGAGCCTTCGTGGTAGAGAAAATTTCCGAGCTGTTGCGGTTGATCGCTAGCCTCAGCGAGCGCTTTTCAGTGACTGCCCGATCGCGGTCGCTCCGCCACGGGCTCGATGCCACTCTGTCGATCACGTGGGCCGACCTCCAGGATGCCAAGGCTGCGGCGTTGCGTAGCTACGGTGAGACGGACCCGCGCCTCGGCGAGCATCTTGATCCGCTGGTCGACAGCATAGCCGACAGATTGTTAGAGATCTGCAGAGTGATCGACATTGGCGGCAGCGACGAATCCGGGAAGGAGTGAACATGGTTACGACAGTTCTTTTGCTGCGACACGGCGAGACGGCGCTCAACCGGAGTGGCGCGTTGCGTGGACTGATCGACGTGCCGCTGTCGGAACATGGCCAGCGCCAGGCGCGGCTGCCGGCGGCGCGTATTGCCGCCGAGTACCATCTCTCCGCGCTCTGGGCCAGCACGCTGCAGCGGGCGCGGTCCACGGCTGAAGCCGTTGCCCGCGTCACCGGCCTCGGCGTTCAGATCGATGCCCGTTTCAACGACGTGGACTACAGCAGCTGGGCGGGACGAACGTGGGAAGACCTGTCGCCAGAGGAACAGGTCGAGTTCCAGCGGTGGCAAAAGCATCCCGAACTGCCGCTCCCCGGGGCGGAACATCCCGCCGACGTGCAGCGCCGAGCGCTCGCCGGACTGGCGACGCTTGGAAAGGCAGGGAACGGCTGCATCGCGATTGCAGCGCACGATGCCGTCTTGCAGTTGCTCCTCTGTGGCGTGCTGGGCATTGACCTGCGGAGCTATCGCGGGATCGCGCAGCACACCGCGACACTCAACGAATTGGAGCGAACTGCAGCCGGATGGCGGGTACGCCTGCTCAACAGCGCGTACCATCTCGACGACGCGTAAGGCGTGCTCCCCGACGTACTCGGCGAGCTGGAGCCCAAGGTGGACCGCCGGTTCCTGTACGGCCTCAATGACGAGGCGGCTCCCGAGCAGGCCTCACGAACCACCTGACGTCGAGACCTAGCGGTCGTCCGGGGCGGGGACGTTGAGGCCGGCCTCCTGGCAGATGTCCTCCAGCCTACGGCGCGCCCAGGGCGATTTGAAGTCGAAGAAGGTCTTGTAGGGCTTCTCGAGAAGGTCCAGCAGCTCGGGGAGCTGCGGGTCGCACCACTCGGGAACCGACTTGCGAACAGACGCGATGCTGGTTCCCGCCAGCTTCACGGGGACGAGCACCGTCAAGCCCGCCGGGGTCAACTGGATCCTAGCCAGCCCTTCGCTGAGGATCCGCTTCCGGGCGCGGTTGATTCGCCGCTCGCCCACGGTGTGCAGCACCTGCATGTACTTCTCGAAAAGCAGCCACTCGTTCAACAGGAGGGCAGTCTTGCGTGGCCCGAATGCGCGCCAGAAGGCGACCGGCAGGGGAGTTGAGATGAATCGTCCCAGCATGAACGCGCCGGCGGCGAAGCCGAACATCTTCTCTCGCTCGCAACGATCCAGAGCCTTGACGAAGAAGCGGATCTTCTGATCCACGGTCAGCATGTCGAAGACTCTGTGCTGATTGAGGTGATCGCCGAGCTCGCTGCGCAGCACCTCGTCCACGTAGAACTGCTCGTGACTATCGCACCACTCCCGCACGAACTGTCGGGCTTCCTCTCCCTTGTCGCGGAGTTCGAGGTTGACGAGGCGGATGAGCTCCCACAGGCTCGTCACCTGTTCCTGCTTGAGTCTACTGACGAGCTGGAAGTAGTAGCGGTAGGCATAGGCCATGTCCTCGAAGGCCTTCCGCTCCTCCTCCATAAGCTCCGGCTCCTCGCCCTGCAGGTAGCGGATGAAGCGGGCGGGCTGGAACCGAGCCTGCCCTTTGAATAAAGCCTGCCGACGCGACGATATGGTCACGAAGTTTCCCTCGTGGATCTCCACCCCCTCGGCGTTGACGAGGCGCCGGTCGGGCTGCAACGTGACGCCATCCCGCTCCAGGCTCAAGAGGGCCGGGGTGCCGAAGCTCTGGCAGATGGTGACCACGTGAATGGCGGCGCCGCTCAGGCTCAGGATGGCGTCCGCCTCCTGCATCACGACGGTGTCCGTGGGCGCAAACGTCTGCTTGCAGAAACAGACGCTCTCGCCGCGTCGCTTGGCCTTCAGGGCCTCCTCGGCAGAGAAGTACACGCGGGCGCAGATGGCGGAGCGAGGGAGAATCGAGATGCCCTGGCCGAAGCGGTAGAGCTCCTGGAAAGAGTGGTTATCGATGGTGTCGGACTCGATCTGCTTGACGTGGTACGGCTGGATCAGCTCGGTGACGCGCTTCCGGGAGATGATACCGGCCTTGTGAAGATCCACTGCCGAGATGAAGGCAGCGCGGCCGGTCATGCCGGTCTGGTTGAGCTGGAGGAGGGCGAAGATCTCGATGCAGGCGCCGGCCTCGGCGGCAAACTCGATGGTGACCGGGAACTGAAACTCCTGCTCCAGCTTGCGTACGAGGGGCGCGAAGGTGAAGACGGAGGGGAAAGCCTCGCGGATCTCCTCGGGATCGTCGAAGTCGGTCCGCGTCGTCGCCACCGACCCCGTCATGATATCCTCCCCGAAGGTGCCCATCGCAGTCTCAAGCTCGAACCCTGAGCCCGTCATCGGATTGCGGCTATAAAGCACACCCACATAGGACCGCTCTTCCCTGACCGAGCAGACCATCATCTGCATGACGAGCGCTGGGTGTTGGGTCGTGCCGCGCGAGAGGGTGGCCAGAAGATCGGCGTTCTTCTCGAAATCGCGGTAGGCCTCCAGCGCGAGGAGGGTAACCTGATGGAATCCGTCCTGGAGCAGTAGAGGATCGTGCCTGCGCACCCTCTCCGATGCCTGCTCGACGCGCCGGACAAGCTCCTCCGCATCCTCGGATGGCCTCTCCTCCGTTTCGCGGAGGACTGGGCCTGTCTCTTCGCCCAGGGCGACAAGAAGGTTCTTGAGGTTGTTCAGGTACATCATTTCGGCCGCACGGCGCCCAAAGAGGCTCTCCAGGCCGGGCAGCGTTTTCTCCGTGATGCCCGCGTTGAGGTAGGTTGGCATCAAGCCTGGGTAGTACTGTGGCATTGCGCAGCGCATGGCGAGCACGAGGGGCTCCGTCGGTGCCCCGAGCCGCCGCCCAACCAGGCCTTCGAGCGCTCCGACGGCGCGGCTGACGTGCTCCTCCAGGCGCCGCTCGCTCTCTGGATAGGCCTCGGTAGTCAGGATGGCGAAATCCGGAACCGGATAACCCTGCTGGCTGAGCCTGAGCAGCATCAATCCTTTGTGGCTCACCGCCTCGGGGGAGTACTCTTGCTGGCTGCTAGACAGGACCAGATAGCGGTCATCCAACTGCTCGAGGCGGTCGAGGCGATCCTGCAGCCTGCGAAGCCGCTCCTGGGCCGCGCTTTGGAGCTCCTTCTGGCCGGCCTCGTCCCCATTCTGGGCACGGAGGATGAGGGAGAGGTGGTGAAGCGCGACGGCCCGGTTGGAGTGGCGCAACACGAGCAAGTCGGCAGCACCTATGGCAAGCTCGGTGCTCCGGGTGCGGCCATCCTCAAAGACCTCGCACTCAACCACGGACGCCACGTCACCGGGCGGCCTACGATCAGCGGGGTGCCCTTGACTCTGCTCGGCTAGGCTGGCGAGCACGCGCCGGAGGTTGGGGTAGAATCCTCGCGCCCGGAAACTCAGCACCTCGCAGACGTTGCGATGCATCATGGCGGGATTGTACCAGCGTCCCCTAGAGATAGGAAATCCATCGCCGTAACGACCGTTGTCGAGTGCCGAGACCCCGGCAGGGCGGCCGGGTATTGTTTGATCTCACCTACCGGTGCCCGCAGCCGATTCGCTTGGTGGTCTGCAGACGGGCCGCTACTCGGCCGAAATCTGCACGAAGAACTCGCCCGCAGAAAATATGCACGGCATCTGTCCCAGGCCAGTTACCGAAAAGCATGCAACAGCACTAATTGCTATTACCCCGAAATGCTGATCGCTGCAGGCCGGGAGGAATGCACTTGCGCCAGATCCGGTTGAAAAGGCATTATATGTGACGAGGACCGACGGCCTCGCGCATCATGGGGCAAGCTACAGCAGAGGCCGCATTTCCGAAATGAGTTCTGCCAGCGTCTGATACCTGGACCGAGAGAACTGGATATTGCACCCGCTTCGCCCGTATCAAGAGTCCAAGAGGGCCTTCAATAACGCCGGATCAAGTGTCTTACGGTTCCAGTCTATTGGCAACGGCGTAACATCCAACATATGTCCCTTATCGACAGGATCGACACCCACATCCAGGATGAACGGCACACCACTTTGCAGCGCCTGCCTAAGAGCCGGTCTAAACTCATCAGGCGATGTTACCTTCCTGCCCTTAACTCCCATTGACTCCGCCATTTTTACGTAATCGGGAGCATAGGGCTCTCCGCTTTTCTCAATCCTGCTGTCACAGAATGCTGATCGTTTGTAGAGCATCTTCATCGCCTCGCATTCAATACAGAGCGTGCGATTGTTAAGAATCACCCAGACCGCAGGAATGCCGTACTCTACAGCGGTTGATATCGCGAGTCCGGTCATCATGAATGAACCGTCTCCGGTGAATGCCAGCGACGGGTGTTTCGGATTCGCCAGTTGTGCTCCCAAGGCGCCACCACAACTCCAGCCCATGCGAGCGAAATGTCCGTTATTAGTGGCGACAAAGACCGAAGACGCCTTGAAAAACGCGGGCGCAGTGAGCAACAGATTACCGGTATCGAATATGATGGAGGTTTCGGCGTCGACTTCCTCCACCACCTTGGAGGCATCGTCAAGGAGTCCCGCATATGATATCAGCGTGCCAGTCTTGGCGGTCAATGCTTCAGCCTCCTTGATCCAGTCGGCGCGCCAAGCGGCTATTTGCTTCCTCCATTCCTCGAATGCGCTGGCTCTGAGCTTGAGGTTGGCAAACGCGTTGATCAGTGCCTCCAGCCCCAAGCGCGCATCCGATATGATGCCCACCGCGGCCGGGTAGTTACGAGAAAGCTCGATCGGATCGACGTCGATATGAATGAGCGTGGTCTGAGCTGGAATCCTGTACATGCGCCAGGCCGATGTGTTGAAATCGTGAAATCTCGCACCAACGGCAATGACGACATCGCAATTAGCCGCTGCATGGTAACCATGGCGTGTGCCTGATGGATCGATGGTTCCCACGCTCAACGGGTGCGTCTCAGGAAAGGCGCCTTTTCCGGAAAATGTCGTGCCCACAGGCATTTGGTATGTCTCGGCAAGTTGCAGCAATGCCTGTGAGGCTCCGGCATTATGAACACCGCTGCCGGCAAGCAAAAGAGGACGCCTGGCTTGCTTCACTATTGAGCCTGCCTTCTCAATCGCGAATGGATCAGGGCCAGGTTGATGAATGTGTGTCCATAACTCCGCTGAGGGTATTTCATCTACATCAATCATCGTGTGTTGAATGTCAAATGGTATTTGAACCAGTACCGGGCCAGGCCTCCCGGTCAGTGCCTCCTTATATGCCCTCACAACAATGTCAAGTGCAGTATCCGGCCTGATGACCAGCACGGCCTTCTTACAGATCGGCTTGACTACCTGAATGAACTCTTCAGATCCGTAACGATAGCATTCCTCGAAGCTTCCCCTGTCAAACCATTGAGTTGGCCCTGCTCCGGCGAGAATCAGCATGGCGGAGGATTCATAGAATGCGTTCGCCATGGCGGAGCAAATGTTCATATTCCCCGGTCCAACTGTCGTCAGAACAACGGGCAAGGGTGCGCTGCGACGCATACGCCAATAACAATCGGCCATGTGAACCGCAGTGTCTTCAGCATTGGCCTTTATCCCCCGGATAGTTGACTCGTGTTCAATGGCGTCGAGCAGCGCCCAGTTGCCATGCCCATTATATCCGAAGGCCACTTCAACTCCGGCCTTTTCAAGAAATGTGACGACCGCTCTGGCTACATTTGTGTTCATTCGAATCTCCTTCTTAGGTGGACGATGTTAACTGGGTGACGTCATTCGCGGCGGGCCTCGTCTAGGAACGGTATAACCGCGCGGGCGAATGCCTCCGGCTGTTCGAGATGCGGGTGGTGCCCGGCGCCGGCGATGGTCACTCGCCGAGCGTGGAGTAGGCGCAGACGTTCGTCGAGATCAGCGGCTGGCAGACGCAGCGGCGTCTCGCGACCTTCCACGTAGAGCACGGGACAGGCAACCCGCCGCCAGAACGCTCGCGCCTGCGCCACGTAGTATGGCTGTGGCGACCGTGTCTGATGAAGCGGGTCGAACTTCCACAAACGCGCACCCTGATCCTGCCGCGTCCCCCAATCGGCCATGTGCTGCGCGACCTCGGTGGAGAAGCGCGGGAAGCGCTCCCGCAATCGTTGGGTAGCCTCGGCCAGCGTCACGCGCCGTGGGCCACGTTCGGCCACGCGTTTCAGATCGCTCAGCCAGGCCGCGAAACGTCCAGGCGCCAACTCAGGATCGGAGTCCGGCAAGCCCATCCCTTCGACCAACACGAGCGCCCAGACACGGGCGGGCTCGGTGCCGGCATAGCTGACGGCCACCCCGCCGCCCATCGAGTGGGCTATCAGCGCGACGCGCTCGGCGAGCTGCGGCACCAGGAATGCCAGGTCCGCGGTGTAATCGGCAAAGTGATAGTACCCGCCGGGGCCGATCCAGTCCGACTCACCGTGGCCGCGCCAGTCGACCGCATACACGTGGTACCCGCCCGCAGCGACCCGCGGCGCGACCAGATCCCACGTGTGCGCGTGTTCCAGAAAGCCGTGCAGCAGCAGCACGACCGGGCCGTTACCGCCCCACTCGAGCAGGTGGTGGCGCAAACGGTTGGCTACCACGTAACGTGAGCGCGGCTCCGGGTAAGTCATCGGCTGAGAGCGCGATGCGCCCTGAAGTGCTAACACCCAGCTGTGCGCAGATACTCGCCCAGGGTGGTGGAATCGTTGGCGACCGCCAGAGCGGTGTCGTGCCGGATGCGATTGGCGCGGACCAGATCGGCAAGGCTGCGTTCCAACACCAGCATGCCCTCGTTGCCGCCGGCCTGGAGCGCGCTGACGATCTGCGCCGTCCGGCCCTCGCGGATCACATTGGCCACACCATGAGTGACCCTGAGCAACTCCACTGCTGGGACCCGCCCCGTTCCGTCCGCTGAGGGAAGGAGGCGTTGCGAGATCACGGCGCGCAGCGAGTCCGCGAGCTGCACGCGGATTTGCCGCTGCCGCTCCGGCGCATAGGTGTCGATGATACGCTCGACGGCTGACGAAGCCGTGCGGCTATGAAGACTCGCGAACACGAGGTGCCCGGTTTCGGCCGCGGTGAGCGCCAGACTGATGGTTTCGGGATCACGCATCTCGCCGATGAGAAGCATGTCCGGGTCCTCGCGCAGAGCGTCGCGCAAACCGGTGGCGAAATCACGCACATGGGTCCCCACTTCACGCTGGCGGACCAGTGCGGATGGGCGCAACGGCTGGATGACGTACTCGATCGGGTCTTCGAGTGTCACCAGCACTTGCGGGCGCGCCCGCAGGGCGTGCTGAACCAGCGCCGCCAGCGTCGTGCTCTTGCCGCAGCCGGTCGGCCCGCAGGCGACGACGAGCCCGTGGGGAAGGTGGATGAGCGGCTCGATCTGCGGCGGCAGATTCAGATCCGCGAGCGCCGGCGCTTCCCTGCGGAGAATGCGCATGGCGGCGCACCATCCTTCGTGGCTGGCGTAGACGTTCACGCGCACTCGCCCCACCGTGGGAACGTCGAAGGCGCGATCCACCGAGCCTCCGGCGCGCAGGCGCTGCAACCGCTCTTCCCCGCCGAGCAACGCAGCCGCGTCGAATCCCGGTTCGCCTTCGAGTACCTGAAGGGCGCCGTTGATGCGGACAATCGGCGCCCGCAGAGGGCTCAAATGGATGTCACTGGCGCCCAGCGCCACGGCTCGCGTAAGCACTGCGACGACAGCCGCCGAAAGCTTGTCGGTCTCCGCACTCCAGAGGCTTCCGCTTGCGGCCCGAAGCCTTCGGCGGACGGGTCCTGCGGACGTCTCGTCGACGCCGCTCGCTGTGGCATCGTGGAGGGCATCTCCCCGCGGCTCGCAGCCCACCGATTCGTCGTGCCCCCGAACTCCGTTTCCTTGGCGACGAAATGTAACCTCCAGTGCCGATTCGTCCTGCTCGACGAGCATCAGGGCGAAATCCCCCAACTCGGGGCTGCTGTACGTGAGCGACACCTGGCCGTGCTCGCGCAATGCCGCCTCGTGCGATGTCCACAGGTCGTCTAGCAACTTGCGGATCCGCTGCGTGGACATCGCGGGAATGGTCAGCGGCAGCTCGGTGCCGTCTTTGAACATCTGCGGACTGCGACCCGAAGCAAGCCTCAGCTCTGTTCCTCCCTGCTGCACCAGGATCTTGAGCACGCTGTCGATTGCCTTCACGTCTCGGCCTGTCTCCAACCCATCCTTGCCTGACCGACGGCGATACCGCAACTCGCGTTTGCACATGCCGACTACGACGGGCAGCCTTTCTCAGACAGGTCGAAGTCGATGCAGTGGGAGATCGTTTCCTTTCTGGGCTTTACTGCGGCGTCGGACCCTGCGTGACCTGAACCAAGGCGCCTGGACGCACCCATTTGGCGAAGGCGGCCTGCACGTCTTTGGCGGTGAGCTGAACGTAGCGCTGCGCCGCGCGTGTGGGTTCGTCGAGCGGCAAACCTATCGCGCTCCGCGACAGCAGGCCTTGGGCGATGCTGTTCGCACTTGATTCGGAAAGCGGGATCTCCCGCAGCAGCAGTGCCTGCGTCTGTCGCAGCTCGTGGTCGGTTACCGGGGTTTTCTGCATGGCAATGAGGTCGCGCACGATGATGGCGCGAGCCTTCGACACGTTCCGCGGATCGCAGGCGTAGCTCACTGTGTAGAGTCCGCGCGTCTTATCGAGATCGAAGGTTGACGACACAAAATACACTAACCCGGCGTTCTCGCGCAGATCGCGGTACAGTCGCGTGGCGTAGAAGGCGCCGCCGAGGACGTGATCGCCCAATTCCAGCGCATAGTAATCGGGATTGAAACGGTTCAGCCTCAACGTCTGCGCCAGCGTGACCTTGTCCTGCACGCGGCTGGCGTCGGGCACCGCCCTCGTTGCCGGCTTGTTCAAAGGCACCGGTGGCAGATCGGTATTCGGTTTCGGCCCCGTTGCCTTCCAGCTCCCGAAGTACTTCTCGATGACCGCCCGCGCCTGCTCCGGGGTGACGTTGCCGATTACAACGATCGTAGTCAGATCCGGACGGAACACCTGCCGGTAGTACTTGTGCACGTCTCCCATGGTGAGGGAGGACACCGTGGCCGGTGTGGCTTGCCGCAGTGTCGGATCGTGCTTCGGGTACAGCGCGGCGTCGAGTGCCCGCCCCGCAAGATAGCCCGGACTTCGCAGGCGGCCGGCGATGGCAGCAGCCACCTGCTTGCGCATGACTGCAAAGGCGTCCTGCGGCAACGCCGGACGCAACTCATTGTCAGCGAGCAGTTGCACGCCACGGTCGAACTGATCGCTCAGCACCTCGAGCGAAAACCCCGCGCCCGCCCGTGCGTTGGCACCGATGTCGTCGAGGGCTTTCTGGAACGCCAGCCGGTCCAACGACGTGGTGCCGAAGGAGAAGAGACGATCGAGCACGTCGTTAACCCCTTCCTTGCCTTTGGGCACTTGCAGATCACTCTCGTGCTTGACGTAGCCGGAGACGTCCACCGTGTTGCTGATCGACTCCGGCTGGACGATGAGGGTGAGGCCGTTCGGCAACGTGCTCACCACCGGATGCACCGTCGACCCCGGCACCGACAGCCGCTCCATAGCCTTTGTCGACCATGGGGGTAACTCGACCCGCTTGACCTCCTGCGGCGCGAATGACTCCTTGCCCCCGAAGCCCTTCGGCGAGGTGGGTTTGCCGGACGGCTGCGGTGTCAGGATGGCGGTGATCGCGTGACTCGGGTCGAGATATTTTCTCGCTACGCGGTTTACATCCTCGACTGACACCTGCTCGATGGCACGCAGGTCATCTTCAGGCGATCGTCGGCCTTCTACCGCCACCGCCTGCGACCATGCCATGGCCAGTCCGGAGACCGAATTCTTCTGCAGTTCGAGGTCGGTGCGCTCGTGCCGCTTCGCCGCGTCCACCACATCCGCGGAGACCCCGTTCTGCACCTCAGCAGCAAGGATCTTCTGTACCTGCTGCAGCAGCGCGGTAGAGTCGGCACCCTGTGGAAATGCAGCTGCCGCATAACCCAAGCTCGCCTTCGGCAGCGCGTTGACAGCGAAACCGGCGAACAACGCCTTGCCCTCCGGTACCAACGCATACAGATCGCCGCGCCGGCTGCTTAGGACGTCGCCGAGCACCTGCACCGCGGCGTAGTCCGGATCGTCGAAGCCGGGCAGGCGGAACGACGCCACGACCATGCCGTAGGGTTGGTCGGTGTCGAGCCTCAGAGTCTCGGGCTGCACCGGCTCGAGATGCACCTCAGGACGCGGCGGAAGTTGTTTGATGGAAATGTCACCGAACAGGGCTTTCACCTGCGCCAGCGCTTCCTCCGGCTGCAGGTTGCCGACAAGCACGAGTACAGCGTTGTTCGGCGCATACCACGCTTCGTGGAACTGCTTGAGCATCGCCGCCGTCGTCTTGTCGAATGACGGGCGCGTGCCGAGGGCGTCGTGCGCGTACGGCGTGCCTTTGAACATTGCTGCCAGCAGCTTGGTGTAGAAGACGTACTCCGGGTTGGAGAGATCCTGTGCCACTTCCTGCTCGATGGCGCCGCGCTCCTTGTCCCACAGCTGCTCGTCATCCGAGATGCCGCGCATGCGGATGGACTCGATGTGCAGGGCGATATCGAGGTCCTCCGACGGGACGGTGAAGAAGTACTGCGTGACTGTCTGCTGCGTGTCGGCGTCGAAGCGACCGCCCATGGCCGCGATGATCTTGGCCAGCTGGTCCCCCGTGAGGCCGGGGCTGCCACGAAACATCATGTGTTCCTGGGCGTGTGTTGTACCCGGGAAGCCCTCTGGCGCCTCGTCGCTGCCCACCCGGTAATTGATCACCGTGGTTACCACCGGCGATAGCGTGTCACGCACGATAATGACGCGCAGGCCGTTGTCGAGCGTGGCGCGCAGAACATTTTCGGCGTCGGCGTCGCCATGGGCCGACAATGCACGCAGGCAGAGACAGAAAATCAGGATGAGCGGTACTCTTGGAAAGCTAAATGCAGTGAACATTCGGATAGGAAGCCCTTCCCGGCCTCCCCTGTCGCCGGAGGTGGCAACAAGGGAGGAGCACGATCAATCAGATTTCGTCGACGGCTGACTTTACGATCCAGCCACGGCGCCCGTCGCAGCGCGCCACCTCGATCCAGTTGTCGCGCGTCTCTACGACGCGCACCAGCGAGCCTTCTTTGAGGACGAAATGCACGGTACCGTTTCCGGCCGGCTCGAACCGGGTCGGGGCCTCGCCGCTGCTGATGACGACTGCTTGGGGTTGCCAGTCGTCCGTTAGCACCTGCTGCGCCAACGAGGTGCTGCTGATCAGCACCAGCACCGCGAGCCCGGTGGCGGCATAGACCAACCACCGTGGCCGTGCTGGCCACAGCCGGTACCCGGCCAGCACGAGCAGGAGCAGCGTGAACATCGCGCTGGTCGCCCATGCCAGCCGATCGGTCACAAGGCGATGTGATAGTGGAAAGACGATGAGCTGCCACAACGCCGGGTCACACGCCTCCGCACCCGTGAGCGACTCTGCGTAGGCGAGATTCGCACCCAGGTCGGGATCGCCCGGTATCAGACGCCGCGCCCGTTCGTAGTTCAGGATGGCCTTGCCTTTTTCGCCGGCTTTGAAGTAGGCGTTACCCAGATTGAAATACAGGTTCCCGCTCGCCAAGCCAGATTGCTCTATCTCCTCATACTCCTTGGCCGCGGCAACGTATTGGCCGTCCTTGTACAGGGCGTTGGCGTGGTAGAAAGTTGTGCGCGGGCTGGGCTCTGTGGGCTCGGTGGCGCGCGCGGCACCGCACAGGACGCCCAGAATGAGCAGCATGAGCAAGAGAACTCGCACGGGCATGCCGTCCGCTCTCTCTCCCTGCGGGAGAGGGCGGGGGTGAGGGGATCTGATGATCCGCATGCCTCCTCGCGTTCTGCTCTCCACACTGTAGCGTGCAGAACCGGTTGTGAGAAGAGTCATTTCACACCCTCACCCTGACCCCTTCGACGGGGCTCAGGACAGGCCTCTCCCGGAGGGAGAGAGAACCTGAGCTGGGGTTCTGGCGCACTCGCAGAAGGCGGGCCGAATCGGCCGGCATCCGCCCTGGTCTGCGCAGCTGGGGCAAGGCCGCGTTGGCGCTCGAGGCGGCGGACTATTTGTTGCGCCAGTGTCAGCACGCCGCGCATGTCGCCGTCACTGGAGCTGGGGGCGAAACGGATCTGCTCGCAGGTCGCAAAGAATTGGGCTATGTCCTGGACCGACTGCGCCGGCACGCTACGGCGCGCGACGGCGGCGGCGTCGATGGCGCCCGGAGGCAGATCGAGTTTCGCCGCCAGATACTCCTGCATAGTTCGGGAGACAACATCATAGAACGCGGCCGACTCACCCTTGGCCAACGCCTTCTCGGCAGTTGCGAGACCCCAACGCGCCTGCCTCCCGGCGCGGCTGAAGCGCGCGTAGCGCACGTCACCGCTCAAGCGCTGGCGGCGGCGATCGTACCAGGCGGCCGCCACAAGCAGCAGCAGGGGCACCGGCTGCCACAGCCAGAAGAACGGATTCCTATACCAATGGTCTGCGCGCCCCGACAGTCCACCCGGATCGTCTTTGATGTACACGATGTCGTGTCCGAGCTTCTCTTCCGGTGCGAGGCGCCGGCCCGGCGTACCGGCGGCGAACACTTCCTGGCGCGCGGGGTTCTGCGACGGCCGCACCACCAGCGCGATCGGGTCCGTCCGGGCTGTTCCATAGCGCTGCGTCCGCGGATCGAAGTAACTGAAGCTCACGGCCGGAACTGCGCTGACGTGCATGTCGTTAGGAATGAGCACCTGCTCGAAGGACTTGGCGACGGTGGCGCTGCCCGGGCCGCCGCCTTCGGCCTTCCCGGGCTGCGTTTCGTACGTGCGGAACCCGTCGGTATTCACCAACTGCGGCGGCGCGGCTTCGGCGACGTTGCCGCTCCCGTTCAACATCATTCGCAGCGTGATCGGGTCGCCCGCTGTCACCTCGGTGGGAGCCGCCGACACTTGCAAGGTGAAGCGGCCGACGGCGCCGGAGAACCCCGCCGGCTTTCCTTCCTCCGGCAGCGGCAAAACGTTCAGGGTGAGCGGGTCAGAGTGCAGCTCCATTCTGCGCCGCTCGGTGCCGAAGGGATCGTCTTCGAAGAAGTGCTGGAAGAATGGATCGTTGAAAAGAGAATTACGTCTACGAGTCAGCACGTTCAACTGCAGATCGGCAGGGCCGAGCGTCAAAGTTCCGCTGCGCAGTGGAACTACCGTGGTCTGGAAGTGAACAACCTGGTATGTCTCGCCGTCGATCACCTGCTGGCGCTGGCTGGGCTCGGGGAACTTGTCGACCGAGATGCCGTCGGCAGCGAGCGTTGGGTACTGCAGGTCCGCCACGTGGATGGACCCCACGTACAGCGTCACATCGAGCGGCACGCGTTCATGCAGATACACCTCCTGCTGCGGTACCGAGACCGTGAGTCGCAAAGCACGCGCCGCAGCAGTGCCGGGCTGAGTTGCGCCAGATTGGCCGGTCGAGGGTGGAGCGGGCGGCGCTTGCGCCTGCGGGGCCCGCCCCTGTGGGGATTGTGCGCCTGCCGTCACGTCCACGTTGAAGCTCGCGGTCTGATACGTCTTGCCTTGGTATTCGACGGTGAACGGGCCGAGGGTGAAATGCCCCGCGCGTAATGGCAGCAGCGAGTAGCGGTGCTGCACCGAGCTGCTGATGTTGGCATTGACGATCGAGATCTGGGTCGATGGGCCGACGTACTGGACGTCGAAGCCGTCAGCAGTCACCGCGGGCGCCGCCACGTTCTGCGCACCGCTGATCTCGATAGCGAGCGTCAGCGGCTCGCCCACCTGCGCGCGTTGAGGGTTGAGGCTGGCACGCACGGAGATGTCGGCGCGGACGGGGGAGGGGAGGGCACCCGCGAGTAGGCAGAACACTACAAGGTGCGATCTGAACGCCATCACCAATCCTGTGCCGGTTCGGCGACGGTGGCGCCTTGGACTTGGCGCGCGAACTCGTCGGGTTGCAGCTCGTCGTTCTTGGCGGTGTCGATCAGGGCGGCGGCCTCCTGCTGCGACATCTGGTCCTTCTTGCCGCCGGCGGCTTCCTGCGCCGCAGCACGCTGCTGCTCCGCCTGCTTGTGCTCATCCGATTTCTCCTGTGCCGCTTGTTGTTGCTGCTCCCCCTCTTGCTTCTTCTGTTCCTCCCCGGATCCCTGTTGCTGCTTTTCCTGCTGCGCCTGTTGCTGGTCCTTCTGATCCTGTTGTTGCGGTTGCTGATCCTTCTGCTCGTCCGACTGCTTCTGCTGCTTCTGCTGTTCTTGCTGTTGCTCCTGTTGTCGCTTTTTCTGCTCTTCGAGCTCTTTCTTCAGGTCATCGATCTTCTTGCCCACGAACTCGTAGTTGAACTTGGCGTCCTGGTCGGTGGGATCGACGCCCAGGGCGCGGCGGTACGCGGCCAACGCCGTGGCGTACGCCTTGAGCGCGTCCTCCGGTTTGTCCGCCTCGGCTGCGGCGCCCAACCGGTATTGGGCATTGCCGACGTTGTACGCCGTCCGCGCCGTGCGCTTCGAATCCTCATCAATCCCGCGCACGCGCGAATAGGAGGCCATGGCTTCGGCGTACTTCCCCGCCTTGTAATTGGCGTCGCCCATGTTGAAGTTGAGCAGCAGCGAGTCGGGATTGTCCACCAGGGCCTCGCCATACTTGCCGATGGCATCGTCGAACTTGCCTTGCTTGAAGAGCCGATTGCCCTCAGCGATACGGTCGCGGGTTGGATTGAGCCAGGCGTGACAGGGCGCTGCGGGGAGCAGCACGAGCGCGCAAAGTGCGAGCAGCAGTAACTTGGCGCGGCGCTCCACGCTCCACACTCCACGCTCCACGTCACTCATGCCGCACTCCGGCGCCAGACGCGCCAGCGCCGTCGCAACGCCATTCCAGCCGCACGCCGCCGTTCACCGACCAAGGGCTCGAGCGCCAACAGCATGACGGCCAGAAACAACGGGATCTGGAAGCGCTCCTCGAAACGCCGCTCCATGGTGCTCTTCAGCTCGCGCTTCTCCATTTTCCCGATGTAGTCATTGTACACCACGTCGAGCCCGAGGCCCGGCCCTTCGGCGTGTACGTAGGCGCCGCCGCTATCGGTTGCGATCTTCTTCAGAGTTTCATCATCGAGCCGCGACTTCACCACCTGACCTTTGCGGTCTTTGACGAACGTCTGCTGCCCATCGACGGTGATCGGGATGAGGTCGCCCTCCGGCGTGCCGATGCCGACGGTGTAGATCTTGATGCCTTCGTCGGCCGCCTGCTTGGCGGCCTCGTCGACCTTCCCCTCGTGGTCCTCACCGTCGGTGATGAGGATCAAGGCTTCGTGCTTGCCCTGGTGTCCTTCGAAGGCCTCGATGGCGGAGCTGATGGCCTCGGCCAGCGCTGTCCCGCCTCTCGGGATGGTGCCGACGTCGATGGCGCGCAGGCTCTCCGCAAAGGCCTCATAGTCGAGGGTGAGTGGGCACTGCACGAACGCCGATCCGGCGAACGCCACCAGGCCGATGCGGTCGCCATGCAATTGCTTCACCAGGTCTTGCACCGCGAGCTTGGCACGCCCGAGGCGGTTGGGTTTGATGTCTTCCGCCAGCATGCTGCGCGAGGTGTCGAGCGCGACGATGATGTCGACGCCTTCGCGGTGGACTTCCTCCCAGTGAAAGCCCCACTTCGGGCCGGCGAGCGCCACCACGAGAAGCGCCAACCCGGCCAGCCACAGCGCGGCACGCCAGCGCTGACGGCGCTGGTCGAGATCGGGGGCCAGCGCCGGCAGCAGACGCGCCTCAGCGAAGCGCAGGAGCGCCTGGCGCCGCCGGCGCAACGCCCAGAGGAAAAAGGCCAGCGCCAGGGGGACGAGCCCGACGAACCAGAGGAGAGAAGAATCACGCCAGGCCATCACGGTAGCTTCCGCAAGCGGGTATGGCCGAGGCCGGCCTCGGCACCTAGCAGGAGCAACGCGGGAATCACGAACCACGGATAGAGCTCGGTGTAATCCAGGTAACGCGGTGCGCTGAACGTGGTCTTCTCCAAGCGGTTGATGTCGCTGTAGATCTGCTGGAGGCTGGCGGTGTCGGTGGCGCGAAAATACGTCCCGCCGGTCTTCTGCGCGATCAGCTTCAAGGTGTCTTCATCGATGTCGACCTTGATCGGTTGGTACACCTTGTTGCCGAAGATATCGCGGGCAGGGAAGGGCGCCAGGCCGCGCGTGCCGGCGCCGATGGTGTACACCTTGATGCCCACCGCTTTCACCGCGTCGGCGGCAGTGGCGGGCGAGATCTTCCCGGCGTTGTTCTGCCCGTCGGTGAGCAAGATGATCACCTTGCTTTTGGCATCGGAGTGCTCCAGCCGGCCCGCCGCGGTAGCCAGCGCCGAACCGATCGCGGTGCCGTCCTCGATCATGCCGATCTTGGCGCGCGCCAGGTTCTGCAGGAGCCAACCGTGATCCAAGGTGAGCGGGCACTGCGTGTACGGCCGTGCGCTGAAGAGTACCAGGCCGATGCGGTCACCGGCGCGGCCGGCGACGAAATCGCGCACCACCGACTTGACCACGTCGAGGCGGCTGGCGCGCTGCCCGCTGAGAGTGAAGTCTTCCGACAACATGCTGCCCGAGATGTCGACCGCGAGCATGATGTCGATGCCCTCACCGTAGTAAGCGCTTTCCGCTTTGCCTTTCTGCGGACGGGCCAGCGCCACGACCAACAGCAGCAGTCCGAGACCCCGCAGCGCCGGCAGCAGCCAACGCCAACGGCGCACGCCCGCGTAGGGGATGCCGCGCACCAGCGCCAGCGACGGGAAACGCACCGCGGCCTCGCGTCGCCCGCGGCGTTGGAGCCAGAGAATCAGCGGCACGATAAGGATCAGTGCCAGCAGCCACGGATCATGCAGCCGCATCATGCACCTCGGTGTTCTGCGGACCGGCGTTGTGCGGGGCAGAGGCGACCCGTGTTTCCTCGACGAAGCGGCGCGCGGCGTTGTAGGCGCCTTCACTGTCGTCGAGACTCGGCAGGTGCCGCGCGAACTTGACCAGATCCGCCTGCGACAAGAAGTCGGCGAGCAGCCGCCGATGCGGCTGGATCAAACGGCCATCGCCGGCCACCGCCGAGAGAAACTCCTCCGTGGTCATCTCCGGCGCGCGTAGGTGGAAACGATCCTCCAGGTAGCGCCGCACGATAGCGGACAGCTGGACGTAATATTCCTCGAACTTGCCTTCATCGATGAGGTGCCGGGCCCGCAGCCGGTTGAGCGCGGCCAGTGCCGCCTCATGCGGTGGCTGCCGCGCCAGTGCCCGCTGCCGGCGCGGCCGGTTGAGGAAATAGAAGAGGCCCGCGCCGAGCAGTGCCACGACCAGAACGGCCGCCGCACCAACGCCGATCGGCCGCCAGTCGAACGGCACCTCTTCGGGTGGTTTGATGTCACGGATGTCGGCCGGGTTCTTCTCCTGTGCCAGCAAGCTGGTCACGCCCACCAGAACCTCGTTACCCTCGGCGTCACGCAGGTCCTCCCCCGGGGTGCGGTACTGCACCTTCGGGGCCGGAATCAGATGATCGCCGGTCTCGAAGATGGTGAGCGTGTACCAGCGCGAGGTGATGGTGCGGCCGTTCTCCGTGCGCGTCGGGAGTTCGCCGAAATCGCTGACCGTGAAGTCGCCAAGTTTGCCGCTGTACACGGGGATGAGGATTTCAGTGTCGGTGGCGGCGGCGACCTCGACAGTATAGCGGATCGGGTCACCGAGAGTGACCTGGCTGCGATCGACGCTGGCCTTGACGGTGACAGGGGCGGTGGCGTTGGGGGTGGGATCGGCGGCGAGGGCGGAGCCGACGATGCAGAGGGCAATCAGGATCCTTGCAGAGGCGAAGCAGCGCATTCGAATTCTCTCGCCGGTTCGCCTCTCTTGCGATCTCCCTCTCCCTTTGGAGAGTGTCGATAGATGCACGGGAGGCGGTAGGGCTGGTGACTTCCCCCTTTGAAAAAGGGGGATTGAGGGGGATTTTCTAAATGATCCGCGCCCAAATCCCTCCTGACCTCCCTTTTTCAAAGGGAGGCACCCGTTCCCGTGGCGAAAATCGACACTCCCTTTGGGAGAGGGTAGGGGTGAGGGCCTGCGGCGGCGTGGAGTCCTCAGATCCATTTCAGTGTCGGTGCTCGCGCATGCGGAAGAAGCGTAGCAGGGCTTCGGTGTAGGGGCGATCGGTACGCACGACGATGGCGTCGACGTCGACGCCGCGCAGCATGCGCTCGCGGTCGCGACGCGCGGCAGCGGCGCGCTCCTCGAATTCGCGCCGCAGGCGGCTGTCGCCGGTGTCGAGCAAGATCTGCTCTCCGGTCTCGGCGTCTTGCAGGGCGATGAGGCCCACGTCCGGCAGCGCCAGGTCGCGCGGGTCGTCCAACACCACGGCGATGACGTCGTGGCGGCGATTGGCGATCTTCAACGCCAGGCGCACGCCCGTGTCGAGAAAGTCCGAGATGACGAAGGTGACGCAGCGCCGCTTGGTCACCCGGCTGAGGTGCTCCAGGGCGGCGGCGATGTCGGTCCCGTGTCCTTGCGGCGTAAACGACAGCACCTCGCGGATGACGCGCAGGACATGGCGTGTCCCTTTCTTGGGGGGCAACGCCAGTTCGACGTGGTCGCTGAACATCAGCAGCCCCACCTTGTCGTTGTTGGTGATGGCGGAAAACGCGAACAATGCTGCCATCTCCGCCGCCATCTCGCTCTTCAGTTGCTTGACGGTACCGAAATGCGTCGAGGCGCTGGCGTCGACCAACAGCATGACGGTCAGCTCGCGTTCTTCGACGAAGCGCTTGACATGCGGCACCCCGGTGCGCGCGGTCACGTTCCAGTCGATGGTGCGCACGTCGTCTCCCGGCAGATAGTGCCGCACCTCCGCGAACTCCATTCCCCGCCCCTTGAACACGCTCTGGTACTGCCCGGCAAAAAGATCGCTGACCAGGTGGCTCGTCCGTATCTGAATCTTGCGGACCGCCTTGAGCTGCTCGGAAGTCAACATGATCGGTCGAAAAGACGTGAGCGGTTAGGCGTGAGGCGTTAGGGGTGGGGCTCCGGACCCCTCACGCCTTACGTCTCACGCCTTACGGTTTCTACGGCACCGGCACTCCGTCGAAGACGCTCTTCACCACGGCGTCGGCGTCGACATCTTCGGCCTCGGCTTCGTAGGTGACGATGATGCGGTGGCGCAGGACGTCGGCGCCGATGGATTTCACGTCTTGTGGCGTGACGTAACCGCGGCCCTGCAAGAAGGCGTGCGCCTTGGCGGCCAAGGTGAGATAAAGCGTCGCTCGCGGTGAGGCCCCGTATTGGATCAGCCGTTGCAAATCGAGCTTGTAGGCCGATGGGTTCCGGGTCGCGAACACCAAGTCGATGATGTAGTCCTTGATCTTGTCGTCGAGGTAAATCTGATCGACCAGATTGCGCAACCGCAAGATGTCGGCAGTGTGGATCACGGGGCTGAGGCCGTCGCGTTGGTTCACCGAAGCCATGCGATCCAGAATCTGTCGTTCCTCTTCCTTGGACGGATAGGTGATCGACAGCTTCAGCATGAAGCGGTCGACCTGCGCTTCGGGCAGCGGATACGTG
This sequence comes from Binatia bacterium, assembly GCA_050015455.1. Taxonomy (GTDB): domain Bacteria; phylum Desulfobacterota; class Binatia; order HRBIN30; family HRBIN30; genus JAGDMS01. The sequence continues at coordinate 46,358 of JBEKBJ010000005.1, forward strand.
CCTTCCTGCTCGATCGGGTTCTGCGTCGCCAGGACGAGGAACGGGTCGGGCAGGGGATGGGTCTCGCTGCCGATGGTCACCTGCCGTTCCTGCATGGCTTCGAGCAGGGCGCTTTGCACCTTGGCGGGCGCGCGGTTGATTTCGTCAGCCAGGATGATGTTGGCGAAGATCGGTCCCTTCTTGGTGGTGAAGTTGCCGTCGCGCGGATTGTAGATCAGGGTGCCGATGAGGTCGGCGGGGAGCAGATCGGGCGTAAACTGTAGGCGCTGAAAGCTGGCATCGATCGTCTGCGCCAGCGTCTTCACCGACAGGGTCTTGGCCAATCCTGGCACGCCTTCGATGAGCACGTGGCCGTTGGCCAGCAGACCGATGAGTAAGCGGTCCACCAGGTAGCGTTGGCCGACGATGACACGGCCGATCTCCTCGCGCAGGCGGTACAAACACGCAGCCTCTTCCTTTACCCGGTCATTGATGGCGGTAATTCCGGCGTCCATATCGGCTCAACCCCTCGCTCGTCGAATTCGTCCCGCGGCCCGCGGCCGACCTGAACGTGTGATAGACGCTCGTGGGGGAAGATTCTTCACGCCTCGACAGCTCCCGCGACCGCGAGAACACCGGCGCTCCGACCCCACAACGTGACACGGCATTCGTAAGCCGCTTACTTAACTACCCTCCGGACGGGGGTCAAGCGCGGCGGCGGGCGGTGAACCCACGGATGCCCGCAGTTGCAGCTGCTCACGTCGTACCTCTCCTTGCCATCCCGTCACCACTTCGCGTAGTGGCTCTCCGCGTATCCCAGCATTCCCGCCACGCGGATTTCCTCGCCCGCGGCGGTGACCAGACGGCCCTGATAGCGCCCCAGCAGTTGGTTGAAGTTGGAGGCGACGATCCAGGCGTTGATTCTCTCGGCGTGGCTGCCCTGCGGCTCGAAGTCGAGCTGCAAGCGGCCGTCGAACGAGCGCAACCGGCCAGGGCCTAATCAGGTCGTTGCAGTCGTACTCGAAAACCACCGTGTCGGTGTCGTCCGCGTCGATCAATCGCCGACTTGACATGTGCATAGTTACCCTAATTCCGGATTCCGGGTGTGCTGCGCAAGCCCAGGGGAGGGTCCGGCTGTTGTCAACCTCAGTTGTTCAAGGAATGCAGTGGCGCGGGCACGCGGCCCCCGTAACGGACAAAGCGGGTCGAGGCGCCTGCATGCCGGATCGGCATGATCGCGCTTTCGCCGAACAATCCACCGAACACCGCCTTCTCACCGGCCTTCTTCCCCGGCACGGGGATGAGGCGCACCGCGGTGGTCTTGTTGTTGACGACTCCAATCGCCATCTCGTCCGCAATGATTGCGGCAATTGTATCTGCACCCGTGTCGCCAGGTACCGCAATCATGTCCAGGCCGACGGAGCACACGCTGGTCATGGCCTCCAGCTTCTCCAGGCTCAGGTGCCCTTGCCCCACGGCTTCCGCCAGCGCCCGGTCTTCACAGACTGGAATGAAGGCACCGGAGAGGCCGCCGACCGACGAGGAGGCAAACAGCCCGCCCTTCTTGACCGCGTCGTTCAAGAGCGCCACGGCGGCAGTGGAGCCTGGGGCGCCGATGACTGCGATGCCCATGGTTTGTAAGATTTCGCCGACGCTGTCTCCGACGGCCGGGGTGGGCGCCAGCGACAAATCCACGATCCCGAAATTCACACCCAGCGCCGCCGCAACCTCACGTCCGATCAATTCACCGACACGCGTCACGCGAAATGACGTCATCTTGATCTCCTCAGCGATGGCACCGAGATCGATTTGCCCTCCGCTCTTTGCCAAACGTTGCAGCGCCGATTTGACGACCCCCGGGCCGCTCACGCCGATGTTGATCACGCATTCCGGTTCCCCGTAGCCAAGGTAAGCCCCGGCCATGAAAGGGTTGTCCTCCGGCATGTTCGCGAACACCACGAGCTTGGCGCAACCGAAGCCGTCGCTGGCAGCCGTAAGCTGCGCCGTGCGCACAATCACTTCGCCCAGCATGAGAACGGCATCCATGTTGATTCCGGCCTTGGTGGACGCCACGTTCACAGAACTGCATACCCGCTCGGTCGTGGAGAGCGCTTCGGGCAGCGATTCGATGAGCGTGCGTTCGCCGGCTGTAAAACCCTTCTGCACCAGTGCCGTATAGCCACCGACAAAGTTGACCCCGATCTCGCGGGCCGCCGCGTCCAGGGTGCACGCCACCTGAAGGAATCCGCCCATGCCCTGCGAGGCCGCGACCGCGCTGATCGGCGAAACGGCCACACGCCGATTCACGACCGGAATGCCGTAACGAGCGCCGATTCCATCGCAGACGCTGACCAGCCGCCCCGCCCAATCCAGAATCTTGCGGTGTATCTTCCGGCAAAGCTGATCGGCATCCGGAGAGGCACAGTCCATCAGATTGAGGCCCATCGTAACCGTCCGGACATCCAGGTGCTCCTTCTGGAACATGCCCAGGGTTGTCATGATGTCTTCGGATCTGAGCATTACACTACCTCGAACCCATGCCCTTGTGGCGGAACTCGATCTCGCTGGTGGCCACAAAAATGTCCTCATGCTGGAGGCGGATCACCAGGTCACTGCCCAGCAGCAACCCCTCCAGGTCGATCTGCAACTGGCGGATGTCCAGGTTTCCGGGGATCGTCACTTGACTGAGCATTACGAAGTTGTCGCCTTCGGTATAAGCGTACAGGTCCACGATGTTGATGCCGCGGCTGGACAGGTAGGAACTGATGCGGCTGATCACGCCCGGTCTGTCTTTTCCCATGATCGTGAGCACGAACTGGTCGCCGGTAACCGGCGCGGTCCGGGCGGCATCGGGGTCCCGGGGCTTTACGGACACCGCCAGTTCGCCCGGTGAGCCCGACTTCTCAACGGCCGCCTGAATCCTCTCGGCGGGCATCTCCTCTGAAAAGCTGACGGTCAAGATGATCGTGAAGTAACCGCGGAGGACGGTTTGACTGAGCGCCTCGACGTTCCCGCGCAAGTCCAGAATGGCACGGGCCACTCCGGCGATGATGCCGACGCGGTCACGCGACATGACTGAAATGACGAAGTCGCCGGCCATGTTCATGCCCCGGTTCTAGCAGGATGCTGAAAAACGGTTTTGGCACCCTTCGACAAGCTCAGGGTGAGCGGAAAATTCCAATGAAATCGGGGAGGGGATCCGCTCATGCTGAGCCTGTCGAAGCATGGGGCGGGGTTCTTCAGGATCATGTTAGATCGGCCTGCAGCCATCGCTATAGATAATCGGAACGGCGCCACGCTTGTCAATCAAATGGGTCGGGTTCACGGGGCGCCTCGGCGACGGCGCGAGCCTTACGTGGGTCGGGTTTGGCTAGGCTGAGATTGTCCAGGGCCATCGCGGCGCCCCGCTGGACGCCTGCGGCGAATCCACCTACTCTGCGGCGCGTGGAGGCTGCCCATGGACGCTGACCTTTGTTACCGAACGCTAACCGAAGCCGCGGGCCTGTTGCGGCGACGGGAGATCTCACCCGTGGAGCTGACGCGCGCCGTCCTGGCGCGCATCGAGCGCCTGGAGCCGCAGTTGCACAGTTACATCACGGTCTTGCCGGAGCGCGCTCTGGATCGCGCCCGAGCGGCGGAGCGCCAGCTTGCCGGCGGCACCGATCGCGGTCCCTTGCACGGCATTCCGATCGCCGTAAAGGATTTGTTTTTCACCAAAGGCGTGCCGACCACCTGCGCCTCACGCGTCCTGGCCGGCTGGATCCCGGAGTTCGACGCCACGGTGGTCGAGTACCTCGATGCCGCCGGCGCCGTGCTGCTCGGCAAGTTGAACATGACCGAGTTCGCCATGATCGGCTATGCACCGTCGCTGCCGATTCCGCGCAATCCGTGGGATCCCGCACGCCACACCGGCGGCTCGTCGAGCGGTTCGGGCGTGGCAACGGCTGCCGGACTGTGCTTCGCTTCGTTGGGGACCGATACCGGTGGCTCGATCCGCAATCCGTCTGCCTGGTGCGGTGTGGTCGGCCTGAAGCCGACATACGGCCGGGTCAGCCGGCACGGCGTCTTTCCGCTGGGCATGACTCTCGATCACGTCGGTCCCATCACTCGTAGTGTGGCCGACGCGGCTGTGGTGCTGGAAGTGATCGCCGGTGCGGACGCCAACGACCCGACCTCCCTTGATGCGCCCGTGCCGGAATGCTCGGTGACGCTGAACCGTGGCGTCCGCGGCGTGCGCCTTGGTATCGACGAGCAATTCATGGGGGAGCACGTGCATCCTGAGGTGGTGGCGGCGCTGATGTCGGCGCTCGATGTCCTGCAGCGGCAGGGAGCCGAGTTGGTGCGCGTGTCGGTCCCTGCGGTCGAAGAGCTGCTGGAGGCGTGGTCGGTGATCTGCAGTGCCGAGGCTGTGGCGGCACACGAGGCGACCTACCCGGCGCGTGCGGACGAATACGGGCCGAGTTTCAGGTCGTTCCTCGAGTACGGTACGCGCATCAGCGGAGCGGAGTATGCCAAGGCGCACCTGTTGCGTGTCGCCTTCGCGCGGCGGTTTCAAGAGGTGTTTGAGCACGCTGAGGTCTTCGCATGCCCGGGTTTCTTCATGCAGGCGCCGCTGGCCGACGCCCTCGATCCCTACGGCCCTTTCTCCCCGGCGTTTGCTCCGTTCATGCGCTTCACCGCGCCGTTCAACTTTAGCGGCAACCCAACGCTGTCGGTGCCGGCTGGCTTCAGTGACAACGGTCTGCCGCACGGCATCCAGTTGGTCGGCCCGTTGCTCGGCGAGGCGGTACTGTGTCGGGTAGGCCACACCTACGAGCAAGAGACCGAGTGGCACCACCGCCGGCCACCCGTGGGTTGAATCCGCGTCGGGTTGGCTCGCTAGTTTCTATTGAGGCTTGCGTAAGTGATGGAAAGCCCACGGTTGCACGGACAGTCTGCGCGTGGCTGACCTTGTCGCCAAGATTGACTTTGTACTGGCATTCGCAGTTGTCCGTGAGGTTGGCGATTCAAATCGGTTCTTTTCGGAGGTTCAGAGCGTCCTCAGACCTCATGGCCGAGTCCTCTTCGCGGAACCGAGGGGTCATGTGTCGGAACGCGCCTTTCAGCAGTCGCTTTCCATCGCGGAGCAGAGCGGCCTGTCAAGAGTCGATTCTCCGAAGATTGGTCGCAGCCATGCAGTTCTTCTCGAGAGGGTATAGTACTGGAAAGGAGGAGATCCGATGGCAGGGATGAAGCAATGCCCCTACTGCAGAGAAGAGATCCGAGCGGAGGCGATTCGGTGCCGCTACTGCCGCAGCCGCTTGACCTCTTTCGATCCGGCCCGCTGGCACCGTGACCATCCCGAGAGACGTTTGGCCGGCGTGTGCGCGGCGTTGGCGCACGTCCTCGCCGTCCCGGTGGTCTTGGTTCGGCTGATATTCGTGATCCTCACCTTCTTCCACTTGCTCGGCGTGCTGCTCTACCTGGCGCTCTGGATCGTCATCCCGCGGCGTCCGGGTGAAGATTCGCTGGTCGAGCGGGTGCTCCAGGAATTGCTGGCGCTCGCCGGCAGGCTCAGCGGGCGCCAACCGCCGCCCGGGCCGCCCCCGCCAACTTCAAGTGGTTGATTGAGCAGTTACGGCCGCTACGGGATCTACCTAGCATCGATGACCGCGGCGTGCGCTGTTTGTCATGAGAACGGCGAGGCCGTATAGTATCTGGCGTGCGGAGATCAGCGATGCAGATTTCGATTACGTGGTGTGTGCCTTGAAACTACTATCCTCGCGCGACCAGTCTGGCCGCGTCCTTGAAAGAGCGCTTCGGAGTGGATGCGGAGCTCATCCGCGGTAAAGATGGCGTGTTCGACGTCCGCGTCGACGGCAAGCTGATCTTCTCCAAGGATGAACTCGACCGCTTCCCTGACCCCGGCGAGGTGGAAGCCAAGATTGAGCGCCTGAAGAGCGGTAACCGGTGAGCCGCGACCGGGGCCGACGCTCTCCTTACGCCTTACGCCTTACCCCTTACTCTTTACTTTTCACTCCCGACTGACTCCTGATCGATAGCGTAGCCGCAATTCGGACGGGGCAGCGGCATGGTGCGCGGCGGCTGGCCATACCAGGGATAGCCGCGGCAAACGAGCGGACGCTCGTCGTACACTCGGCAGCGGCCGTCGCCGCCGAGCTGATCGCAGCAGTACAAATGTGCATTCGGCGGTAGCCGAGTGGTGTAAAACGGATTCCGCCGCAGCGCTTCTTCCCGCGTCAGCGGATGCCAGTGCTTGGCGGCGAACACCGCATCCGACGGAATCCCGAGGACGCTGGCGATGGCGGCAGTCGCCCGCACCGCTTCAGGTGACTGCTCCAGAGTGAGTACGCCGCAGCAGGTGCCGCACTGGTTACAAGTTCCTGGCATCGAGGAACCAATGGCGAGACGCCCCTCGATACGCCGCCAATCCCTCGATACGCGGCCAACAAAGGGCCGCCACTCGGGACGCTCGGAAAAAGTGGCGGCTACTCGGGGTGAACGGGACTCGATGGGCGATTTTCAAAGCTTTTCTCCGTTCGTCCCGAGTAGGCCGCGTCTCAGCGGCCCCTTCGACGAGCTCAGGACAGGCGTATCGAGGGACGGTCGGCATCTATCGACAATCTCCTCCCGGAGAGAATCGGGGTGAGGGCGTGAGGTGTCCGGCGCAGTCACCTCACAGGAACGCTCAGCCGCTCTTGCGGGCGGCGGCCAGCGGGGCCATCCGGCCTTCGGCCACTCGCGTTTGCCGCTTCGGCGACAACGCGGCGAGGGCGCCCTTGATCTGACGCTCAGCCTCCGCAACGATGGCGTCGAGCCGCGCGCGGTCGTCGTCATAGGCGGCGCGCAACGCCTGGGCGCGCGCCTGCGCTGGCGCAGGCATGCCGACTTGGTGGAACAGGTTCTGGTACTTGAGCTCGAATTGCGCGCTGAGTTGGCGGTATTTGTCGGCCGCGGCCCGCATCGCCGCGGCCTCTCTCTGCAACACTTGCATATGCCGTTCCGCATCCCGCGCCTTGCCCCAGGCGAGGAGTAACCCGAGCGTAAGCACCACCGCCGCACCACCGGCGATGAACACCGCGATCCGCCAAGTCTGGTACAGGGCCTGCTCACTACGGAACGCTTCATTGATCTCGCGCTGATCCGCCAACTCTGATTGCAGCTGATCGGCCTGCGTTTTCAATGCTGAGATGTTCGCCTGCGCGCTCGCCAACTGCGTTTCGAACCCCTGCTTCTCAGCGGTGAGCTGCTTCACCAAGGACTCGCGCGGGTCCGGGATCTTCAGGATGGTCCCGACCGTCAAACGCCGCGGATCGGGGATGTGGTTCAGCGCCAGCAGCTCGTCGAGCCCGACATGGAACATGCGCGCCACTTTGCTCGGATCTTCGTTGGCGCGGATCTGGTATTCGATGAAGCCCTGATCAGCCGCGGACGTGGCGGCCTCTTCTGCACGCGATGGTTGCGGAGCCACGACTACGGAAGCAAGCACAACGAAACGGGCAAATCTCCGTACGCGGCGGGGATTTATTCTCATGGACATATTGTCTGCTTCCATGAGGGAGGTTGCAATATGGCGGCACAAACGGTCGATGGGATCGAGATTGTGTTCCTGGCGCTGGGCCTCTTTGCAGAGGGCAGCATAAATTCGCCATGCACACGCTCTAATTCAGTCATTGCAGGCCATCGCCGCTGCCGTCGCCGCGACTACTGCTTGTGGCTCTCGATGTAATTGACGACGTCCTGGACCGTGCGGATCTTCTCGGCCTCCTCGTCGGTTATTTCCATGTCGTACTCTTCCTCGAGTGCCATCACCAGCTCGACGATGTCCAGCGAATCGGCGCCGAGGTCTTCAATGAAGGAGGCATCCGGCGTCACCTCGTTTTCACTGACGCCCAGCTGCTCGCAGATGATTTCCCTCACTTTTGTTTCGACTGCTGATGCCATCCGTTACTTCCTCCCTCTCCCTTACATGTACAGACCGCCATTCACGCCAATAACCTGCCCGGTGATATAGGCAGATTTGGGGCGCGCCAGAAAGAGCACCGCATGCGCCACCTCCTCCGCCGTTCCCAGTCGTCCCGCGGGAATGAGCTTCACATACTCCGTTCGCACGGCCTCAGGCAAGCTCGCAGCCATCTCGGTCTCTATCAAACCGGGCGCGCCGGCCTGGGCGAGCCGATACGCCACCATGCGACCGATACCGCGCGAAGCGCCGGTGACGAGCCCAACCTGGTCTTTCAAGCTTGCATTCATGGGCTCGCAACCGACTCCCGGACCGCGACGAGATCCTCGCCGGCAACGCAACGGATATCCGGTGCAATCCGGCGGGTGAGGCCGCTGAGGACCCGCCCGGGTCCCACCTCGATGGCGTCGCGGCAACCGAGACGCGCCAGCTCTTCGATGCACTCCTGCCAGCGCACCGGGCTGACCGCTTGGCGCACCAGCAGTTCCTTGATGCGTCCGGCATCGGTGCAGGCGCGCGCTTCGACGTTAGTGATCACAGGGCAGCGCAGGGGCGACACGGTCACCGGCTCCAAGGCCGCGCGCAGGCGCTCGGCGGCGGGCGCCATCAGGGCGCAGTGGAACGGGGCGCTGACCGCCAACGGGATCACGCGCTTCGCGCCGCTGTTATTGGCCAGGGTGGCAGCACGCCCCACAGCCTCACGGTGGCCTGCGATCACGATCTGGCCGCCGCCGTTCAGGTTCGCCGGACTGACCACTTGGCCCTCCGCCGCCTGTTGGCAGATCGCTGTGATGCGGGCGAGATCCAAGCCCAGCACCGCGGCCATGCTACCGACGCCCGGCGCCACGGCAGCCTGCATGGCGCGGCCGCGCTCGCGAACCAGACGCAAGGCGTCGGGAAAAGTCAGGGCACCGGCAACGACCAGGGCGCTGAACTCTCCGACACTGTGGCCGGCCGTCCAGCTGGGCGAGAGATGAAGCTCGGTCTCGATCACGCGCGCCAAGGCGCAACTCGCGGTGAGTAGTGCTGGCTGCGTGTTGACGGTGAGCGTCAGCTCTTCCAGTGGGCCTTCGAAACACAGCGCCGACAACGGAAAACGGAGGATCTCGTCTGCCTGCGTGAAGATTTCGCGCGCGACTGCGAAGCGGGCGCACAGGTCCTCTCCCATCCCGACGGCCTGGGATCCCTGGCCGGGAAAGAGGAAGGCTACCGGGCTGCGCCCAGCGTCCCCTCGAGGAGTCCGCTCGCCTCCTTCGACTTCGCTCAGGACAGGGTGGGCTCGCTTTGTTGCGGCTTCGGCCGGAACCTTAGTCATGGACGACGGAGACAAGGGGCTAACGAGGCCGTCATCACGAAGGCACACCGCTAGCGTTCACTCGGACTCGACCACGATGACTTTGCGCCCGCGGTAGGTACCGCAATGCGGGCAAGCGCGGTGCATCACGGTCGACTCCCCACACTCGGGACACGTGATCACAGTTGGCGCGACTAACGCGTCGTGGGCGCGACGTTTGTTGCGCTTCGAATGCGAAGTTCTGCGTTTGGGAACGGCCATGATGTACTCCTTCCGGGCACGCCAGTCTCGCGTGCCTGCTCTCTACTTACGGCTTCCCGCGCCAGGGGATCACGGCTGATGCCGGCGCCCTTGGTAAGCGGGAGAGTGTCTGCGGCTTTCTCCTTCATTGCCCGACTACGCACGCGGGTTCAAGCTTGACATGTTCAATAAGGCTCCCCCTCCCTCCGGGTCAAGGTGAGGGGATGAGATGTTCGACGGAGTCGCATCAGCTGCCACCGCAATTGTGAACTGCTGCGCTAACGGTTGACTCTCAGGGTGCGGAGAACCGCCAACCTCGGATCGTCGACCGCAGTAGCGCAGGCACATGTCTGCACGTTGAGGTTGACGCCACACTGCGGGCACAGTCCTTTACAGCTCTCGCGGCAGAGTGGCCGTGTCGGCAAGGCCAGGATGATCTGCTCCTGGACCAGCGGGGACAGATCGATTTCCACACCCTCGTAGAAGCTCAAATCGAGATCCTCTTCCTCCAGTTCCGCCCCGGCATTCAACTCACGCTTCGGCACCAAGACGATGGCGAAGTCCTTCTCGAGCACGAAGTCGTACTCCTCCACACAGCGGGCGCACTGACCCACGACGCTGCCGGTGATGTTCCCGTGAAAGAACAGCTCCTGCCCGGCACGGTAGTATTCAACGCGCACCACGGCGGGCCCCGAAAAGCTATAGTCGCACACTTCACCGTGGACGAGGACATCATTGAGCGACGCCGTCGACTCGTCGTAGGTGAGCTCCTTGGCGGCCTCCTCGATGTCGTAGATGCTGAGCTTCACGGGTGGCACTCCTCTGAGGGAAGTGGCTCAACGTAGCGAAGGGCGTAAAAATCGTCAAGGCGACTTGCGACTGGACGTGCCGCGCGGCCTGCGCAGTGCCAGGGCGTTCTCAATCTGTCGCACGCGCCGGAGCATCTCCGGCAGACGGGCGGACGCGGCGGACATGCGCCGCCAGAGATGAATGTCCACGGCGGGATAGCCAGCGACAACGCTGCCCGCGGGGACATCGTGCGGGACGCCACTTTGCGCGCCCACCTGGGCGCCATCCCCGATACTCAGGTGCCCGGCGCTGCCGGCCTGACCACCCATGCGCACGAGGCGGCCCACGCACGTGCTGCCTGACAGCCCGACCTGTGCCGCCAGGGCGCTGCCTTCGCCGATCGAGCAGCCGTGCGCCACCATCACCAAGTTGTCCAACTTGGCGCCGCGCCGGATGAGCGTGGCGCCCACTGCGGCGCGGTCCACCGTGGTGTTGGCGCCGATCTCCACGTCATCCTCGATAACCACCGTGCCGGTTTGCACGATCTTGCGGGCGCTGCCGTCGGCCCCCATCACGTATCCAAAGCCGTCACCGCCGATGATACAGCCACTATGCAGGACGACACGGTTGCCAATAACGACCCGCTCGCGCACCACGACGTGCGCGTAGGCGCGGCAGGCGCTGCCGACCTGCGCTTGCGGATAGATTACGACGTGCGCGTCCAGGCGCGCGTCGTCACCGATGATGACCTCCTCGCCGATGACGCAAAACGGGCCGATGGCAGCGCCCCGGCCGATGCTTGCGCTCGGAGCGATCACCGCGGTTGGATGAATGCCGCTGGGCAGCGGCGGCGGAATGTAGAACAGTTCGAGCGCCTGGGCGAAGGCCAGATACGGATCCGCGGCGCGCAGGCAGGGCAGGGGGACGTCCCCCTCAGTGAGGCCGACGATGACGGCCGAGGCACGAGTGGTCCGCAGGTACGGCCGATAGCGCGGATTGGCCACGAACGTCAGCGTTCCCGGCTCGGCCTCCTGGATGGGTGCGATGGCATGAATTTCTGTACTCGGGTCGCCGCGCAGCTCGCAGCTGAGGCGCTCCGCTATGTCTCCCAATTTCATCGTGCTCCTCCGCTCGGCGGCGACCTTAGCGAGGAATGCCCAAGGCGGCAAACGGCGGCTATACGTCCGGTTGCGGGTGCCGCCCGCGCTGTGTTACGTACAACGCCAATGCAGCAACCGGACTTCGACAAACGAGGCGGCCTGGTGACGGTCGTCACACAGGACGCGGACAGCGGTGAGGTTCTCATGGTGGCCTACATGAACCGCGAGGCCTGGCAGAAGACGCTGGAGACAGGGCGAGCCTGCTACTACAGCACCTCGCGCAAGCAACTCTGGGTCAAAGGTGAAACCTCGGGCAACGTGCAGGACGTGAAGGAGATCCGCATCGATTGCGACGCCGATGCGGTGCTGTTGAAAGTCCACCAGCGCGGCGGCGCGGCATGCCACGAAGGGTACAAGAGCTGCTTCTTTCGCACCGCTGACCAAGACGGCTGGCGCGTCGTGGCCGAACGCGTCGTCGATCCGGAAAGACTCTACGGCAGTAAGAAAAATTGAGTGATTGGCTGATTGCATCATTAGCATCAATGAACCGAAGTATCCATGAACCGATGAAGAAATGACCCGATGAGCGTACTAAAGCTTGGGATACCCAAGGGGAGCCTGCAAGACGCCACCATCGAGCTGTTCCGCAAAGCGGGGTGGAGGATCGGCGTCTCCGAACGCAGCTACTTCCCGACCATCGACGACCCCGGCATCCGCTGCTCGCTGGTACGGGCACAGGAAATGGCCCGCTACGTTGAGGACGGCGCGCTTGACGCCGGCCTCACCGGTCGTGACTGGATCTTGGAGAACGATTCTCGTGTCGAGGTGATCTGCGACCTGGTCTATTCGAAGGCCAGCTTCCGGCCCACGCGCTGGGTGCTGGTGGTGCCGGAGGACTCGCCGGTGCGCGCGCCGGAAGACCTGCGGGGCAAGCGCGTCGCCACCGAGCTGGTGAACTATACCAACCGTTTCTTCAGCGCGAAGCAAATCCCGGTCGACGTCGAGTTCTCCTGGGGCGCGACGGAAGCGAAGGCGGCCGACGGCCTCGTCGACGCCATCGTGGAGGTGACCGAAACGGGGAGCACGATCCGGGCGAACCGGCTGCGTATTGTGTGCGACCTGTTCGAATCCAACCCCCAGCTCATCGCCAACGCCGCCGCCTGCAATGTGCCCTGGAAGCGCGAGAAGATCGAGCAGATCAAGATCCTGCTGCAAGGCGCGCTGGCAGCGGAGAACAAGGTCGGCATCAAGATGAATGTGCCGGAACAGCGGCTGCAGGCGATCATGGAGCTGATTCCGAGCTTGACGGCGCCGACGGTGTCGCCGCTGTTTCAAACAGGTGAGCTGCACGGGATGAAGTGGTACGCTGTAGAAAGCGTGATCTCCGAGCCGGTGGTGCGCGATTTGATCCCGCGCCTACTCGAAAACGGCGCAGTGGGGATCATCGAGTATCCACTGAACAAGGTGGTATGACATTGCGCAGACAATTATTGGCATGCGGAGCGCTGCTCTTTGTCAGCTGCGCAGGAAGCGGCAGCCAAGACGGGGTAGACGTCGGCGTCTGTTTCCCTCTGCCTTGGTGGAGGCCCTCAGGGTGAGGGCGACCCTGGCGGCAGCAGCCGCTCAATCCCGCCCATGTACGGGCGCAGCACCTCAGGGATGACGACGCTGCCGTCGGCTTGCTGGTAATTCTCCAATACGGCGATGACGACGCGGGGCAGGGCGAGACCCGACCCGTTCAACGTGTGCACGAACTCTGTCTTCGCCCGCGGGGTCGGGCGGTAGCGGATGTTGGCGCGCCGCGCCTGGAAATCGGTGCAGTTGCTGCATGAGCTGACCTCGAGCCATTCGTTGCAGCCGGGGGCCCACATCTCGATGTCGTACTTCTTGGCGGCGACGAACCCGAGATCGCCCGTACACATCGACACCACACGGTGCGGAATGCCGAGGTGCCGCGCCACATCCCCAGCGTGGCCGACGAGCTGCTCCAGCGCCGCCGGCGAATCGCTCGGCGCCACCAGCTTGTACATCTCGACCTTGTCGAACTGGTGCCCGCGTTTGATGCCGCGCACGTCGCGCCCGGCCGACATCTTTTCGCGCCGAAAGCAGGCGCTGTAGGCGACATACGACAAGGGCAGGGCGCCGGCCTCCAGGATCTCGTCGCGATGTAAGTTGGTCAGTGGGATCTCGGCGGTACCGATCATCCACAGATCGTCCTCGGCGTCGTGGTAGATGTTGTCGGCGAATTTCGGCAGCTGCCCAGCGCCGTAGAGGCACTCCTTGCGCACCAGGTACGGCGGGTAGATCTCGCTGTAGCCGTGCTGGTGCACGTGGAGGTCGAGCATCCAGGTAATCAAAGCGCGTTGGAGCTGCGCTCCGCGGCCTTTCAACACATAGAACCGTGAACCGGCGAGCTTCACGCCGCGATCGAAGTCGAGGATGTCGAGCTCGAGTCCGATCTCCCAGTGCGGGCGGGGAGTGAAATCGAACTGCCGCGGTTCCCCCTCGGTGCGCAGCACGGTGTTGTCGCGATCGTCGCGGCCGACGGGGACGCTCGGGTCGGGGAGGTTGGGAAGTTCGAGCATCAGACGCTCGAACTCGGCTTCCGCCACGGCGAGATCCTGCTCCAGGGCGCTGATGCGATCGCCGACCGCGCGCATCTCCGTCACTAACTGTGCCCGCGCAGCTACCGCGTCGGCGATCGCAACCTCATCGTGAACCTCGACGCCCACCTGTGTAGTCTCGCCCCTCCGCGTTGTTGTGACAATGGGCGCCTTGGCGCCCTGTTTTCCGATCGTGCGCGACACCTCGGCGCGCTTGGCGCGCAGCGACTCGACTTCCTGGATCAGCGTACGCCGGTGGGCGTCGGCGGCAAGCACGGCGGTGACCCCCTCGGTCTCAAAGCCGACTTTGGCCAGTTCGGACTTGACGAAATCAGCGCGCTCGCGAATCAACCGGATGTCGAGCATGCGAACCGGTTAGCATGGAAAGCAAAAAGGTGAAAGGCGAGGGGTGAGGGCTGAAGGCTGAGGGCTGAAAGCAATCCAACAATCCGGCTTTCACCTTTGAACTTTCACCTTTCACCTTTGTTACGCCATTCCAAATGCGTTCTTCACCAACTCGCAATGGACCTCGCCGCCTTCCCACCACACGCCGACGACGTCGAAGCGGGCGTCTCGGCTCTGCAGCCGGTTCTCAGCCAGGTAGTACTGCGCCGCGCGCTGGATCTGACGTTGCTTGCGCGGGTCCACCGCCTCGAGCGGCGTTCCAAAACCGGGCTGCGTGCGCGTCTTCACCTCGACGAAGACGACGGTGTAGCCGTCGAGGGCGATCAGGTCGACCTCACCGGCACGGCAGCGGTAGTTGCGCTGGAGGACCGCATAGCGCTGGCGCCGCAGGTATTTCTCGGCTGCGCGCTCGCCCTCGGCTCCGAGGCGTTGCCGCTCGTGCGCCATGCCGGCGACATAACCCCAACGAGGAAGAAACGAAAGCGCCGCCGTAGGCTCCCAGTGCCGTACTGAGGCAACGGCGCCCCGCCTGTCTACGTTGAAGCCTTTCCGCCCGTGTGTTAAGCGCAACCCATGGCCCTGGATCGTGAGGTGGTGCAGCGCATCGCGGCGTTGGCGCGCTTGGAGCTGAGCCAAGAGGACGAGGCCGCGTTTACGCAGCAGCTCGGCCATATCCTCCAGTATTTCGAGAAGCTCGCGGAACTCGATACCCAGGCGGTGGAACCCACGGCGCACGTGGTGCAGATCGCGGAAGCCTACCGTGACGATGTCGTCACCAACCTGCCGGCAACCGAGGAGCTGCGCGCCAACGCGCCGGCGCGCGACGGTGATTTTTTCAAGGTACCTAAGATCATCGAGTGAAGCACGTGAATCGTGATTCGTGGCTCGTGGTTCGTGCCCGTAGGAAAGTCGGATGACTGATCTTCACAGCCTCACCCTCGAGCGAGCGTCGGCGCTGCTGGCGAAGAAGGAAATCAGCGCCGTCGAGCTGGCACGGGCGGCACTGAAGCGCATTGACATCACTAATCGTGATATTCATTCCTTCATCACCGTCACCGAGGAGGCGGCGTTGGCGCAGGCGCGCGCCGCCGACGCGCGGCGGGCACGTGGCGATACCGGGCCGCTGCTGGGGCTTCCGGTGGCCATCAAAGATGTGATCCTGACGAAAGGGATCCGTACCACCGCGGGCTCGAAGATCCTCGCTGATTTCATTGCGCCGTATGACGCCACGGTGACGCGCAAGCTGCTGGATGCGGGCGCCGTGTGCATCGGCAAGACCAACTGCGACGAGTTCGCCATGGGCTCGTCGACGGAGAACTCCGGCTTCATGGTGACGCGCAATCCGTGGGACGGCGAGCGCGTCCCCGGCGGATCCTCCGGGGGCTCGGCAGCGGCGGTTGCGGCGCACCAATGTCTCGGCGCCCTGGGCACCGACACCGGCGGCTCGATCCGACAACCGGCGGCCTGCTGCGGCATCGTCGGAATGAAGCCAACTTACGGCCGCGTCAGCCGCTATGGCGTCATCGCCTACGCCTCATCGCTCGATCAGGTCGGACCGATGGCACAGACGGTCGCGGACTGCGCGCATTTGCTCGCGGTGATTGCCGGCCATGACCCCCACGACTCGACCTCGGTGAATCGCAACGTGCCCGACTACCGCAAGGGCCTCGACGGAACCATCAAGGGGCTGCGTGTCGGCATCCCGAAGGAGTACTTCGTCGAGGGCATGCAGGCAGAGGTGGAGCAGGCGGTCCGTGCTGCCGTGCAAACGTTGGAAACGCTCGGGGCGCTGGTCAGCGAGGTGTCGCTGCCGCACACCGAGTACGCCATTCCGACCTACTACTTGATCGCCACCGCCGAGGCGAGCTCGAATCTGGCGCGTTACGACGGCATCAAGTACGGCCTGCGCCTTGCCGAAAGGGAATCATTGCTGACCATGTATCAGCGCACCCGCGCCGGCGGCTTCGGAACCGAGGTCAAGCGGCGCATCATGCTCGGGACCTACGCGTTGTCGGCCGGCTACTACGACGCGTACTACCTCAAGGCGCAGAAAGTACGGACGCTCATTCGCCGGGATTTCGAGAAGGTGTTCGCCACGCAAGACGTGATCGTCACGCCGACGGCACCGACCACTGCCTTCCGCATCGGCGAGAAGACCAGCGACCCGTTGCAGATGTATCTCTCCGACATCTTCACCATCTCCGTTAATCTCGCCGGCCTACCGGGCTTGTCGCTCCCCTGCGGCTTCGACCGCAGCGGCATGCCTATCGGCTTGCAGATCGTCGGCCGGCCGTTCGAAGAAGATAAGGTTCTCCAGGCAGCCTACGCCTACGAGCAGGCTACGGAGTGGCATGAGAAGACAGCGAAAAGGTAAAAGTGAAAAGGTGAAAGCCGGATGGATAGTCCGATGAAGCATCTTGTCAAGGCTCCGGCTTTGACCTTTCAGCTTTGACCTTTCAGCTATTTTATGGATTACGAAGCTGTCATCGGACTGGAAGTCCACGCCGAATTGCTCACGGAGTCGAAGGTGTTCTGCGGCTGCTCGGCGAAGTTCGGGGCGCCGCCTAATCAAAACACCTGCCCAGTGTGTCTGGGCATGCCGGGCGCGCTGCCGGTCCTCAACCGGCGCGTCGTCGACTGCGCCATTCGCGCCGGCCTCGCGGCCCATTGCGAGATTGCGCGCTACAGCCGCTGGGCCCGCAAGAACTACTTCTATCCCGACCTGCCGAAAGGGTACCAGATCAGCCAGTACGAACTGCCCCTGTGCCTCAACGGTTACATTGAAATCGAGGACGACGGCGCTGCCAAAACGGTACGGCTGACGCGCATCCACATGGAGGAGGACACCGGCAAGAACATCCACGACGCCCACGGCGATTCGAGCCTGGTGGACTTCAACCGCTGCGGCGTGCCGTTGCTCGAGATCGTCAGTGAGCCCGATATCCGTTCGCCACAGGAGGCCGGCGCGTATCTGCGCAAGCTGCGCACGATCCTGCAGTATCTCGAGATCTGCGACGGCAACATGGAAGAGGGCAGCTTCCGCTGCGACGCCAACGTCTCCGTTCGGCCGCACGGCGCGACGGAGCTGGGCACCAAGGTCGAGATCAAAAACATGAACTCGTTCCGCGCCGTCGAGCGCGCCTTGGAGTACGAAATCAAGCGGCAGGCCGGCGTGCTCGACGGGGGAGGGCGCCTGGTGCAGGAAACGCGGCTGTGGGATCCGGATCGCGAAGTTACCCGGCCGATGCGCTCGAAGGAGTACGCCGACGATTACCGCTATTTTCCGGAGCCCGACCTACTGCCACTGGTGGTGAGCGAGGAGTGGGTCGAGAACGTGCAGCGGGGCCTGCCTGAGCTTCCCGACGCGCGCCGCGAGCGGTTCGCGCAGGAATACGCCCTGCCCGCATACGACGCCGAAGTGCTGACGCAGCGTAAGGACGTCGCCGACTACTACGAGGCGGCGGTGCGCCGATACCGGAACCCCAAGGCGCTGAGCAATTGGGTGATGGGGGACGTGCTGCGCATCATCCGGGAACGCAAGCTCGACAACACCCTGGTGATCCAGGACTGGCCGGTACCGCCGGAGCGGCTGGCGGCCTTGGTCGAGCTCATCGACAGCGGCGAGATCAGCGGGAAGATCGCGAAGTCGGTCTTTGACGAGATGGTGAACACCGGCAAGGCGCCGGTGCAGATCGTGGCGGAGCAGGGCCTGACGCAGGTCTCCGACGAGTCCGCGATCCTCGGTGCCATCGATGCCGTGCTCGCGGCCAACGCCGGCAAGGTGGCGGAGTACCGCAGCGGCAAGGACAAGCTCTTCGGCTTCTTCGTCGGACAGGTGATGAAGGCGACACAGGGCAAGGCTAATCCACAAAAGCTGAACGAGCTGCTGCGCTCACGTTTGGGCGGATAGTCAGAACAGCTGACAGCGGTCGCCGAATCTGCCATACGTCTGCAGCAGGAGATTGCGGACCATGCGGTCTGTGATGATATCGCTCGTGGTCGTCGCCGGCGTGTTGCTCGGCTCCGGCACCGCCAGCCGAGCGCTCGAAGCGGCAGTCCCGCACGTCGCGGACTACCGTATCCAAGCGACCTACGATGCCGCGGCTCACACGGTCACCGGCCACGAAACCCTCACCTGGCGCAACACCACCTCGGAATCGGCGCCGGACCTTTACTTCCACCTCTACCTCAACGCGTTTGCCAACAACCGCTCGTCCTTCGTCCGCGAGGCAGGTGAGAGCTGGGCCGGCTGGCTGGAACTCCATCCACACGGGTGGGGCTACAGCGAAGTGAAATCCCTGCGTATCGGCGGTTCGGAGCTGGTCGACCGCATCCATTTCGTTCACCCCGACGACGGCAACATCGATGACCGTACCGTATTCCGATTGCCGCTGGATGCGCCACTTCCACCGGGCGGGGTGCTGGACGTCGAGATCGATTTTGTCGCCAAGCTGCCGAAGCTGATGGTGCGCTCCGGTTACGCCGGGCCGTTCGCGTTCGTGGTCCAGTGGTTTCCGAAGATTGGCGTGTACGAGGATGGGCATTGGAACTGCCACCAATATCATCTTAACACAGAGTTCTTCGCCGATTTCGGCAGCTACGATGTCACTGTTACGGTGCCGCGTGAGGACGTCGTCGGCGCCACCGGCGTATTGCAGGAATCACATGAGGATGGCGCCACCAAGACCTTGCGTTTCTTGGCGCAAAGTGTCCACGACTTTGCTTGGACCGCCGATCCGCGTTTTGAGGTGGTGGAGCGGACAGTGGATCGCACGAGGCTGCGACTGTTGGTCCAACCAAACCATCGAGCCCAAGCCGAGCGCTACCTGCAAGCGGTGCAGTCGGCGCTCGAGCGCTACCGAGACTGGGTCGGACCCTACCCATATCCGCAGCTCACAATCGTCGATCCGGGCGCCGGCGGTGCGGGGGCGGCCGGCATGGAGTATCCGACGTTGATCACGGTGGGCACGGCGTGGTGGATGCCACGCGGCCTGCGCCTGCCGGAGTTTCTCACCGTACACGAGTTCGGCCACCAGTACTGGTACGGCATGGTCGCCAACAACGAGTTTGAAGAGGCCTGGCTCGACGAGGGGATTAATTCCTACGTTGAAGGCAGCATCATGGACAGCGTCTACGGCGCTGGAAGCTACCTGGACCTGTTCGGCATCCATGTCGACAGCAAGGCGTTGCACCGGCTGGGCTACCTGCTTGCGCCGCAGCATGATCCGATGGTGCGTCCCGCTTGGCAGTTCCTCGACCGCTCCAGCTACAGCGCCATCTCGTACAGCAAGGCCGCCTTGGCGCTCGATAGCTTGCAAACGTACGTCGGCGATGAGGCCATGCGGCGCGCGCTGGCAGCGTACTTCCAAGGCTGGCGCTTCCGTCACCCGCGCGGCGAGGACTTTCTCGCCGGCCTGAACGAAAGCATGGGGCAGGATCTGCACTGGTATTTCGATGAAGTGGTCTCCGGAACGGGCGTGCTCGACTACGCCGTCACCCGGGTCAGCGCCGAAGCGCTCCACGGAAACGGCGGCTACACCTTTGCCGGGCCGGAGGTGGATGGGGAGGTCATACCGCAGAAGCCGGTGGAACGGCGGTATCGCAACGAGGTGGTGGTGGAGCGCTTGGGCTCGGTCGACGTGCCGGTCGACGTGCACATTACCTTCGATGACGGCGGCGTCACCAGCGAACATTGGGATGGTCGCGATCGCTGGAAGCGCTTCGAGTACACCGGCACGCAGCGCGTGGAATGGGCGGTGGTGGACTCGCCGCCACTGGATGTGAACTGGCTGAACAACTCGCGCATGCGCGACGCGGGGACCCGCGGCATGGTGCGGATCGCCGGCCGCTGGGGCTTTTGGTTCCAAAATCTCATGTACTTCTTGACGGGGCTGTGAGCATGGGGCGCGCGTACCTCGGCGGCCTCGCGCTGGCGCTGCGCCGTTGGGCCATAGTGCTGCTGGCCTTCCTGGCCAGCCTGCTGGCTGGGCTAAGCTTCGCGGCGGCGGCGTGGTCGTGGCTGGCGTTGGCGCTCGGGAGCTCACTGGCGACGCGGAGTCTTCTGACCGACTTGAACGTACAGGTATTCATTGACTTGTTTATACATCATCAGGAGAGTTTGGCGATGCTGGTGCTTACCGGTTTGGTCTTGGTGGTTGTATTTACCCTGCTCGGCGTATGGCTGAACGCGGTCGTCGCCGTATCGGTGGGCGAAGACATCTCCGCCTCAAGCTGCCTGTTACGCGGCTTTCAGCTCTACCCGACGTACCTGGGTCTGTGGGTGCTGAGCAACGGGTGCGTCATGGCGAGCGGGGCGGCGGTGCTCCTGTCTGGCTGGTGGCTCACGCGCTGGAGGACGGAGAGCGCTGCCGAGATGACCTTCTATTGGATCGTTGCCAGCAACGCTCTCGCAGGCGCGCTGCTGTGGTTCTTTTTCGCCACGGTGCACGACCATGCGCGCATCCGCAGCCGGGCCGCGGGAGTCGGGGCCGTACGCGCCTTCGGCTGGGCGTTTGCGTACGTCGGGCGCCGCAACAAGCAGGCGCTGCCGCTGAGCGGGCTATTCCTGGGCACCGGCGCCGCCTTATGGGCCGTGTACCAGAGCATCAGTCATTACATCGCGGTCAACTCGGCGCTCAGGGTGACGCTGTCGCTGCTTTTGGGCGAAGCGCTGCTGTTCGCCCGGATGTTTCTGCGGGTGTGGTGCTTCGGAGCGGAGACGCAGCTGCAGCAGGGCAGGGAAGGCGCGGGCTCCTGGGTGTCGGCGGCTACCGATCGGCCGGCGCCTTAGTGCTCTTTGTTCACGATTACGGTGAACGTGGCTCGCGTTATAGCCTATAGCTGCTTGGGGTTTCCTAGCCGAAAATAGCGGTTCGGATTGGAGCGGCTGCGGTGTATAATGCCTGCAGTTTACCGACATGGACAAAGGCAGACGTCAGTTTTGGGTGACAGGCTTGAGCATCGTCGCGGTGCTCGGCCTGGTGACAGCCACGGTGCGACCGGCTCTCG
Organism: Binatia bacterium; assembly: GCA_050015455.1. Classification (GTDB taxonomy): domain Bacteria; phylum Desulfobacterota; class Binatia; order HRBIN30; family HRBIN30; genus JAGDMS01. The sequence continues at coordinate 67,739 of JBEKBJ010000005.1, forward strand.
GCGGGGCGACTTACAACGTTCTTCTGCGCGCCTTCAAATTTACGCTGCCGTTCGCCAACGACGTCGCCGGAGACTTGGTCGTTCCCATCGGGAGCGCCTCAAAACTCAGCTTCGATTCCGGCAAGGTAGCGGTTGGAAATCTGCCGGCGACGACACTGACGGGGCACTCGGGATCGCGCCGGCGCAGCCGGGCTTTGCGCTTCACGCCGCCATCCGGGCTGGCGCCGCGTGCGCGGCTGCTCCTCAATGGCGTGATCGATGCCGATGGCAACCTGGTCAGTAACACGGGCAACCAATTGCTCATCGACGCCACCGTCTCTTCGGGCGGGGCCGCGCAGACTCCGCAGCCGTTCACATTGCCATTCGACATCAACGGCGGCCTGGCATTCGTAGATGTGGCATTGCCGATCCCTGCGCCTGCAGATGGATCTGTGCGTGTGCAAATCGTCGGTGTCACCGTCGTGGATCCCGACGGGCAGGCTTTTGCCACGCTCGGATTCGAGCTGCCTGCGGCACGGCCTACGCCGCTGCCGAGCTTCACGCCGGCAGCGACTGCGACACCGCCGCTCGACTGCAGCGACCAGCCCAGGTGCGATGGGCCCTGTGTCATGGCGTGCCCCGACGGCAGTATTCAGCCTGGGGTGTGCGAGACCGACACGAGCTGCCACTGCAGCGCGAGCTGTGGCCCGCCACCGTCCCCCACACCTGGCGCGTGTGCGAATACCGCAAGCTGTGGCGGGCCTTGCATTGTGACGTGTGCGGACGGCACCACGGTCGCCGGGCAATGCGCTGCGGATCAGAACGCGACCTGCCAATGTGCGGCGGTGTGCGTGGCGCCGACGCCTTGTGGCATCGGCGAGTGCTTCGACACGATCACCTTGAGCTGTACTGGACAACCGTGCGATGCGGCGCTGCGGTGTCGGCTGCCGAACCAGTTCTGCGACGTGAGCGGACGGCGCTGTCCATGTCAGCCGCCTCGGCCGCTGGCGCACGGGCACATCTGCTGTCAGTGCAAAAATCAGGCTCCCGCATGTTTCGATTTTTCTTACGCCGAGGTGCAGCCCATCTGCCCGCCCGGCTGCGACAGCTTTCTCGGCCAGGAGTGTGATCGCGCCAGCGATGCCTGCGTTCCCCTGGCACCCTGCACCGCGGACCAGGACTGCGACGACGGCAACGGCTGCACCATCGACCGGTGCACGACGAGCGGCTGTACACATGACTGCGTCTGCGTCGGACCGGAAGCCTGCGGGCCGGGTCCAGCTCGCAGCTCGCAGTGACCGGCAGACCGCCGCCGCACACTTTTCCCGGGCCGCGGTTCTCGCTAAGGTCACGTGGGAAAGGAGGCTCGTTGGTGACAGCGAAAGAGATCACGGTCGGGATTGTCGGCGGTTCGGGCTACTCGGGCGGAGAGTTGCTGCGATTGTTGCTCGGTCATCCTCTGGCGAAGGTTGTCTGGGTCACATCGCGGGGCGATAGATCGCTGGAGACGATCCATCGGAACCTTTTCGGCTGCGGGCTTCGCTTCAGCAAAGAGGAGGACGTCTCGCCCTGCGACGTGACGTTTCTGTGCATGCCGTCGCGGGAATCCATGGGGCGCGCCGCACGTTACCTCGAGCGGGGAGGCAAGGTCATCGACCTGGGCTCCGACTTCCGCCTCAAGGATCGCGAGGTGTTCGAGCGCGTCTACGGGGCAACGCACGCCAACTGGGATCTCGTCCGGGAGGCACCGTACGGCGTCACCGAGCTGCACCGCGCCGCCATCCAGCGCGCACGGCTGATCGCCAATCCCGGCTGCTTTGCGTACGCGACGATACTCGGCCTCGCGCCGCTGGTGCGCGAAGGTTGGATCGATCGCGACCGTGTCGTCGTCGATGGCCTCTCGGGCACATCGGGCGCCGGGGCCGAGCCGACCGTGCTGACGCACCACAGCGAGATCGGCAACTCAACGTTTCCATACAACGTCGTCGATCACCGGCACACGTATGAAATGGAGCAGGAATTGAGCGGGGTCGCGGGTGCGAAGGTGACGGTTCACTTTACCCCCTACTACGCCCCGTTTTCGCGAGGCATCCTGGCGAATTGTCACGGTTTTCTAACACGCAGGGTGAGCGCCGAGGATTTGCTAGCGCTGTATCGGGACTTCTATCGCGGCGAGCCCTTCGTTCGTGTCCTCGATGTGGACAAAGAACCGAATGTGAGTTGGCAGTACTTGCCGTACCCGAGCGTCGCCTCGGTGGCTGGATCAAACTTCGTGCAGATTGGTGGCGACGTCGACCAACGCCGGAGCAGAGTCGTGGTCTTCTCGGCGCTGGATAACCTGGGGAAGGGAGCCGCCGGCGCCGCCGTGCAAAACATGAATTGCATGCTCAGGCTGCCGGAAGAAACCGGTCTCGCGGCGGCGGGGCTGCACCCGTAAAGATTGCGGAACGTGGATCGCGGAGTTCAGTGCTGATTCCGCTAATGTGAAATTCGTATTCCGCAATCGAATCATTCCCCGCGGCGCAGGTGGACGCGGAACGTGGAGCCTTCGCCACGGGTGCTGGTGACGTTTATATCGCCGCCCAGGCCGCGCACCAGTTGCTTGACGATGTACAGTCCCAAACCGACCCCACCATAGCGCCTGGTGGTGGAGCCGTCCGCTTGGCGAAACATGTCGAAGATTAACGGCAGTGCCTCCGGGCTAATACCGATCCCGGTGTCGCTGACAGCGAAATCGATCCAGCCATTGGCGGTCGTCACCTTGACGGTCACTGATCCCTGATCGGTGAACTTCAGGGCGTTGTGGACGAGATTGCGCAGGACCTTCTTGAGCTTGCTGCGATCGGAACGCAGCAGGAGCGGAGCGGGTTCCACCTCCCAGACGAGATCCACGTTGGGCTTGGCCCACTCGGCGGGGATGCTGTCCTTCACATCCTCGAGAAACTCGTGGACCGTGAAGGTCTCGAGATCGAGAGGTAGTAACCCGGCCTCGAGCCGGTTGATGTCGAGGGCCTCTTGGATCAGATCCAGAAGCTGCAGCGCGTGCTGGCAAACCCGCTCGAGCGCTTCGCGCTGCTGAGCGGGAACCTCTCCCATGGCCCCATCCAGGAGCAGGTCGACGTAGCCGATGACCACGTTGAGGGGGGAACGCAGCTCGTGCGACATGGTGCCGATGAACTCCGACTTCAGTCGGCTGGCGCCGCGCAGGCTCTCCACCAGGCGCGCGTTTTCCAGGGCGACGGCGGCCTGCTGCGCGATGCTGCGGAAGAGCCGCACTTCACGTGGTGAGAACGGGCCCGTGCGTTAGTTGAGGCCGACCGCCAGCAAGCCGATCGAAACGCCGGCATGTTGCAGATCGGCGCACAGGAACGAACCCACGTGCCAGCGTTCCATCAAGGTGTTCGGAAACAGATCGGAGTTGCGGCTTTCAACCGCCGCCACGCCGTGTTGGGCCGCAGCCGCGAGGAGCGCGCGGGGAAATTCGACGTCGCGCACTTCCTCATGGATCTCGGGCTCCCGGCCCGAAATAGCGGCGACGCGGTAGACGTTCCGCTGCGCGTTGTACAGCAAGGTCACGCTCCAGTCGTAGTGCAGCGCCTCACACACGACCTCGTTGAGCCTCTGCAGGACCCCATGTGGTTCCAGTGAGGTGGTGAGGGCTTGCGCCGCGCGCAGGAGCGCAGCAGAAATCGCGGCCTCCTCCTCCAGCCGCAACTTGAATTCGTTCAAGGATGTCGCCGCGGCCTCCAATTCGACGTTCTTCTGCGCCACGTGCCGCGCGTAGAACAGCGACTGGCCGGCGATGAGGAAGAAGGTGGCGGGTGGCATCATGCCGGCGACGGAAAGCAAGTGGGCCCGACCGGTAACCGCCAGTAAGAGGAAATGGCTGGCACTCGCCAAGGTCGCCAACAGTAGGCCACATTGCCACCCCACCATGCTGGCGGGCACCACAACCAGTAGCAGAATGAAATGAAACAGCAGGGGAGATTCGTGCACGAAATAGAGCCCCGTAACGATGGCGGCCGTATCCACTACCAGTTGCACGTAGGCCAACCCGCGCAAGTGGCGCCGCGTACGCAGCCACCACTTGTAGACCAGCGAAGCCAGAAGATCGGCACCGGCAACCAGTGCGATGGCACCGACAGCCGGGAACCGGCCGATGCAGCTCAGGATGGCGGCAATAAGCGCCAGTCCCACGATGAACCGCAGGCGAGTAATCCAAAGCCAGTCGTTGAAGCGAACCAGATCATCTTCGGAAAGCGCTGTCGCCCGAAGCGCCGGATAGGCAGTCATGTTCGCGAGGCGAGACTTTATCAACTTGTGCGTGGATTTTGAATTGTCGGGGCGTGCGTCGGCAGCGGCGCTTCTAAGAACGGCCGATAAGATACGTTATGTCAACTAAGCCACCACCGCAGCTACTCAAGCTCCGCGGCCGCCACCTCCGCCTCCGAGCCCTCCGGGAAATCGCGCTCTAGACGTTCGTAAATCTCGCGCGCTTTGTCCCTCTCCCCCGCCTGCTCGCGACATCGTGCCTCGCCGAGGAGCGCCGCTGCCGTGTACGGCCCGTCGATCGAGGCAGCCTCCGCGTAGCGTCCGGCGGCGCCGGTGCTGTCGCCTTTATGCTCGAGCGCGTAACCGAGATCGATCAAGGTTTGCTGCCGCAGATATGACGGCCAATCGTGCGTGCCCAGGAGATCGTCAAGGAGGACCGTGGCGGTCTCGAAGTTTTCGGCCTTGAGATCGGCATTGGCAGCGTACAGCCCGGCAATGCGGCCAGCTCCAATTGACTGCCAGCGGCTGGCGACCTCGGCAAGCTGGCTAGCGGCTTGCGCGTAATGGCCGTCACGAAAGTCCCCGAGCGCGTGAGTCAGATCCTCGTTCGCTTGGCGTACGCGCGCGGCGCGGATGGCGATGAAACCCATCACGATCACTGCCAACGCTGCCACGCCGGCCACACTCCACGACAGCACACGAGCATGCGCCACGCCCCAGTCCAGCACTTGCCGGCCACGGCTGACGAACTCGTCGGGACGTTTGAGATCCTTACGCCGAAAGCGACGTCGCGCCATGCGCGAGCCTTAGAAGAAAACGCAAGCGCGCGCAACTGCCGGCGCCGCACTACATCTTGTACTTGAAATCGTCCGGCGACATCTTCTCCAGGATCTCGGCCCATTTGTCCCGCGAGACATTGGAGAGATTCGTCTCATTGGCGTCTTCAGCCTGCTGCAGCACGCTCGAAGTCTCGATCACGCGCTTGCTGACGTAGATCGGGCTCTTGGTCCGCAGCGCCAGCGAGATGGCGTCGCTCGGGCGCGCGTCGACGGTACGCTGCGCACCATTGATGTGCAGATGGATCAGGGCGAAGTACGTGTTCTCCTTCAGATCAGTGATCTCGACACAGTCGACCGTGGCGCCCAGCTCGCTCAGCACGTTGCGTAGCAGGTCGTGCGTCATCGGGCGGGCCATCTTGATGCCCTCCAGCTCCGTGGCCATGGCGGTGGCTTCGAGCAAGCCAATCCAGATCGGCAGGTTGAGCTTGTTGTCACGGTCCTTGAGGATGACGATGGGCGTCTTGGTGACTGGATCGAGCGTGAGCCCGCCGACGCTCATCAAGATCGAATCCTCGAGGTTCATCATATGCTCCTTCGACGACTGGACGAATTCATTGTGCGCAGAAACATTTCTTGGCGTCAATCCCTTTCTACGCCGTCTAACTCACGAGTCGATCAATGACGCGATAGAGCTGATTGAGGTTGCGACACTCCTCTACCAGGTCGCAGTGCGGCAGGTACCGATCCATCTCGCTGTCACCAAAGCCCCATGTCAGTCGGTTCTCGGGATTGAGCCAGATCAGTTGCTTAGCGCGCTGCCGGATCTCCTTCAAGACCCACTCGTGCGGCAGGTTGTAGTTGTTGCGCGCGTCGCCGAGCACGATCACCGTCGTCTTGTTGTTCACCGCGGCGATGTAATCCCGGTGGAAGCTGCGGAAGGCGCGCCCGAAGTCGGAGTGCGCATAGACGTTGATGATGCCGCCGCTGAGCGACTGCTCGATCGCCTCGTTGACCTGCTGCTCCTCGAAAAGCTGCGTGATTTCCCCGACCTCGCTGACGAAGATGAAGCTGCGCACACGCGAGTACAGATCCTGCAGCGAGTACACGAACTGCAGCATGAATCGCGAGACGTTGCGCACCGAGTCGGAGACGTCACACAGGACGATCACCTGCGGTTTGTCGCGCACGCGATGGTCGAACTGGATTTTGAATGGCACGCCGCCGTACTGCAGGTTCTTCCTCAAGGTGTCCTGCAGGTCGAACTTGCCGCGTTTGGCGTGCCGGCGGCGGATCGAGACCACGTTCTTGAGCCGCTGCGCCAGCTTCGCCACCGCTTCCTTCATGCGCCGGATCTCGTCCTCGGAAAGATAATAAAAGCTCTTCTCCGCCAGACTCTGCAGGCGCTGGCTCTGGCGCAGCGAATGGTCTTGCTTCTCCAGCTCCAAGTGGACGGCGCGCTTGATCATGTCGGTCAGGTCCTGCAGCCGGCGGTCGATCAGCCGGCGTAGTCGTTCGAGCAGCGCCGGATCGATCGCCGCCCGCCCCAACTGCTCCTTCAAGGCCTCGAACTCCTGCGCCAAGGCGCCCAAGCTCAGCATCTGCGCCATGTTGTGGCTGTAGCGACCTTCCTGAAACGAGCGCTGGATGTTCTGCACCTGCGCCGCCGCGGTCGCCTCGCGCAGCATGCGCTCGAGTTGGCCGGTGTCGTTGCTGAGCAGCGCCTGCGCCAGTTCGGACAACTCCACATCGAGGTCTTTGAGGATCTCGGAAAGTGAGTCCAGTAGCTGTTGGAAGTCGGCCTCGTCCAACTCCATCGCGGCCATGAGCGAGGCGGCGGTGTTCTTCAGCATCTCACCGAGACCGCTGAAATACAGATCGAACAGCTCATCGAACACCGCCGTGTCCACCGAGCGTTTGACGATGGCGGCGCGCAGCGCGTCTTTGAACACGGCTCGGTCATGCAGCCCGAGCAGCTTCACCGCGTGGAAGCCGTCCATGTCCTCTGACACGGAGACCCGCAAGCCGTTCTGTCGCAAGAGGCTGGTGAACTCGATGATCTTGTCGTCCATCCGTGGGGCGCCCTCACCCCTACCCGCAACTCACCTCTCGATTATCCTTCAGTGCAGCAGATCCTTTTCGCTCTCCACCCTGCCCTGCGGCGTGAGCCTGGCCTTCTGCTTCTGTAAGTAATCCTTCAGCTCGTCTTGCGCCTTACGGATGTCGCCTTCGTATTTGAGGATGGTGTGCAGCGTGTCGTTCAGCAACTGCTCATCGAGCCGGTGGGCGTTGAGCAACGTCAGGGCCTTGGCCCAGTCCAGCGTCTCGCTGATGCTCGGGGCCTTCTTCAGGTCGACTTGGCGGATGCGCTGGACGATGTTCACCACCTCCTGCGCCAAGTCGCTGGCGATGTTCGGTACCTTGAGGCGCACGATCTCCAACTCCTGCGCCGCTGATGGAAAGTCAATGTACAGATGCAGGCAGCGGCGCTTGAGGGCGTCGGACATCTCGCGTGCGTTGTTGCTGGTCAGCACCACCAGCGGGATGTGCTTGGCGCGCAAGGTTCCCAGCTCCGGCACGCTCACCTGGAAATCGCTCAGCACTTCCAGCAGAAAGGCTTCGAACTCGCTGTCGGCCTTGTCGATCTCGTCGATCAGCAGCACCACCGGGCTGGCCGCCGAGATCGCGCGCAGCAACGGTCGCGGCAGAATGAAGCGGTCCGAAAAGAAGACGTCATCCTCTTTGGCGATGCGGTCAACCGCCTGCTGCAGTGTCTTGGCGCTCCCGACAACTTCACTGATCTTATCTTTCAGGATCTGCGTATACAGAAGCTGTTTAGCATATTCCCATTCATACAGTGCCTTGGCCTCGTCGAGACCTTCGTAACACTGCAAGCGGATGAGTTCGTGGTCGAGCGCTTGTGCCAGCACCTTGGCCAGCTCCGTCTTGCCGACGCCAGCCGGGCCTTCCACCAAGATCGGCTTCTCCAGGTGGCTGGCGAGGTAGACCACCGTGGCGATGCGGCGGCTGCAGATGTACTTCTGTTTTCCGAAGCGTTCGATCACGTCTTCGATGGATGCAAACCGTCCCTCGAACGAAGACATACATCGACGCTAACACAGCACCTTGGCGAAGACAATTGAACGTTTAGCACGAGGAGCCGCATCCATTCCACGTCCGTGGCCGTACCAGCATCCGCAGCGTCCCCAAAGCCGCATCGTGATCGAGCTACGCCGGGCACGGCGGTCCGCCGCCATCACTGCTTATGACGCTTCTTCCTGCTACGGCACCGGATTCACGCCGCGGCCGGATCCGTGCCGAACAACAGCGCGAGCCCTTGAAGAACCTCTCGCAGGCGTGTGTGGCTGAGCGCGCCCAGCGGCCGAGCCAGACGCGCCCGATCGATGGTGAGCAGCTGGGTGACGTTGACGACGCACGCCCGTGGCAAGTTGGCCTCGCCACTGCGCAGCCGCACGTTTCCCGGCATCGCAGCGAGCCGGAGGTTCGACGTGATGGCCGCCACTACAGTCGTCGCGATGGCACTGCGATTGAATCGGTCATGCTGCACGACGACAGCCGGCCGACGGCCGCGCGGTTCAGATCCCTCGCCCTTGAATCGCAGCCAGTAAACCTCTCCCTGATGCATCACCACCGCTCACTGTCCCAGTTGATGCCGAGCTGCGCCAGCTCCTGTGCTTCGCGGCGTTGCTCTTCACGCACCGACTCATCAGCAAAGAGGGCATCGAGCCGCCGGGTCACCTCGGCGTCTCGGCGCGCCCGCACGGCAAGCCGCAAGACGCGGCTGATGAATCGACTGCGTGACTCGCCCCGTTCGCGCGCGGCGCGATCGACTTCTTGCATGACGTCCTCGGGTACCGTAATCGCCGTCTTTCGATGCGCCATGGTATTCACCCCGGTATTCACTTTGGTATTCTCCCTGAGCATACCTCACCTGGATCACGCCGGCAAGCGCCCATCGCAGGTTCGGTCCCGCTTGCCTGCGGAGCCGTTGATGCAGAAGCATGAAGTCGCAAGGACACCAGCCGCGGTTGCGGCAGCGATCGGCTACGGCCTTATCGCAGCTCCCGCAGCAGCTGGCGGACGGCGGCGTCGGTGGCGGGAGGCAGGCCGAGCTGTAGAGCGCGCTCGTAGGCGTTGCGGGCGCCGGCAGCATCACCCAGCATACTCAGAGTTTGTCCGAGACCGATGGGGATGTCCGGATCGAGTGGGCTGAGCTGCTGCGCTTGCTCGAAGAGCCGGCGCGCCCGCTCCGCCTGCTCGTGCCTCCAGGTTTGGTCGTGGGCGCCGTTCTCGTCTTTGGCATGCGTCAACCCGATAAGCGCAAGGTTGAAGAGCGTGTCAGCCGCGCCTGGATTGCTGCTGAGCGCGGCGCGGTAGTACTGTTCAGCTTCGTCGAGCTTCTTCTCCATCATCGCCAGGCTGCCGAGGTTGTTGTAGATGGTGAGCAGCCCCGCGGCGTCGTTGCGGCGCTGCAAGGCAAGCAAAAAGTACTCCTTCGCCTTCCCCGCGTCGCCGAGTTGTTGGTATGCGGTTGCCAGACTGCGCATGGGCAGCCCGTCGGTGAGGTTCTTTTCCGCTGTGTCTTGCCACAGGGTCAAATTGCTGCGCCACACGGCGTTGCGTCGTGCGGTGGCGGCGGCGCCAGCACACAACAGTACAACCACAACTGCCACGACTGCGACACGTGCCTCACGCGACATGAGTGCAAAGAACAGACGCGTCGCACCGTACGCCAACAACAAAGAGTAGCCCACCGACGGCAGATAGAGATAGCGCTCTGCCACCGGCGCGAACGGAATCTTGAACACGATGACCAAAGACGGCGCGAGCGTGAAAGCGATCCATAGCAGCAGGAAGCTCACTGCCCGTTCCCCACGGCGCCAGGCGAGCACGCAAGCGACCGCGAGCGACAGCACACCCACGGTCGTGACCAGCAAGGCGAACGGGCCGGTAGGCAGATCCGAGATGTAGGCGCATTGTCGCACTGGCAAGACAAGCTTCGTGAGATAGTGCCCGAGGGCGCCGATGAATTGCACCAGGGTATCCGTCCCAAGCGTGCTTTCCGGACCGAGGGCGCTGCCCAGCACAGCCTCCCGCGCACCCATGTATAGCGCCAACGCCACCGCAAACGGGAAGTACAACAGCAGCCGCGAGGGCGGGCCGGGAGCGACGCCGCGACGCCGGCGCTCCGCACGCGGTCCGGACCACGCAGCCCCCTGCCCTACCCGTCCCAACACAATGTCACTCAGCGGCGTAAGCACCAGCAAAGGCACGGCGGTCTCCTTCGCCAAGGTCGCAGCGAACACCAGCGCCGCAGCGATCGCCGCGCGCCGCCACGCCGGTTGGTGTTGGGATAAGTAGACCAACACGCCGGCAACTGAGAAGCCACACGCCAGCACATCGGAACGCCCGGCACCCCACGCCACCGACTCGCTGTGAATCGGGTGCACCGCAAACAAGGCGGCGCCCAGGCCCGCGGTGGCAACCGCCATCGGCTGCGCGCGGAACAGCTCCATACCGAAACGGAACAGCAGATATGTGGTGACCACATGGAAGACCACCACCGAAAAGTGGAACATGAACGGCCTTGCGCCGCCGATGGCGTGGTCAATTAGGTACGTGAGGATGGTGAGTGGCCGGTAATAGTCCGGGCTGAACTGCGGGATGTTACGCGGCAGGAAGATCAGGTCGCGAAGGCTCTGAAAGGCGAGCAGCTGCCGCGTGAGGATGATCGGGTCGTCCCACACCAGACCGTTCGCCAGTGCATTGAGGTACACTGCCGTGGCGAGCGCAGCCACGCCAGCGCCAACAAACCAGGGCTGGCGTAGCACGCCCCCCTGCCCTGCTGACGATGACGCTTGAATGGTGGTCTGATCGGCGCGGCGTTCCCTACGAGGCGGTCGATTTTCTCGCCGCCACGCCCTGCGCCGGTTTGACATTTCCCTCACCCGATCTCCGCCAATTCCAGCCTTCCTGCCCAACGGTGCGCCAACACCGTGCGCAGCGGCTTCGATTCCGGCCTTTCGAGCCGCGGGTCGTCGCGCAGCCAGCGCTCGGCCGCCTTGCGCGCTTCCTCGAGGATGTTGCGGTCGCGGATCAGGTTGGCGACGCGGAAATCCGGCAAACCCGACTGGCGCGTGCCCAACAACTCGCCCGGGCCGCGGATCTCCAGATCCACCTCGGCGATCTTGAACCCATCATTGGTGTGCGCCATTGCCTGCAGCCGTTGATGCGCGGCATCCCCACGGCGAAAGGGCGTGAGCAGGACGCACACGGCAGCATCGCCGCCACGGCCGACACGGCCGCGCAGCTGATGCAGCTGCGCCAGGCCGAAATGGTCGGCGTGCTCGACGACCATGATGGTGGCGTTGGGAATATCGATACCTACCTCGATCACCGTCGTGCTGACCAGCAGCTGCAAATCGCCGGCCTTGAAGCGGCGCATGACGGCGTCCTTCTCACTCGCCTTCATCTTCCCGTGCACCAGGCCAACGCGATACCCGTGAAACACGGCACGCGCCAACTCGCGAGCCATGGTGGTCGCGTCGCGCAGCTCGACCGCCTCCGAGCTTTCCACCAACGGATAGACCACATAACCTTGGCGGCCACGATCGAGCTCGCGCTTCATCAGGTCGTAGACGTCGGCGCGCTCGCCCTCGTGGCGCAGCAAGGTGCGGACCGGCTGGCGGCCGGGCGGCATCTCATCGAGCACGGAAATGTCGAGGTCGCCGTACACCGCCATGGCAAGCGTACGCGGGATCGGGGTCGCGGTCATCAGCAGGATGTCGGGCGCGACCTCCTGCCCCCCGCCCAGCCGCCGCACCGCCGCACGCTGCAGGACGCCGAAGCGATGTTGCTCGTCGATCACGCCGAGACCGAGCGCCTTGAACGTAACTCCCTCTTGAATCAGCGCGTGTGTCCCGACCGCGAGCTGCACCTCGCCAGCGCTGATACTCTCGTACATCTGCCGTCGCTTGGCGCGCGTCAGGTCACTGGTGAGCAGCACCGTCCGCACGCCGAGTTGCTCCGTGAACTTACCAATCGTGCTGAAATGCTGCTCCGCGAGCAGTTCGGTCGGCGCCATGAACGCGGCCTGATACCCGTTCTCGATCGCCACCAGCGCCGCGAATAGCGCCACGATGGTCTTGCCGCTACCGACGTCGCCCTGCAGCAGCCGGTGCATCGGATGCGGCGCGGCCATGTCCGCGCGGATCTCGCGCAACACCTGCTGCTGTGCTCCGGTGAGCCGAAACGGTAACAACTCTTGCAGACGCCCCGTCAACGTGCGGCGCTCCAGCAACGCCAATCCGTTCTCGACCTCGACCGAGCGCCGCCGCAAAGTCATACCGAGCTGCAGGAAGAACAGCTCGTCGAACACCAGCGAGCGGTGGCCCACCGAGCGGCCGGCGTTCAAGGCATCGACATCCGCTTCCCGCAACGGCTGATGAATCAGGCGCATCGCCTGCCGCAGATCGGTGACGCGCGCCGCCTGCACGACGGTATCCGGCAAGATACTAGGCAGACGTTCCGTCCAGTCCTGCACCCCCTGCTGTACCAACTTGCGTATCGCACCCACGCTCATGTTGGTAGGCTTGTTGTATACGGGCAGGATCCCCTGCCCTTCCAGGTCCGGATCGAGCTCGATCTCCGGATGCACCATGCGTTTGGTGCCGCCGAGTCCGCCTTCGACCTTGCCGTGCAACAGGCAACGTTGCCCGACGCGATAGCGGTCGCAAAAATACGCTACCTGATGGTACCAGGTGAGCGCCAGCAGGCCGGTGTCGTCGCGCACCACGCCTTCGAGGATGCGCCGCCGCGCGCGGCCGACGTAGCGCTCTGCCAAATGCGTAATCTCACCGATGACGCTGGCCGCGTCCCCGAAATGCAGATCGCGGATTTTGCTTACGGCACGGCGGTCTTCGTATCGAAATGGAAGGTGATACAGGAGGTCTTCAACGCTGGCGATGCGGAATTTCCTCAGCTGCTCCGCGCGGCGCGGACCGACGCCGCGGACGAACTGCGCCGATTGCGACAAGGCGCGCAGATGTTCGACGGGATCACCGCCGGTGCGTCGGTACGCGGGGACGACTTCGGGGCTGCCGTGTTGCAGGCGCTCGACGAGCATACGGCAGCGAGACAGGTGTCCGGCCTTCTGTTCCGGAGTCGCACCCTCGTATGCAGTGAGCTCGCGGCAGAGCGATTCCAAATCCTGCCGCATACGCGCATTGGGGAGGCTGTCGAGCAGCGTCTGTCCGCGCGCGGCCAACGCCTGACACGGCAACCGTGTCCGCGCCGCGGCCTCGGGTGGTGCCTGGGCGAGGAAGTTGAGCGGCGACGCGACCGCGTTGAGGAAGTCGTCCAGTCCGTTCATCGCCCTGCGCGGCTCGCAGCCCGGCTTCGCGTCATTGAAACCCTCTACCGCACGAGAGTGGCCACAAACGCACCAGAAGCGCAATGGCCGTGGTGCTCCTGACCTCACGGCGTCGGAGTTACGGGGATCGGGGTGGCGCTCGTAAGGGCGATGCTGGCAATGACCGAGTCGAGGATTTGCTCGTACACTGGGATCTGCGGGTCATCCGCAGTAAACTTAAGAATTAGCCTGAAGACTTTTCCGCCTCTGTGGATCACCGTGTCGACAAACCGAGTATTGAAGGCATCGAAAACCGAGGTGGCCCTGGCCGGTTGTCCACTGGAAGGGCTTGTGCGGGAGATCACCCGATGATTGTGATTGTTGATGTCCAGAGCCCTGTAGTCATCAATGCCTTGTGGAAAGCCAGGGTTGTCATAGGGCGGATATGAGTCAACTAGGATCTCGGCACCCCCCGAGGGTACAAACGCCCAGGAAGGCAGCTGCTCCGGCGGAAAGCTTCGCAGTATGACCATCTCGTCGTCGCTAAGGTTGGCGGTCCAGGTGTCTGGATAGGTCAGGCTGTAGCCGCGAGCCGGGTTGGTGAACTGCGCGGCGTACACCCCCGCCGGTCTCAGTGCGCAAAGCAGCACCCCGAGCCCAAGGCTCAATATGAACAGGCGTTCCCTCAATCGCTTTTGCATCAGCAGCCTCCGGCAGATTTCGGGCCCCGTGTCACCCGCAAAATGACCACATCCATGTCCCCGGAATGCGCCCGGCGCTGCTCACATGTGGATCGATCACTGAACAGGACAGCCATGCAGTGCCTATTATCGTCGGACGGGCACTGTACCCCGCTCACAGACCCCCCGGATCCGGAGCCCTCTCGGATCGGCGGCCAGGGCGACACCACTGCGCCTCCATCCTTGTACCCTCACCCTGCCCTCTCCCTCGCTGAAGAAACGCGCGGGCGAGGGTGGGAATAGCGAATAGTCACAGCGCCGGATCTTCACGCGACGCAAAGGGTCTCGAACTCGGTAGTTCACCGCACCGCCGCGGTGGGCTCACAAGGGGATGTATCTTCTCTCTCGTGGTGATGATATAGCTGCAACGGACGGACGGTTAGCGCCTCGCGCTGTAGCAACTCGACACCCTCGGCTGCCGCCTCGGCTCCCGCCACGGTGGTGAAGTACGGCACGTGGCACTCGAGCGCGCTGCGACGGATGGAGAACGAATCGAGCTGTGGGCCGAAGCCTTTGGGGGTGTTGATCACCATGGCGATCGCCCCGCGCTCGATGGCATCGACTACGTGCGGGCTGCCCTCGATGACCTTGTTGATGGTTTCGACGCTCAAGCCGTGCTCGCGCAGATACGCCGCCGTTCCCCTGGTCGCCACCAGTCGAAAGCCCGCGCGCGCCAGCCGCGCCGCTGTCTCCAGCACCGGCGCCTTGTCCTCGTTGCGCACGCTCAGGAACACCGCCCCACCTAGCGGCAGCACCGTCCCCGCAGCAATCTGCGCCTTGGCGAAGGCGGCGCCGAAGGACGGACCGATACCCATCACCTCGCCCGTCGACTTCATCTCCGGCCCCAGCAGCGTATCCACTCCAGGGAACTTCGAGAACGGGAACACCGCCTCCTTCACCGACATGTGCTGCGGCAGGATCTCTTCCACCAACCCCAGTTCCTCTAGAGTGCGCCCTACCATCACGCGTGCCGCCACTTTCGCCAGCGGCACGCCGATGGCCTTGCTGACAAACGGCACCGTACGCGAGGCGCGCGGGTTGACCTCGAGAATGTAGATGTCGCCGTTCTTCACCGCGAACTGCACGTTCATGAGCCCGATCACTCGCAGTTCCAGCGCCAGCGCCTTCACCTGGCGCCGGACCTCATCGAGCACGTCCGCCCGAATGGATTTGGTGGGCAGCGAGCAGGCGCTGTCGCCGGAGTGTACGCCCGCGTGCTCGATGTGCTCCATGATGCCGCCGATTACCACGCGCCTTCCGTCACAGACGGCGTCGACGTCCAACTCGATGGCATCATCGATGAATTTGTCGATGAGGATGGTGCGTTCGGGCGCGGCCTCCAGCGCGCGCTCCATGTAGCGACGCAGGTCATCCTGGGCGTAGACGATCTCCATGGCGCGCCCGCCGAGCACGTATGAGGGGCGCACCAGGACCGGGTAACCGAGACGGTCGGCGACGAGCACGGCTTCGTTGGCGCTGCGCGCGATCCCGTTCGGGGGCTGTCGGAAGCCGAGCTTGGAGAGCAGGGCGGCGAAGCGCTCGCGATCTTCGGCGCGGTCGATGGCGTCGGGGGTGGTGCCGAGGATGGGTACCCCCGCCTGCTCCAGCGGCACCGCCAGCTTCAGCGGCGTCTGCCCGCCGAACTGCACGATCACGCCTTCCGGCTTCTCGGTCTCGACGATGCTCAGCACGTCCTCCAGCGTCAGCGGTTCGAAGTAGAGCTTGTCGGAGGTGTCGTAATCCGTGCTCACCGTCTCCGGGTTGCAGTTGACCATGATGGTCTCGAAGCCATCTTCTTTGAGGGCGAAGGCGGCGTGCACGCAGCAGTAGTCGAACTCGATCCCCTGGCCGATACGGTTCGGGCCGCCGCCGAGGATCATGACTTTACGCCGCGCCGTTACGCCCGACTCGTCCTGCTCTTCGTAGGTCGAGTACAGGTAGGGGGTGAAGGCGGGAAACTCGGCGCCGCAGGTGTCGACCATCTTGTACACCGGGCGGATGCCGGCTGCGTGGCGGGCCTCGCGAATCTGCGCTTCCGTTCGGCCCGTGAGCTGCGCCAGGCGGATATCCGAGAATCCCATCTGCTTTGCCGCGCGCAGCGTCTCCGGCGGAACGAGCGCAGTTTGCCAGGCTTCGGCAGCCTCGGCACGGATCACGCCTTCGAAGTCAACGATCTGCTTGACGTTGTCAAGGAACCACCGGTCGATCTTGGTCAGTTCGTACAGCTGTTCCGTGCTGAAGCCTTCGCGGTACGCCTCGGCGATGTACCACAAACGTCGCGCGTTGGGGACGCGCAGCTTCGCTTCCAGTGCGGCACCGCCAGCAGCCTGTGGGCCGCGGCCTTTGTCGTCGAAGCCGTACGAATCGATTTCGAGCGAGCGAATCGCTTTGTGCAGCGATTCCTTGAAGGTGCGGCCGATGGCCATCACCTCGCCGACCGACTTCATCTGCGGTCCAAGCACGTCGGTGGCTTCCCGGAACTTCTCGAACGTGAAGCGGGGAATCTTGGTCACCACGTAATCGATGGTCGGCTCGAAACAGGCAGGAGTCTCGCGTGTGATATCGTTGGGGATCTCGTCGAGGGTGTAGCCGATGGCCAGTTTGGCAGCGATCTTGGCGATCGGGAAACCGGTCGCCTTGCTTGCCAGCGCCGAGCTGCGGGAGACGCGCGGGTTCATTTCGATCACCACCAGGCGGCCTGTGTTGGGGTGCACGGCGAACTGGATGTTCGATCCTCCCGTGTCGACGCCGATCTCGCGGATGATTGCCACCGCCGCGTCGCGCATGATCTGGTACTCTTTGTCGGTGAGCGTTTGCGCCGGCGCGATGGTGATGCTGTCGCCCGTGTGCACGCCCATGGGATCGAAGTTCTCGATCGAGCACACGATGACGACGTTGTCCTTGCCGTCGCGCATCACTTCCAGTTCGAACTCTTTCCAGCCGGCGATCGATTCTTCGATCAGCACCTCGTGCGTCGGCGAGGCGTCCATGCCATGGCGGACGTAGTCTTCGAACTCCTCGGGCGTCGCCGCGATGCTGCCGCCGGTACCGCCCAGGGTGCGCGACGGCCGAATGATCACCGGCAGGCCGAGCCGCGCCAGGATCGCCTGCGCCTCATCCAGGTTGCGCGCGTAGCCGCTACGCGGCAGGTCGAGACCGATCCGTTCCATGGCGGCCTTGAACAGGTCGCGATCCTCGGCCTTCTTGATGGCAGCGAGCTTGGCGCCGATCAGCTCTACGCCGTGGCGGTCGAGGATGCCGCGCTCCGCCAGTTCGATCGCGGTGTTGAGCCCGGTCTGGCCGCCGATGGTCGGCAACAGCGCGTGCGGCCGTTCCGCCTCGATGATGCGCTCGAGCATGTCGGCGGTGATCGGCTCGATATAGGTGCGATCGGCGAGGCCCGGGTCGGTCATGATGGTGGCCGGGTTCGAGTTGATCAGGATCACCCGAAAGCCTTCCTCCTTGAGGGCTTTGCACGCCTGCGTACCGGAGTAATCGAACTCGCACGCCTGGCCGATGATAATCGGACCGGAGCCGATGAGGAGGATGCTTTCGATGTCAGTGCGCTTGGGCATTGGTGCCTTGTGGTCCCCTCGCCCTCTGAAAGAGAGTCAGGGTGAGGGCAGCGTGCGCGCGCCGGCGGTCCTCACCCCTGCCCTCTCCCAAGGGGAGAGGGAGAAAAACGACCCCGTGCTTCACCTTCACCGCGCTTCTTCCATCATCCTGACAAAGCGCTTGAACAAGTATTTCGCGTCGTGCGGGCCGGGCGACGATTCGGGATGGTACTGCACAGAGAAGATCGGCAGCTCTGCGTGGGCGAGTCCTTCCACAGTCTTGTCGTTCAGGTTAACGTGCGTCAGCTGGGCGCGGCCCTGGAGCGATTCGACATCGACGGCGAAGCCGTGATTCTGTGCCGTGATCTCCACCTTCTGGGTGGTCACGTCCATGACCGGCTGGTTGCCGCCGTGGTGGCCGAACTTCAGCTTGTACGTGCGCCCGCCCAGTGCAAGGCCCAGGATCTGGTGTCCCAGGCAGATGCCGAAGATGGGTTTTCTCCCGATCAGGTTACGCACAATGCCGGCGTAGGGGCCGACATCCGGATCGCCGGGGCCGTTTGACAGGAAGATGCCCTCCGCATTCAGCGCAAGAGCTTCTTGCGCGCTGGTCGTGGCTGGAACGACGCGCACGCAGCAGCCCACGCCGACGAGATTGCGCAGGATATTTCGTTTGATCCCGAAATCGTAGGCGACAACGAGCGGGACTTTGGCGGCGCGAGCCGCGGCTTTGGGCCTTGGACGCCTGACCGGTTGCTTTTCATAGCCTCCATCCAGTTTCCACAGTCCTTCATCCCAATCATAGGGCGCTTTGCACGTGACCTCTTTGACAAGGTCGCGTCCGATCAGGCCCGGCAACGCGCGCGCTTTCGCCACGAGGCCGGCCGGATCCAGATCGACCGTCGAGATCACGCCTTCCTGCGCGCCGTGGGTGCGGATGTGGCGGACCAGAGCGCGCGTGTCGATGCCTTGGATGCCGGGAATGCCATGCGTGCGCAGGTACGCTCCCAGACTCCGCTGCGCCCGCCAATTGCTGGGACGTTCCCAGTACTCCTTGACGATGAAGCCCTGAACGAACGGCTTCCAGGATTCGACGTCTTCCTCGTTGATGCCGACGTTACCGATTTCCGGGTATGTCATCGCAACCAACTGGCCGCAGTACGACGGGTCGGTGAGGATTTCCTGGTACCCGGTCATCGAGGTGTTGAAGACGATTTCGCCGCTGGCCTCGCCGGACGCACCGAAGCTGACGCCCTCGAACACGGTGCCGTCCGCCAGCGCCAGGAGGGCTTTCATGCACCTTCCGCGCGCCAGACCACACGGCCGCCGACGATGGTCACGATGGCCTGTCCTTGCAGCTCCATCCCTTCGAACGGCGTGCTGCGGCCCTTGGAGCGGAAACGGGACGCCTGCACCGTCCAGCGACGTGTCGGGTCGACGATCGTGACGTCCCCCGTGGCTCCAGGTGCCAGGGTACCGAGCGGCAGGCCGAGAATGCGGGCCGGGTTGACGGTCATCGCAGCAATGACGACATCCAGCGGGATCTTAGCCTCCTCCGCCATCCGCAAGGCGAGCGCCAGCGTTGTCTCCAGTCCCACCACGCCGTTGAGCGCCCGATCGAACTCGACCTCTTTTCCATCGCGGTGATGTGGTGCGTGATCGCTGGCGATCGCGTCGATGGTACCGTCGGCGAGACCTCGGCGCACCGCCTCGACATCGTGCTCGGCGCGCAGCGGCGGATGCATCTTGGCGTGGGTGTTGTAGCCTGCCACGGCCGCTTCGGTGAGGCTGAAGTGATGCGGCGTCACTTCCGCGGTTACCGGCGACTGCCGCCGCTTGGCTGCCCGGATCAACTCCACAGCGCCCGCGGTGCTGACGTGCGCGATGTGCAGGCGCCCGCCCGTGCGCGCCAGGAGGGCGAGGTCGCGCGCGACCATCGCTTCTTCCGCCGCCGACGGTATCCCCTTCAGCCCCAGCCGGAGCGATTCCGCGCCCTCGTTCATCACGCCATCTGCCGCGATCGAGCGGTCCTCTTCGTGAACGATCACGGGCAAACCGAACATGGCCGTGTATTCCAGCGCGTGGCGCATCAGGCCGCCGTTCATGATCGGCATGCCGTCATCCGACACCGCAACGATCCCGGCGCAGTGCATCTCACCGATCTCCGCCAGCTGTTCGCCCTTGAGGTCCTTGGAGACCGCGCCGATGGGATACACGCGGGCGAGGCCGGCCGCCTTGGCACGTTCGCGGATGTACTCGGTCACCGCTGCGCTGTCGTTTACCGGATCGGTGTTGGCCATGCACGCCACCGTGGTGAATCCGCCCGCGACCGCCGCCTGCGTACCGGTCTCGATGGTCTCCTTGTACTCGTATCCCGGCTCACGCAGGTGGACGTGCATATCGATGAGGCCCGGCAACACCAGACAGTTCTGGGCATCGATCACCGTTGCGCCGCCCGCGCCTTCGTTGTCGATCTTCTCCGAAACAGCAGCAATGTTGCCGTCACACACCAACACGTCTCGGCGCGCGTGGATCCCGCTCGCAGGATCGATGACCGTACCGCCACGAATGAGTAGATCGCCGCTCACCCTACCCTCCTTCGCAACCGCGGGGTCGCGGCTTCTGCTTCGGTCGCAGCCTGCGTGCCGCTTTCGGCTTCAATATCCGCCTCCCGCGGGCGGTTGATCAGGAGGTAGAGCACGGCCATACGCGCCGCGACGCCGTTGGTCACCTGCTCCATGATGACGGAGTACGGCCCGTCAGCGACGTCGCTGGCGAGTTCCACACCGCGGTTTATCGGGCCGGGATGCATGATGATCACGTCGGGTTTGGCTCGCGCCACCGCGCGTTGCGTCAGGCAGAAGTAGCGCGAGTATTCATCAACCGTGGGAAAGAAGTTCTTGCCTTGTCGTTCCAGTTGGATCCGCAGCATGATGATGACGTCGGCATCGCCCACCCCCTCGTGGAGGTCCGTCGTCACATCGCCCCAGGCGCGCAGTTCCGGTACCAGCAACGTCGGCGGTCCGACGAAGCGCACTGAGGAGCCGAGCGCATTCAAGGCGAAGGCGTCCGAGCGTGCCACGCGGCTGTGCAGGATGTCGCCGATGATCGCCACCGTGAGGCCGTTCAAGCGCCCCTTGCGTTCGCGGATGGTGAGCAAATCGAGGATCGCTTGCGTCGGGTGCTCGTGGGCGCCGTCGCCGGCGTTGACGATCGGGCACTCGAGGCGGGCGGCCAGGAAATGCGGCGCGCCCGAGGCGGGGTGTCGGATGACGATGGCATCCGGTCGCATGGCGGCCAGGTTGCGCGCCGTGTCAAGCAGGGTCTCCCCTTTCGTTACGCTGCTGGTCGCGGACGAGAGGTTGACGAAGTCGGCGCTCATGCGCTTGGCGGCGATCTCGAAGGAGGTGCGCGTGCGCGTGCTGGCCTCGTAGAAGAGCGCCACCACCGTCTTTCCTTGTAGCGTGGGCACCTTCTTGATGTTGCGCTCCGAGATCTCCTTGAAGGACTTCGCCGTGTCGAGCAGGTAGAGGAGTTCTTCCTTGCTGACACCTTCGAGCCCGAGCATATGGCGATGTGTGAAGGGCATCTTAGCGCTCCTCGGCGCGGGCGATGACGACCTCGTCATGCCCGTCGCTCTCCTTGAGTCGGACCTCGACCGACTCGGTGACGGCGGTTGGTAGATTCTTACCTACGTAGTCAGCGCGAATCGGCAACTCGCGGTGGCCGCGGTCGATCAGCACGACAAGTTGCACCTGCAGCGGCCGGCCCAAATCCATCAGCGCGTCGAGCGCCGCACGGACGCTGCGGCCGGTGTAGAGGACATCATCTACGAGGACGACGTGCATGTCCTCTATGGCGAAGGGAATCTGGGTCCCTTTCACCACCGGCTGCTGCTTGCTGCGGCTGAGGTCATCCCGGTAGAGGGTGATGTCCATGATGCCGGTGGGGACCTTGACCCCTTCGATCGCCTGAATCTTGTCGCGCAGGCGCGCGGCGAGGTGCACGCCGCGCGAGCGGATGCCCACCAGCGCCAGTCCCTCGGTGCCCTTGTTGTGCTCAAGCACCTCGTGCGCCACCCGGGCGAGCGCTCGTTCGATCGCCTGCGCATCCATGACGACGCGTTCGTTGGCTGCCATCATAGGTACAAAAAGACCTCCTCAGTGACCGAGGAGGTCTTACATGCTCCGTATGGGAAATGAGAACTTCATCATTGCCCTTCCTGGCCTCGCTGGACCAGCTTAAAGGTTACTGCCGCGGATACGGGGCGGCTCGGTTGCAGGATCGTTTAGCCTGACCGCGTCGCAAAGTCAATGGCGGCGGCGGCGGTTCTAGCCCCCGAATCCGTACTAGTATCACATCAGCGGCGGTGCGGGGGTCGTGCCGAACCATTCCCGCATAAGCTGCTCGGCGTCGGTCTTGATGTCGCGTTCCTCCACGGCTCGCTCGCGCACGGGGTCGTGGCTGAGCACGTATTGAAGCTCTTGCCGCGCCGCCACATCATCCCCTAGCGCGTGATCCGTCTCGGCCAGATAGAGGCGGCCCAACAGCACATCGGGATGGCGCTGCTTCAACTCTTCCAAGTAGCGACGCGACTTCCCGAGATCACGCATCGGCCACGGCAGCTCGAAGTAGTACCGGCCCAGTGCCAGCATGGGGCTGCCGTTGTCGAAGTCACGGTTGATGCCGTAGGCCCGCGTGATCTCCCGTTCGAAGGTTGACCCGATCCCTTCTGTAGCGGCGCCGACCAAGCCGAGCGTGCCGCCGTAGTCGCCGGTAGTTAGCGCGTAATAGCAGTGACCTTCAACCCTAGCCGCGTCGAGCTTAACGGCGGTCTTAGCATACCGTTGCGCGGTGGCGTACGCCTCGCGACGGGTCGCTTTATCCATCATCAGATCGCCCTTACGCCAGTAGGCCCGCGCCAGCCGCCACGCCAGCTCGTAGCTCGACGGATGCAGCGTCAAGGATCGCGCGCCGAGCGTGACCGCACGCTCAACCGCGTCCGGACTGGCGCGTTCGGCCCACAGCCGATCGAGATCCTCGATCGCGGCCACGGGTCCGCTGAGCTCATCGTCCGAGGCCGCCGCGACACAGCAGTGCGACAAAACGGCCGCCGCGATGCACAGCAGCCCGAGTCCGTTCTTGAGCAGTGAGAATTGCCGAGCATCCACAGCTGCAAACTACCCGGTCGCGGCCGCTGGGGGAATGGGCTGAAGTAGCGATGCTCGCAATGAAGCGCGTGCCCGGAAGCTCGCCTGTGCCGCTGCCGCCAGCTGCCAGCTGTCTCTTTCCCCTTCGCCGGGACTTTCCTGAAGCGCCGCTGCTCGCTTCAGCCTAGGGGCGGCCTGGCCGGTGGTGTGGCTTTCTGCTCGGCGCGCCGCATGCGGCGCTCGCGCTTGCGCTCGGCCTCGGCCTTGGCCGTTTCACCACGATCCGTCAACTCGATAACGGACATTGGCGCCGCATCGCCGTGACGGTGCCCCAGCTTGATGATGCGCGTGTAGCCGCCGGGGCGCTCACGAAAGCGCACCGCGACCTCTCCGAACAGTTTGCTCACCGCGCTTTGGCTGCGGACGTAGGACAGCGCCTGGCGCCTCGCGTGCAGCGTGCCCCGCTTGCCCAGCGTGATCATGCGGTCGGCGATGCGCCGCAGCTCCTTAGCCTTCGCGTCAGTGGTATGCACGAGCTCG
The DNA here is from genome assembly GCA_050015455.1 of Binatia bacterium. GTDB lineage: Bacteria > Desulfobacterota > Binatia > HRBIN30 > HRBIN30 > JAGDMS01. Next base: position 91,121 of record JBEKBJ010000005.1, read on the forward strand.
TACTCAATGAGCGAAGTCACGAGGTTGCGGAACAGCGCCTTGCGGTGCGCCGGGGTGCGGTTGAGCTTTCGTCCCGCCTTCAGGTGTCTCATAGCAGCATCTCGGAGCTTTCAGTTCTCGATCGACCCTGAAGTTGCTTCAGGCGGTCTCCTTGTCTTTGGCTATGCGGCGGTCGAGTTCGGCTCGAGCGGGGAAGTTCTCGATACGCATGCCGAAATCGAGCCCCATCTCGCGCAGGATCTCTTTGATCTCATTCAGCGACTTGCGGCCGAAATTCTTCGTCTTCAGCATTTCGGCCTCGCTTTTCTGCACCAGCTCGCCGATATACTTGATGCCAGCGTTTTGCAGGCAGTTGGCCGAGCGTACCGACAACTCCAGCTCGGCGACGCTGCGGAACAAGTTCTCGTTGAGTCCGGGGTGGCCCTCCTCGGCGCCTTCGGCGGGCTCTGGGGCCTCTTCGAAGTTGATGAAGATCGAAAGCTGGTCCTGCAGGATGCGCGCCGCATAAGCGACAGCATCGTCCGGGCGCACGCTGCCATCGGTCCAGACCTCGAGGTTGAGGCGGTCGTAGTCGGTCCGCTGGCCGACGCGAGCGTTGGTCACGGTATAGTTCACTTTGCGGATGGGCGAAAAGATGGCGTCGATGGGGATGGTGCCGACCGGGGCGTTCTCGTCCTTGTTGCGCTCCGCGGGCACGTAGCCGCGGCCGGTCCTGATGGTCAGGTCCATCTCCAGCTTGCCTTCTTTGGAGAGGCTGGCGAGGTGCAGATCGGGATTGAGGATCTCCAAGTTCGGTCCAGCCTTGATGTCACCAGCCTTGACCTCGCCGTCGCCCTTGGCTTCGATGCGAGCGATTTCCTCGGTGCCGTCGTGGAGCTTGAGGCGAACCTCCTTGAGGTTGAGGACTAGGTCGGTGACGTCCTCGCGCACCCCGGGGAGGGTCGAGAACTCGTGCAGAACGCCGCGGATGCGCACGGCGCTGATCGCCGCGCCCTGGAGCGAGGACAGTAGAATGCGTCGCAGCGAGTTGCCGATGGTGACGCCGAAGCCACGTTCGAACGGCTCGCCCACGAACTTCCCGTAGGTCGCCGTCAGCGACTTGTCTTCGGCTTCGAGTTTCTTCGGCTTGATCAGATCCCGCCAGTTACGTTGAGGCAACATTGTTCGAACCTCCGTCGGCATTCGTCAGAGATCCCTCCTCACTTCGAATAGAGTCCCACGACCAACTTCTCGTTGATCGGCATGGTGAGGTCGGCACGGGTGGGGAGCGCCCTGACGCGGCCCGTAAAGGCCTCGCGTTGCACCTCGAGCCAGTCCGGCACACCCCGACGTTCGGCTTGTTCCAGTGCTTCGAGGATACGGGCGAGCGAGCGACTGCGTTCGGCCACGCTCACAACCTGCCCGGGTCTGAGCAGATACGAGGGGATATCCATCCTGCGCCCGTCGACCAGGAAGTGTCCGTGGCGGACAAGTTGGCGCGCCTCGGCGCGGGAGGTGGCGAAGCCCATACGGTAGATCATGTTGTCCATGCGCTGCTCCAGCAGCAGCAGAAGTTTTTCGCCGGTGATCTCGCGTGCCGTCTCGGCCATGACGAAGTAGCGATGGAACTGTCGTTCCATTAGGCGATAAATCCGTTTCACTTTTTGTTTTTCGCGCAGCTGCACCGCGTACTCGGAGAACTTGCTCCGTCCCTGGCCGTGCTCCCCCGGCGGATAGTTACGCCGCTCGATGGCGCATTTGTCAGTATAGCAGCGCTCTCCCTTGAGGAAGAGCTTCAAACCCTCGCGCCGGCACAGCCGGCAAACTGCTCCAGTATCTCGCGCCAAACTTATCCTCCTGCTGTCATACACGCCGCCGTTTCGGCGGCCGGCAGCCATTGTGTGGGATCGGGGTAACGTCCTTGATCACGCTGACGGCGAAACCCGACGCTTGCAGCGAACGCAGCGCCGATTCACGGCCGGCGCCAGGTCCTTTCACGAACACCTGAACTGTGCGCACGCCGTACTCCATAGCCTTCTTGGCGGCGTTCTCCGCGGCCAGCTGGGCGGCGAAAGGCGTTCCTTTGCGTGAGCCCTTGAAGCCCACCGACCCCGCGCTCGACCAGGCGACGACGTTGCCCACCGGATCGGTAATGGTGATGATCGTGTTGTTGAAAGTCGAGTGAATGTGGGCCACGCCTTCGCTCACCAGCTTCTTGACCTTGCGCCGCTTTGGCGCCGCCGTCTTTTCGGTCGCCGTCTTGTCCGCCGGCTTGGTCGTGTCTTCGGTCTCTTTCGCCATTGCGCCTGATCCTCGTGCCCTTCTATCCCTTCGGCGGTGCTGTCTTCTTGCCGGCAATGGCACGTCGCGGACCCTTACGGGTGCGCGCGTTGGTGTGCGTGCGCTGACCCCGCAGCGGCAGGTTGCGCCGGTGCCGCAGGCCACGATACGAACCGATATCCATCAGCCGCTTGATGTTCACTGCCACCTCGCGACGGAGATCGCCTTCGACCTTGTAGCCATCGATCAGCTGCCGCAGCTTGACCAGCTCCTCGTCGGCAATGGCGTCCGTCTTCTTGCTCAAATCGACGCCGGCCTGCGCCAAAATGTTGCGGGCTGATGAGCGGCCGATGCCGTGAATGTACGTCAAGGCCACTTCCATGCGCTTGTTGCGTGGGAGGTCCACTCCCGCGATACGGGCCATCTACTCGCTCCGCTTCCTTGTCAGCCCTGACGCTGCTTGTGACGCGGGTTGCTGCACAGCACCCGCACCACGCCCGCACGCCGGACGACCTTGCATTTCTTGCACACTGGCTTTACCGATGCCCGCACTTTCATTGCACGCTCCGCACCTATGGCTGGCTGAGCACATAGGGTCCTGTTTCCGTCACCGCCACAGAATGCTCGAAATGAGCCGAACGGCTGCCGTCTCGGGTCACCGCCGTCCACCCATCCTCTTTGATGGTCACGTCTGCGCCGCCCGCGTTGACCATCGGTTCAAGCGCCAGAACCATGCCCTCGCGCAGGCGAACGCCGCGGTCACGTGTACCAAAATTAGGCACTTGCGGCTCTTCATGCAATCGTTTGCCGATGCCGTGCCCAACGAATTCGCGCACAACGGAGAAGCCGTCACGCTCAGCGCGTTCCTGAATAGCGGCGGAAACATCGCCGAGGCGGTGACCCACCCGCACCTGCTCGATCCCGGCCCACAGCGCTTCGTGCGTGGCCTGCATCAGCCGCTGCGACTCAGTATCCGTCTGGCCGACAGCGACCGTGATCGCCGCATCACCGTAGAGTCCCTGATAGCGGACGCCGAAATCGATGCCGACGATGTCCCCTTTCTGCAGCGCGCGTTTCTGAGAGGGAATGCCGTGCACTATCTCCTCGTTGATCGAGATGCACACGTTCTTGGGAAACACACGGCCGTTGACCTCGTACCCTTTGAACGCCGGCACGGCGCTGCGCTGGCGTGTCAACTCTTCAGCAATCCGGTCCAACTCCGCAGTGGTCACACCCGGGCGTACGTGCTCGCGCAGTTGCGCCAGCACTTCAGCAACGATCAGATTGGCAGCGCGCATGACCTCGATCTCGCGGGGGGACTTCAGGGATATCATCCGCCGGTTTGCACCTGCTCCAGAACCCGCGCCAGCACTTGATCCTGGCTGCCGATGCCATTCACCTCGCGCAGCACGCTGGCCCGCCGGTAGGCGTCCAACAACGGTGCCGTGGCGCGTTCGTACACTTCCAAGCGTGCCAGGACGGTGTCCTCTTGATCGTCGTCGCGTTGAAAGAGTTCGGCGTTGCACTTATTGCAGAGCCCGGGATTGGTCGGCGGATCGAAGATAACATGGTAGAGGGCACCGCAGTTTCGGCACGTCCGCCGGCCGCTGATCCGTTTAACCACCTCGTCGCGCGGCACTCTGATACTAATCACGTTCTCCAGCTTGGCGCCCATGCCGGCCAGCATATTATCCAACGCCTCCGCCTGTGCGAGGGTGCGTGGGAACCCATCCAGAATGAACCCAGTGGCACAATCGGGCTCGTGCAGACGCTCCTCGATGGCACCGAGCAGGATGTTGTCCGGCACCAGCTCCCCCCGATCCATGTAGCGCTTGGCTTGCACTCCCATAGGCGTTCGGCGTCTTGCGGCGTCGCGCAGCAAATCCCCCGACGAAACATGTGGGATGCCGAACCGCTGCGCCAACACCTTCGCCTGCGTCCCCTTGCCCGCGCCCGGCGGACCCATCAAGATCATTCGCATGAGCATATCTCCTTATCCGCGCCTCCCCCGCAGCCGTCCCCGGCGCATGAAGCCCTGATAACTGCGCGTAAGCATATGGGTCTCGATTTGACCAACGGTGTCCAACGCCACACCGACAACAATCAACAGCGCCGTGCCGCCGAAATAGAACGGCACGTTGAAGCGCCGTATCAAGATCGAAGGCAAGACGCACACCGCCGCGACGTACAGGGCTCCCCCGAGGGTGATACGAACCAGAATCCGATCGATGTACTCGGCGGTGCGCTGCCCCGGCCTGATCCCGGGAATGTAGCCGCCGAACTTCTTCATGTTGTCGGCAACATCAGCCGTATTGAAGGTGACCGCCGTGTAGAAGTAGCAAAAGAAAATGATGAGGCCGATGTAGAGCAGATCATAGAACAAGCTGCCCGGCATCAGGTACTCACCGACGCTGCGCACCCACGGATTGTCGATGAATTGGGTGATGGTGCCAGGAAAGACCAGCAGCGACGACGCGAAAATTGGTGGGATGACGCCCGAGGTGTTCACTTTCAGCGGCAGATGCGAGCTCTGGCCGCCGTACATGCGGCGGCCGACGACGCGTTTGGCGTATTGCACCGGGACTCGCCGCTGTCCGCGCTCCATGAAGATAATGAACGCGATGACCAGGATCATAAGGGCGAGCAGGCCCACGAGCACAAGGATGCCCATCTCGCCCTCGCGCACGAACTCGACCGTGGTCGCCGCCGCCGAGGGGAAGGACGCAACGATACCGGCGAAAATTATCAGCGAGATGCCGTTGCCGATGCCGCGTTCGGAGATCTGCTCGCCGAGCCACATGATGAACACCGTACCAGCGGTCAGCGTTAGCACGGACATCACGCGAAAGCTCCAGCCCGGGTTAAAGACCACGGAGCCGCCGCCAGGCGCCTCGATTTTCTCGATGCCGACGCTGATGAACAGCCCCTGCACGACCGACAAAAGCACGGTGCCATAGCGCGTGTACTGCGTGATCTTGCGCCGGCCCGCCTCGCCCTCCTTCGACAGCCGCTCAAGATAGGGAATCACCACAGTGAGCAGCTGGAGGATGATCGAAGCACTGATGTACGGCATGATGCCGAGGGCGAAGATGGAGAAGCGCTCCAGCGCGCCGCCGGAAAACAAGTTCACCAGTCCGAACATGGTGTTCCGGGCCTGCTCGAAGAAGGCGGCCAGGGCTTTACCGTCAATCCCCGGGGTGGGGATGGCGACGCCGATGCGGTACACCGCGAGCATGGCGAAGGTAAACAGGATGCGCCGCCTCAGCTCGGGGATTCTCGATGCGTTTTGGAAACCTTCAACCACGCTGCACGACCTCTGCAGCGCCGCCGGCGGCCTGGAGCCGCTGGATGGCAGCAGCGCTGAACTTGTCGGCTTTGACTGTCAAGGGCTTTGTCAAGGTGCCGTCGGCAAGAACCTTTATGGGACGTTTGTGGCCGCGCACCAATCCCTTCGCACGCAACGCCTCGGCATCGACGACCGTGCCCGCCTCGAAGCGCTCTTCCAACTGGCCGAGATTGACGATCGTGAACTCCTGCCGAAACGGATTTCGGAATCCGTGTTTCGGCAGGCGGCGTTGCAGCGGCATCTGGCCGCCCTCATAGCCTGGTGGTGTGTTGCCGCCGGAGCGCGAGCCTCGGCCCTTGTGACCGCGGCCTGAGGTTTTGCCGTGGCCGGAGCCGGGGCCGCGGCCCAACCGCTTGCGGCCCCTGGTTGCCCCTGGCGCTGGCGTAAGATCACTGAGGTTCATTCAGCTCTTCACCTCGATGAGATGGGCGATGGCGCGGATCCGACCACGGGTCGCTTCGTTGTCATGAACGATGACGGCCTTACCCATCCGCGTCAGGCCGAGCCCACGCAGCGTCTGCCTTTGCCGCCGCGTGCAGCCGATCGGACTGCGGGCGAGCCTCACTTTCAGCATGCTGAGTTCGGCCATGGCGTTCACCCGCGAAGTTCCTCGAGCGACTTGCCGCGCAGGTTGGCGACATCTTCGGGCAGCCGCAGCTCACCGAGAGCCCGCATAGTAGCCTTGACCATGTTGTGCGGATTGTTGGATCCGATGCACTTGGTGAGCACGTTACGCACGCCCGCCAGCTCGACGACCGCACGCACGCCGCCGCCCGCGATGACGCCGGTGCCGTCAACCGCCGGCCGCAACAGCACATGTCCGGCGCCATAGCGGCCCTGCACTTCGTAGGGGATGGTGCCGTCGACGATGGGAATGGCGACCAGGCTCTTCTTCGCCCGCTCGATGGCTTTGCGGATCGCTTCGGGCACCTCGTTGGCTTTGCCGAGACCGTGTCCGACCCGGCCAGCGTTGTCGCCCACGACCACCAGCGCGCTGAAGCTGAAACGCCGGCCGCCTTTGACCACCTTGGCCACGCGATTGATCTGGACGACCTTCTCCTTCAGCTCGACGCCGTGGAGCTCGATGCGCTCTCTGCCCCGGAAAACCGCCATGCCTTGTCCTTCTGCCTCCGTTAGAACTGCAGCCCGGCCTCGCGCGCCGCGTCGGCGAGCGCCTTCACCCGGCCGTGGTACAGGAAACCATTACGATCAAACACCACCGCACGAATAGCGCGCTCTTGGCACAAACGAGCGATCAGCGCCCCAACTTGCTTGGCTGCTTCCCGATTACCGGTCCGCTGCAGCTGCCCTTTGAGCGCCGCCGAAAGGCTGGAGGCCGCTGCCAAGGTGCGGCCCGTCTGATCGGAGATCACCTGGGCGTAGATGTGCTTGCCGCTGCGAAACACACACAGCCGCGGGCGCTCGTCCGTGCCTTGCAGGCGGCGGCGCACACGCCGTTGGCGGCGCACGCGGGCCAGGCGCTTCAACGCTACTGCCATATCAACTGGCTCCCGCGGCACCGGCCGCCTTCCCAGCCTTCCGCCGCAGCACCTCCCCGGCGTACTTGATGCCCTTGCCCTTGTACGGTTCCGGCGGCCGCAGGCGGCGAATGGTTGCCGCCGTTTCGCCGAGCAGTTGGCGATCGATGCTCTCGAGCGTGATCACCGTTTGGCGGTCGACCTTTGCCTGCACACCGGGGGGGAGCTGGAAGAGGATGGGATGCGAGTACCCCAAGCTCAGGTGCAACGCCTGACCACGGCTTTCAGCGCGGTAACCCACCCCGACGATTTCCAGGGTGCGGGTGAACCCCGTGTGCACGCCCTGCACCATATTGGCGATCAGACGCTGGGCGAGACCGTGCAGCGACCGCAGTTCGCGCGTATCGCCGTGGCGCGACACGCGCACCATGCCGTCGACCACTTCAACACTGATGCCGGTCGGGAGCCGCTGTTCGAGGTGTCCTTTAGGGCCGTCGACACGCACCACGCCGTCGATGATCTGGACCCGCGCCTTTTCCGGAACTCGCACCGGTAATCTGCCTATACGTGACATGCCTTCCTACCACACCGAGCACATCAGCTCGCCGCCCACGTTGCGCTTGCGGGCTTCGCGATCGGTGATGATGCCCGCTGGCGTCGACACGATGTTTATGCCAAGGCCGCTGCGCACCGCCGGGATCTCGCGCGCGCCGACGTAGACGCGCAGGCTCGGTTTGCTGATCCGCTTGAGGCCGGCGATCACCGGTTTGTTCTGGCTGTCGTATTTCAGCCACACGCGCAGCACGCGATGCCCGCTCTGTTCGATGATGCTGTGTTCCTTCAAGAAGCCCTCGGCCGTGAGCAGCTCGACCAGCCGTGCCTTCACCCTCGACCACGGCACATCGACCTGCTCCTTGCGTGCGTGCGCGCCGTTACGGATGCGGGTGAGCAGATCTGCGATCGGATCGGTCATTCCCATGCAATCACCTACCAACTCGCTTTCGTCAGACCCGGGATCTCACCCTTGCGCGCCAGCAGCCGCAGGCAGAGGCGACACATCTGGAAGCGTTGATAGAAGGCGCGCGGGCGTCCGCACAGCGGGCAGCGGTTGTAGGCGCGAACCTTGAACTTGGGTGGCCGTTGGGCCTTCACTCGCAGACACGTCTTCGCCACCGGATCTCCTATGCGCGAAACGGCATGCCCAGGGCCCGCAGCAGCGCTTTGCCCTCGGCGTCCGTTCGTGCCGTGGTATTGATACACACCGTTAAACCGCGAACTTTTTCCACTTTGTCCAGGTCGATCTCCGGAAAGATTACTTGCTCGCGCACGCCGAGCGCGTAGTTGCCGCGCCCGTCGAACGAGCCGTCCGATACCCCTTTGAAGTCGCGCACGCGAGGCAGGGCCACGTTCACAAGCCGATCGAAGAACTCGTACATGCGCTCGCCCCGCAGCGTTACCATGCAGCCGATGGCCATGCCTTCGCGCAACTTGAAATTAGCAATGGCTTTGCGGGCGCGCGTGACCACCGGTTTTTGGCCGGTAATCACCTGGAGTTCGCTCACCGCCTGGTCCATCGCCTTGGCATTCTGGATAGCCTCTCCCAAACCGATGTTGACAACGATCTTGTCCAGCCGCGGCACTTGCAGCCGGTTCTTGTACCCCATCTCCTTCACCAGACCGGGTAGCACTTCCTTCCGGTAGCGTTCTCTCAGCCGCGCTGGCATCGGATCACCTATCGAGCTGCTCGCGGCAGCGCCGGCAGATGCGCACGCTGCGCCCGTCCTCCAGCCGGAGCTTCCCCATGCGCACCGGGGCGTTACACTTATCGCACATGATCATGAGGTTGGAGATATGAATCGGCGCCTCCTTCTCGACGATGCCGTACGGGCTCTGCGGCCCGCGGGCCTTGGTGTGCCTCTTCACGATATTGAGACGCTCCACGGCGGCGCGGTCTCTTTCCGGGATGACGCGGATGACTTTACCGGTCTTACCGCGCTCACGGCCGGTGATCACCATGACCGTATCGTTCTTGCGGATGCGTGCGTGCATGGCCAAGCTCAGGCTCAGAGCACCTCGGGTGCGAGTGACAGAATCTTCATGAACTTTTTCGCCCGCAGCTCGCGCGCCACCGGACCGAAGATCCGGGTGCCGATGGGCTCGCGCTGATTGTCGATCAGGACGGCCGAGTTGGAATCGAACTTGATATACGAGCCATCGGCGCGCCCAACCTCTTTGCTGGTGCGCACGATAACCGCCTTCATGACCTCGCCCTTTTTCACCTTCGCGTTGGGAATCGCTTCCTTCACCGACACCACGATGATATCCCCAAGCGAGGCGTGCCTGCGCCGCGTTCCGCCGAGCACTTTGATACACAGCACCTTGCGGGCTCCCGAGTTGTCCGCGACGTCCAAAACGGTTTCCGACTGCACCATCTTCGTTCACACCGGCCGAACACGCCGACGAGCCTCCTCACACCGCCTTCTCGAGCACCGCGCGGACGGTCCAGCGCTTGTCGCGACTCAGTGGTCGGGTCTCCGCGATGAGCACCCTGTCGCCGACGCCGCAGCGGTTCTGTTCGTCATGTGCCTTTACCTTGCTGCGGCGGCGCAAGTGCTTCTTGTACTTCGCGTGTTGGACCAGCCGCTCGACCATCACCACGACGGTCTTGTCCATCTTATCGCTGACGACCACGCCCTCGCGGCTCTTGGCCTTGCCTCTGAGCTCTTCCACTAGCGGGCCCTCTCCAGTTCACGCGCGCGCTGAATGGTTTTGATGCGGGCGATATCGCGCCGCGTTTGGGCCAAGCGGGCCGAGCTTTCCAGCTGATTCGTCTTCTGCCGCAGACGCAGCAGAAACAGCGACTCTTTCAGCTCGCGTTCCTTCATGGCCAGCTCTTCGTCACTGTTCTCGCGCAGCTCGCTAGCTTGCATAGACGGCTCCAGCGGCGCCCACCCGTTGGCGGAATTGAGTCGGGATCGATAGCTTGTGCGCCGCGAGGCGGAAGGCTTCGCGCGCGGTTTCCTCCGACACCCCCTCCATTTCGAACATGATGCGGCCCGGTTTGATGACGGCGACCCATACTTCGGGCGACCCCTTGCCCTTGCCCATGCGGGTTTCGGCCGGTTTCTTCGTCAGGGGCTTATCCGGGAAGATGCGGATCCACACGCGGCCCCCGCGCTTGATGTGGCGCGTCAAGGCGATGCGAGCGGCCTCGATCTCGCGAGCGCTCATCCAACCCCGATCGATTGCCTGCAAGCCATAGTCGCCGTAGGCGAGCGTAGCGCCGCGACCGGCCGTGCCTTTGCGTCGGCCCTTCTGCATCTTACGATACTTGACTTTCTTCGGCGCTAACATGTTCGCTTACCCAGCCACCGCGGCGCGTTGTTTCTCCTCTTCCTTGGTTAGCACTTCGCCGCGGAAGATCCACGCCTTGATGCCGATGACTCCGTAGGTGGTCTTACCCTCGGCCAAACCGAAACTGATATCGGCACGCAAGGTGTGCAGTGGCACGCGCCCCTCACGGTACCACTCCGTGCGGGCAATCTCGGCGCCGCCCAAGCGGCCGGCGCACTGGATACGCACACCTTGCGCACCCATCCGCATAGCACGCCCGACGGCCTCCTTCATGGCCCTGCGGAACGCGACGCGCCGCTCGAGCTGAAGCGCGACGTTCTCCGCCACCAACTGGCCGTCGACATCGGGCCGTCGCACTTCGTGGATGTTGATGAAGCTCTCCCGCTTCGTGAGCCGGCCGATTTCGCCTTTCAGTTTTTCGATCTCGGCGCCCTTCTTGCCGATAACGATCCCGGGCCGGGCGGTGTAAATGTTGATCTTGGCCTTGTTGGCGGCACGCTCGATCTCGACTTTGGAAATGCCGGCATGGTAGAGGCGTTCCTTGAGGAACTTGCGGATGCGCAGGTCTTCGTGCAGCAGTTGCGGGTACTCGCGGCGCGCGAACCACTTCGAGTCCCACTGCTCGGTGACGCCGATCCGAAATCCTTTCGGGTGTGTCTTCTGTCCCATTCCGTCCCCTAGCGCTCGTCTACCACGATGGTGATGTGACTGGTCCGTTTGTGGATCGGTGTGGCGCGGCCATGAGCGCGCGGCATGAAGCGTTTCAAGGTCGCCCCGCCGTCGACGGTGATGCGGCGCACGTACAGGCGATCGACATCGACCCGTTGCTGGCTTTCGGCGTTTGCGATCACGGACTTCAACGTTTTGGCCACGAGCCGAGCCGCCTTGCGCGGCAGAAAGTCGAGGACCATCAGGGCGTCGCCGACGTTCTTGCCGCGGATGAGGTCGACCACTCCACGCGCCCTGCGCGGAGCGATCCGAAGATGACGGCTGACTGCACGCGCTTCCATGCTCACCCTCTCGCACCGCCCGGGGGCGCCGCTTTTACTTCCGCTTTGCGGTCCCCGGAGTGGCCGTGAAACGTGCGCGTCGGTGAGAACTCCCCAAGCTTGTGCCCGACCATGTTCTCCGAGACGAACACCGGGATGAACTTGCGACCGTTGTGCACCGCCAACGTGTGGCCGATCATCTCGGGCGTGACGGTCGAGCGCCGCGACCAGGTGCGAATGACGCGCTTCTCGCGCGTGGTGTTCATTGTCCGCACTTTCTTGAGGAGGTGCTCATCCACGAACGGCCCTTTTCTAACTGAACGCGCCACCTGCTGCTCCTAGCGGCTCCGCCGCTTCACGATGAATCGATCGGTTCGCGGATTGTATCGCGTCTTGAAGCCCTTTGCCGGCTGGCCCCACGGTGACTGCGGATGGTTACCCTTCGAGCGGCCTTCACCGCCGCCGTGTGGATGGTCGACGGGGTTCATTGCCATACCCCGGACATGCGGGCGCCGGCCCCGCCAGCGGTTCCGTCCGGCCTTGCCGATCGAGATGTTTCCATGATCGACGTTACCCACCTGACCGATCGTGGCGCGGCACGTGAGCTGCACATGGCGCAGCTCGCCCGACGGGAGCTTCAGCAGCGCCTGCGAGCCCTCTTTCGCCATAAGCTGTGCGGACGCGCCCGCGCTGCGTGCCAGCTGGGCGCCGCGGCCCGGCTTCAGTTCGATATTGTGCACCATCGTGCCGGTCGGGATCTGCCGTAGCAGCATCGCATTGCCTGGCTTGATGTCCGCGCCTTCACCGGCCGCAACCGAGTCTCCGATCCGCAGCCCGACCGGCGCCAGGATATACCGCTTTTCGCCGTCGAGGTAGTTCAGCAATGCCAGCCGTGCGGAGCGATTCGGATCGTATTCGACGGCCGCCACCTTAGCTGGTACAAGATCCTTATCGCGGCGGAAGTCGACGATGCGGAAGCGCTGCTTGTGACCACCACCGCGATGGCGGCTAGTCATGCGGCCTAGTGCGTTGCGGCCGCCGGTGCGCTGTTTGGGCGCGAGCAGACGGCGTTCGGGCTCCTTCTTGGTGATCTCGGTGAATTCGAGCACGCTCTGAAATCTGCGCCCAGCCGATGTCGGTTTGTGCTGACGGATAGCCATGACTTACACACTTTCGAAGAAGTCGATTCGCTGTCCCTGGGCCAACGTGACGTAGGCTTTCTTCCAGCCCGGTCGCTGGCCCAGCGACTTGCCAACGCGGCGCTTCTTGCCGAGATAGTTCAAGGTATGCACCTTCTCGACCTTCACCTTGAAGAGCGTCTCGACCGCGCGGCGGATCTCCACCTTGTTGGCTTCGGGGCGCACGCGGAACACAAACTGATTGCCTTGCTCATTGACCAGCGTGCCCTTCTCGGTGATCAGCGGCGAGCTGATGACGTGATAAACGTCTTTCATCACGCCAGCCTCCCGTTCAGGGCTTGCACCGCATCCGGCGTCAGGATGAGGCGGTCGTAGCGCAGCAGGTCGTACACATTGGCGCCTTCGGCCCGCAGCACCTTGACAAGCGGCAAGTTGCGGGCGGCGCGCTCCAGACTATCATCGCGGTGCGGCACGACGATTAGTGCACTCTGCACATTGAGGTCCGCCATCAGCTTCACCAGCAACTTGGTCTTCGGGGCTTCCAACGCGATCTTATCCAACACCAGCACTTTGCCTTCACGCGCCTTGGCAGCCAATGCCGAACGCAGGGCGGCCTTTCGCGCGGTCGCAGGAATGCGGTACGAGTAGTCCCGCGGCTGCGGTCCGAAGATGATTGCGCCGCCGCGCCACAGCGGCGAACGAATGCTGCCGGCACGGGCCCGGCCGGTGCCCTTCTGGCGCCATGGTTTTTTGCCGCCGCCCCTGACGAACGCGCGGGTCTTGGTGGCTGAAGTGCCAGCGCGACGGTTTGCTTGCTGCATGCGCACCGCCTCGTACAGCAGGTGCCTGCGCACCGGGCCGGCGAACACCGCAGCCGGCAGTGAGATCTCGCCCACGACCTCGTTTTGCCGCGACATGATCGGCATGCTGACTGGCTCAGGCACGGGGCGCCCCCTTCACTCCCGGACGGACCACGATGAAGCCGTTGCGCGCTCCCGGAACGCAGCCACGCACCAGGACGATGTGCTCAGCCGAGCGCACCGCAATCACCTCGAGGTTCTGCGTGGTCGTACGCTCATTGCCGTACTGGCCGGCCATACGCTTGCCCTTGAAGACGCGCCCCGGGTAAGAGCGGTTGCCGATCGAGCCACCATGGCGGAAGTACTCGTGCGTCCCGTGGCTGCCGGGAAAGCCGCTGAAGCCGTGGCGTTTGATCACGCCGGCAAAGCCGCGGCCCTTCGAGGTCCCACTCACATCGACGCGGTCGCCTGGCTTGAACATGGAGTCCACGGTAAGCTCCTGGCCGATGGTATACACCTCGCCATCCTGGGCGCGAAACTCCTGCAATACGCTGAACACGCCCTTGCCGGCCTTCAGGCAATGATTGCGGTAGGCCTTGGTGGCACGCTGCGGTTTCTTGTCGCCGAAGCCCAGCTGCACGGCGGCATAGCCGTCCGAGGCAGCCGTCTTCGCTTGCACCACCGTGCACGGCCCGGCCTGAATAACGGTCACGGGGATCAACTGACCCTTGTCGTCGAAGACCTGGGTCATGCCCAGCTTTTTTCCGATCAGTCCAACCATTCGCATGAATTGTTGCGCGCGACACAACCGAGTGCCGCGACCGTCATTGGAGTTTGATCTCCACGTCCACCCCCGCCGCCAGGTCCAGCTTCCCAAGCGCGTCGATGGTCTGCTGCGTCGGCTCGAGGATGTCGAGCAGCCGTTTATGTGTCCGGATCTCGAACTGCTCTCGGGATTTCTTGTCCACATGCGGGGAACGGTTGACGGTGAACCGCTCTATGTGTGTCGGCAGTGGGATCGGGCCGGCGACGCGGCCACCGGTCTGGCGCACTGTCTCCACGATCTCCTTCACCGACTGATCCAGCAAGCGGTGATCGTACGCTTTCAAACGTATTCTGATCTTTTCGTTCATAACTCGCTTATCGCGCGTGCGGTCCTGGCTCGACTATCATCATCGGCTATCATGATAAGATGCGGTAAGCGATTGCGTTCACCGCCCTTCATTTCAGGATTTTGGCCACCACGCCGGCGCCCACCGTGCGCCCACCCTCGCGGATGGCAAACCGTAACCCCTCGTCCATCGCGATCGGCGTGATCAGCTCGATCGTCACCCGC